>NZ_MQMG01000055.1 GCF_001908025.1 Geobacillus proteiniphilus
TTTTTCCGCTTGCCTAGTGGCTATGGCGGAGGGGAAACACCCGTTCCCATCCCGAACACGGAAGTTAAGCCCTCCAGTGCCGATGGTAGTTGGGGCCAGCGCCCCTGCAAGAGTAGGTCGTTGCTAGGCAGCTTCATTCACCAGGGAGTTTCGACACGCCTCATTCCCTTTTTCTTTTTAGGGGCGATTGCGCAACAGGGCGATCTGTCAGCGAGCCAAAAGGCTGCGCGGGATCGTCCTTTTTGTTTTGCCTTTTCTCCTATGCCTATTTTTAGTTTTGGAAGTGGCGGCAAGATGTTCGGATATGATACAATTTCAAAAGCAAGAGTGAAGATGATAAAAGGGGATAAGGTAGAACAAAATGAAAAAAATTGAAATTTTGGTGCATTCTCCGGAAGAAACGAAGTCGGTGGCCCGCCGGCTGGCGGAACATCTTGAGCCGGGAATGGTCATCGCGTTAGAAGGTGATCTCGGGGCGGGAAAGACGACGTTTACGAAAGGTCTTGCTGAAGGGCTGGGCATTACGCAAACGGTCAATAGCCCGACGTTTACGATTATTAAGCAATATGATGGTCGGCTTCCGCTTTATCATATGGATGTATACCGACTTGAAGATGAATGGGAAGATCTTGGATTTGACGAATATTTTGCTGGCGATGGTGTTACGGTTGTTGAATGGGCGCATTTGATCGCCGGCCAGTTGCCTGAGGAACGGCTGACCGTTTCCTTGTTTCATCGAGGCGGCGATGAGCGGTTGCTTCGCTTTGAGCCGTCGGGGGAGCGTTATGAACAGTTGTGCAAGGAGATTTTTCCGTCATGAAAGTATTGGGAATTGATACATCGAATATGCCGCTTGGCATTGCGTTGGTAGATGGTGATGTCGTGAAAGGGGAATTCATCACCAATGTGAAAAAAGACCATTCATCCCGGGCGATGCCAGCCATTGAGTTGTTGCTTCGACGATGTGACGTTGCTCCGAAAGATCTCGATTTAATCGTTGTAGCGAAAGGGCCGGGGTCGTATACCGGGGTACGGATCGGCGTGACGATTGCGAAAACGCTTGCCTGGTCGCTCGGTATTCCGATCGCTGGGGTATCAAGCCTTGAGGTGCTCGCCGCCAATGGCCGCTATTTTCCTGGGGTGATCGTTCCGCTGTTTGACGCGCGGCGCGGACAAATTTACACCGGGCTTTATCGCTACGAAGGCGGTGCGCTCCGCTGCCTTGAGGCGGACCGCATTGTGGCGGCGGATGAGTGGGCGCGTCGGTTGAGCGAGCGGGAAGAGGATGTATTGTTCATTGGTGCGGATGCACCGCTATATAGCGATTTGTTTCGGAGCCATTTAGGCGAACGGGTTCACGTGGCCCCGCCGTCTTTGGCGTTGCCGCGTCCGAGCGAGTTGGTGATGCTCGGCAAACAAAAAGAGCGCGAGAACGCCCATGTGTTTGTACCGAACTATCTCCGCCTTGCCGAGGCGGAGGCGAAATGGCTCGCGAAACAAAAAGGGGAACAGAACGATGGGGATCAATGTTCAATTTCGGCCAATGACTGTTCATGACATTGATGAGGTCGTGCAAGTCGAGCAGGCATCGTTTACTGCGCCTTGGAGCCGTGAATCGTTTTACAACGAGCTCATGTACAACCGCTATGCCAAATATATCGTCATGGTGTACAACGGGCAGATCATCGGGTATGGCGGGATGTGGCTTGTCATCGATGAGGCGCATGTGACGAATGTAGCCGTGTTGCCGCAGTTTCGCGGGCAAAAGCTTGGTGAAGCGCTCATGCGACGCCTGATGGACATGGCCAGGCAGCACGGGGCGGCGACGATGACGCTTGAGGTGCGCGTGTCCAATCATGTCGCCCAGTCGCTGTACCGAAAGCTTGGATTTCGCAACGGAGGCATTCGCAAACGGTATTATCCGGATAACTTTGAAGACGCGTTAGTCATGTGGGTGAAGCTGAGATGAATGAAGACGTATATGTATTAGGCATTGAAACGAGCTGCGATGAAACGGCGGCAGCGGTCGTGAAAAACGGAAGAGAGATTTTATCGAATGTGGTGGCGTCGCAAATGGAAAGCCATCGGCGGTTTGGCGGCGTCGTGCCGGAAATTGCTTCCCGCCATCATGTGGAGCAAATTACGCTCGTCATTGAGGAAGCGATGCAGCAGGCCGGCGTATCGTTTGCGGGCCTTGATGCGGTGGCGGTGACGGCCGGACCGGGGCTTGTCGGGGCGCTTCTTGTCGGGGTGAACGCGGCGAAAGCGTTGGCGTTTGCTCATGGACTGCCGTTTATTGGGGTGCATCATATCGCCGGTCATATTTACGCCAATCAATTAGTGGCCGAAATGAAGTTTCCGCTGTTGGCGCTCGTCGTTTCCGGTGGTCATACGGAACTAGTGTACATGAAAGAGCATGGGAAATTTGCGGTGATCGGTGAAACGCGCGATGACGCTGCCGGTGAGGCGTATGACAAGGTGGCGCGGGCTTTAGGCCTTCCGTACCCAGGAGGACCGCACATCGACCGGTTGGCCCATGAGGGCGAGCCGGTGATTGATTTGCCGCGAGCGTGGCTTGAGGAAGGGTCGTATGATTTCAGCTTCAGCGGCTTAAAATCGGCGGTGCTCAATGCGCTCCACAACGCGAAACAGCGCGGCGAGGAGATCGATCCGAGACAGATGGCCGCGAGCTTTCAGGCCAGCGTCGTCGATGTGCTGGTGACGAAAACGGTGCAGGCCGCCAAAGAATACCGCGTACGGCAAGTGCTGCTCGCCGGCGGGGTGGCGGCTAACCGCGGGCTGCGGGCTGCACTGCAGGATAAAATGAAAGAGCTCCCCGATGTGGAGCTTGTCATCCCGCCGTTATCGCTATGCACCGACAATGCGGCGATGATTGCCGCTGCGGGAACAGTGTTATATCAACAAGGAAAGTGGGCTGATTTGGCGCTCAACGCCAATCCAAGCTTACCGCTTGTCTAGGCGGTTGGGCTGAAACGAGAAAGACACCGAAGGGCGATCCGTTTGCGGCAGGCAAACGAATCGTCCTTTTTGTTTTAGTGTGAAAAAAGTTTGTGTATATTTTTATCCACAAATCTGTGGACAATGTGGAAAAGGCGGAAAAGCACTATAAACAATAAGAAAAACAATACACAGTGATTTTCCTGCAAAAGGAAGCTATTGTTTGTGGATAATGTGGAAAAGTTGGTGAATAACTTATATTCCACGGTAGAAATTGTGGATTTTTTTGTGGATAATGTGACTAACTAAAAAACAACCCGCCGAAACCAGAGGCGGGTTGTCAGTTATAGTGAAGTATAAAGCTGTTCCCATTCGGCCAATAACGTTTCGACTCGCTGCTTCCGCTCGTCGTTTTCTTGAGTCAATCGTTGCATCGTTTCATAATCGCCGTAAACGGATGGATCACAAAGTTGCTGCTCGATCTCAACGATTTGTGCTTCAAGCGCTGCAATCTCGGCTTCGATTTCATCCAAGCGGCGTTGGCGCTGGCGCCGCCGTTTTTTTTCCTCTTTTTCTTGCTCGTACGTCGTTTTGGCCGAATCGCTTGCCGTTTCTGTCGGGCGGACGTTCAGGAGCGCCAGTTCGCGCATTTCTTCTTTTTTGGCGATGTAGTAATCATAGTCGCCTAAGTATTCAGTTAGGCCTCCGCTGGAAAGTTCAAACACCTTTGTTGCGATTCGGTTGATGAAATAGCGGTCGTGGGAAACGAACAAAATCGTTCCCGGGTAGTCGATGAGCGCTTGCTCGAGCACTTCTTTGCTGTCGAGGTCTAGATGGTTTGTCGGTTCGTCCAAAAGGAGGACATTTGCTTTTTGCAGCATCAGCTTGGCGAGCGCCAGGCGTGCTTTCTCCCCGCCGCTTAAAGCGGAGACCGGTTTTAAGGCATCATCGCCGGAAAACAGGAAGTTGCCGAGCACAGTGCGAATTTCTTTTTCCGTCTTTTCGGGGTAGGCGTCCCACAGCTCGTCAAGCACCCGTTTGTTCGATGACAAATCAGCTTGGTCTTGATCGTAATAGCCGATTTGGACGTTTGCGCCGTAGCGGAGCTCTCCTGCTTGGATAGGGAGTTTTCGGGCGATCGCCTTCAGCAATGTCGACTTGCCGATGCCGTTCGGCCCGACTAGGGCGACGCTTTCGCCGCGCGTGATGCGGAAGCTGATTTGGCGGATGACGGGTGCACCGTCGCCATAGCCAACGGCTATGTCTTCGGCGGTGAGCACTTCATGGCCGCTCGGCCGATCGATCGAGAACGAAAAGGAGGCTGATTTTTCATCGCCGACAGGCCGCTCGAGCCGTTCCATTTTTTCCAGTTGCTTTCGCCGGCTTTGCGCCCGTTTGGTTGTCGAGGCACGGGCGATGTTGCGTTGGATGAAGTCTTCGAGCCGGGCGATTTCCTCCTGCTGTTTCTCGTACCGTCTTAACTCTTGTTCGTATTGCTCGGCCCGCAGCTCCAAATAGCGGCTGTAGTTGCCGGCATAGTGTTTGAGCGTGGCGTTCGACAGTTCGTACACGTCGGTGACGATTTTGTCTAAAAAGTAGCGGTCGTGGGAAACAACCAGGACGGCGCCGGGATAGGCTTGCAAGTACTGCTCCAGCCAAGCGAGCGTCTCAAGATCCAAATGGTTCGTCGGCTCGTCCAAAATCAATAAATCCGGCTTGGACAACAGCAATTTCCCAAGGGCAAGCCGCGTCCGCTGTCCGCCGCTTAACGACGAGACCGGCGTTGTTTTATAATCATATGAGGAAAACTGCAGCCCGTGCAAAACGGAGCGGATGTCGGCTTCGTATTGGTAGCCGCCTTGTTCTTTGTATTGTTCTTGCAGCTCGTCATACGTTTTCAGCGTTTTTTCATAGCGAGCTGGATCGGCGAGCACATCCGGGTCGCCGAGTTGCATGCTGAGTTCGGCGAGCTGTTTTTCGAGTCCTAGAAGCGGGGTGAATACCTCAAGCATTTCGTCCCAAATGGAACGCGGCGAGTCGAGCCCGCTGTTTTGCGCCAAATAGCCAATTTTGATATGGTTTGGTTTGATGATTTTGCCGCTGTCGAAAGATAGTTCACCGGCGATGATTTTCAACAATGTCGATTTTCCCGCTCCGTTGCGGCCGACAAGGGCAATTCGGTCGCGGGACTGTATTTCTAGTTTTATATTCGATAAAATAAGGTCAGCGCCGAAATATTTCGTGAGCCCGTGCACTTGCAAAATGATCATGTCATTTCACCTCGCGAATAGTTTAACGTAAGTCGCGAAAACGGTCAAAGACGAATGATGAAAAATCGTGTATAGTGTATAAATGGAGGAGATTGTATTGTCATCGTTCACTCATTTCAATGAACAAGGGCGCGCGAAAATGGTCGATATTACGCACAAAGAAGATACAGTGCGAGTGGCCGTGGCGCAAACGAGCGTGACTGTCAGCCGGGAAATTTACGAAAAAATGACGAGCAACGCGATCGAGAAAGGGGATGTGCTTGCCGTCGCTCAAGTGGCGGGGGTGATGGCGGCGAAGAAGACAGCTGACCTTATTCCAATGTGTCACCCGCTTATGTTAAAGGGTGTGGACATTGCTTTTGCTTGGGAAAACGATGGAGAAGCGCATAAGCTCGTCATCACTGCAACGGTGAAAACGAAAGGGAGCACAGGAGTGGAAATGGAAGCGCTGACGGCCGCTTCGGTCTGTGCGTTGACGGTGTACGATATGTGCAAGGCGCTTGATAAAGGAATGGTCATCGGTCCGACGTATTTGGTCGAAAAAACGGGCGGGAAGTCTGGCCATTACCGACGGAAAACCGATTAGCTAGGGGATGAGATCATGAGCAACGAACAACCGAAAATTCCGCAGGCAACCGCCAAACGGCTGCCGCTTTACTATCGGTTTTTGAAAAACTTGCACGCTTCCGGCAAGCAGCGCGTCTCCTCTGCCGAGTTGAGCGAGGCGGTGAAAGTTGATCCGGCGACGATCCGCCGCGATTTCTCCTATTTTGGTGCGCTTGGTAAAAAGGGATACGGGTATAATGTCAATTATTTGTTGTCGTTTTTCCGCCGGACGCTTGAAGAGGATGAGGTGACCGAAGTCGCCTTGTTTGGCGTCGGCAATTTAGGCACGGCCTTTTTAAACTATAATTTTTCGAAAAACAACAATACGAAAATCGTGATGGCGTTTGATGTCGATGAGCGGAAGGTAGGGACGACAGTCGGCGGGGTGCCGGTCTATCATCTCGATGAATTGGAGAAGCGGCTTCACGAAAACATCCCGGTCGCCATTTTAACCGTGCCGGCCGCCGCGGCTCAAGCGCTGACCGACCGCCTTGTCGCGCAAGGAATTAAAGGCATTTTAAACTTTACTCCGGCACGGTTGAACGTGCCGAACCATATTCGCGTCCATCATATCGATTTAGCCATTGAGCTGCAGTCGCTCGTCTATTTTTTGAAAAACTATCCATCGCCATCGTAAAAAGGAGAGAACAACACATGAAATATTTGTTGCTCGTTGTTGTGATTTTGTTGCTGTTTGGCACGAAAAAGCTGCCGGAATTAGGGCGGTCGTTCGGCCAGTCGCTTCGCGAGTTTAAAGACGCCACAAAAGGGCTCGCTGATGACGAAGAAACGAAAACCGACCGATGACAAGGCAGGATGGGGAACCAATGAATGACAAAGAAATGTCGGTGTATGAGCATCTGGGTGAACTGCGGAAACGGCTCATCATCGTGCTTGTCTTTTTTGCTGCGGCGCTTGTCGTTAGTTTCTTTTTTGTCGATGATGTCATTTTGTATTTGCAGCGAACGGCCGAGGCGAAGCATTTGACCATGAACGCCTTTCGCCTCACCGATCCGATTAAAGTGTATTTTCAGTTTGCCTTCGTCATCGCGGCTGTTCTGTCGGCTCCGGTGTTGTTGTACCAAATTTGGGCGTTTGTCAGCCCCGGTCTGTATGAAAAAGAGCGGAAAGTGACGTTAAGCTATATCCCGGCGTCGATCGTTCTTTTTTTAGCCGGGGTCAGCTTCGCTTATTTCGTCTTGTTTCCGTTTGTCGTTCGGTTTATGAGCCAGCTGGCTGACCAACTAGGGGTTCAACAAATGATCGGCATTAATGAATATTTTCAGTTTTTGCTTCAGCTCGTGCTGCCGTTTGGCATCGTGTTTCAGCTTCCGATTGTTGTGCTGTTTTTCACCCGCTTAGGGCTTATTACGCCGCAGCTTCTTGTTCGCATCCGCAAGTATGCGTATTTGGCGCTGCTTATTTTAGCGGCGGTCATTACGCCGCCGGATGTGCTGTCGCAAGTGATCGTCATGATTCCGCTCACCATTTTGTATGAAGGAAGCATTTGGGTGGCGCGCATCGGCTATCGGAAAGCGCAGCGAGCAGCCGAGGAGGAAGGCAATGAGTGAGGCGGGACTAAAAAATCGATCATTAAGAGGAAAGCGAGCAAGGCCGGGCCAAACGAAGGGGCTGTCTCAAAAGCCGCAAAACAGGGCTTTGAGGCCGGCCTCTTGTTTTTTCGTTTCCATTTTCACGATATGATCGCCGTCATGAGATTGATGTTCTGGTCCCTTCCCGTGCGAATCACGGGAAGGGGGTCAGCGTTTTGAGGCGAAAAGAAGGCGAAGGGCGGTGCCGAAATCAAAGGCAGCGAGCGCCGCTAAAGCGATGGTGGAGACGTTCCAAACCGTTTCATGAGCACTTTCGATGGCCAAATACGTAAACAGCAAGCCTAAGACGAAATACGGAAGCGAAAACAGCCGAGGGTTTCGCATCATAGCCAAACCCTCCAAACGGCGAGCGGCAGCTCGGACTGGCGCATCATTTTCTCAATCTCGTCGGCCAACAGCGTCTGCATGGCGACGACGAACGTATTCATGGCGACATGGGCGAAAATCGGTACGAAAATGCGTCCGGTTTTCGCGTATAAAAACGCGAATACCATCCCCATGGATGTGTACAGAAGCAAATGTTCCGGCTCCATATGGACAATGGCAAACAAGAGCGAACTGACAAGCGCAGCAAGCCAAAAGTTGTATTTTTCATAAAGCGAGCCGAAAATGATTTTGCGGAAGATGAGCTCTTCCAAAATCGGGCCGATGACGGAGGTGACGACGACCAACAGCGGCGTCAGGCGGATGATATCGATGATTTGCCTTGTATTTTCCGACCCTGGTTTGATGCCGAGCAGCCGCCATTCGATGTTGGCGGCGATGCTTTGGGCCGCGAGCGCCAAAAAGACGCCCAAGACCGCCCACATCCACGAGGAAGCGAGCGGCAGCCGCCGCATCATTCGTTCGTCGCGGTCACCGCGGAGCAGCCATAGGATAATGACAAAAGCGAGCAGGAAACTAATGATCGCCCAATACCCGGAAGCCAGTTTGGCGGCTTCGAGGCGGCTTTCCGCTCCTTGACCGACGCCGAGGGCGCGAAGAAGCGGCACGCCGACAAAGGCGGACAGCTGCATGACGATATACGTGATGATGACGTACCAGTGGTTGCGTTTCAAACCCTCTACCCCTTTTATTTCAAATTATATCCGTATTGTATCACATATATGGCGAAAATAGTAAGAAAACTGCGCCCCCCAAGCCTGTCTCATCGCTGTAAAAAAATGGGCCGGTGCCGTTTATCGATTTTGGAAATGTGCAATAATGAAAAAGGGCTCCGCATAGACAGAGGTTTAGGGCAAGGCCGGCCGTCTTATATTGCCCTTTCTTCTCTCGGGAGAGAAAAACAGTTATTTTTTTGTATTTCCTACTTGCAAAACCGAAAGAAGTTCATTAATATTATAAGTGTGTTAGCACTCGATAGTGATGAGTGCTAATAAGAACGGTGAAAACTATCGTTAAGGAGGTTGTTCCCCGTGTTGAAGCCATTAGGCGATCGCATTGTCATTGAAGTCGTGGAAACAGAAGAAAAAACGGCTAGCGGTATCGTGCTGCCGGATACGGCGAAAGAAAAACCGCAAGAAGGACGCGTTGTCGCTGTCGGTGCAGGCCGCGTGCTCGATAACGGCCAACGCATCGCTCCGGAAGTCGAAGTTGGCGACCGCATTATCTTCTCGAAATATGCGGGCACAGAAGTGAAATACGACGGCAAAGAATACTTAATTTTGCGCGAAAGCGATATTTTGGCTGTCATCCGCTAATATATGCGTTCATCACATAAACATTCCGAAAACATTGCTAGATGCTTAACTCGGATACTTAACTTGTGGCACGCAGTCCAACAATATTCATAAGGAGGTAACGGGGTATGGCAAAACAAATCAAGTTCAGCGAAGAAGCGCGCCGTGCGATGTTGCGCGGGGTGGACAAACTCGCAGACGCAGTGAAAGTCACATTAGGTCCGAAAGGCCGCAACGTCGTATTGGAGAAAAAATTCGGTTCGCCGCTCATCACGAATGACGGGGTAACAATCGCGAAAGAAATCGAACTCGAAGATCCGTTTGAAAACATGGGCGCGAAACTTGTCGCTGAAGTCGCCAGCAAAACGAACGACATCGCTGGGGACGGTACAACAACCGCTACGGTATTGGCTCAAGCGATGATCCGTGAAGGCTTGAAAAACGTGGCTGCTGGTGCCAACCCGATGGGCATCCGCCGCGGGATTGAAAAAGCGGTTGCGGTTGCTGTTGAAGAATTAAAAGCCATCTCCAAACCGATCAAAGGGAAAGAGTCGATCGCCCAAGTGGCTGCGATTTCGGCTGCTGACGAAGAAGTCGGTCAATTGATTGCTGAAGCGATGGAACGCGTCGGCAATGACGGCGTCATCACGCTTGAAGAATCGAAAGGCTTCACGACGGAACTCGACGTTGTCGAAGGGATGCAATTCGACCGCGGTTACGTTTCGCCGTACATGATTACGGATACGGAAAAAATGGAAGCTGTTCTGGAAAATCCGTACATCCTCATCACGGACAAAAAAGTATCGAGCATTCAAGAACTGTTGCCGGTATTAGAACAAGTGGTCCAACAAGGCCGCCCGCTCTTGATCATTGCTGAAGATGTCGAAGGCGAAGCACTCGCGACGCTTGTTGTCAACAAACTGCGCGGTACGTTCAATGCGGTTGCCGTGAAAGCGCCTGGCTTCGGCGATCGCCGCAAAGCGATGCTCGAAGACATCGCGATTTTGACTGGCGGCGAGGTGATCTCGGAAGAGCTTGGCCGTGAATTGAAATCGACAACGATCGCTTCGCTCGGCCGTGCGTCGAAAGTTGTCGTTACGAAAGAAACGACGACCATCGTCGAAGGCGCTGGCGATTCGGATCGCATCAAAGCGCGTATCAACCAAATCCGTGCGCAGCTTGAAGAAACGACGTCCGAATTCGACCGCGAAAAACTGCAAGAACGCTTGGCGAAATTGGCTGGCGGCGTAGCGGTCATCAAAGTCGGTGCGGCAACAGAAACAGAATTGAAAGAACGCAAACTGCGCATCGAAGACGCGCTCAACTCGACTCGTGCGGCTGTTGAAGAAGGCATTGTCGCCGGCGGTGGTACGGCATTGATGAACATCTACAACAAAGTCGCTGCCATCGAAGCGGAAGGCGATGAAGCAACCGGCGTGAAAATCGTATTGCGCGCGATCGAAGAACCGGTTCGTCAAATCGCGCAAAACGCTGGTCTGGAAGGCTCGATCATCGTTGAGCGCCTGAAAAACGAAAAACCGGGCATCGGCTTCAATGCGGCAACAGGTGAATGGGTCGACATGATCGAAGCTGGTATCGTTGACCCGACGAAAGTCACTCGTTCGGCGCTGCAAAACGCTGCATCTGTCGCCGCAATGGTCTTGACGACAGAAGCGGTCGTTGCCGACAAACCGGAAGAAAACAAAGGCAACAACAACATGCCGGATATGGGCGGCATGATGTAATCTCGCCGCAAAAGCCTTGGAACACTGGGGTTTTCCCCGGTGTTCTTTTTGTTTTGACCACATTTTGACCACGAAAATCATAAGTTTTGGATGAAGGTGCTCATTAGTTCACTAAATTTGAATCGCTGCGTATTGTTTTTGAATTTTCGCTTGATCTGTAGTAAAATGAAAGTGCTCTTGCATGGGGATTCTCCTTTCGAATGTTGGGTGGCACTTTCATTCTACAGGAGATCCACAGGCAAGGGCTATTTTTATGTTTACTCGATTTTATCTAGCACCACGGGTTAACATATAGTGAGATTGCGAATTATCTCTGTATATCATCCAGCAGCGTCCAAACGATGATTGAACGCGCCGAAAGAAAAATCAAAAAACGCATAAAAGAAAGCCTCTTCTGCCTGTGTGGGTGGAGAGGCTTTTTTATAATTTATTTATCGGTCGGTAGCGCCAAGATGCTTCTTTAATGCTTCTTGAAGAATTTGGGAGTAGTTCACGTTATGTTCTTTCGCTAGATCATCAAGCCATTTCGGGATAGTCAGCGTCTTTTTAACCGCTTTATTTTCCATTTCATGTCTAAAAGGTGGCATCCATACCTCGATGAACACGATTACTTGATTGTTTTCTGTTTGAATTTCCGATGCTTTTGAAGGCTGAGGAATCTCTTCATTTTCCTGTTCCAAGCCGTATAAGTGTAATGCCATCGCCTCTTTAGCCATTTTAAAAGCTTCTTCTTCTGTATCTCCGCAAGTAAAGCAGCCAGGAAGATCAGGAAACTCAACAGATATTCCATCGCTGCCGTAATCGAAAATAGCTGGATAAATATAACGGTCTTTTTTATGCATATATGTTAACCTCCTTTAGGAGAGGCTTATAATAGCCCCGCCTGTTTGAGTATGCTTTTTACTGTTTTGATCGGTACGTTTTTCTTTGGATGAGGGATGGTTACTAGTCCGGGCTTACTGGGATGTTTAAACTGATGATGACTGCCACTTGTTCTTACTATGTACCATCCATCTTGTTGTATGATTTTTATTAATTCCTTTGAAGAGTAACTCTTCATTTCCCTCCCTCCTTGATTATATTATAACACGTATTAAAATACGTACCAATGGTTTTTAATCAATTTTTTCTGTGAAAATGACGGATCCTTAAGATCAAGGAATTTCAACAAGTGGATCTTGCTCGGTTTCGTGCGATGCAGGAATGGAGAAGTATGAGATTTTAGCCACGCTCGATATGCGGACATCGGACATTTGCCGAAGCATGGACGGAAAAGTGTATGAGGTAAAAAATTATAAACCTGGCACAACGGCACCGACATTTCATGTCCGTTGCCGAACGACGACGATTCCGTATTTTGATGAATCGGAGTACACAAAAGGCTAGAAACGACAGTCGATGAATGGGTTGGTGGATTCGATTTCGTATGAAGAGTGGCTAAGTTCTATTCATCAAAAGAATAATAAATTTTATGTACCAGAATCGAAACGAGCTTCAAACGTCATTCCGAATATTGAGCGAGCTATATTCGTTGACCAAAAACTCACAAATTACGCTTTGGATAAAAATCATAAATCGGGAGGACCGAAAGCCATTTTATTTGATGAATTGCTAGGGTATAATTTAAGTAACTGGCAGGAGTTAAAAAACAACATTTTAAAAGAGCTTCCCAATAGCTTTGCTAAGTATAAGGGGACTGATAATTATGGAGATCGGTACGAATCGATTATTAAATTAAAAGGCCCTACTGGCCGTGAGGCGTATGTTCTAACATCATGGATGATCCGAAAAGGTGAATCCACTCCACGGTTAACAACCGTATATATTGTTGATGAGAACAAGGCAAAAAATAAAATGGAGGGTTGAAAATGGATGTTGGAGAGTTAGATGTCATTCGTTTAAAGAATGGTGTAGAGGCGACGGTTTTAGAAGTGTATCCTACTGAACCAAAGTACTATTGTCAAAACGCTACTGATGACGATGATATGTTTTATGTGACAAGCGAAGAAATTGCTGAAATTACTTACAAATGTAAAAGCACTTAACCTACTCGATTGGTTACGTGCTTTTTTTTATTTTCTCGTCTTTTTAGCATTTGTAGACGTTAAAGAACAAAGCGGTTCGTGGCCGTAACCACGTTAAAAAACGTAACCAGAGGAGGAATACCATGAAACGCGAATTTCTTGAAAGTTTAGGTCTCGAAAAAGACGTGATTGAAAAGATTATGGCCGAGCATGGGAAATCCATCGAAGCTCACAAAACAAAGGTCGATGAGTTGAAAGCCAGCCTTGATGATATGAAAAAGCAACTTGAGCAACGTGATCACGATTTGAAACAGCTCAGAAAGCAGGCGGAGGGGCATGAGGAACTGCAAACGAAGCTCGCGGAATTAGAGAAGCGATATAAAGACGAGAAGGCAGCATATGAGGCAAAAATTAAAGAAACACAACTCAACAGCGCCATTAAATTGGCGATCAATGGGAAAGTGCATGACGCTGATTTGGTTGCATCGCTTCTCGATAAAAATGCCATTGAATTAGATGAAAACAGCAACATCAAAAAAGGACTGGAGGAGCAGTTAAAGACGCTGCAAGAAACCAAGTCCTTTTTGTTTGTTCCTGAAAACAGCAATCAACCAAAGATTACAGGCATTAAACCAGCAGAGGGCAGTCCAACTGGCGGTGAGTCAGAAGATCCGTTCTTGGCTGGATTCAATTGATGGTCAATCTTAGATCAGGCGGTTGGATGTCGCCCAATTGGCAACCGGCCAGCCATAAAACTATGAGGAGCCATAGACATCTGTTTTTCATGTAGTTCCCCCTTTCTCAATTATATAGATGCAATTTGAAGCTTTACCATTTGCAGCTTTTACCGAGTATTTGATCGACTGTCGGGCGACCGAACAACGCCGCTTCCAGACCCATATATGGGTCTGTGAAGCAGGCGGTTGTTCGGTCCTCCGTCACGCCTTGGCGTGACGGAGGCAAGCCTGTGGCTTGCCTTCGACAGTCGAAAATAGACAAACCGCTTTTCCGTCAAGGAGATGTTAAACTTCTTCGTCGCATCTATATAGATGTTTTGCCTGCTCATTTGTTTCATTGCCGATTTTGGGTAAAATTAGAAATGGAAAGGTGACATCCAAAGGAGGAGAATGGAATGAACGTGCGGATTGAACGCGATTCGCTCGGCGAGGTGCGGGTGCCGGCCGACAAGTACTGGGGGGCGCAGACGGAGCGGAGCCGGCAAAACTTCCGCATCGGCAAAGAAACGATGCCGCTTGAACTCATTTACGCCTATGCCGAGTTGAAAAAAGCGGCGGCCATCGTCAACCACCGAGCCGGGAAACTGAGCGAAGCGAAGCAGCGGGCGATTGTGGCCGCGTGCGAGGAAATTTTGGCGGGCCAATGGGATGACCATTTTCCGCTCGTCGTCTGGCAGACGGGAAGCGGCACGCAGACGAACATGAACGTCAATGAAGTCGTGGCGAGACGGGCGAGCGAGCTGCTGGATGAGGGGGAAGAGCGCATTCACCCGAATGATGATGTGAACATGTCGCAAAGCTCGAACGACACATTCCCAACTGTGATGCATATCGCTATATACACGAAAATCCAAACGCACCTCCTGCCAGCGCTTGATGGCTTGATCGGGACATTCGCGACCAAAGAACGCCAATATGGGAAGACGATCAAAATCGGGCGCACCCACTTGCAAGATGCGACGCCGCTCACATTTGGACAAGAGATTTCCGGCTGGCGGGCGATGCTTGACAAAAGCAAGGCGATGATCATGGAGGCGAGTGAGAAGCTGCTTGATTTGGCGATCGGCGGCACGGCGGTCGGCACAGGGCTCAATGCGCCGCCGGCGTTTGGCGAACAAGTCGCCAAACAGCTGCAAGCGCAAACCGGCTACCCATTCCGCTCGGCAGCAAACAAATTCCACGCGTTGACCAGCCATGACGAGATTGTTTACGTCCACGGAGCGTTGAAAGCGCTCGCCGCCGATTTGATGAAAATCGCCAACGACATTCGCTGGCTGGCGAGCGGGCCGCGCTCCGGGCTCGGGGAGATCACGATTCCAGCCAATGAACCCGGAAGCTCGATCATGCCGGGGAAAGTGAATCCGACGCAAAGCGAAGCGATGACGATGGTCGCTGTGCAAGTGTTCGGCAATGACGCCACGATCGGCTTTGCGGCGAGCCAAGGCAACTTCCAATTAAATGTGTTCAAGCCGGTCATCGCCTATAACGCCATTCAGTCCGTGCAGCTGCTCGGCGATGCGATCCGTTCGTTTGATGAACGGTGCGCCCAAGGGCTGGAGGCGAACGAAGCGAAAATGAAAGAATACGTGGACCGCTCACTCATGCTCGTGACGGCGTTAAGCCCGCATATCGGCTACGACCGGGCGGCGGAAATCGCCAAGCTCGCCCATCGCGAAGGGTTGACGCTCAAGGAAGCGGCGTTGAAAACCGGGTATGTCACGGCGGAGCAGTACGAGGAATGGGTGAGACCGGAGAAGATGATTTAAGGGAAAGGCGCTCATCCCGCTTCCGTGGGATGGGCGTTTTCATTTTTGATTTCTCTTTTGATTTCTCCCTTTTTCTCCTTCCCCTTTGTTGCAAATCCATTCCAAAAGTTGTGTATATTCGATATTATATTAATAGTATAAACTAGATAGTGCCTACCCCTAAAAGTCCCATTGATCACCATAAAAGGAGTTTGATGTCATGACGATCAACGAACCGTTGCTTTCCCCGCTTGAGCAAGTTGTCCGCAATATTGAACAAGTCATTGTCGGAAAACGCAATGTCATTGTGCTCAGTTTAACGGCGCTGTTGGCCAAGGGCCATGTGTTGCTTGAAGATGTGCCGGGCGTCGGCAAGACGATGCTTGTGCGCGCGCTGGCGAAATCGTTCAGCGCCGAGCTGAAACGGATTCAATTTACGCCGGATTTGTTGCCGAGCGATGTGATCGGCGTTTCCGTCTATAATCCAAAAGAACGGCAGTTTGAGTACAAGCCCGGCCCGATTGTCGCCCATATTGTGTTGGCTGATGAGATTAACCGGACGTCGCCGAAAACGCAGTCGGCGCTGCTTGAGGCGATGGAAGAAGGAAGTGTGACGGTGGATGGTGTCACGCGGGCGCTGCCGCAGCCGTTTTTTGTGATGGCGACGCAAAACCCGATTGAATATGAAGGAACGTATCCGCTTCCTGAGGCCCAGCTTGACCGGTTTTTGTTGAAATTGCATATGGGCTATCCGTCCCCTGACGAGGAAATCGAAATGTTAAACCGTCTAGAAAAGACGGCACCGCTGGCGGAGATCGGCCCGGTGATGTCGCTTGATGAATTGCTTGCGCTGCAACGAAAGGTAGCCGACGTGCATGTGAGCGATACCGTGAAACGATATATCGTCGATCTCATCCAACAAAGCCGTCAGCATGAAGCGGTTTATTTAGGCGTGAGTCCGCGCGGGTCGGTCGCCTTGATGAAAGCGGCGCAGGCGTACGCGTTCATCCATGGCCGCGATTTTGTCATCCCCGATGATGTGCAGCAGCTCGCTCCCTATGTGCTCGCCCACCGCCTGCTCGTCCGGCCGGAGGCGAAATGGGACAAGTTTGATGCGGAAACCATCATCGGACAGCTCATTGCCCGCACGCCGGTGCCGGTGCCAGGGCGGCGATGAGCATGAGAGGAAAATGGAATGGCCGACGATGGCCCGCTTTTCTTCGCCTGTTGCTTTTGGCGGCTGTCTTGTTTTCGTACGCCATGTTTCAAGGTGGATTTGTCAGCTGGTTTTTGTTTTACAGCTTTTTGCCGTTCGGTTTGTATGCGTTCTTGGTCGCGATGTATCCGCTTCGGCGCGCGGCGGTAAGCCGGACGGTGCCGGCGCGGCGCTACCATGCGGGTGAATCGATTCCGGTGATGGTTCGTATCGAGTTGCCGTGGGCGGTTCCGCTGGCGGCGCTTGCTGTTGCTGAGGAAGGGCGGAAGCACGGAGGAGCGATGATTGCTTGGCCGTTTCGCCGCCACCTTTCTTGTACATGGTTGCTTTCCTTGCCGCGCGGCCGTCATCAATTGGAAGCTGTTCGCTTGGAAGCGCGCGATGTCTTTGGCTGGGTGAACAAAACGGCATCGTTTTATGCCCCGTGCACGGTCATCGTCTATCCACGTTATATCGAATGGCCGTCCGAGATGGTGCGCGAATGGTTTGCCCAAGGAAAAGCTGCGCGCACGCTTGCCTATCGCCGCGATATGGCCGTGGCGGCCGGCGCCCGTGGATACGTGCCTGGGGACAAAATGTCGTGGGTGCATTGGAAGGCGTCAGCGCGCAGACAGGAACTGATGACCAAAGAGTTTGATGAACAGCGCAATGACGATTGGATCGTTGTGCTCGACGGCGCCGCGTCTCCATGGTTTGAGGAGCTTGTCACGTTAGCGGCTTCCGTATCGAAGGCGTTGATGGATGAAGGGGTGCCGGTCGGGCTGATCGTTGCTGGAAGAGAGTGTTCTTTCTTAGCGCCGCGCCGTCATGACGGACAGTGGCAGTCGATTCTTCTTCGGTTGGCGGAAGTGGACGTCGGCGGCCAAGAGCCGCTCGCGCATGTTTTAGCTGAGGAGGCGAACTGGAGGACGGCTGCTGGTTGCATCATTGTGACGTCCGCGTTGTCCGCCCAGTTGGCCGGGCAGCTGCGAGCAATGGCACCAAAACGCCATATTGTTCTGTATGTTGTCAACCATGAATGGGGAGAGGACGAGCGGAACTGGGCGGACAGGCTTCGCCGCAGCGGAGTGTACGTATCGCGCATTGACCCGCAGGTGTTGCAAACCGTCCGGCAAGGAGGAGGAGATGGATGAGACCGTTAAGGGCAAACATGTTATCTACCGTGCTGCCTAACGCCCTAGCCGCTTGGCTGCTCACGGAATGGCTTTGGCCGTTAGAGGCCGTCACCGATACAGCGCATATAGGCGTGTTTGTATCATTTGTCGCCCTTTGTTTCGGACTTCATTTGCTCCGTGTTCCCATATGGCTTTCCGCGCTCGGGAAAATGGTTTATATATGGTGGGCGCTTTCTCGTTTATTTTCTTTTGCTTCGATCGCCGCTTTGCCTCATGCGCTTTGGCGGGATAGCATCGTCTGGTTGTTGGGCGATCGGTCTTCTATGCCGAGCGATGCGTTGCGCACCTTTGCCTTTTTTCTGCTGTTATGGGCCGTTTCGTTCCTGTTGCATTGGCTTATTGTACGGCGGAACCGGTGGTTTGTCCCATACGCGTTGACGGTTGGGTATATCGCTGTGCTTGATACGTTTCTGCCATATAGCGGCAACGGGGCGATCCTTCGTCTTGTTGCGCTCGGCTTTTTTGCTTTCGTTTGGCTCCAGGGCGAAGAGCTGCAGGCAAAAGCGCCGTCTTTTCGCATCGGAAAGTGGCGGGCGGCTGCTCTATTCATTCCCGCCGTCGCTCTTGCGGCTGGGTATGCCGGTCCGAAGCTGCCGCCGCAATGGCCGGATCCGGTGGCGTTTATTCACAGCTATGGCGCTACCTCGGAGCAGGAGTCCGATAACCGACCCGCCGCCGGCGTAAAGAAAATTGGCTACGGACAAAACGATTCGCGCCTCGGCGGGCCGTTTATCGCTGATGATACCGTCGTTTTCATTGCCAAAGACCAAGGCCGTCATTATTGGCGCGTCGAAACGAAAGACATTTACACGGGAAAAGGGTGGGAAGCGTTCCAAAGCGAACAAGTCCAGTCGTTTGGAAACGGGGAGCTGATTAGGTATGAATGGTGGAGCGACAAAGTCAAGACGGTCGAGCAGACGGCGGAAATCACCCGCCAAGACCAGGCGTTTCATCTCGTCTATCCGCTCGGCTTGCAACAGGTGCAAACGTCTGACCATATCGTCTACCGCATGCATATGGCGACGGAAAAAATTTATACGACCGATCAAAACGCCAACGCCCTTCCGATCCGTCAGTATATGCTGACGTATATGGAGCCAGATTTTCCGATTGAGGCATTGCGCGCCGCGCCCCCTGTCCAAGACCCGCCCTTTTTGAAACGCTATACGCAATTGCCAGAGACGCTTCCGCAGCGGGTTCGCGAGTTGGCAAAGCAAATTACCGATGGAAAAGAAACCGTGTACGACAAGGTAAAAGCGATCGAGCAATACTTTCATCTGAACGGATACACGTACGAAACGACGGACGTCGCTGTTCCCGGGCCTGGCCAAGATTACGTCGACCAGTTTTTATTTGAGACGAAGCAAGGGTATTGCGACAATTTTTCCACCTCGATGGCGGTGCTCGTCCGCACACTGGGCATTCCAGCGCGCTGGGTGAAAGGGTACACATCCGGACGGTTGGTTGGGGAGCAAGACGGGCAATCGGTTTATGAAGTGCGCAACAACGACGCCCATTCATGGGTCGAGGTGTATTTTGAAGGCATCGGTTGGGTGCCATTTGAGCCGACGCAAGGGTTTGTCAATCCGTATGCGTTCTCGCTTGCCGCTTCGAATCCAGAGGAGCCAGAACCACAGCCGCAGCCGGAAGAACGGGAAACGCCGCGTGTGCCGCTTGATCAATTACTTGAGCAATCTTCGACGGCACAGGCGGAGCATTGGTGGGAGAAGCTGGCGGATGTTTGGTCGTGGAAAACGGGGCTGACTACGCTGGTCGTGTTGGCCGTGTTGGGCGGAGCGGCCTATGCGACAAGGCGGAAATGGTGGCCGCGCTTTACGCTGTTTCGGTTCCGCCGCCGGAAGCTTGATGGGGCCGCCTGGCTCATTTCTGCGTACGGGGCGCTTCTTCGTCATTTGCAAGATTATGGACTTAAGCGTCGGCCGCATGAAACGTTGCGTCAATACGCCGCCGAAGTGGATCGCCTGTTTGAAACAAATGAAATGAATCGGTTGACGAAACTATATGAACGCGCCGTATACGGAACGGGAATCAAGGAAGCCAATGTCCGTGAAGCGGTGAAATTGTGGGAAAATTTAATAAAAAGGACGATCTCTTGACCGCCTGCCGTCAAGTTGATAGAATGAACTCAAATTTGCATACGGACAGACGAAAGCCCTTCATATAAGCGCAAGAATATGGCTTGCGCGTCTCTACCGGGCCGCCGTAAACGGCCCGACTATGAAGGCAGAAGACGCTGCTATTCTGCCTTCATCCATGTTTTGGGCAATGGCAGCGTTATTTTTTTGACGGGGTGGAAAACATGAACCAAGAAATGATCGTCGTCTTGGACTTTGGCAGTCAATATAACCAGCTGATTACCCGCCGCATCCGTGAGTTTGGCGTCTACAGCGAACTGCATCCGCACACGATCCGTGCTGAGGAAATCCGTGCGCTGAACGCCAAAGGAATCATTTTCTCGGGCGGTCCAAACAGCGTGTATGATGAACAAGCGTTTACATGCGACCCAGCGATTTTTGAGTTGGGGCTGCCGATTTTAGGGATTTGCTACGGGATGCAGCTGATGGCGCATCATTTAGGAGGTAAGGTGGAAAAAGCGGTGCACCGTGAATACGGCAAAGCGCTCATCCAAGTCAAAAACGACTCGCTGCTCTTTCATGGGTTGCCGAACGAGCAAGTCGTTTGGATGAGCCACGGCGATTTGGTGACCGCTCCGCCGGCTGGTTTCGCTGTCGATGCGACGAGCCCTTCGTGCCCGATTGCTGCGATGAGTGACGAACGGCGAAAATGGTATGGGGTGCAATTCCATCCAGAAGTGCGCCACTCGGTATACGGCAATGATCTATTGAAGAAATTTGTCTTTGAGGTATGCGGCTGCCGGGGCGACTGGACGATGGAAAACTTTATTGATGAGCAGGTGCGCCGCATCCGCGAACAAGTGGGCGGAAAAAAAGTGCTGTGCGCCTTAAGCGGCGGAGTCGATTCGTCGGTCGCTGCCGTTTTGGTGCACCGCGCCATTGGCGATCAACTTACTTGTATTTTCGTCGACCATGGCCTTTTGCGCAAAGGTGAAGCCGAAAGTGTCATGAAGACGTTCCGTGAGCAGTTCCAGATGAATGTCATTAAAGTCGATGCGAAAGACCGCTTTTTGGCGAAACTCAAAGGGGTCACGGACCCGGAACAAAAGCGGAAAATCATTGGCAACGAATTTATTTACGTGTTTGACGATGAAGCGGCGAAACTTGAAGGCATCGAATTTTTAGTGCAGGGCACGCTTTACACGGATATTATTGAAAGCGGCACAGCAACGGCGCAAACGATCAAGTCGCACCACAATGTCGGCGGGCTTCCGGAAGACATGAAATTTGAATTGATCGAGCCGCTCAATACACTGTTTAAAGACGAAGTGCGCGCCCTCGGAACGCAACTAGGAATCCCAGACGAAATCGTTTGGCGCCAGCCGTTCCCGGGGCCGGGGCTTGGCATCCGCGTTCTTGGAGAAGTGACGGAAGAAAAATTGGAAATCGTTCGCGAATCAGACGCCATTTTGCGCGAAGAAGTGAAAAAAGCTGGGTTGGACCGCGAAATTTGGCAATACTTCACCGTCCTTCCCGACATTCGCAGCGTTGGGGTGATGGGGGATGCCCGCACGTACGACTATACGGTTGCCATTCGTGCGGTGACGTCAGTCGATGGAATGACCGCTGATTGGGCGCGCATCCCGTGGGATGTGCTCGAGCGGATTTCAACCCGCATCGTCAACGAAGTGCCGCATGTCAACCGCGTCGTCTACGATATTACAAGCAAGCCGCCGGCGACGATCGAGTGGGAATAAAAACGAACAAAAGACGGGCATTTCCAAAGAAATGTTCGTCTTTTTTCTTGACAAGCAACCGACAGGCTGATACAATAGCCGTGGAATCATGAATATTGTCGAATTCCGTCGTATAATCCCGGGAATATGGCTCGGGAGTTTCTACCAAGCTACCGTAAATAGCTTGACTACGAGGGATGCGGGATAGGAGAGTGCTTGTTTGTCCTCTCTCTGTTCGTCATTCCTTCCTAGTCAACGCTTCTGGTAGCTGCTAGAAGCGTTTTTTATTTTATGTATAGGAGGGGGCAGACGTGAGAAAGTACTTCCAATTTGATGAGCTTGGCACGAACTATCGGACGGAGATCATCGCTGGGCTGACAACGTTTTTGTCGATGGCGTACATTTTGTTCGTCAACCCGTTTACCTTGTCGCTCGGCGCTGTGAAAGATTTTCCTGATGAACTGCGCATTGACCAAGGAGCGGTGTTTGTCGCTACCGCCTTGGCGGCGGCGTACGGATCGATTTTGATGGGAGTGTTGGCCCGCTATCCAATCGCCTTGGCGCCTGGGATGGGGCTGAATGCCTTTTTCGCCTTCACCGTCGTGCTGCATATGGGCATTCCGTGGCAAACGGCGCTCGCCGGGGTGTTCGTCTCCGGGGTGATTTTTACAGTTTTAACATTGACGGGTATCCGGGAAAAAATTATTGATGCCATTCCGGTGGAGTTGAAATACGCTGTCGGTGCCGGGATCGGGCTGTTCATCACGTTCATCGGCTTGCAAAACGCTGGCATCATCGTCAATAACGACGCGACGTTAGTCGGATTGAGCGATTTGAAAGACGGCAATACACTGCTTGCCATTTTCGGTTTGTTCATCACCGTCGTGTTAATGGTGAAAAAAGTGAATGGCGGCGTCTTTTACGGTATGGTTATTACGGCAATTGTCGGCATGATTTTCGGTTTGATCAAAGTGCCGCATCAAATTGTCGGCGCTATTCCGGATATTTCGCCAACCTTCGGTGTGGCGATCAAACATTTGCCGGACATTTTCTCGTGGAAAATGCTCGGTGTTGTCTTGACGTTCTTTATTGTCGACTTTTTCGATGCGACCGGGACGCTCTTGGCTGTCGCCAACCAAGCCGGGTTGTTGAAAAACAATAAACTGCCGCGCGCCGGCAAAGCGCTGCTCGTCGATGCGACAGCGGTGATGGTTGGGGCGGTGTTCGGCACATCGACAACGACGTCGTACATCGAATCGTCGGCCGGCGTCGCCGCCGGAGGGCGCTCCGGGTTTTCCGCGGTCGTGACGGGGATTTTGTTCCTGCTGGCGTTGTTCTTCTCGCCGCTGTTAAGCGTCATCACCGCACCGGTCACCGCGCCGGCCTTGATTATCGTCGGAGTGCTGATGGCATCATCGATCGGCGAGATTGACTGGAAGAAGTTCGAAGTCGCCGTGCCGGCGTTCTTCACGCTCATCACGATGCCGCTTTCCTACAGCATCGCCACCGGCATCGCCGTCGGCTTCATCTTCTACCCGATCACGATGATTTTAAAAGGACGCGCCAAAGACGTGCATCCGCTGTTATATGTGCTGTTTGTCGTCTTTATCTGTTACTTCATCTTTTTGCGGGAATAGTGATGGAGACGGGAGACTGTTCCAAAAGGCCGGTTGGATGGCCTTTCGGGGCAGTCTTTTTTGTATGTCCTAAAAGACTGGTGATTTAAGGGAAAAAGAGCTCAAAACCAACTCTTCTCAATTTGAGAGGACTTGAAAAATCAATTCTTCTCGCGGCTGATCGGGTCGAGGGCGCTGAACGGCTCATCCATTAAAATGATGTCCGGTTCAGCGGCCAGGGCGCGGACGACGTCGACGTGCCGCTGCTGCCCGCTGCTCAGCTCCGACGGATAGCGGTGCTTGAACGTCGCCGGATCCAATCCGACGAGTTCAAGCAACTCATCGACCCGCTTTTCATAGGCGTGTTTTTCCCATTTTCCCACCTCTAAGCGTGAGCGTAGGTGGGAGAGCGTTCAAATAGTTGACATATAGAAAACTGGGTGATATATTATTAGAGCCGCTTCGATGCGGCGAAAAAAAGCAAAAAACGTGTTGACAAAAATAAAAAAAGATGATATATTACAAGAGTCGCTTTCGAGGAGGTAAGTTCCTCGAACGAAGAAAGGATAGCTCGTTCCTTGAAAACTGAACGAAACGAAGCGCAATAGAAAAGCTG
>NZ_MQMG01000056.1 GCF_001908025.1 Geobacillus proteiniphilus
AACCTAGTGAGAAAAGTGGAGGCCGCCCGCTTATCGGCGAGGCGCGCTGGAGGGCCTGCGAGGAGGCTCGAACCAAGCAAAGCTTGGTTCTGCGTGGGTGGTATCACAGGAGCGTAAGCAATGTGTCGCCGCCGCAGCAGGACCGAAGCGTCGCGAGCCGATGGCGGCCGGAACTAGACAGCGAAAAGCGCCGCGGCTTCTTCCGACGGTTATCTAGTTTTGAGGGAATGAAAAAACTCTTGACAGCTCAGCGCGAATCATTATAATAGTAAATGTCTAAAGAGATGTCATTCCGCAGTAGCTCAGTGACGAGCATTTGCATCATCGGATGAACTGCGAGTTGCCTCGACGCATCCAGCTTCTTTGAATCGGCTGGCAGAGGAAGAGGCAGGGCATCTTGATGGGAGAATTGACCATCGTTATGATTCCGCAGTAGCTCAGTGGTAGAGCAATCGGCTGTTAACCGATTGGTCGCAGGTTCGAATCCTGCCTGCGGAGCCATCATGGAGAGCTGTCCGAGTGGTCGAAGGAGCACGATTGGAAATCGTGTAGGCGTGAATAGCGCCTCAAGGGTTCGAATCCCTTGCTCTCCGCCATGATCCATCAGCATGGCCCGTTGGTCAAGTGGTTAAGACACCGCCCTTTCACGGCGGTAACACGGGTTCGAATCCCGTACGGGTCACTTCTTTGTGGAGGATTAGCTCAGCTGGGAGAGCACTTGCCTTACAAGCAAGGGGTCGGCGGTTCGATCCCGTCATCCTCCACCATCTTAATATAAAAGCTGACTTACTTTCTCATCATCGCGGGGTGGAGCAACGAGCCTTCGCTTCGTCGAATCCGCTTCGAGTTGCCTCGACGCATTCGATATCTTTGAGTTCGCTGGCAGAGGAAGAGGCAGTCTTAAAGAAACACTTAGAGCGTTATCAAATGAGATGAGTTTCTTACCGTCGCGGGGTGGAGCAGTCCGGTAGCTCGTCGGGCTCATAACCCGAAGGTCGCAGGTTCAAATCCTGCCCCCGCAACCAAAATTGGTCCCGTAGTGTAGTGGTTAACATGCCTGCCTGTCACGCAGGAGATCGCGGGTTCGAGTCCCGTCGGGACCGCCATTCTTTCAAAATTGTGAAAGATGAAAAAATATGGCTCGGTAGCTCAGTCGGTAGAGCAAAGGACTGAAAATCCTTGTGTCGGCGGTTCGATTCCGTCCCGAGCCACCATATAATAAGATATACATGCTGACTTAGCTCAATTGGTAGAGACGAGCATTTGCTTCGTCGAATCTGCTTCGAGTTGTCCCGACGCATCCTGCTTCATCGAATCAGCTAGAAGAGGAAGGGACACAACAGAGTTCAACGAGTCACGGTCTATTCATATCACGCCGACTTAGCTCAATTGGTAGAGCAACTGAATCGTAATCAGTAGGTTGCGGGTTCAAGTCCTGCAGTCGGCACCATTCCTTGGAGGGGTAGCGAAGTGGCTAAACGCGGCGGACTGTAAATCCGCTCCCTTTGGGTTCGGCGGTTCGAATCCGTCCCCCTCCACCATTTTAACAAAGGGGCATAGTTTAATGGTAGAACAGAGGTCTCCAAAACCTCCGGTGTGGGTTCGATTCCTACTGCCCCTGCCATTTTTATGATCATGATGGCGACTATGGCGAAGTGGTTAACGCACCAGATTGTGGCTCTGGCATGCGTGGGTTCGATTCCCACTAGTCGCCCTTGTTCTTTGGCGTTGGGGTATAGCCAAGCGGTAAGGCAACGGACTTTGACTCCGTGATGCGTTGGTTCGAATCCAGCTACCCCAGCCACGGATGCGGAAGTAGTTCAGCGGTAGAACACCACCTTGCCAAGGTGGGGGTCGCGGGTTCGAGTCCCGTCTTCCGCTCTCGATCAAGGCGGCATAGCCAAGTGGTAAGGCAGAGGTCTGCAAAACCTTTACCCCCGGTTCGAATCCGGGTGCCGCCTCCATCTAATGAATAAAAAAGTATTGACAGATGAAAGATGATTTGGTAAAATGTTGATTGTCGCGCCGATGTGGCGGAATTGGCAGACGCGCACGACTCAAAATCGTGTGGGGTAGCCCCCCGTGTGGGTTCGACTCCCACCATCGGCATCCTGGGAATCCGATACCTCACGATGAACAATCGTGAAACCCTTGAAACGACCGCATTTGCGGTCGTTTTTCATTTTTTGGGAATCCCGAAAAAAACGATAGAATCCGAAAAAATTTTGCACGAATTTTGCACGGCTATCTTGCATGATATAAATCATCCATGATTTGATCCAGGAGCATATTTTCTGCTTGTTCCAGCTCGTCCAAAATGTGCGAGTAGGTCTGCAATGTGATCCCTATATCCTTATGACCAAGACGCTTTGAAATATATTTGATGTTCGCTTTCCGGTATAAAAGCATCGAAGCGTGCGTATGCCTCAAGGAATGCATCGTCACCTCTTTTAAACCAAGTTTCCTGCACAACGTTTTTAGCGTTTTGTTAACAGCATTATTAGACACTAATAATGAGGTGAAACGAATGGAAAGGCTTGATGTGATCTATAAAACCGGCGCGGCTGCGGTTGGGGCTGTTGTCGGTTATTTGTTTGGTGGATGGTCAGAACTGCTCGGCATCTTGCTGGCATTTGTCGTCATGGATTATGTCACGGGCGTATTGGCAGCATCAAAAGAAGGTTCGCTTCGTAGTGCCGTCGGGTTCAAACGGATACCAAAAAAAGTGATGATTTTCGCGCTAGTTGCTGTCGGTCACCTCATTGATCGTGCGGTCGGAACGAACGGACTATTCCGAGACGCGACGATCTTTTTTTATTTAGCGAATGAGCTACTTTCGATCATTGAAAATGCCGGACGAATTGGGCTTCCTGTGCCAGAACAAATCAAGCAGGCGGTAGAGGTGCTGAAAGGGAGAAGCGAGAAAGGAGAAGGGAAAAATGTCTAAAATCTACTGGGATAAAGGGCATGGCGGCGATGATCCTGGCGCGGTGGCAAATGGATTACAGGAGAAAAACTTGACTCATAAAATCGTAGAATATGCCATGGTTTATCTCGAAGCTAACTACACAGGCTTTGAACAACGTGTCACTCGTACAGGAGACCAAACACTGACGTTGTCCCAACGCGCCGACATGGCAAACGCATGGGGCGCGGACGTATTTGTCAGCGTGCATATCAACGCCGGGAAAGGAAATGGATTCGAAAGCTACGTTTACAACGGTGGCGTTTCCTCGCAAACTATCGCGTTGCAAAATGTCCTGCATGGTGAAATTTTAGCGACGATGAAGACTTTTGGCTCCATTACAGACAGGGGGAAGAAAAGGGCAAATTATGCAGTACTTCGAGAAACAAAAATGCCTGCTGTTCTTACCGAGAATCTGTTCATTGATTCAAGCGACGCCAAGTTGCTAAAAAATGAAGAGTTTCTCAAAGATGTAGGCGAGGCGCACGCGCGAGGAATCGCAAAATTCCTGGGATTGCCGCAAAAAGCAAAAACAGCACCATCGCAGCCACAACAAAAATCGTCTGACGGAAAACTATACCGTGTGCAAGTAGGGGCGTTCAGCGATCGGAAGAATGCGGAGCAGCTGGTTGAAGAGTTGAAGCAAAATGGGTATCCAGCTACTATTGTTTAACCCCTGCCGTTTGGCGGGGGATTTTTTCGCTATTTTTACAATTTTTTTATTTTATCTATTTACAATTGTAAATACATTTGGTATAATAAAATCAGAAAGGAGGTGAACAAAGGGAGATGATGAAAATCCTCGATATCGTCGAGAAAATCATGAGCATAGCGGCGGCAACGCTAGCATTCAAGATTTACCTCGACGATAGAAAGAAAAATAAAAAGCGACGCTCCAAAAAGAAACGTCGCAAATAAACCCAAGCGGAAGCCCTACCTTCGGGAAGGGCTTCTGTATAAAAAATAGTATCATCTCCCCAAACAAATGTCAAAAGTCATTCTTAATGCTTTAATTGCGATTATCGCCATTACGTTTCTAGTTACAACTGACTTTCATCATCTAGGCGTTCTGGATATCGCATTATTAGTGGCACTGTTACTTTGGGCATGGACGCTTATCGATCGTTTAATTGATCGTATCCGTAAGTGATTAGGAGGTGAAAAGGTGCAATACCATCTTAATTCACGCCAGGAGATAGAGGACTTCATTCGAAATGAAGTCCTCACGACTTCTGAAGTAGTTGAAATTCTTGGTGTCACACGTCAAAGAGTGAGTCAGATGATTGCGGGCGGCAAGTTAAATCCGATCAAAAAGCTACGCGGCGACAGTTTGTTTTTAAGAAGCGACATCGAGGAAAAGAAAAAAGAATTGGAGGCGTTGCGCAAGAAATACCGGCCGTATGATATGGAATGATGATTACGAATCTCCACCTTTAGAGTGGGGATTTTTTTATTTTAATACAAAATTCGACAATCTTTTTGATCAAAATTGATTACTATTGAAATTAATGGATAAAGCTTTGAAATGGGGGGCTCAATGATGTACGTTGTAGATGGGACTAGCAGAATCATCTATTATCCATCAAATTATACAAATTATCTATGGAGTGGGCAAACGCTGAAAAGAGGTGATCGAAATGATTATGTGAAGACATTGCAATCTTGGCTTTATAAAGCCGGATTTAATCCTGGGGGAATTGATGGAGTTTACGGAGCAAATACAGAGAAGGCTGTGAAGGAATTTCAGAAGAAGGTTGGAATCACGGCCGATGGAATTGCGGGGAAACAAACGTACCAGGCTCTACAAGAGTATGTGAGAACACAAACAACAGTGTCCCGATCAAACTCATCAGGTAGCGATGATCATTGGACAGGTCAGACGCTTAGAGAAGGAAGCAAAGGAGAGGCTGTAAAGGAATTACAAAGAATGTTAAATTCGGCAGGATATAATGTTAAAGTGGATGGTGTATATGGTTCCGAGACAGAGGGAGCTGTAAGAAGTTTTCAAAAATCAGTTGGTATATCTGTTGATGGTGTAGCCGGGGCGCAAACTTATAGAAGTCTAAAGTCTTATATCTCATCAAAAGCTAATAAGGGCGTAACAGTTGATATATCTAAAGAAGCACAAAGACTTCAAAAAGAGGCAGAGGAAAAGAAGAAACAGGAATTAGCTAAGTCACTAATGGATGTGGTCACCGATTTTGTTCCTGTTGTTGGTCAATTTAAAGACGCATATAATCTTGTCAATACTTTATTTAATCCTAATGCTACTGCTAAAGAAGTTGGATTAGCATTATTTGCATTCATACCTGTTATTGGAGACTTAAAAGACTTAAAAAATATTGGGAAAGCAGTCGATGTAATCAAATCGACGGTAAAAAAAGGAACAGATAAAATTGATGATGCTGCAGTCAAATTCATTTCAGATAAAATAAACAATATTGACGCAGGAACATTATTAAATTATTCTGAAGATAAAGGTCATACAATTCTAAAACATGTTTCTTTAAAAGATAATGAATTAATTGATCGTATGAAATCAGAAAGAAAAGACGTAAGTACTTATACTAATAAAACTACTGCCAATAATGTGATTGAACTAACAATAAAAGCGAATGCTGATAAAATTGCTGATTGGCTGTTAAACTCCGAAAGTACAACATTAAGTCTAAATTATAAATATAAACATCCGGTGGGAAGAGGAGTTAAAAAGGGTGCAAATAAAATTGATTATGACCTAAGAAATACTTTCACATTATTAAAAAGAGATCCTAATTCTCCATATGGTTTTTATATTGTTACATCTTATCCGAAGTGGTGATGAATATGATGGAAATTGAGAGAAAATTTAAGACGCTTAAATACTTTGTAGACGGATATTATAATCAATCAATCGATGATCATGAATTTGACGACATGATTAGAGAATTTAGAGACGAAGAACCAGAGAGTTTGGTTAACGCATTAAGAGCTGAATTAGCTGAATTACAAAAACTAATAGACAATGGGGATAGAGAAACATTTAAAAAAGTAGAGATTTTATTGCATGATAATAGTTTACGATATATTGAGTTTGAAGATGGTCAAGCGTTTATTAATCGTGTTTTAAATGTTCTGGATAATAAAAACTAAAATATTCTTACCCAATTTAATTAAAAAAGGCGGAATATGAGCAACGAAAAGAAGGCGGAGTGATCCGCCTTTTTGCATGGATTTACGCACTGGAGATAATTTTGCACAAATTTTGCACACCAAGGAAATTGAAAGTCTATAAACTTTGAAAAATCAAGGGTTGGAGGATGGTGGTTTTACTCCCACCATCGGCATCGAAAATAGGGAAAAGGCTTTAGGGACAAGGGGTTTCACGTAAGTGGAATCCCTTGTTTTTTATTTACCGAATACGATTCGAGAAAAGAAAATCGTGTGCGTACAATCGTGTTCGGTGAGGCGAAATGGAAAGTGAAAAGAATGGAAAATGAGAGAAAATTGCAGAGAAAAACCAAAAGTGGAAGAAGAGGAGAGGTTGAGTCGTAAGATGCAAGGAGATATGGGAGAGAAAATAAAGAGAGGGAGAACTGATTATGCGAAGATGGGAAAGAATTGCGAACTGAACAAAGGGATTCGCTGATTGTCATAACGATGTGATTATACTATGGAGTTCTTCTTACAATCTAGGTATTCAGTTCTCCCGATTTTTGCAGCTTACGCGAAAAGCAATTCATATAACCCAACTTGAGGGAGGAGTGAATGGAGTTGTTCGATAAACTGGCGGATCGAAACATCAAAATAAGCAAACAACCTGGTTTCGGAGCGAAATTAAGGCAACATTGGGAAGAGGTGTTTGCCGGACATTTGACTGCGGAAGAAAAACAAAACATCCACCTTTATGATATCAATGGGGCGGGCGGTTACTTATGGCATGTGTTCAGCTATGGAATGAGGGACTGTTTAGTGGAAACAGAAGCGGAAATGGCGTTTGATAAGGAAGAGAAAGAATGCTGCTATATTTTCTTTCAACATTGTGATGGCGTTTTTAAAGTGGAGAACGCTTTCAGTTTGAAAGCGAGAGATTTGACAGCTGAAAACGGCAAGTATGCCGATATATACGTGGTCGATCACGAGTTCAATTGGACGTTTGTTGTAACCCATGAACGAGGGTGGCTTGGTCCTTATTTTAGCAGAAAATGACGTTGGTTTGAGTGGAGCGAGCCGATTCATGAACCGTTTCATAGACAGGAGTGGGGGTGGAATGGCGAGGTGACGGCAGAACAAGCTTGTTCAGGGACGTTAGCGGAAGATTTCCGCCCGATTGCGCCTGATGAACAACAGGCGTGCATCGACGCCATCGAACAGTTGTTGCATCAAGAATTTCCTGATGATTCCGGACAATGGACGCTTCGGTTTTTGTATCGCGAAAGCGGCTATATGTTTTTGTCTCCTTCCACTTCATGGTTCGTTTCTAGCGGGGGTATTCGTTGCGGAGCGGAGGAGAGAAAAGCGACATCAGCTTTTTCGGCTTCATAGCTAGAGCGGCAAATCAAAGGAGAGGGAATGTGTGAAGAAGTAGAAAATTTGTGTTTTTTTGAAACACGAATCGGAATAAGGCGTACAACATTTAGAAGCCCGGTGATTTGAAGGAAAATACTGCTTCCCAACAGTGTTTTTCCAATTGAAAAACCTTGCGACACCATGACTTTATCCCTTTCGATTTCTCTCAAATCGAGTGAATCCGTTGTTTTTCACCAGCCGTTTAGAGAGTTTGACAGAAAGGATCAGAACGGCAAATGAAAGGGAGGCCAAAAATGTTGATGGACGATGGATGGCTGTCGACTGAAGCCACGTTAGACACATCCGGGAAGATGCCTGGCCCTTCCCGGATGTGATTGATGCCCCCATGGATATCCTAAACATGGTTCAAACGCTGTCAGGTTGTCGCTCTGGTTTAGGGAAATCTTCCTTAGATGAATCCCAGCGATACATGTCTGAAAGGGATGTTTTTTCTTTGTGGCACTGCATAGCTCGACCCTTGTCCATTGTTTGTTCCCTAACACCGATTGTCTTCATTCTGTAGAATTATTGCGCGCGCCGAAGGTTGGCGATGGATGCCTCATGTTCAATCGAGCGTTTGGAGAGGATTTCCAAAATGTGCTCGTGGCGCTCTTGGTTGATTTCGATACTTTTGACAATTTCATTGGTTTCCAGGACCGCCTGCCGAATTGGGGCCAGGTCGTCTTTGGTTGCCATCTTCGCTTGAATTTCGTTTACGTTGGATTGGAGTCCATTCACTTTGGACTGGAGTTCAGCGAGTTCCTCTTTGGTCGCCATCTTCGCTTGAATTTCGTTTACATTGGACTGGAGCTCGATCACAGTGGAGCGAAGTTCAGCGAGTTCCTCTTTGGTGGCCATTTTCGCCTCGATTTCGTCGACTTTGGACTGGAGTCCGGCCAATTCCTCTTTGGTGGCCATTTTCGCTTCGATTTCATCGACTTTGGACTGGAGTTCAGCCAATTCCTCTTTGGTGGCCATTTTCGCTTCGATTTCATCGACTTTGGACTGGAGTCCGGCCAATTCCTCTTTGGTGGCCATTTTCGCTTCGATTTCATCGACTTTGGACTGGAGTCCGGCCAATTCCTCTTTGGTGGCCATTTTCGCTTCGATTTCATCGACTTTGGACTGGAGTTCAGCCAATTCCTCTTTGGTCGCCATTTTGGTTTTGATATCGCTGACTTCGGATGTCAAGGTACTGACATTCGAGTGCAATTGATCGAGGCGATCCAAAATTCGGTTCAAGAGTGCTTCCATATGGGTCATCCTTTCCCTGCTTTGATTGATGGTGATTCAAGCCCATTCTCCAAGGCTTTTTCTGCTTTACTAACGTAGTCTGGATCTTGTCGGTGTAGGGCTCTGTCAAAAGGTTCGATCATCAATGGGGATATGAGCAGTAGGTCGTTGGGGACATCCAACTCCCATTTTAGCACAAATCGTATGGGGGAAGACAAGGGATTTTTTGAAGAGATGAAAAAGGAGGGCATGGTCTATATAGATGCAACGAAAACGTTTAACATATCCTTGACGGAAAAGTCGCTTATCCATTTTTCGACTGTCGAGGGCAAGCCTGTGGCTTGCCCTCGTCACGCCAAGGCGTGACGGAAGACCGAACAACCACTCGCTTTACAGACCCATACATGGGTCTGAAAGCGGCGCTGTTCGGTCGCCCGACAGTCGATCCAATGCCCGGTAAAAGCCGCAAATGTTAAAGCTTCAAGCATCTATATAGTAGCGTTCAAACCATGATTGAACGGGCGGAAAGAAAAATTCAAAAACGCATAAAAGAAAGCCTCTTCTACCTGTGTGGGTGAAGAGGCTTTTCCATTTCATTGTTTTGTGTCAGGTTCGCTTTTTTTAACCATTCCTAGGCGTTCTTTCAGGGCAAATTGCAGGAGTTGCGAAAAATTAATCCCTTCTGCTTCCGCGGCGTCATTTAACCATTTGGGGATTGTCAATGTTTTCTTAATTGATTTATTTTCCATCTCGTCACGGATATAGTCGGTCCACGCCTCGATCATAGAGACAAACGCACCTTGAGGAATGACTAATTTCTTGGGATCAGAGGGCGCCGGGATCCCTTCGCCGTCTTCTTCCATTCCATAAAGGTATCCTTCTAAAGCGTCTTTTGCCATACGAAATGCCTCTTCCAAAGTAGAACCTTCTGTAATGCAACCCGGCAGATCCGGAAATGTGACAGTATATCCTTCGCTCCCATCGGATCCGGGATCGAAAATGGCAGGGAAATAATATTTAGCCAATATGGAAAACCTCCTTTCGCAGGAGGGCTATTTCAGCCCTGCCTGCTTTAGTATTGAGTGTACTGTTCCAGGTTTTAAGTCTTTTCGTGGATGGGGAACTGTGACGGTTCCTTTTTTCGTTGGATGTTTGAAATGATGGTGGCTTCCGACTACCCTATGTAAGTACCATCCGTCTTTTTTCAGTAGTTTAATCAGTTCTTTTGATGAAATGTTTATTCCCCCTTTCCACATCTTTATTATAACACGTATTAATAATACGTGTAAATTATTTTTTGTTCATTTACCACTTCATGTACGACTTTGCCAGAACGGGCATTCCTGTTAATGTGCAAATTCTTGACGACAGCACCATGTGCGAAGTGATGTCGTATAACTGGAGTGGGAAAGAGTTTTCCAAACGGATCTGGGGCCATGAGCAGGAAACGATGCAAAATATCCGAAAAACGCTCGAACAAAGCTTCATCATCGGCCGGTCCATTGATCGGACGGCCAAAGAAATTGTAAGAGTGGCCGATGTAGCCTATTCGCGCGCCGAAGCGTTGGTGAGAACCGAGGCCAACTTCTTTCACAATTTGGCGGCCCACAACAGCTATCGCGACGCAGGAATGGAGAAATACGAGATTTTGGCCACGCTCGATATGCGGACATCGGACATTTGCCGAAGCATGGACGGAAAAGTGTATGAGGTAAAAAATTATAAACCTGGCACAACGGCACCGCCATTTCATGTCCGCTGCCGAACGACGACGATTCCGTATTTTGATGAATCGGAATATACGAAAGGTGAGAAACGCCAGTCGATGAATGGATTGGTGGATTCCGTTTCGTACGAAGAGTGGTATAATAAGCATATCAGAGGTCATAAGCTAGAGGTAAAGGATCCTAATGTTTATTCAGCACAATATCTTCAAAAAATGAACAAAACGTTTGAATACTTTAAAGAAAAAGGATTTATATTTAGAGAACATGCAGTTAACCGAGCTTTGGGCCAAAAACAAGGAAAAGGAAAAAGAGACTTTACAAATGAAAATGTCTTGGATGTACTCAAGACAGGTAAAAAATATCATCAGGCAGAAGGGAACAAAACGGTGTATTTTAAAGACGGTATTGCTGTCATACAAGCTAATGATACTGGCGAGATTGTTAGTATTGTTACTAGAAAGAAACCAAAAAAAGATTGGAGGGAAATCGATGGATGATTTGTTGCGGTGCATCGAAGACTATCTTGAAGGAAATTTGTCGCCAGAGCAATTTTCTTATGATTTTCCTGCTATATATGCATCTTATTTCGATGATGGAGATTTAGACGAAAAGTACATCGACGCGTTTGATGATATTTCGGAAGCGTGCGGTTGGTATGAGCCTAACCCTCTTCATAGAGAGGATGACGATGAGTATATCGGAGAAGAAGAGCTGAGGAACAAAGTAGAGGAAAAATATCAAATGATTAAGAAATTGTTGACGAGAAGCACTTAACCAATCAAAAAAGGTTACGTGCTTTTTTTATTTTCTCGTCTTTTTAGCATTTGTAGACGTTAAAGTGTTGATAGACGATGGTTGAGATGCCGATTGAAGCCGAGCATGTTCCAAGCCAGACAAATCCGGGAAGACGCTTGGCCTTCCCGGGTGCTAGGACGCTTGGATAGCCTAAACACGGTTCCAACGCTGCTAGGAAGAATATTCGTTAGATCAATCCGATACATGTCTGAAAGGTATGTTTTTTCCTTGCTCCACATCTCGATCCTTGTCCATTGTTTACTCCCTAACCCCGGTCGTCTTTCCCTTGTTGAATTACTGCGCGCGCCGCAGCTTGGAGATGGATGCCTCATGTTCGATCGATCGTTTGGAGAGGATTTCCAAAATTTGTTCGTGGCGCTCTTGGTTGACTTCGATGTTTTTGACAATCTCATTGGTTTCCAGGACTGCCTGCCGAATTGGGGCTAGATCGTCTTTGGTCGCCATCTTTGCTTCCATCTCATTCACTGTGGATCGGAGTTCTGCCAACTCCTGTTTGGTCGCCATTTTCGCTTCCATCTCGTTTACGGTGGACTGGAGTTGATTCATTGTGAACTGGAGTTCGTTTACTGTGGATCGGAGCTCAGCTGCTTCCTGTTTGGTTGCCATTTTGGTTTTGACGTCGTTTACTTCGGATGTCAAGGTGTTGATATCCGATTGTAATTGATCCAGGCGGTCCAAAATTCGGTTCAAGAGGGCTTCCATATTGGTCATCCTTTCTCAATTTTGAATGGTTTTCCTTATAGGTGTCCGATGATTCAAGTAATTTCTGCTTTGGCAACACGCTTTTGACAGGATTCCATTGATTTAGGGCTTCATCAAAGGGCTCAATCATCAATGGAGATAGGAACAGCAGGTCATTGGGGGCGTCCATCTCAAATTTTAACACAAATCGTGTGGGGGAAAACAAGATATTCTTCGAAAAATACAATCAAAAAAGTTAAAAAACATGTATCGGGTTGTTTGTGCTTTGAGATTGGCCGGCATCATCAACGGAACGACGAGGAACTGCGCAAACAAAACTGGCGAAATGACATCCGCTGTGGCAAACAGGTAGAGTTTCCCTTCCTTAGCAAAATGATGTATACTGAAAGTGAGAGAATTGAGCTGAAAAAAGAGTTTTTGCGCATGCTGGTGCGGTTGGAATGGGATGAAGCAAGCGACACGGGAATGGCGGGAGGGAATGAGGTTGTTGCCGCTTGGCGTCAGGCTCATGAAGCCGCAGCGGGAACAATACAAACGGATGGCGGCCTGCGAGAGAAAGGCCGCCATGTTGGTTGAAATTGCCAATCTTTTGTCATTTGGTCTCGATGTGCTGTTGTTTCTGCCGTTGCTTCTCCTAGGAGGCGCGGCGCTTTTGTGGATATGAGCGGAAAAGAGGTGTTGCGGGCCGCTCGCAGAAAGGAGCGGCTGCTCCTCGCCGCGCGCCGCTACGAACGCTCGCTGAAGGCGATTTGAATGCCGATTAGGGCGAACAGGGCGCCTTTTAGCCGATTGATCCGCTTGGCGATTCGTTTGTTCGACAGCAACAGGTGGCGCAGTTTTTCCGCGCCGATGCTCACAAGGGTGAAGACGGCGAGCGCTTGAACGAGAAAGATGGCGCCTAATAGCAGCATTTGCCGCGGCACATGGCCCGCTGACTGATTGACGAACTGCGGCAGCAATGCCAGAAAGAACAGCGACACTTTCGGGTTGAGCACGTTCATGAAAATGCCTTTTTTGTACAAAGAGAAATAGGCCATTGGCTCCTGCTGGCCAAACGCCAAGCTGGCGTCTTTTTCTTTCAACGCTTGCCATGCCAAGTACAGCAAATAAGCGGCGCCGGCGTATTTGACGACGGCAAAGGTCAAAGCCGACTGGTAAATGACAGCCGAGATGCCAAGCGTCGCTGCGCTGATATGGACGACAAGCCCCGTGCAAAGCCCAAGCGCGGTGGTGATGCCGGCCCATTTGCCTTGGGATAGGCTTTGGGCGATGACGAACAAGATGTCCGGGCCGGGGGCGATCGTCAGCAAAATGGCAACGCCTAAAAAGGATAAAGCCATATCCATTTCCATTAGCGACACCTCTTTGTTATTTGCAATGGTCCCCCCTTATATGTTTCATGGTGCTCTCTTTTAATTCCTTCTTTTCAAGCGCGATCAAGGGATTTCTCGTTTGACAAACGTGCCGTGGCGGCTGAAAATAAAGATGTGGAATGGTTTGCAAGAGGTGGGGCATATGGATTCACTGCTTGTTTCAGCAATCAGCCAAGTTGTTAACGAATTGTTTCCGGTCGAAGCATCGCTCGTTATTTCCGATGATCGGAGGTACATTTACTACCAGCCGAGCAGGCAAATCGATTTGAAAATCCGTCCAGGCGATGAAATTAAACCGGATTCGGTCACATACAAAGCGTTAGTGATTCGCCGGAAGATTGAGGAGCAAAAGGACAGCCGGGTGTTTGGCGTTCCGTATTTCGGGGTGTCGGTTCCAATTTTGGAAGACGGAGTGCCGAAAGGATGCGTGACGGCGGTATGGCCGAAAAAGCCGCTTCTGACAATGTCGTATTTGACGATACGGACGATGGATCGCTGGATTCCGATTCCTTTTGAAACCATTGTCTATTTGGAGGCGCAAAACCGAAAAACGTTTGTCAAAGCCGTGCATGTCGGAGGCTACCATAAATATAATTTAACCGAATTGGAATTTTCCCTTCCAAGTGACCGGTTCATCCGTTGCCATCGGTCGTATATTGTCAATGTCGATTATATTGCCGAAATTCATCCGGATTCCCATTCGACGTTTTTGCTAGTGATGAAAGACGGTTCAAAAGTGCCTGTCAGCCAAACGTATGCCAGCCATTTCCGGAGATTGCTCGGCTTTTGACAAAACCGCCGATATAGGCGGTTTTTGTTTTATGCAGCGAATATCTCGGTTTTAGCCTAAGGAGCAACGGCACAGGGCAGATTATTTTCTGCTTTATGCAATGAAAATGCTGCTTAAGTGCAAAAGAAAGCCCTTTTACTCCAATTCGAATGATTTTCCTCCCGTTAGCCGCTATAATGAGGAAAAAACAAAAGGGGGAAATCGCTTTGGAACCATGCATTTTCGAACGGATCGGCCATCGTGCGTTAAGGGAGCGGATCGTGACGGCGGAAACGGCTGCCTCGTGGATCAACGACGGCATGACGCTTGGGTTGAGCGGTTTTACCCGTGCGGGGGATGCAAAAGCGGTGCCGACGGCGCTCATTGAGAGAGCGAAACAACAGCCGTTGAAAGTTGACGTCTATACAGGAGCTTCGCTTGGCTCAGATATCGACAAACTGATGGCTGAAGCGGGCATTATCCATAAACGTTTGCCGTTTCAAGCTGATGCCACGATGCGCCGTAAAATTAACGAAAGGGAACTGCTATTTATCGACCAGCATTTGTCGCATACGGCGGAACTTGTCCGTTCTGACGCATTGAAACCGATCGATTACGCAATTGTGGAAGCGGTTTCGATCACTGAAGACGGACTGATCATTCCAACGACTTCTGTCGGTAATTCATCCATTTTTGTCGAGAAAGCAAGACAGGTGATCATCGAATTAAACATGGCTCAACCGAAAGCGCTTTACGGGTTCCATGACATTTATGAAGTCGGGAAGCAAGGGGAGCGCAGCCCTATTCCACTGACGAAAGTCGATGATCGCATAGGGATGATTGGCATTCCGGTAGATATCGATAAAATTGCCGGCATTGTCATTACAAACCAAATGGATTCTCCATCGACGATTGCACCTCCTGATGAAGAAACGTCGGCGATTGCCAACCATTTAATTGATTTTCTCCGTAAAGAGGTGGCGGCAGGAAGATTGACTGAACGGTTGGCGCCGATTCAGGCCGGAATCGGTTCGGTCGCGAATGCAGTTCTTTACGGCTTGTTGTATTCTGAATTTTATGATTTAGAAGTTTATTCAGAAGTGTTGCAAGATGCCATGTTTGATTTGATCGATGCGGGGAAGGTACGGTTTGCTTCCGGCTGTTCGATGACATTATCAGAAAGCAAGATGAAACAAGTGTATACGAATTTGGACGCCTATCGGGGCAAATTGATTTTGCGACCACAAGAGATTTCCAATCATCCAGAAATTATTCGCCGACTCGGTCTTATTTCGATCAATACGGCGCTGGAAGCGGACATTTACGGGAATGTAAACTCGACGCACGTTCGCGGCACGCATATGATGAACGGCATCGGCGGTTCGGGTGACTTTGCCCGTCATGCGCGCCTCACGATTTTTGTGACGAAATCCAGTGCCGAACATGGGGCGATTTCGAGCATCGTTCCGTTCGTATCGCATGTCGACCATACCGAGCATGATGTTGATGTCATCATCACGGAGTATGGATACGCCGATTTGCGCGGGCTGGCTCCTGTCGAACGAGCGCCGCTCATTATTGAACATTGCGCTCATCCCGACTACCGTCCGCAGCTGCGCGATTATTTTGCCGAGGCGTTGGATCGCGGCGGCCACACACCACATGTATTGGAAAAAGCGCTGTTATGGCATATCCGGTATGAACAGCACGGGACGATGCGGGAAGAGAAGTATGAGTTGCAGCGGCAATAGGCATTGTCTGCTTTGCCTCATGTTTTGCACCATGAATAATAAAAAAGAAGAGAGGCCGTCCTATGCTGCTTAGCCATAGGCGGCCGTTATTATTATGACTGTTTCTTTTTCTCCAAAAATGCCTTGCCATAGCTGCCATGGTCGTGGAGCATGGCGTGCTCGACCTGGATGGTGGCGTGCTCGATTCCGTATTTTTCCTTCAACATTTCATTCACCGCCAAGATGACGCAAAGCGGCTGGATGCGTTCGTTGACAAACACATGAGCCGACAGTGAGTAATGGTCGGTCGAGATGGCCCATAAATGCATATCATGCACGTCTTCGATCCCTTCGATCTTTAGGATGTCGGCGCGGATTTGTTCGAGGTCGAATTGCTCCGGCACGGCTTCCATTAAGATGAGATACGATTCGCGCATAATTTTCGCCCCGCCCGTGAAAATGATGGAGGCGATCACTAAGCTGATGATCGGGTCGAACACTGTCCAGCCGGTGAAATAAATGAGCAGCGCTGAAACGATGACGCCGATCGAGCTGATCAAGTCGCCGATGAAATGCCAAAGGGCGCTCTGAACGTTCAAGTTGTCTTCCTCTTTCGTGCTCCGGCTTAAGACGATGGTCAACGTCAAGTTGACGACGAGGCCGATCGCTGCGATCCCGAGCATGAGACGAAAGTTGATCGGTTCAGGATGGAGAAACCGCTGAATGCCTTCCCATAAAATCCACAGAGCAATGACCGCTAACGTCAGCCCGTTCAAAAACGATGTGATGATTTCAAACCGCAAAAAGCCGAACGTAAACCGGCGGTTCGGCGGGCGCGTCGCCATATAGAGGGCGACCATGCTTAAGCCAAGCGCCAATACATCGGATGCCATATGGGCCGAATCGGACAAGAGGGCGAGTGAGTTGGAAATCAGTCCGCCAATGATTTCGACGGCGGTGAAAAACACGGTCAACAAAAGCGTCACCCAAAGCGCTTTTTTCGATTCACTTTGCCTTTTGACGTGTGGGAGGTGGTGGAAATCGTACAGTGTTGGAGACATAATGCACCTCTTTTCTTTATAATAATTATCAATTTACATATATTATAATATAGAAATTTGACTGTGTGCAAATGAAATTTCGACAGTCGGAAACAGCTGTTGTTGGAATTTGTCTAAAAATATAGATGAAGCATTCAAGGAATGAAGCCTTCTGTTGGCGAATAGGAATCAGTGTTGTGTATGGCCATCATCTTGCTTCGGAAAGGATGCGCTCCGGTTTGATTGCGGCGAATCCGAGACGAAGAAATTCGGCGCCATCGGAAGGATGAAAATCTCCCGATGTCGAATGTCATAATTCTACCCATTTTGGGTAATTTCGAGGGAGGAGGCATAAAAGCAAAAGGGCGTTCCGTTTGGCCGGAGCGCCCTTTCTCGCTTAGTCGTCGCCGTCGAGCCAGTCGCCGATGCCGCCAAGGATGCTGCCTTCGCCGACCGACCGTCCGCCGGCGCTCGGGGCGGCGGCGAGCACACGGTCAGCGAGCCGGCTGAACGGAAGCGACTGCACCCACACCGCTCCCGGGCCGGTTACCGTTGCCAAAAACAATCCTTCGCCGCCGAAAAAGGCGGTTTTGATGTTGCCGACATATTCAATATCATAGTCGACGTCTTTCGTCATGGCGACAAGGCAGCCGGTGTCAATGCGCAACGTTTCCCCCGGCTGCAAGTCGCGGCGGTGGATCGTTCCGCCGGCGTGCAAAAAGGCGAGTCCGTCTCCTTCGAGCTTTTGCATAATAAACCCTTCGCCGCCGAAAAAGCCGGCACCGAGCTTGCGCTGAAACTCAATGCCGACGGAGACGCCTTTTGCCGCACACAAAAAGGAGTCTTTTTGGCAAATGAGTTTTCCACCGAATTCGTTGAGGTCAACCGGAATGATCTTTCCCGGATACGGAGCCGCGAAGGCGACGCGGCGCTTTCCGCTTCCTTGGTTTGTAAACACGGTCATGAACAAACTTTCGCCCGTCAGCAGCCGCTTCCCCGCGCCGACAAGACGGCTGAGCAGCCCTTTTCCGGCGGAAGAGCCGTCGCCAAATACGGTTTCCATGACGATGCCGTCATCCATCATCATCATCCCGCCCGCTTCAGCGACCACGCTTTCGTATGGGTCGAGCTCGATTTCGACAAACTGCATGTCATCGCCGTACAGCCGGTAATCGATCTCATGTGCGTTCATCATTTCGCCTCCATTAGGATCATATGACGTTCTGCTCTGTACTACGGACAACGGCATCGGCCCGTTTCAAAAAAAGACTATCTTGCGGATGGTCTTTTTCACGGAGTCGTTTCTCCGAAGCTTTGCTGGGACGGTCTTTCGTCATAACGGCGGTAACTGTCTTTCGATGTATACGGATCTTTTTCATACGCCGGCAAATCGCCGATGTTCGACATGATGCCTTCGTCATCCAATATGTTTTCCAGCAGCTCATGCTCCCGCGTCGGGTACACACGTACGTGTCTGCCATGCAAATCGACGGCCGCGAAATTTTCCAAGTCTTCGACATAGCCGACGTTCTCTTCCGACTCGGCGTACACTTCGCCGTAGAAATCGACGTTTTTGCCAAGGTCCGAAGGGGTGTCGGATGTGCCGTAGCGGGCCACTTCCTGCCATGCATCTTCCGCGTCATAAGCGACCGACTCATCGCGGTCGTCAAAATCGAATTTGCCAAACGGCGGCATAAGCACGCCCTCTTCAAGCGGCCGCTTTTGCGACACCGTTTGATCCGGGCTGTGCTCGCGGCAGTAGAGCGTTGTCGGCAGCGCCTCGAGCCGTTCGTATGGGATCGGCCGGCCGCATATGCGGCACGTTCCGTACGTGCCGTCGGCGATGGCGCCAAGCGCCCGTTCAATCTCGCGAAGTTCGCGCTCGGCATGCTCCTGCAAGGCGAGATCTTTTTCCCGCTCATACAGCTCTGTTGCGTCATCGGCTGGATGGTTGTCATAGCTCGCTAGCTCGCCGACCGCATCGTGGGCGTGGCTGCGGATCATGCCGAAATGGTCGTTTTGCTTCAGCCGGTCTTCCGTCTCCCGTTTCATTTCGAGCAGCCTTGAGCGGAGGGCGGCAAGCTGTTCGTTCTTCAGCATCAGTCGCAATCCCTTCCTTTGCAGTAGCGTCTATATGATGTAGTATGGGCGAAAATCAAAAAAAAAACACGGTCATTTTGACCGTGTTACAGCCAATGGGCAATGAGCAAGCCAGCGGCGAGCAAGAAGCCGAACTGCGTATTCGTTTGCGCCGTTGCTTTCATAGCCGGCATCATTTCCATCGGCTTGATCTTGCCGATAAATCCGCGCGTCGCCGCAACCGCTTTCGGGATGCTCAACAGCGCAAGCAGCGCCCAAGGCGGAACGATGTGAAACGCAGCAAGCGCCCCAGTCCAAAGAAAGGCAACGGCGAACATGGCAGCGAGCAGGCGGATGGCCCAATCGCGGCCAATCAAAATAGCGAGCGTCTTTCTCCCTTTTTCGCGGTCGCCGTCCAAGTCGCGAATATTGTTGGCGAGCAAAATGGCGCCGACTAAAATCGCGACCGGAATGGCGGTGAGCACGGCGCCGCCGCTGATATGGCCCGTTTGGATGAAAAATGAAATCAAAATGATGACAAAGCCCATAAAAAACCCAGCCGCCAGTTCGCCAAACGGCGTATAGGCGATCGGAACCGGCCCCCCAGTGTAGAAATAGCCGGCCGCCATGCAAATCGTTCCGACAACAGCGAGCCACCAACTGCTTTCTGCGCAAATGTAAACGCCGATGAGCATGGCCGCTCCAAAGCAGCCAAACGCCAACGTCAGCACCGTTTTCGGCTTGAGGCCATCGCGGACGATGGCGCCGCCGATGCCGACCGACTCCGGTGAATCGAGGCCGCGCTGATAATCGTAGTATTCATTAAACATGTTCGTTGCCGCCTGAATCAACAAAGAGGCGACCATCATAGCGGCAAACAGCAGCCAATCGATCGATGTTTCGCCGAGCGCCAGCACCGTGCCGACGCATACGGGCACAAATGCCGCCGTCAGCGTATGCGGGCGCGTCAGCCGCCAAAAGACGCGCCAGTCGCGGCGTGCCGGCGGGCGATGGTCCATATGTGTTAATGGTTGCATATTCATTCCCCTTTATATTCCGTGAAAATGTCATCCGTTTACATCCAAAATAAGTGTAGGAAAACGTTGAAAGCATGTCAACCCTTCCCGATAGATAAATGATTTCCTATTATATTATAATAGGAAGTGGGGATGGAGGGGGAATTTTACGACAGAAAGCGTGAGGAACGTGGCGATTGGATTTCGACATCACCTGCAGCAACAATTGCATAGATTGGCGGTGAATGCGGCGCGGCCGTTTGTCAGCTGGACGGAACCGTGGGAAAGCATTGATCCGGTTTCTTTTTTTATGCAAGGGCCGTCATGCGGCTTCCGCGAACGGTTTTTTTGGTCGGATCGAAGTGGAGGCACGATATTGGTCGGCCTCGGCTCCGTTTATGCGATCGAAACCGAGAAGGCCGACGGCCGGTTTCATGATGTGGAAATGGAGCGCCGGCGATGGGGGGAGCAGATGGAGCGGTATGGCGAGGCAGATGCGCCGCCGTTATTGTTTGGCGGGTTTTCGTTTGACCCCTATCGGCCGCGCACCGACATTTGGCGCGGCTTTCCGGCCGGGAAGCTCGTGGCGCCAGTCGCGCTTCTTGCCGTAAGAAACGGCAAAACGACGTTGACTGTCACCGTCCCAACGGACAAAAGAGGACGGGACTGGGAGCGAATCGGGCGTTTGCTTGAGCGGATCGGCGCCCCCATGGCCGCTCCGGAGCGGCTTCCGCGCCTTGTTTCGGACGAGGAAGAAGAGAAAGAACGCTGGCTGGCGGCTGTTCGCGAAGCGATCGCCTCGATTCGGGCGGGGGCGTTGGACAAGGTGGTGCTCGCCCGCGCTCGGCGCTTGGCGTTTGCCAAAACGGTGGATGCCGCGGCTGTGCTTCGGCGGCTTCGCGAACAGCAGCCGTTTGCTTACATTTTTGCGTTTGAACAGGACGGCCGCTGTTTTATCGGGGCTTCCCCTGAGCAGCTTGTCCAAAAAGAAGGGAAGATGTGCCGGTCGGTTTGCCTCGCCGGATCGGTGCGCCGCGGGGCCGCTATGGAGGAAGATGAGCGTCTTGGCGCTTGGCTGCGGGCAGATCGAAAAAACAACGAAGAACATCAGTTTGTCGTGCAAATGATCGGCCGCTTGTTTTCTTCCGTCTGCGAGACGGTCGAGATGCCGCCCGCGCCGCAGCTTCTCAAGCTGCCGCATATCCAACATTTATGCACCCCGGTCATCGGCCATGGCTGCCGCGAGCGCTCGGTGCTCCGTTTAGTGGAAATGATGCATCCGACACCCGCGCTCGGCGGAACGCCGCGCGATCGGGCGCTTGAGGCGATCCGCGCCCTTGAGCCGCTTGACCGCGGATGGTATGCGGCGCCGATCGGCTGGGTGGACAGCGAGGGAGACGGGGAGTGGGCGGTCGCCATTCGCTCGGCTTTGCTCGCCGGGAATGAAGCCGTGCTTTTTGCCGGCTGCGGCATTGTCGCCGATTCCGACCCAAACGGCGAATATGAGGAGACGAATGTGAAAATGGCCCTGATGTTATCGGCGTTGGGAGTGATGAACGATGGCTGATGCCTTGTCTGTTTATGTAGCGGCATTGGTGGACGGGTTGGCGCAGGCCGGGGTGACGGAAGCGGTGATCAGCCCCGGTTCGCGCTCGACGCCGCTTGCGATGGCCATGGCGGCCCATAGCGGCCTTCGCCTTTATATGCAGATTGACGAGCGATCCGCCGCGTTTTTTGCCCTCGGCTTGGCGAAGGC
>NZ_MQMG01000057.1 GCF_001908025.1 Geobacillus proteiniphilus
GGTGGTTTTCATCTTTCCGATGGTGACAAAATTTTTTTGTCATGGGAGTCTATATAGTGTCAAAGCATGCGCCGATTGATTAACGATTCCCCCATCGCCATCGATTTGGCGGTGGGGGGGTTGCATGGCGCGATTTCAAACTTCTCTCACAAATGTGATGTATAATGGGGGCAGAAACGAATAGGTGAAGGAGAAACTCGAGATGAAACGAGCGAGCGTATGGATGCTGTTGTGTTTGTTCTTTATGCTAAGCGGCTGCGCCAATCCGTCGTTTCCCCCGGTGGCCGATTCGCTTTCTGTCGTCATCAGCCTCGATGTCAAAGCGGAAACGGTCACCTTTTTGAACGCGAAAAATGGCGGCAAGATCGCCCGTTGGAACATCAACGAACCGTTTCAAGGCGGGGCGTTGAGCCCGGACGGCCGGACGCTTCTTTTGTACGGGCGGGACCTCGACCGCATCTATCGGTACGACCTCGCGACCGGGAAGCTGCTTGGCGAATGGAAAATAGGAAGCGGCATTGTGAGCGCTGCTCCATCTCCGGATGGCCGCACGTGGTTTTTTGGCGACAGCAAACATCACGCGGTGCGCGTTGTGAGCCGGGGCGGGAAAGAGATCGCCCGCCTTTCAGTCGGCCGTTCCCCGATGACGCTGCTTGTCAATCGCCAGGGAACGGAGCTGTATGCCATCGATTTTCAAAACGGCCGCGCCTTTGTCATTGATACGAGCCGCCTCCGTGTCATTCGCTCATTTTCTGTGCCGAAGATGGCGTTAGGCGGATTGATGCGCGAGCGGCAAGGGGAGCTGTGGGTCGGCGGACATGGAAGCGGAAACAAGGTGGAGAAGAATATTCACGTCTATTCGCTTCGAGACGGCCGCTTGTTGCGGACGATTGCCGCCCCGGTCATGCCGGTCGATTTTGTCGAAACGGGCCGCGGCGTGTTTGTGCTAAGCCACGGTTCGAACACGGTCTATCAGTTTTCAAAAGAAGGAAAAAAACTCGCTTCGGCGTCTGTCGGCGCTAACCCGTTTGCGATGAAGGCGGCGTTCGGCCGCTTGTATATCGCGAGCTATGACAGCGATGAAATCATCGTGGTCGACGAAGCGACGCTGCGTCTGCTCGCCCGTTGGAAGACGGGAGACGGCCCGCTGCAGCTGCTCATTCGGGAGGGACGAACATGAGCGAACGAACCATTTTAATCGTGGATGATGAAGAAGAAATGCGTCTGTTGGTCAGCATGTATTTAGAAAACGCCGGCTTTCGCTGCTTGGAAGCGGGAGATGGGGAGGAGGCGCTGGCGCTGCTTTCGCAACATCCGGTTGATGCGGTGCTGTTGGACGTCATGATGCCAAAACAGGACGGATTCGCCGTCTGCGCCCGCATCCGCGAGCAGTCGGACGTGCCGATTTTGTTTTTGACTGCGCTTGGCGAAGAATGGGATAAAGTGAAAGGGTTCAAGCTAGGCGGCGACGATTACATCGTCAAACCGTTCAGCCCGGGAGAGCTCATCGCCCGTCTCGAGGCGGTGCTGCGCCGGGTGCGGCGCGGGCGCGAGCACGACGGACGGTTGCAATTCGGCAAGCTTGCCATCGATGAAAAAGGCCGGACGGTGACCGTTGGCGGCGAACCGGTGAAATTGACGTTGAAAGAGTTTGAGCTGTTGCTGTTTTTGGCGAAGCACAGCGGCCAGGTGTTCAGCCGCGACGATTTGCTCGTCAAAGTGTGGGGATATGATTATACAGGAAACGCCCGCACGGTCGATACGCATGTGAAAACGCTGCGTATGAAGCTGAAAGACGCCGGCCGCTGCATCCAAACCGTATGGGGCATCGGCTACAAGTTTGAGGGATGAACATGAAACGGCTTCGGTTAGGGCAAAAACTATGGCTGTCAATTGGCGCCGCGGTCGTGGCGACGCTGGCGTTTTCCTTTGGCCTTTTGAATTATTTTTACCGGACGGTGTACATGAAAGAAGTCGAACGAACGTTGATCGCGGAAGGGACGAGCCTCGCTCGCGACTATCACGGCGGGGCGGTGACCGAGGCGTACCGGCGCCAAATCGAATGGTATGACGAAAAATCGACGGCCACCATCCTATTGATCGACAACCCGCGCGAACTGAGCGCCTGCTTTCCGTTTCCGGTCCACTATGACGCGCTCGTGAGCGGCCGCGACCGGGAAACGCTGTTAGCCGGGAAGCCTGTTGTCAAAACCGGCTACGAAAAGCGGTTTAGCCGCCGCGTGATGGCGGTCATCGTTCCGCTTTTGGACGGCAAGCGGCTTGAAGGAGCGATTTACTTGTATTTGCCGTTAGCCGATGTCCAAGAAGCAACGAAACGGGCGGCGGCCACGTTTTGGCCGTTGGCCGCCATATTCGCCGCCGCGCTTTTGGTTGTCGGCCGACGGATGGTGCGGCAAATGGTCGAGCCGCTGCAGGCGATGGAACGGGCTGCTGAGCGCATGACGGAAGGACGCTACGAAGCGGGCATCCCAGTGCGGAGTGATGATGAAATCGGCCGCCTGGCGAAGGCGTTCAACCAAATGGCCGACGCCATTGCCAAAGAAGACGAGCGGAAGCGAGAGTTTTTAGCGAACGTCTCGCACGAGCTGCGCACGCCGCTCAGCTATATGAAAGGGTACAGCGAAGCGCTCCTCGCCGGCCTCGCGAAAACGAAAGAAGAAGAAAAGGCGTACCTTCGCCTCATTCATCGCGAAACGGAGCGGATGGAGCGGTTGGTGCGCGATCTTCTTGACCTGGCGCGCCTTGAAGGGCAAAGCGTGCCGCTCGAGCGCGCGCCGGTGGCGTTCGCCCAAGTGATCGAAGATGTCATCGCCACGTACGAACCGATCGCCGCGCAAAAGCGGATCAAACTGTCATGCGATTTGGACTATGACGTCATCGTCAACGGCGACGCCGATCGGCTCGAACAAGTCGTGCGCAACTTGCTTGACAACGCCATCCGCTACACTCCGGCAGGCGGCGCGGTGACGGTGCGGCTTTCCCGCCTGTCGGAAGCAGAAGGCGAGCTTGTCATCCAAGACACGGGAAAAGGCATTCCGAAAGACCAGCTCCCGCTTCTCGGCCAGCGCTTTTTCCGCGTCGACCGCGCCCGCACCCGCAAAGAAGGCGGCACCGGCTTGGGGCTTGCCATCGTCAAACAAATCGTCGCCCTTCATGACGGCGCGATCCAGTTCGACAGCGACCTTGGACGCGGGACCACCGTATTCGTTCGCCTGCCGCTCGTTCGGGAAGAAGAATAAGCATAGTTCAAAAAGCGGGAATTCGATAACCTATACAAATAAGAGGCAGGTGAAACAGATGGATCCATCGGAAAAGAAACAGGCCCCTATGACCTACAAAGAGTATGCGACATGGCCGGAAGGAAAACGGTGCGAGGTCTTGGACGGGAACATCATTAGCATGGCGCCGTCGCCAACACCGGAACATCAATGGATTTCGCTCCAGCTTTCGATCGAATTTGGGATGTATCTCAGAGGGAAGGATTGTCGCGTGTTGGCCGCCCCGATCGATGTGTATCTTTTCGAAGATCATCGAAAGGGATGGATGGATGAAAACGTCCGAAACTGGGTATGCCCCGATCTTGTCGTCATCTGCGACAAAAACAAAATTCAAAAAAACCGCATTGTCGGGGCTCCGGATTTGGTCGTCGAGATCTTGTCCCCTGCCACGGCCAAAATCGACCGGATGGACAAACGGATCGCGTACGAGCGGGCCGGGGTGAAGGAATATTGGATCGTTGACCCGGCGAATCAAGTCGTGGAAGTGTATTTACGTGAGAAAACAGGGACGTTGGAACTTCGCGGAGTGTACAATCGGGATGACGCCGTTTCCGTTCATGTATTGAAGGATTTCTTGATCGATTTGCGAAACATTTTCCAATGAATAAATGGCAGTTGAGATTTTCGCTAAGCGGCGATTTGGAGGGGGACGAGGGAGCATCGTCCAAGAGAGCATGTAACAACGCCCTCTTCCTTTCATCGTATCGTCGCACGGTGGAAGAAGGAGGGCGCTTTCCGTCATATACTTAACCGTAGATGAGCAAATCCGCTAACATACATTTACAACCCGTGGTGCTATATAGATGCAATTTGAAGTTTTCACATTTGTAGCTTTTACTGAGCATTGGATCGACTGTCGGAAGACCGAACAACACCGCTTTCAGCCCCATGTATGGGTCTGAGAAGCAGGTGGTTGTTCGGTCGTCCGTCACGCCAAGGCGTGACGGGGGCAAGCCTGTGGCTTGCCCTCGACAGTCGAAAAATCGATAAGTGGCTTTTCTGTCAAAGATATGTTAAACGTTTTGGTTGCATCTATATAGTTGAGAGCTGACGCTCAACTAGCACCACGGGTTATTTTAAATCAAGGAACGGGTTGCAAAACGCATAACGGATGAATAAAGGGACACAAAAAATCCACTCTTATTGGAGCATCGGTCAACGTTCCTGAAAACCCCTGGTGATCAAGGCATCAATGATGTGAACGAGATGCTTCAAAACCAGTTTGGAGAAATTCAACACTGACCCTAACATTGTAAAAAGCAAGGATGCACCATCGCCGCCTTGGTGTTTCTTTCTCCGTTTCCAACCAACGGCAAACACGCAACCCAATGGGTCTGCTGTGTTGAAACCCGCCAAACGTTGTCTGTTTTTAGCAGACGGCCTTTTTCGTCCATGATATCCGGCAAGTGCGGAATGCAAGAGGCAAAAGAAAAAAGCCGCCCGCAGGCAGGACGGTTGTTTGCGTTCCGGACGCGAATGGCTTTGCCATTTATCGGTCTGTCGCTCCGAGATGTTTTTTCAGGGCTTCTTGGAGGATTTGTGAATCGTTGACATGGTGTTGTTTCGCCAAGTCATCGAGCCATTTCGGGATCGTTCATGTTTTTTTGACCGCTTTGTTTTCCATTTCATGGCGAAATGGTGGCATCAGCAAGTTGTTTGCCTTTTTGTTCATTGCCCAAACGCGGCCGATGTACTACAATAAACATAGAAACCGTTTTTTCCCACGAAAGAGCGATCCGCATGGTGTCTCGTTCGCTCGATTAGGCGAGAAGAGAAAAAACGGCGGAAAAAGAAAGCGGTTTCTTTGTTGAAAAAGACGCAAAGGGGGATGGGGAATGAGCGATGTCGCGAAGATGAAGGAAGCGGCGTTTCCGGCTCCGACGGTGGAGGAGTGGGAGCGGGAAGCGGAAAAGTCGCTGAAAGGCAAGCCGCTCGAGCGGCTTGTATCGATGACGTACGAAAACATTGCGGTCAAACCGCTCTATACGCGCCGTGATTTGGAGGCGCTCGGCCCGCTTGAGCAATACCCGGGCTTTGGCCAGTATGTGCGCGGGGCGCGGCCGGAAGGGTATCGGGGCGAGCCGTGGAAGGTGAGCCAGGAGATTTCAGCAGCGAGCCCGTCTGAATGGAACGAGGCGGTCAAGCACGACTTGCAGCGGGGGCAGACGGAAATCCATCTGGCTCTCGGGCGGCTGCCGTTTGCCGTAGAGTCGGTCGATGATGTGGCGGCGATGTTTGATGGTGTGCCGCTGGACCGCTATTCGCTCCGTGTTGACGCCGGGGCGCGGTCGCTTTCGTTTTTGGCGCTTTTGGCCGCTTATTTAGAGGAGCGGGGAGTGCCGCTATCGAGCGTACGGGGCGCGGTCGGCATGGATCCGCTCGGGGCGTGGGCGGAACATGGGACGCTCCCGTGTTCGCTTTCGCGGCTGTATGATGAAATGTCGGAAGTGACGAAGTGGGCGAAGGAACAGATGCCGAACGTCTGCACGATTCTTGTGCGCGGCGAGCCGTACCATGACGGCGGGGCGAACGCCGTGCAGGAGCTGGCGTTTGCGCTGGCGGCGGCGGTCGAGTACATCCGCGCCGGGCTGGACCGGGGCTTGACGGTCGATGGCATCGCGACGCGGATGCAAGCGTCGTTTGCGGTCGGGGCTGATTTCTTTATGGAAATCGCGAAACTGCGGGCGGCGCGGCGGTTGTTTGCGCAAGTGATCGAAGCGTTTGGCGGCGGTGAATCAACAAGGCGGATCGAGCTGCATGTGCGCACGTCGCACTTTACGAAAACGGTGTACGACCCGTATGTGAACATGCTCCGGGCGGCGGCGGAAGCGTTTGCGGCCGTTGTCGGCGGCGCCGATGGCGTGCACGTGTCGCCGTTTGACGAGGCGATCGGACTCGCTGATGAGTTTTCGCGGCGCATCGCCCGCAACACGCAGCTCATTTTGCTCGAAGAGGCGCATGTGGCGAACGTCATCGATCCGGCGGGCGGCTCGTATTATGTGGAAACGTTGACCGCCAGACTTGCCGAAGAAGCGTGGAAGCTGTTCCAGCGAGTGGAGGAAAAAGGCGGCATGGCGAAGGCGCTCGAAGACGGCTTCGTGCAGGCGGAAGTGGAAGCGGTCGCCAAGCGGCGGCTGGATCGTGTCAAGACGCGGAAGGAAAAAATCGTCGGTACGAACGTGTACGCCAATTTGGAGGAAACGCCGATCGAAAAGCCGAAGCAAGCCGCAGCGAACGAGGTGCCGCCGCTGGATGAAAAGCGGGTGGCCGAGATTCGCAGCGCGCTTGTCGGCGGGAAGTGGATGGAAGCGGCGATTCGTGCGGCCCGTCGTCGAGCAACCGCTCGGGAGATCGCAGCGGCGCTCTCTGACGGAAACGCGTCAGTCCGCATTGCGCCGATTCGGGCATGGCGCTTGGCCGAGCCGTTTGAAACGCTGCGGAAAGCAGCCGAGGAGCATGCCGAACGCACGGGAAGCCGGCTTTCCGTTCACTTGATCAATATCGGGCCGCTTGTCCGCCATCAAGCGCGCGCCGATTTCATCGCCGGGCTGTTTGCGGCCGGCGGGGTGGCGGCTGAGCGGAGCGATGGCTTCGCCTCGGTCGCGGAAGCGGTCGAATGGGTGCGGAACACGAACGGGACGCATTATATCGTTTGCGGCGCCGATGACGATTATCCGGCGTTCGTTCCGGTGTTGGCGAAAGCGTTCAAGCAAGCCAAGCCGAACGCGAAGCTGTATGTCGCCGGAAAGCCGCCGGAAGAGCTCGAGAGAACGTACGCGGACGCGGGCGTGGACGGATCGATTCATCTCGGTTCGAACGCGTACGATGTGATCGTGGCGTTTCTAACGGAAAGAGGGGTGGCGCTTGATGGCGAAGTACGTTGATTTTACAAACATGACGTTTTCCGCCGCAACGGCCGATGTGGATGAGAAACAGTGGAGAGACGCGGTGGAGCGGCGCGTGCAAGCGTCGATCGATGAGCTGTTGTTTCAGACGAATGAGCACATTGCGGTGAAGCCGCTTTATACAAAGAAAGATATCGATGGGCTCGATTTTCTTGATTATATGCCCGGCTTGCCGCCGTACTTGCGCGGGCCGTACCCGACGATGTATGTCGTGCGGCCGTGGACGATCCGCCAATACGCCGGCTTTTCGACCGCCGAGGAGAGCAACGCCTTTTATCGGCGCAATTTGGCGATGGGGCAAAAAGGGCTGTCGGTTGCTTTTGACTTGGCGACGCACCGCGGTTATGACTCCGACCATCCGCGCGTGGTCGGCGACGTCGGCAAAGCGGGGGTGGCCATCGACTCGGTGCTCGATATGAAAATTTTGTTTGACGGCATCCCGCTCGACCAAATGTCAGTGTCGATGACGATGAACGGGGCGGTGCTCCCGATTATGGCGTTTTACATCGTCACCGCCGAAGAGCAGGGAGTGACGCAAGACAAACTGTCCGGCACGATCCAAAACGATATTTTGAAAGAATATATGGTGCGCAACACGTACATTTATCCACCGGAGATGTCGATGCGCATCATCGCCGACATTTTCGCCTATACGGCCAAATACATGCCGAAATTCAACAGCATCAGCATTTCCGGCTACCATATGCAAGAAGCCGGGGCGCCGGCCGATTTGGAGCTGGCGTACACGCTCGCTGACGGGCTTGAGTACGTGCGCACCGGCTTGAAAGCCGGCATTGACATCGACTCGTTCGCGCCGAGGCTGTCGTTTTTCTGGGCGATCGGCATGAACTACTTTATGGAAGTGGCGAAACTGCGGGCCGCGCGCCTCATGTGGGCGAAAATGATGAAAACGTTCAATCCGAAAAATCCGAAATCACTCGCTCTAAGGACGCATTCGCAAACGTCGGGTTGGAGCTTGACCGAGCAAGATCCGTTCAACAACGTCGTGCGCACGCTCATCGAGGCGCACGCGGCGGCGATGGGGCATACGCAGTCGCTCCATACGAACGCCTTGGATGAAGCGATCGCCTTGCCGACCGACTTCTCGGCGCGCATCGCCCGCAATACGCAGCTGTACTTGCAGGAAGAAACGGGCATTTGTCGGACGATCGACCCGTGGGCCGGTTCGTATTACGTCGAGACGTTGACGAACGAGTTGATGAAGCGGGCGTGGGCGCATATCGAAGAAATCGAAAGCTTAGGCGGGATGGCCAAAGCCATTGAAACCGGCATCCCGAAAATGCGCATCGAAGAAGCGGCGGCCCGCCGCCAAGCGCGCATCGATTCAGGAGCGGAAACGATCATCGGCGTCAATAAATACCGCCCGGAAAAAGAAGAGCCGATCGACATTTTGGAAGTCGACAACACTGCCGTGCGTCAGCGGCAAATCGAGCGGCTGAACGAGCTAAAGGCGACGCGCGACAACGAACAGGTCGAAGCGGCGCTTGACGCCATCACGAAAGCGGCGGAAACGGGCGAGGGGAACTTGCTCGAGCTTGCCGTCCAAGCGGCGCGCGTCCGGGCGACGCTCGGGGAAATTTCGTACGCGATCGAAAAAGTGGCGAGCCGCCATCGCGCCGCCATCCGCTCGATCAGCGGCGTTTACAGCTCGGAATACAAAAATGAAGCGCAGCTGGAACGGGTGAAGCGACGGGTTGAGCAGTTCGCCGAACTCGAAGGACGCCGCCCGCGCATCTTGATCGCGAAAATGGGGCAGGACGGCCATGACCGCGGGGCGAAAGTAATCGCCACGGCGTTTGCCGATTTAGGGTTTGACGTTGACATCGGCCCGCTCTTTCAGACGCCGGAAGAAACGGCGCGCCAGGCGGTCGAAAACGACGTGCACGCCGTCGGCATCAGCTCGCTCGCCGGCGGGCATAAAACGCTCGTGCCGCAGCTTGTCGAGGAGCTCGGCAAACTCGGCCGCGATGATATTTTGGTCGTCGTCGGCGGCGTCATCCCGCCGCAAGACTACGCGTTTTTGTATGAGCACGGCGCCGCCGCCATCTTCGGACCGGGCACGGTCATTCCGGAAGCGGCGGAAAAAGTGTTGGATGAAATTTACGCCCGGCTTGGCTATGAGGAAGTGAACCAATGAACTGCGAAGAGAAACGGCGGGAACAGGCAAGCGGCCAGAGCGCAGTTTCGGACGGGCAGCCGCGGCGTCCGGAATGGGCGGACGGCGAGAGCGCGTCGTCGTACGTGCAAGCCGAGCGCCCACCGGCGCCGAAGCGGCTCGTGCGGCGAAAAGAACGATCGGTTAAAGAATACGTCCAAGGAGTGCTCGCCGGCGACCGCACCATTTTGGCGCAGGCGATTACGCTTGTCGAAAGCAATGCGGCCAGGCATATGGATCTCGCCCAGCAAGTGCTCAATGAACTGCTTCCGCACGTCGGCCGCTCGATTCGCATCGGCATCACCGGCGTGCCGGGGGCGGGGAAAAGCACGTTCATTGAAGCGTTTGGCACGTTTTTATGCGAGCAGGGCCATCGCGTCGCCGTCTTGGCCGTCGACCCGACGAGTTCGTTGACCGGCGGCAGCATCCTCGGCGACAAAACGCGGATGGAGGCGCTCGCCCGCAATCCGCTTGCTTTCATCCGTCCGTCCCCATCGGGCGGGGCGCTTGGCGGCGTACACCGAAAAACGCGCGAGACGATGATGCTGTGCGAGGCGGCCGGCTATGACATCATCCTCGTCGAGACGGTCGGCGTCGGGCAAAGCGAGTTTGTCGTCCGCGGGATGGTTGACTTTTTCTTGCTGCTCGCCTTAACCGGCGCCGGCGACGAGCTGCAAGGCATGAAGCGCGGCATCATGGAGCTGGTGGACGCCATCGTCATCAACAAGGCGGACGGCGATAATAAAGAAAAAGCAAAAGCGGCGCAAAAAGAATACAACCAGTTTCTCCATTACCTCCGCCCGGCCACGCCCGGCTGGGAGACGAAAGCGTACACATGCTCGGCGCTTTTGGGAGAAGGGATCGCCGACATGTGGCGCATCATTCAAACGTTTGTCGAGACGACAAAGCAATCCGGCGTGTTTGATGACCGCCGCCGCCAGCAGCAAAAAGACTGGATGCACGCCATGATCAAAGAATATATCGAAACGCGCTTTTTCGCCGACCCGATCGTGAAAGAAAAGCTCCCGATGCTCGAGAACAGCGTCATTTCCGGCGCCAAGCCGGTCACCGCCGCCGTCCGCGAGCTGATCGAGGCGTATGAACGGAAGCGGGGCGGTGAACTGTGATATGATAAAGGCAAATCGAAGGAGGTGTCACGATGTTCCAATTTCAATTTCCGCTCTATAACGACATCGTCGAACAAGCGCGGCGCGAAGCGGTCGAAGCCGGATTTGAAGAGCTGCGCACGCCGGAAGACGTCGATGCGGCATTCCGCCGTCCGGGCACAACGCTCGTGCTCATCAACTCGGTGTGCGGCTGCGCCGGCGGCATCGCCCGTCCGGCAGCGGCCCACGCGGTTCATTACGACAAGCGCCCGGACCATTTGGTGACCGTCTTTGCCGGCCAAGACAAAGAAGCGACCGCCCGCGCGCGCGAATATTTTGTCGGCGAGCCGCCATCCTCGCCGTCGTTCGCCTTGTTAAAAGACGGAAAATTGTGCGCCATGCTGCACCGCCACGACATCGAAGGGCACGAACCGGTCGCCGTCGTGCAAAAGCTGCAGGCGCTGTTCGATGAATATTGTGAGGAAGTGTGAGCGAAAGCGCCCGAAGCCTTCTTTGGCTTCGGGTGTTTGCATGGTCATGATTGTTTGTGATCATGTGTATGAAGATTTGGATAAAGGCAAACAGCAATGCATATGGTATAATAACTTTAAATGGGGTTCTCTTATGATCAATTTTTAAAAAACTAGAAAAAGGATCATCATTATGGGTTTACGTGATGTTAGCGATTGGAAAAAAGATGAGGAGCGGCAAGCCTCTGGTACAAGAGAGAAGTTCTGGTTGATTCATCCAGATAATACCCATCGTTATTTATTTAAAATTCCTAAGGAAAATACTGGAGAAGCGTGGGCGGAGGTTGTCGCATCAAAAATTGGCCAACGGATAGGGTTAAACATGATGGAGGCCGATTTAGCCGTTTATGATGGAATAGTAGGGGTTTTGTCTAAAAATTTTGTTTTCGATAGTGAAGAATTTTATGAAGGCGGCGATTTATTCTTTACAATTACGGAGGACTTTGATCGCTACAATTTAAAACATTATCATTTCCCTAATATAATAAAAGTATTATTTGAATTTCACCTTGAAAAAAAGTTTGTGCAAATTCCTATATTTGACGCACTAATTGCAAATCAAGATCGTCATTGTGATAACTGGGGGATTATTGTTCACCACACTAGTTGCAAGCTTGCACCTATATATGATAATGGGGCGTCACTAGGGTATCAATTGAAGGAAGAACGTATTCTAAAAATGTTTCAAGATCAGAGAATGTTTGATGCGTTTACAAACCGGAGTTTCTCTTTAATCGGCCTTCCTCACAAAAAGAAGCCTAAATATAAAGAGCTACTGAGTTTCATTTATGGATTATATCCAAAGGAAGTAAAGGAGGAAATTGATCGTATCAGTCAAATTAATGAGCAACAAATCATAAGTGTTTTAGAGGGTATTTCAGAAAACGCCATGAGTAAAATTCACAAAGAATGGGTATTAAAGTTATTACAGTATCGAAAGGAATGGCTCTTAAATTGGTATATGGAGGTGAGGTAAGGTGGTGCGCCCTTTTGTGCTGTGGTTAATTTGGCAAAATGAATATACTCGGCAGCGATATCATATTGGAAATTTATTGCATGATGGAGAAAAATATGTATTTTATTACGAACACAGCAGGAAAAGAAGAGGATTACTCGAGGCCCTAGAAAACGGTTACAAGCCTCATTTAGCCTTTCGGGATATGGAAAGAAAATATGTTTCAGACAAATTGTTTGGACCGTTCGAGCGACGTTTGCCTGACCGGCGCCGTCCGGATTTTTTAGAAATTTTGCGGACATACGGTTTGCCGCGCGATTGTACAGATATGGATTTGTTACGGGCTACCGGTGGTAAACTTGCGACAGATTCTTATGAATTTGTAGCGCCTATTTATGTATCGGGAAATCATTTCGATTTTGATTTTTATGTCGCGGGTTGGAGATATTACGAGGGAAATCGAGTGATTCAACATCTTAAAGTGGGGGATGAGGTACATTTTCGATTAGAGCCGGAGAATAGGCAAGATTCTAAAGCAGTAGAAGTGTTGACAGATAAAGGATGCAAGCTAGGATATATTCCTGCTTTCTATAGCGAGTTTATGTTTAACCTTATTCAAAACAACGGGCGTTATACGGCGAGAATTGAATCAATTCATGTTGAGGCTTTTCCGCAGCGTAAAGTAAATATAAGTGTCTACGGCGAGTTCTTTCCATCTTGCCAGACGCAAGATCTCGATATGCTGCATCAAATATCGTTAGAAGTGATTTAGTCTGTTCACTGTTTTCTGAAGTAGGCATGTTTGATTTCAGATGAATGAATATGTCCACAAAATCGAAGCGCTACTCGAATAGATCAAAAAAGAAGTGATCGACCGTGAGCTATGGAATTAGCCCGACCGTGTTTGAACGGCTGATGGCGTATTTCGCCGGCGAGGAGGAGATTCAAAAAGTCGTGTTGTTCGGCTCGCGGGCGCGCGGCACGGCCCGCTACAACTCCGACATTGACTTGTGCGTGGACTACACCGGCAAACAAAAGTGGAAAATCAAAGAGGATATTGACGAGATCGTCGGCATTTATTCGTGCGACGTGCTTTTTTTCGACGCGCTGAACGAAGCGATCCGGCGCGAAATCGAGCGCGACGGGAAGACGATTTATGAGAAAGCCCGCTCATGAACCGTGCCTCTTTTTTGTGTCCAGGACGGTCTGTCCCGTATTGCGGAGATGAGGTGGGGGCGGACGGGTGCGTCCAATGAACGGAGACCACACCAACAAGCCCCCCACATTCCTCTGTTGGGTTCCGCCCTCGTTTACCAAAACTCCCGTCCAATCAAAATGGCGGCGATCACAATGCCCGCCCCCAGCCACATCATAGGAAGAAGGAGGGACAGCGAGTCGGCCGGCGCTTGAAACAAAAACAGATGCGGCCACGGCATGAACGTCCCTTGCGTCGCGACTTCCATAAAGGTATAGACCGCGATGACCGACAAGGCGACATCCAGGCTGCGGAAGACGCATAACATGGCAAGTCCAATCAACTGGTAAAACGAAAACAACAGAAACAGGTGCACCAAAACGGGAGCGGTGAGAAACATCGTTCCATGGATCCATATGACCGCCAAGACAAGAAGAACGATGCATCCCCCATGCAAAACGGCATAGCGAAGCAAGTCGAGGACGACCGCTTTCCGATAATACCATAACACCGCCTCTTTCGCCCCCTCGTCATACAAATGGCGGTACAAAAAGACGAGATGCCATCCGGCGATCGGCACGGCGATGCCTTGGATGACAGTGTAGGGCAAAAACGGTTCGTCGGAGCGGGCGGAAAAGATCACCATCAACCCCACGCACAGCCCATACGCGAGAAACGGAAACCAGTACAATCGGCCGAGCAAGCGGCGGTCAAAGGAAAAATGATGGGCGATCGTCTTCTTATCCATGCGCTTCCGCCTCTTTCAACAACGCCAAATATCCGTCCATCAGCCGCGGGGCGACAGGCCGGCCGATCGGGTTCTCCGATAGGACGCGCACGACGACGTGGGAAGGCTCTTCGTTCATTTGGACGACTTCGTTGGCGGCCATAACCGAGTCGAGTTCCTCAAACGGCACGTCCAACTCATACGTATAAGGAGCGGCTTTTTGCTTGAGCTCGTCCGGGCTGCCTTCAAACAGCACCACGCCGCGGTCCAAAACCCCGATTTTGGCGCACAAAAATTCAATGTCCTCGACAAGGTGCGAAGAGATGACGATCGTATGATCTTGCCCCAGCCGCTTCAACAAATTGCGAAACCGCACGCGCTCGCGAATATCGAGCCCGGCCGTCGGTTCGTCAAACAGGAGGATGGACGGCTCCCGAAGCAGCAGCATGGCGATGCCCACCCGCCGCCGCATGCCGCCGGACAGCTCGCGCATGGGTTTATGCATGTGCGAAGACAAGTTGACTTGTTCGATGACCTTTTCGATTTTAGGCCGGCAGGCGGCGGGATGTTCTCCTTGCAATACCGCGAGATGCTCGAGCACTTCATACATCGTCAGCTCCGGGTAAATCATAAACTCTTGCGGCAAATAGCCGATCTCGTTCACCCGTTTCACTCTCGTGCCGGTGCTGATCGGTTCGTCTCCGAGCAACACCCGCCCCTCATTGAAATCCAACAGCCCGGCCAAAATGCGCATCAATGTCGTCTTGCCGGCGCCGTTTGGTCCAAGCAAGCCGTACACGCCGGAGATGGTGAGGGAGACATCCGATAAAATCGCCTTTTTTTTCACGATTTTCGTCAATCCTTCAATGGTGACTGCCAACGCCTTTCACCTCCTGCATCATCTCGAAGACGCGGTCCCATGTCCAAGCATCGTCCATGTTCTCATACCATGTCCGCAAAAATTGTTGTTTTTGGTCTACGCCAAGCGGCTGAAAATCATCATAAATCGATTCAATCTGCTTCTGCACGGATCGCGGCTGCGACTCGAACCACTCGCTTTTGGAGCTCCAGTCGATCACCGGCAGGCCATTTTTTTGCATCAACCAGCGGGTGGCCAGCGAGATCCACTCGTTGTACATGATCCGCGATCCTTTCGGCGGCACGGAAAGCCGGAGTATTTTTTCATAATAATCGTGTTCCACATGATAGGTGCCAATCGAAAAAAAGCTCGTGTTATAGACAAGATGGTCATTGGCCATAAACGAGGATAGCCCCCAACTTGAGAATACAATGGATTTCGGCAGCGATGGAACCGCCGTTGATGCGATTTGTTGTACATAATGAAACGTTTTTTCCAACTGGCGGATGACAGTCGGCGCCCGTTCCGCCATGTGCGGCCAGTCGGCCGGGTAGGTGATCTCATATCCTTGATAGACGAGTTGATGTCCTTGCCCTTTGATCAAGGTGACCGCTTGCGCCTTCCCTCGGTAAACCTTTCCACGCTTTGGCACATTGCAAAACAGCACATCGCCGTCCACGTCCAAGGTAAAGGTGTACGTTTCATTTGGAAAGAATTGATCAGTGAACGCCCCATCCCAAGCTTTCATCCCCGCCACCCGATATTCATCAATCCGATACATGTGCGAAGCTCTCCTTTTCGGATACCACGCCCGATCCGCCAGCAGGACGATGCGGCCGTTGGTGTGCGGGATGAGGGCCGTATCGACGATCTTATAGGAAAAGGTGAGCGTCAAGGTTCGTTTGGGCAGCCACACGGTCACGAGATCGCCGTTTCTCGTAAACTTGACGGGCTGATGGTCCGCTTCAATCGAGTGAAGCGGATACAAATGGTACAGTTGAAACGTTGGCCGGTTCGTTTCCAAATGGGACAAGGCCACGCGCACGACAGCGCGCGATCCATGCAAGGAAAGGTCGTACGACTGAATACGGTAGCGCAAATCGGCTTTTACCTCTTGTTTCATCTGGCGGTATTCCTCAAGTTCGGTCGTCTGATCGGCCCGGGTGAACGCCTTTGTGTTCGTTTGCAAGGAGTTGTAGGCGGTTAGGACGATAAGAAACGGGAAGACGAGCAGCGCTTTTAGGACTGTGTTTCGTTCCTTTTTCGTCTGCGTCCAGCGGATCGACGACAGCAAGGACAATGCGGCAAGAGCAAGAAGCCATGCAGCGAATTTCCATTCCCCGCCGCGATCGACCTCAAATCCGATGTATGAATCATACACATGTTGGATCATATGTTTCCCGATAAACAGCAGCGACGCCCAGTCGCGGGCATGAACGGTTTGGGATACATCGATGAACAGCTCCGTCGTCATCGGTCCGGTCAGGATCCACACAAACAAAATAGCGAAAAAACTAATTCTTTTCGTGCCGAACAGCATCGCGATGATGACGCCGTACAGAACGGTGAACACGAGCGGCCCGAACAGGTAGACGGCGAGAAACCGCAGCAGCGACAAATACAGATCCGAAGGCTCCACCCCGATCAAGACATACACGAGGGAAAACACCCCGTAGGCCATCATCAGCATGATCCCTTGGCACAGCGTATGAACCGCGAACAAGGCGCTCATTTTCTCGAGCAGAATCCGGTAGCCATCGGCGAACCATGACGAAACGCCGTAAAGAAGTTCTTTTGAATAGAGAAGATAGAAAAACACGATGTAAAAGATCGATACGATTTGGACAAGCATGAACACTTCAGAGGGCAATTCCCCAGAGTATTCCATGCCTGAGTTCATATCGTCTGAAAAGAATAAAAGGAATCTGATAAGCAACAAAACAAAAAATAGTGTGCTGGCACCAACGTATAGCTTACTTCTCAACAGTTTTTTTAGATAAAATAAGACGAGAAAATTCCACCTCATAGCTGATCAACCGCTTTCTTTCCGAGAAGTTGACAAAAGAAAAATGCGGTCATGGATCGCCCCATTCTTTTTAGGCGTATCCCTGACTCCCTCATCATCCGGATTCGGTATATTTATTTGACGGTAATGGTCACATATCCTCTTGAGCCAATCGTTTGACCAACAATTTGGCCATAGTATTTAGCCTGATTGGTTTGAGTAAAGTTGCGCGTTTCTTCTTGACCGGGATTAAGCCAGTTGGTGGAGGCGACGACGCTGTCGGGCCACCAATCAATCGATTTGTAAGCATAGCCTCTCGTTTGGGTGGGGAAGCCGTTATTTGCGGCCAAACGTCAATGATCCCCTGTCTGCTTTTATTGAGGTTTCCGATCTCCTTTGCTGATCCATACAATGGTGATGAATGCTGCTAGAAAGATGGACAGCGTTAACATGATGAATTTGTTGATGAGCATCGGTTCCCAAACCGGCGGCTCGAACAAAAAGATATGCGGCCAGGGCATGAACGTTCCTAATGTGGCCACTTCAAGCACCGTATAAATAAAAATGACTGTCAGTGCGATATTGGTGTTTTTTGTAAGAACAAGGGAGGCAGTGCTGAAAAATAGGTAAAAGAACGTCAATAGAATGAAATGAATGAGATTCAAAAAAGACAAAGAAGAAACTCCATATTTCCACATGAATGCCCCGCTTAGCACGACAACCCCCAACAAATGGATGAAAGAATAACGTACGATATCGATCCAAACCCATTGCCTATAGTAAGGGACAAGCGTTTCTTGCGCTCCGTCTTCATACAGTTCGCCGAACCGATAGATGAGGCACCAGCCGGAAAACGGGATGAACAGCCCTTGGATGATAATCACATTGTCGTAAATACTTGGCGATTTGCGGGGAACAAACAAAATAAGCAACAGCGATAGGATGAACATCGCCGGTGGAACAAAAAATGCTCCGCCCATTGTCTTGCGGTCAAACACGAATGCGGTTCGCATCCATTCGATGTAAGCTTTCATCTTGGTTCCCCTCTCCTGACAACAGCCAAATAGCCATCGATCAATCGCGGCGCCACCCGTCTCCCCCCTGTTCCCCCATTTTTGGAGAACACTCGCGCGTGAATGCCATCCTCTTCTTCGAGAAGCTGCACCACTTCTCTCGTTGCGATCAAGTCATCCAATTCTTCGGGGTGTATGCAATATTCCCATACGCAGCCTTTTGCGCGGGACTTCAGCTCAGACGGCGTGCCTTCAAACAACACTTGCCCTTGTTTTAAAACCCCAATTTTGGTGCACAAAAACTCAATGTCTTCCACAATGTGCGAAGAAATGACAATAGTATGCTCGGAACCAAGCTGCTTGAGCAGATGGCGAAAGCGGATTCGCTCTTCAATATCCAAGCCGGCAGTCGGCTCGTCAAACAGCAAGATGGACGGCTTTCGCGTCAATAAATGAGCAATTCCCACCCGTCGCCGCATTCCGCCGGACAGCTCGGACATCTTTTTCGTCTCATGGCCGTTCAAGTTCACTTTTTGAATTGCTTCGGCAACGGCCGCGTGCCGTTCGCGTTTGTCCATCATTCCTTGCAATAAAGCGAGATGGTCAAGCGCTTCTTCGACCGTAATGTTTGGATAGACCATGAAATCTTGCGGCAAATAACCGATCCGTTCATGAGCTTTCACATATTTTCCTTTGGTGCAGCTTCGTTCGTCGATCGCCACCTGCCCTTCATCCATGGGTGTCAAGCCGGCCAATATTTTCATCAATGTCGTCTTGCCGGCTCCGTTCGGTCCGACTAACCCGTAAATCCCTTCCATGCAAAGCGATACGTTCGATAAAATGAGTTGTTTTTTGATTCGTTTCGTGACGCTGGATACATGGATCATGTCTGTCCCTCCTGAACCATGCGGATGAGTTGTATCGCTTTCTCCCAGCTGCCATCTGCTCCTTCCCTCATTTGTTTGTACCATAAAGCCAAAAATTTTTGTTTTTTCTCATCGGATAAGCGTTCATACTCCCCAGACAGCTGCCTCAGCACTTCCTCTGTTTTCCCGTCAGGAGAGTCGACTGACAAAGCCAAATCAAACGTCAAATCTCCTCCGGAATAGGGAAGGGCTAATTGTTGTTGGAACCATCTTGCCAGCAACGCTTGAAACACTTCTTTTTGCATCGATGAATGTGCTCCCCTCCAAAGAAGTCCTTCTGTTATGATTTCCGGCAAATACATCAATGTTCCTTCTTGGGAGCGAAGGGAATATGGCGTATCAATTTGAAGAAGCAAATGATCGCTGCTATATACGCTCCGTTGTTCACCATGGGGAGCGAGCAACACGATGTTCGTCGGCAACTTTGCCTCTTTTAAATCGAACATCTGCACGATGTCATGGTGGATGCGCCGTACATGACGTTCGAAAACCGGCCAATCCCGCTCAAGATTCGGCCAATCGGCGGGGTGCACGATCTGCCACGGCCCGATTTTTTCCTTCAAAAACATTCCCGCTACGGCTGTAATGCCGCCGGACACAACTCCTTCGTACGTTCCGTCGCTTCGGCGCGGCAAATTCGTATAAAACGGCGCCGTTCCGTGAAACGACAACGTATAGCGGATCGGATGGCTCGGTTGCATCGATACAGGCACCGGACTGGAATGAACGTTCACAAAGGCAAACGGCGCATGGTCGGCTTTTGTCGGCACCCAGCTGAAATCGCTCGGCAAAAACAAATAGTGCGGTGAAATGGGAATTTGCGCGGAATCGTTCATTTGATACTCAAACGTCCATTCGTCGGTCAAGCGATTGGGTGACCGTTTGACCGTGATGACATCCCCCTGTTGAATAAACGGCAGCTGTTTTCCGGTTTGATCGGTGATTTGCTTCAGAGAAAAATGATGATAAAGCACGAACGACAGCGTGTCGCCCCGAATTTGTCGCAAGGTCACTTTCACTTTCGCATGTACACCGTTTTTGGCCTCCAGCTGAATGTCGTACCGTTCAATCGAATAGTGCAATGTGCTCGGTTTGATTGTTGGATCATGAGTTTGATAGTAAACATTTTCTTGAGCCAAATCAGCGTAGCTAAACACCAGTTTGCTTCCTGTGAAAATATGCGGAAACAACCAAGCATCACCCGACAAAAGCAAAGCAACGCCCATGATAATGGCCGCTTTCTCCTTTGTAGTGCGGGCCGTTTTCCAAAGAATGGCCCATACCGCCATCATCGACGCTAGGATCCAAAACAATATTTTCATATACGTCGGAAGGCTGACGCTGTATCCAATGACGTCACGAAATACATCGTCCATATTCAACGGACCGATGTAGAACAAACTACGGATGTCGGAAAAGGGGATGCGATGGAAATAACGGGAAAACAATTGTGTATTCATCGGGCCGATTGCCAGCCAAATGACCATCATCCAGGCAAAGCTTAATCGGTTTTTCCCAAACAATAGAGCAGTGAAAATACCAAGAAAAAAGGCAAATACGAACGGCAATAGCCAATATACGGCAATATACGATGCCGTTTCGGTATACAACGAAGAAAAGGGAAGGCTCCATGTCCGATAAAACTGCCATACGAGCACAACTTGCAGACCGGTGAAGAATGCAAGAAACAACAGGTGATTGGCGAACAAGGCGGCGATTTTCAACGCTGTGATGCGCAGTGAACCGGCAAACAAAAGATTGGCGCCAAATCGGTATTCATCAGAGAACAACTTGTAAAAAAACACCATAAACAGCAGCATTGTCGCTTGGACGATTAACGTCATTTCCCCGACAAAATTTCCATAATCCGTCTTACCAAAGGAATCGTACTGGCGAATGAGAAAGCGCATCATCAGCATGATTAACAAAAATGTGTATGTTCCCATATAGAGAATGCTTTTTCCCATCTGTTTGGCGTAAAACCACGATAGGCGAGTAAACAAAGCCATAAGGGGTCACTCCATTTTCAGCATGGTCGCATCCATCAACGATAAAAGGAAGCAAGCGAATGCCGGTGTGATGGAGCCGTGTTGACATTCGCTTGCTTGTTGAATGAAGCGTGCAAACTTAATTCACGGTCACTTTTGCTTCGCCATAAATAGATGTCGCGTTGGCTTGTGTGTATGCTTCAGCATAGTAGAAAGACCCGTTTTCAGCTGTAAAAGATTTTTTTACTGTTTGTGATGGATAGGCTATTGCCGAAGCAACTGTTGAATCAGGCCACCAGTTGATTTGTTTTTTGGCATACCCTTGTACATAAAATGCTGGACCTGATGAAGAGACGGCCAATGTTCCAGAAGCCCCAGTAGCTTTCACTGGTGTTCCTGTGGCAGAACTAGCCCCCGGTGAAATATGCGCAATGGAAGTGCCGGCGGCATAAACAGATCCAGCAATGCTGAGAACCAACACTAAAATGAATAGTGGTAGCCCCC
>NZ_MQMG01000058.1 GCF_001908025.1 Geobacillus proteiniphilus
CCATTTGACTAGATTGATAACTTTATTGTCTAAAAATTCCTCTCATTTCGCAACCCGAACGTCCATCCATTGTTTCCGCTCATGCCAAATACGAGACAAACGCAGAGAGAGACCAATCTATGATATAATCAAACTGATTCATGATTGATGGCAACAGAAAAGGAGTGCACGTCCATGTCAGTGAAACCGTATGTATTAACCGACCGCGGCATTTTCCTTTATGAACAAGTAACGTACCCGATGGAAGAGCGCGGCTTGCAATTTGGCGATGGCGTCTACGAAGTCGTCCGCTTATATAACGGGATATACGTTTGGCTTCGCGAGCATCTTGACCGGCTGTACCGTTCAGCGGCCGCCATTCGCCTATCCGTTCCGTTTGGCTGCGAAGAGCTCATCGAACGGCTTGAGGAGCTTCGCCGCCTCAACGATGTGCAGGAAGATGCGATTTTGTATTTGCAAGTGACGCGCGGCAGCTTCCCGCGCAACCATGCGTTTCCGGCGGAAAACCGGCCGAACTTGTACGCCTACATCCAGCCGATGGCGCGGAAAACCGAGGAAATGGCACATGGGGTGCGCGTGATTTTGACGAAAGATGTCCGCTGGGAATACTGTTACATTAAAAGCTTGAACTTATTGCCCAACGTATTGGCTAAACAAGAAGCGGTTGAGCGCGGAGCGTTTGAAGCGATTTTGTATCGCGACGGCGTCGTAACCGAAGGCAGCTCGTCAAACATTTTCCTTGTCAAAAATGAAACAGTGTACACCCATCCGGCCACCGCACGGATTTTAAACGGCATCGTCCGCACGAAAGTGAAGCAGTTTTGCGCTGAGCTTGGCATTCCATTTGTCGAAGAAGCGTTTTCCACCAACGACCTTGCGGAGGCGGACGAACTGTTTTTAACAAGCACGACTTCAGCGATTATCCCGATCATTCAAGTCGACGAAACGGTGATCCGAAGCGGCGCGCCGGGGGCGGTGACGAAGGCGCTGCAAGCCGCCTACCGACAAGCGACGCAACCAGCAACCCAAAATATCTGACCGGCCGACCGAACAGAAGAGGTGTCCCCTAGCCAACGAAGGACACCTCATTTCGTTTATGAGCTGAGCACGGCGCGGTCGCTCGCAAACTGGCTGCCGCGGATGCGTTGGAATGCCTCGAGCAGCCGTTCGACCGTCAGCCCCTCTTTTTCTTTTCCTTCCGCCACAAAAATGATTTGCCCGCCATCCATCATGATCAACCGGTTGCCAAGGCGAATCGCCTGCTCCATGTTGTGCGTCACCATGAGCGTCGTCAGGCGGTGCTGCTCAACAATTTGCTTCGTCAACTCCGTGACCAACTCCGCTCGCGCCGGGTCGAGGGCGGCGGTATGCTCATCAAGCAAAAGCAGATCTGGTTTTGTAAACGTCGCCATCAACAGCGAGAGCGCCTGCCGCTCCCCACCGGAAAGAAGCCCGACTTTGGCGGCGAGCCGGTCTTCAAGCCCTAAATGGAGCGTTCGCAGCGTCTCCCGAAACCACTCGCGCTTTTGCTTCGTGACGCCAAGGCTTAACGTGCGCCGCTTTGTCCGGTTGTAGGCGAGCGCCAAATTTTCCTCGATCGTCATATGCGGGGCGGTGCCAGCCATCGGGTCTTGAAAGACGCGGCCGATGTAGCGGGCGCGCGCATGCTCCTTGAGCGCGGTTACATTGCGGCCGTTGATCCACACTTCGCCGGTATCAGGAGACAGCCGTCCAGAAATGATGTTCATGAGCGTGGACTTGCCAGCGCCGTTGCTGCCGATAACGGTGACGAAATCGCCGGGAGCAAGCGTCAGATCAATGCCGCGCAAAGCGATTTTCTCGTCAGCCGTTCCTTCGTTAAACACTTTTGTAATTCGTTTTAGCTCCAGCAACGGTCTCCCCCCTATCCAACTGCCGCGCCCTCCGCTTTTTCCGCTGCCGTTCTTTTTGCGTCGCCAAGATGTTGGGCACGACGAGCGCCAGCATGACAATGAGCGCGGTAATCAATTTCACATCGCCCGTCTCCAAAAACTCGACGCGCAAAGCGAGCGCCAAAATAAGTCGGTAGACGATGGCGCCGCCGATGACCGCCCACGTCGCGCGTGCGACCGAACGGGCGCCAAACAACGCCTCTCCGATGATGACCGAAGCTAGGCCAATCACAATCATCCCAATTCCCATCCCCACGTCGCTGAATCCGCCATACTGGGCGACGAGCGCTCCGGAAAAAGCAACGAGCGCGTTCGACAGCCCAAGGCCAAACACGATCAACCAATCCGTGTTGGCGGAGAAGCTCGCCACCATCGGTTTGTTGTCCCCGGTCGCCCGCAAGGCAATCCCCACTTCCGTTTTCAGCAGCCAATCCAACAGCCCTTTGACCATTAGTGTGACAATCGCCATTGACACAAGCACCGCCCATGTCCGCGGCGCAAAGCCGGTGAAGGAAACAAGCTGGTTGAGCGCCGCATCCAACCCGGCTTGCTGCCAGGCGGCGGTGATTTTTGTGATGACCGTTTCCTGCTGCAACAGCGGAACGTTCGATTTGCCCATAATGCGCAAATTGATCGAATACAAAGCGATCATCATTAAAATGCCGGATAACAGTGGATTGATTTTCCCTTTCGTATGCAAAAGTCCGGTCAACACCCCGGCAGCAAAGCCAGCCAAAAGCGCCGCGGCTGAGGCGGCAAACGGGTTGGCTCCATTGACAATCAGCACGGCGGCGACGGACGCGCCGGTGACGAAGCTGCCGTCAACCGTCAGATCGGGAAAATCCAAAATGCGAAACGATAAATAGACGCCGAGCGCCATCACGGCGTAAATCAAGCCGGCTTCGACGGAACTGAACATCGCTGTCCACACAACTTTTCACCTACCTTTTCGGAAACACACCGAAGGCGCATGTGACACGTTGAGTGCAGAAACGCACTTTTACCTACTTTTTTGGAAACACCCCCCTCCTTCATCGAAGGAGGGACGGCCGCTTATTCAATATATTCCGCAATGGAATCCCATTCCGGATTGAGCTTGATGCCCATTTCTTGCGCTGCTTTTTTGTTGATGACAAGCTTCAATTTTTGTGGATATTGCACCGGCAAATCGGCTGGCTTTTTGCCGTTTTGCAAAATTTGCGCCGCCATTTCCCCGGCTTCGTAGCCGATGTCATAATAGTCGAACCCGTACGCCGCAAAACCGCCGCGCTTGACGGAATCCAGCTCACCAACAAAAAGCGGAATGTCGTGTTCATTCGCCACCTGGATCACCGACTCGAGCGCCGAGACGACCGTGTTGTCGGTGATGATGTACAGACAATCGACTTTGCCGACGAGCGACTCGGTCGCCTGCTTCACCTCTGCTGACGTCGATACTGATGCAGGAACGATTTGCAAGTCCGTTCCTTGCATCGCCTTTTTCACCTGTTCGATTTGAGCGACTGAGTTTTGTTCGCCGGCGTTATATACCATGCCGACACGGTTGCCTTTGATATATTTGTCAATAAACTGCACCGTTTTCGGAATGGCCTCCGGGTGCGTATCGGTCGTTCCTGTCACATTGCCGCCCGGTTTTTCCATCGATTGGACAAGCTGCGCGCCGACTGGGTCAGTCACCGAAGTGAACACGATCGGAATGTCTTTTGTCGCATTGAGCGCCGCCTGCGCGCTTGGCGTTGAGTTGGCAAAAATCAAGTCGACGCCGTCCGAAACAAAATTGTTGGCGATCGTTTGGTTGTTGCTTTGGTCGCCTTGGGCGATTTGCACGTCATACTCAACGGACAGCCCTTTGTCTTTTAACGCCTGCTGGAATCCCTTGCGCGCCGCATCGAGCGATGGATGCTCGACAATTTGCGTCACGCCGATTTTGTACGTCTTTTCTTTCTCACTCTTCCCGCCGCTTCCCTGGCTGCTTCCCGTCTCTTTCGCGCCGCCGCAGCCGCCAAGCAACAAAAAGCTGGCCGCGCACACCGCGGCGAGCCGCCGAATCGATTGGCCCATGATCCCATCCCCCTATGTAATGAAATTCAGTCCTTTTAAACTTTTATGCATTAAATTATATAAATTTCTCTCCTTATTTTCAATATACTATTCAAAAAAAAGAAAAGGTGCTGAAAATTCAGCACCATCAAGCGTGGGAAGACGCGAGCCGCTCTTTTAACGCTCTTCGCAAAATTTTTCCTGTCGCATTTTTCGGCAGCTCGTCCAAAAAGTCAATCGCGCTCGGCACTTTATATTTTGCCAACCGCTCACGGCAGTAAGCGATGAGCTCTGCTTCCGTCAGCTCCCGATTTTTCGCGACGACATACGCCCGCACCGCCTCTCCGTAATCCGGGTCCGGCACGCCGATCACCGCGGCTTCAACGACATCCGGATGGCTGTACAGCACTTCTTCGACTTCGCGCGGATACACGTTGTAACCGCCGACGATAATCATCTCTTTCTTTCGGTCGACGATATAGAAATAGCCGTCCTCGTCCATGCGCGCCAAATCGCCGGTGTGCAGCCAGCCGTCGCGCAAGGCGGCCGCTGTCTCTTCGGGCATTTTGTAGTACCCTTTCATGACGTTCGGCCCGCGAACGACAAGCTCGCCGACTTCGCCGACGGGCACTTCTTCTCCGTATTCGTTGACGACCTTATTTTCAACGTTTTTGATGCTCGTTCCAATCGAACCGGGTTTGCGCGGCCGGTCGAGCGGATTGAAGCAGGTGACGGGGGACGCCTCCGAGAGCCCGTACCCTTCCGAGATGATGACATTGAACTTTTTCTCAAAGTTTTCAAGCAAGGCGACCGGCATCGAAGCGCCGCCCGAGATGCAGAGGCGGAGCGTTCGCAAATCGTCTGCGCTTCCTCCCTCATGCTGGTAAAGGAAGTTGTACATGGTCGGCACGCCGGCAAAAATCGTCGCTTTTTCCTCGCGGGCCAGCTGGAACAACTTCGACGGGCTGAACTTTGGCATGATGAGCACCGTTCCGCCGTTCATCAGCGGGGCATTGAGCGCCACGGTCAAGCAAAAGACATGAAACATCGGCAAGGCGGCAATGACGCGATCGTTTTCGTTGATGCCTAAATAATCGGCCGTATCTTGAGCATTGCTGTATATGTTTTTATGAGTGAGCATCGCCCCTTTCGGCTTGCCGGTCGTCCCCGATGTGTACAAAATGACGGCGACATCGTCATCATCCAGTTCAGGGCCGGTAAAATCCGGGCTGCCGTCCGCTAACACTTCTGCAAACGATTTCATTCCTTTCGACAGGGAAATGGCTTTTTCCTTCCCTTCCGGCGTTTCACAAACGATTGCATGCTCGAGCAACGGAAGCCGCTTCTTCGCCTCCGCAAACAACGGGGCGAGCAAGTCGAGGCCGATCACCGCCTTGACGTCGCCGTTATGCAAAATGTAAGCGATTTCTTCCGGCGTATAAATCGGATTGATCGGAATGACGGTCGCCCCAAGCCGCAACGCCCCATACAAGCCGATGACAAACTGCGGCGAGTTGCCAAGCAACAAGGCGATATGGTCGCCTCGGCGAACGCCAAGCCGCGCCAACCCGTCGGCAAATCGGGAAATGGCTTCGTCCAATTGTTGATACGTGCACCGCTCTTTCATGAACACATACGCTTCCTTGTCCGGCAGCTGCTTAGCGATTTGCGCCAGCCGCGTCGTTACGTTCATATAAGCTCCTCCCCCAAAATGAATGAATGACCATTCATTTTATAAGTAAAAAAATTCGAACTATATTCATTATAAAAAAAAGAACAGCAAAGGGCAAGGGGAAGCGTTTCCTTTGCTGTTCTCTTTTGTTTTGGCCTATTGCGCCCACGTTAGGCCAGTGCGGGCGAGGCGAATGACGCCGCGGAACGTCCGGCCAGCCTCCTCAACCAGCTGCTCGTGCCGGCCAACGTGCGGCAAATGCGTCAACCATAATTCTCCGACACGTGCTCCCTCCGCGATGGCCGCCGCCTCCTCGCTCGTCATATGCCCGGCCGGCGCTGCGTTTTGCCCAGCGTAAAAGTTGCACTCGCAAATGAACAAGTCGGCTCCTTTGGCAAACGACAGAAACTCCGGTATGTAGCTTGAATCGGCCGTATAAACAACCGTCTTGCCGCCAGCAGTAATGCGCATCGCGTAGCATGGCACCGGATGAACCGTTTTCATAAATGTGATCGAAAACGGCCCAACAGCCAGCGTCCCATTCGGATCATAGGCCCTCCCTTCCGTAATGCCGCTATGCGTCAAGCGGGAAAACGCCGCCTCGTCTTCCGCATGGCCGTAAATCGGCAAGACGGGAAGGTCAGCCCCCAAATTTTTCTGAATGAGACGCGCGTATTGGATCGGGCCGATGTCGGCGATATGGTCGTAATGGTAATGGGAGATGACGACCGCATCTAAGTTTTCCACAGCCGTATAATTTTGCAGCTTGGCAAGCGCCCCGCTTCCGCAATCGACGAGCAGGCGAAATCCGTCATGCTCGAACAAATACGCCGATGTCGCTTCATTGGCGGCAGGAAATCCTCCCCAATAGCCGATGACCGTCACTTTCATTTTCTGTTCTCTCCTTCCATTCGTTTTGTCTTCATCATACACAACCGCGCCTATTTTTTCATCTTTGTTGATTTTTGTTTTAAAACACCTATTGACATTTTGTTATGTGTTATAATACAATGGAATTACCAAGACAACGGAGGGGATCGGAATGTTGACCAAAGTGTTAGAATTTTTCAGAAACTTGCCGCCTAAAAAATGTCTGCACTGCGGCAAAGAGATTGACGAGCAACATGAATGCTACGGCAACACGTGCTCTGATTGCCTTGGCGCCGCTTACCGCCAATAGGTGAGCGGAAGCATCCCTTGCGTCGCGGCGCCGGCTGCCCCGCCGGCGTTAGGCTGTTCCCCGATGCAGCCTGCCTTTTCTCTTTACTGCCTCCAGCTAGGAGGCATTTTTTTGCTAACCTCGGGACTGCCATCGCACACATCTGTTCTATGGCGGCCCATCTGCAAAAAGCAACCTCCCGTCCTAGCAAACGGTTTTCCTTTCAGCCATTTTCCGCCCATTGTTTGATCCCGGATATTGGCCAATACGAAAGGCGTCCCAATCTTTTTGGGACGCCTTCGAGACGGACTTTATGGTTCAATCATCACACTTGAGCCGCTGTTTCCGTTTCCGTCCATACCGCATAACGGCGGCGATACAGAAGGAGAAAATACGCGAGCGTCGCCAAGGCAAAGACCGCGGCTGTCGCAAGCAATATCGTTGTTTCCTTCCACATGACCGAAAAATCACCGCTTGAAATGACCGCTCGCAACCCGCGGATCGCATGGGTCATCGGCAGTCACGGATGGAGCGACTGCAACGCACTCGGAACGAGCTCAATCGGATACGTGCCGGCGCTTCCAACTAGCTGGGTAATCAATAGCAAAATGGCAAGAAACCGGCCCGGATTGTCAAACACGGTGACAAGGAATTGAACGATCATCATAAACGTTATGCTGATGATCCAAGTGAACAAATGCCAAGCAAATGAATGTTTTTCCTTCAGCCGCTTGACGACATCGTCGCCAAGATGCATCGGTTCGCCGTCAAGCTTAGCTCCTTGGTCTTCATTGACGACAGCGACCGGCAGGCGGTCCAAATGACCGTATGGGTCCCAAAACGCCCATAAAAACGACCCGCTGTACAGAAGAGGAATGAACAGAACAGCAAGGATCAGGATAAACACTTTCGGGCGGAGCACGATGGCCCGCAGCTCTTTTCGCAGCATATGGCGCTCCCTCCTTTGTACAGATGACCAAATTGTCCATATGGTCAATTTTCAACAAAAAAAGAGGATCATCTACCTCGACAATCCTTGCAAAAAATAGAGCGTAAACAATTCAGCAATTTGTTCTTTTGTCAACGGTTCATGATCTTTTTCCCAATCGACGATCAAGGCGATGTACGTCTTGAGCATCAAAAACGCCGTAATTTCCGAATTGCACGGGCGAATCTCCCCTTTTTCCACCGCCGCATCAATTTTTTGCCGAATGAATTCGACCATTGCCCTGTCCAGTTTGGCAAGCACTTCTTGCACCGCCGCCGTACCGATATTGCGCACTTCTTGAAGCAGCTTCGCCGTCAGCTGATGGCGCTGGCGAAATTCCAAAATGCGGTACAAGGCGCGGTGGACGTTTTCGGAAAACGGCAGCGACGAGTCCATCGCCAGCTCCGCTTCCGCCTTGATTTCCACAATCAATCCGGAGACGATTTCATCGAGCAGTTCCTCTTTGCTTTTAAAAAACGTGTAGATCGTCCCCTTGCCGACGTTGGCGAGCTTGGCGATCTGCTCCATCGTCGTCGCTTTGTAGCCAAAGGCAGCAAACGATTGGGCCGCCGCTTCGATGATTTGCCGTTTGCGGTCGCTTGCCATACTCCTCATCCTTCAAACTGACTAAATGAACAATTTGGTCAATCCGTATTAATCATATCATGAATCAGCCTCGATGTAAAGGTTGAAACGAGCATGGCCTTGTGCATCGGAAGCCAATCGCTTCCCGCCATCTGAAGGCGTAAAACTGCCACATAAAACACCCATGCGCGCGTTTTGCGCTCCACTCGGCATGAAAACGGAAACTCCATACACTCGCATTTTCACGGAAAACATCCATGAGCCATTTTTGCACTTTTCCCCAGGCATGAACATGGCCGCTCAAGGCGTATGTATTTTCATACGAAAAAGACGGGCGGGCGAGCGTCCGCCATCGAACGGAAGCGGCGAACCGTTCGGCCGTTTACAAATTGTTTGTTAATGGACGCTGCTATACATAGTAGATGCTCGCTCCACCGCTGTCGGCTGCAAGTACTCAAGCACATCGCGGGCCGCTTTTTCGCCTTGGTCAATGCAATCCGGCAATCCGAGCCCTTCGTATGAGCTGCCGGCCAAAAACACCCCCGGCAGCGCATCGCCCATCTGCCGTTTAATGTGCGCCAGCCGCTCGCGGTGCCCGACCGTGTATTGCGGCATGGCCCGCTTCCAGCGCGAGATGACGGCGAACTCCGGTTGGCCGGCAATATTCATCACTTTATTTAAATCATCCAATACAACGCGGACGATCTCATCATCAGGTTGGTCGACGATCTCCTCATCGCCCGGGCGCCCGACGTAGCCGCGCAAGAGCGCCTTGCCAGGCGGCGCGGTGTGCGGCCATTTTTTATGCGTCCATGTGCACGCCGTCATCGTGTAATCGCTGCGGCGCGAAACGACAAACCCGGTGCCGTCAATGTCTTGGCGGATCGCCTCCTCCGGGAATGCGAGCGCCACCGTCGCCACCGACGTCAGCGGCACTGAACGGAACGGGGCGAAAAACGGATAGTCAGCGAACATGTCAGGCACAACATGATGCGGTGTTGTCACGATGATGCCGTCTGCCCCCCACACCTCTCCTGTGCTCAGTTGCAGCCGATACGCCGAATCGGTGCGAACGATCCGCTCGACACGCACCCCTTTGATGACGCTGCCCGGCTCAAGCCGTTTTTCCACTTCATCAACGAGCGACTGCAAGCCCGTTTTTAACGTCTGGAACGCCCCTTTCCGCTCTTTTTGCTCTTTCGGCGTCGTTCGTCTCGCTCCACGGACAAGGCTTCCGTATTTTTGCTCAAGCTGAAAAAACTGTGGAAACGTCGCCATTAGGCTCATCTCATCGATGTCGCCGGCGTAAATGCCGGAAAGCAGCGGTTCGATGAGATTGTCCACCACCTCATCGCCGAGGCGGCGGCGGAAGAAGCGGCCAAGCGGCATATCACCATCGACTTTCACCGGCGGCAGCACAAAGTCAAGCGTCGCCCGCAGCTTGCCGGCTGGGGAAAACAGTCCGGTCGTTAAAAACGGGGTGATGCGCGTCGGAATGCCCATCACCGCTCCGCCCGGAATTGGATAGAGTTTGCCGTTGACCAAAATGTACGATGTTCCGGTCGCGTTATGAACGATCTCATGTTCAAGGCCGACTTCCTTCACAAGGCGAAACGCGCTCGTTTTCCGCGCCAAAAACGAGTCTGGACCGCGTTCAATGACAAAACCGTCGCGGACGACCGTCTGCACTTTTCCGCCGAGCCGGTGCGTCGCCTCGACAAGTTTGCATGCAAGTGGGAGGCGTTGCTCTCGAATCGCTTTTTGCAAGTAGTAAGCGGCCGTCAAGCCGGTAATGCCCCCACCGATGACGACGACCGTCCGTTGCCCTTTATTCATGTCGATCGCCTTCTTCCGCCCACCGCTTTAGTACAACCGACGCCAATGCATCAATAAACAATGGATTCGTGTTGGGCATCTCCGGTCGGTAATAGCGAGCTCCGATCTCTTCCGTCACCTGTTTGCACTCAATGTCGTTGTCATACAACACTTCCAAATGGTCGGCGACAAAACCGACCGGCGCGTAAACGAACGACGTATAGCCGCGCTCTTGATGAAGCTGGCGCGTCAAGTCTTGCACGTCCGGCCCAAGCCATGGTTCCGGCGTCTGACCGGCGCTTTGCCAGCCGACGGCATAGTGGGCGACGCCGGCTTGCTCAGCGATTCGTTTCGCTGTATCTTCGAGCTGCGTTGGATACGGGTCACCGGCTTGAATAATTTTTTCCGGCAAACTATGTGCGGATACGATCAGCACAGCTCGCTCCCGCTCACGTTCCGGCATGGCGGCAAAAATCGCTCGCACTTGTTCCGCCCAATATTGCAAAAACTTCGGCTCGTCATACCATTGATCAATCGTGTAAATGGTCGGCCCGCCGAGCTTTTCCGCTGCCGCTTTCGCCCGCTCATTGTACGAGCGAATGCTGAATGTGGAATAATGGGGCGCTAGGACGATCCCGACCGCTTCTTTGATGCCGTCATCATGCATGCGCTCGACGGCATCCTCAATGAACGGCTCAATATGTTTGAGCCCTAAATACATGCGAAACTCGACTTCATCTTGCACTTCGTTCAGCCGCTCCTCGAGCCGTTTCGCCTGCTCTTCCGTAATTTTAGCAAGCGGCGACAACCCGCCGATCGCCCGGTAGCGCGCTTTTAAATCCTCGATTTGTTCTTGCGGCGGCTTGCGCCCATGGCGAATGTGCGTATAATACCGTTCAATATCATCTTCCCGGTACGGCGTTCCGTACGCCATCACGAGCAGCCCCACCTTTTTTTTCACCATTGTGCCACCCCCTCGTTTAGTTCGTTGACGTATATTCGTGGATAAAAGCGGTCAGACGCTTCAGTGTCGCCGGCTGAACATCCGGAAAAATGCCGTGGCCTAAGTTGAAGATGTAGCCCGGCCGTTCCATCCCTTCGTCCAAAATGCGCTTCACCCGTTCTTCGATCACGTCCCACGGCGCAAGAAGCACCGCCGGATCCAAGTTGCCTTGAATGGCTTTCGCAATGCCTTGGCGACGCGCTTCGCGAATCGACAGCCGCCAGTCAAGGCCGATGACATCAAGCGGCAAGTCGTTCCACTCATGCACTAAGTGACTGGCGCCGACGCCAAACATAATGAGCGGAGCCCCTTCTTCCCGCAAAGCGGCAAAAATGCGCGCCATCGCCGGCTTGATAAACGTCCGGTAATCGTCAGCATTGACGGCGCCAACCCAAGAATCAAAAATTTGCACGGCGCTTGCCCCTGCCCGAATTTGCGCCCGCACATAACGAATCGTCATCTCAGCGAGCTTGTCCATTAAGGCGAACCACGCTCTCGGTTCAGCATACATGAACGCTTTCGTCTTATGATAATTTTTTGACGGACCGCCTTCAATCATGTAGCTCGCCAACGTAAACGGCGCCCCGGCAAACCCGATGAGCGGCACATCCAACTGTTCGTTGACAAGGAGCCGAATCGTTTCAAACACATACGGCACATCATGTTCTGGATCAATCTCCCCAAGCCGCTCGACGTCTTGAAGCGAGCGAATCGGATTCGCGATCACCGGCCCGACGCCGCCCTGAATCTCGACGTCCACGCCAATGGCCGGCAGCGGTGTCATAATGTCTTTATATAAAATGGCGGCATCGACGCCATATTGCTCAACTGGAAGTCTCGTGACGTACGCGCAAAGCTCCGGTTGATGCGTAATTTCAAACAGCGAATATTTTTCTTTCAGCGCCCGATACTCTGGTTGCGACCGTCCGGCTTGCCGCATATACCAAACCGGCACGTACGATGTTTGTTCGCCGCGGCAGGCGCGCAAAAATGTATCGTTGATCTGTCTAGTCATCTCCATCCGCCTTTCTTTCCTCACAATCCCGTCAACGGTTTCGCGTTTTCTTACCTTTAAACGTTGCCTATCTCCTTTTCACTATACAGCTTTCCGTACCCAATGTATAGAGAAGAAGGCGAACTGTCAAAAAATCGACCGATTTTTAAGTCCATGCCCATTATAGCAAAAAAGCTGCCCCGGCCGCACGGGACAGCTTTCGTTTCAGATGAGAAACATGGCGACAACGGTCGTAACCACCAAGCCGACAGCAACAGGAATGAGGTTGCGGCGCGCCAGCTCAAACGGGTCGACCCCACAGATCGCTGCCGCCGGAATGAGCGCCCATGGAACGAGCGTGCCGCCGCCGACCCAAATGGCAGCAATTTGACCGAGCGCCGTCAACGTCGCCGTTCCGCCGCCGATCGCTACAGAAAACAAATGGGCGACCGAACCGGCGAGCGAGATGCCAGAAAACCCGGAGCCGTCAAGACCAGTAATCGCCCCGACGATCGTGAGCGTGACCGCCCCCACCTCATTGTTCAGCGGCACCGCATGAGCCAAGGCAACCCCTAAATCGTTGACGATGCCTTGCGATGCCTGCGGCAAATAGTCGCCGATGATTTTCACAAACCCAGCATCGCCAAGATAGAAAAACGCGGCGATCGGAATAACGGGGCCGAATACTTTAAATCCGAATTGGAACCCTTCTATAAAGTAATTCGTCACTTCCGCAAAGCTTTCTTGCCGATGGGCGAGAACGGAGATGAGAATCAAAATGAAAATCGCCGTTCCACCGACCAAGGAGGTCGCTTCCCCGCCTTGCAACCGCAAATAAAACATCGCGATGACATCAAGGGCAAACAAAATCGGAATCAACAGCGCGAGCCATTTTTTCGTTTGTCCCGTCAGTAAATGGCTTGTTTTTTCCAGCGTTGAATCGACCGTTGCAGCCATTTCCGCCTCCCCGCTTGCAAGTAGCCCTCGCTTCATGTCACGGCGCAGCAAGTAAAACGCGGTAACCGTTGTGACGACCCCCATTACAAAAACAAGCGGCACGCTGGCAGCAATGACATCGCCGACCGGCAGCCCGGCGGCATCGGCCGTTAATTTCGGCGCCCCTTGGATGATAAAATCGCCGGAAAGCGCGATGCCATGCCCGAACAAGTTCATCGCCATCGCCACTCCCAACGCCGGCAGACCGACGCGGACCGCTGCCGGCAACAGAACCGCCCCCATGAGGGCAACGGACGGGGACGGCCAGAAAAACCAAGAAATGACCATCATCAAAATCCCGATCGTCCAATACGCCCAAGCCGGCGTACGGATGAAGCGGACAAACGGCGAAACCATGACATCATTGATGCCGGTGGCCGACAACACTTTGCTCATCGCCACAATAATAGAGATGACTAAAATCGTCGGCAATAGCTCCGTAATGGCGTAAATAAAGCTGTTAAACACCCCGCTGACCGCCGCGTTCAACGAATGGGTGGCGACCGCCGCCAATAAAAAGATGCCGGCAATGCAAATGAGCGATGTATCTTTGCGGGCGACCATAAACCCAATAATGAGCACAATAAACAGCAAGTAAATCCAGTGCAGCGCCACAAGCTCTACACCCATGAACCATTCCCCTTTCTTCCCGACTTCGAGCCCGACCCTGTGGACATGCGCCCAGGCCGGTGTACTACAGCATATGAAGCGGGAAAAAAGGTGTGAAAGCCACAGCAGTCCGTCGAGAACGAAAAACGCCGGCGCCAGCGCAAACAGCGCTAGCGTCCGGCCTTCTGCCCACGCCGCAGGCGCACGTACCGCCCTGCCGTCCAAAGCCCCCATATGTTTCCGCCAAGCCAAGTGGCGAGCCAAAGAAGACGCGGGGAAACAGCCAACAGTACGAGATGAAATATCGTATTTTGCCCAATCAGCAGAATGGAAAGCAACCGAACCGCCGCAGCACCCGGTTGCGCCTGCGGCAACGGGTACAGCCGCGGCCATAGCGAGTAGCGATGATGGGAAGGCAGCGCGGCCAGTTGAACAGCGGTCGCGTAAAGAAACAAAAACGCGATGGCCGCCCGCCCGTATTCGTGATCGATCACAGCCAGCATGACGCTTCCAATGGCGGTGAGGCGGACATACAGACCAGCATACCCGCCGGCGCGCAAAAACGTGCGGGCATACAAATGAAAAAACACATGCCGCTCGTCGTACGGTATCAAAGCGAGCAGCGGATCAAGCCAGCGCCGCCGCTTCGCCGCCTCCCGCCATTCCGGAACGTCGGTAAACAAGTTGGCCAGCCGGTAAAACGCCGTTGCCGCTCGCTGTTCTTCGGCGATGATCCGTTCCCATTTCCACGTTTTCCCTCTCACCAGCCGTGACAAATAGATGGAAAGAGCGGCCATCAGCCCGACGACAACGACAAACAACGGCCATGGCGCCGCCGCCAGCGCCAAATAAACGAACACCGCCGCTAAGCTGAAGCGGGCGAATGCGCCAAAGCGGTGAAAAGACGGCTCAGCGATATAGCTTCCTTTCCAAGCGGCCCATAAGCTCCATCCTTTGAAACAAAAAAGGCCGAGCAAAAAAAGCGGCCACGGCACCGGGGAAAAGCGAGCATGCAATGGACCCGCCAACAGCAAAAGCAAAGAAAGGCCGTACGCCTGCCATAACCATGAGAACAAAAACGCCCGCTGAATATACGGCCCCAGCCGTTCTTCCGCCGGCAATAAAAACACCGTATCCGCCTCGCGGAACAAGGTGCGCACCGACCCGGCGGCCGCCGCCCAGCCGAACACGACCGCCGCAATAGCCGGATACGGAAACGAGTCAGGAAGCGCCGCCGCCCAGCGCTCGTACATCACCGCTATGCCGCCAAGCACGATGATCAAACCGACGAGCAAATGGTCGTTGAACATATAGCGCAAGTAGCGGATCCGTTTTCGCCATTCCGCTTGGAAACGCTGCTTCCAAAGACGGCGGGCGTCAATCATAGCTCATCGTCCTTTGTCAATTCGATGTACAGCTCATCAAGCGACGCCCCCCGCAGCCCGAACTGGCGGCGAATGTCATCAAGCGTCCCTTTGGCTTTGACGCGGCCTTTGTGCAAAATAACGAATGAGTCGCAATACCGCTCTGCCGTCGCTAAAATGTGCGTCGACAGCAAAATGCCCGCTCCCTTCGCTTTCTGTTCGTTCATTCGCTCAAGCAGGGCGTGAATGGCAAGCGGATCGAGGCCGAGAAACGGCTCATCGATGATATAAAGCGGCGGTTCAAGCAAAAAGGCGCATACAATCATGACTTTTTGCTTCATTCCTTTTGAAAAGTGAGCCGGAAACGAGGAAAGCCGCCGCTCCAATCGAAACTCGCGAAGCAGCGGCGGAAGGCGGCGTTCATACTCCGCTTCGCTCAGCCCGTACGCCATCGCCGCTAGACGCAAATGTTCCTCAAGCGTCAATTCTTCATACAACACCGGCGTTTCCGGGATAAAAGCAAACTGCCTCCGATACGTTTCCGGCCCGTCCGCAAGCCGATGGCCGCTGATGGAAATCGCACCGCGGCGCGGTTCCATCAAACCGATAATATGTTTGATCGTCGTGCTTTTGCCGGCTCCATTTAAGCCGATCAAGGCGACCATTTCACCGCGGTCGACCGCAAACGTCACGTCTTCAAGCACGTTTTGCGCCGTATAGCCTCCGGATAGATCCTTCACCTGCAAAAGTGTCATCGTCCGCCCCCTTTCCGTTCTGGCGTTTATCCCCATTGTACCAAACCATAGCCTCGCTTACCAAAAAAAGATCACACCGTTCTTTTGCATAAACTCACTCAAGCCGGGCATGATAAATAGCGAAGAGGGGATGAGGAATCAAAAAGTTGATGAACGATCCATCCGAAATGGGGTGTTCGTCAAAGACGCCGTTGTGAGCTGCAAAACGTTGTAAACGTTCCTAGGGAGCGACCATCGCATTCGTTGCTGGGAAGCAACGAGCCTGTCCAAAGGGGATGGTCACGTTGAACAAAGGAAGCGCTCACGCCGAACCAACTTTTGCCGCAAATGGGGTGTTCATCAAACGCACATTTGCTTGAATCATCCTCTCCCCTTTTCACCAACCGGGATGTAGCCTGCGTTGCGGGATTACATCCCGGTTTTTTTATGGTAAAATGAAGAAAACAGGAAGGAAAGGGTGACCACAGTGAGCAATTGCATTTTTTGCAAAATCATTAACGGCGAATTGCCCGCGGCGAAAGTGTACGAAGACGACCATGTGCTCGCGTTTTTGGACATCAGCCAAGTGACAAAAGGGCACACGCTTGTCATCCCGAAAGTACATACGGAAAACATTTTCACCCTCACGCCGGAGGCGGCCGGCCAACTGTTTCGCGCAGTGCCGACGATCGCCAATGCGCTCAAGCAAGCATTTTCCCCGGTCGGGCTCAACCTATTGAACAACAATGGCGAGCAAGCGGGGCAGACGGTGTTCCATTACCATCTTCACCTCATTCCACGCTACGGCAAAGGGGATGGGTTTGGCGCGGTCTGGAAGTCGCATGCAAGCGACTATACACCCGCTGACTTGCAGGCGATCGCGGCCGCCATTCGCGAACAGCTCGGCTGATCTCCCGTTGAACAGCAGAAAGTTCAAGCTCACAACAATAAACGGAAGCAGGGATGTCCCGCTTCCGTTTTTACTGTTTTCCTTGCTGCCCGATCACATCTTGCAAATCTTTGTCTTTGATCTCAACATCGGCGTCTTTCACCAGTTTGTCCACTTTTGACTGCATCGTCGCAGGATCAAGCTTGTTCCGTTTGACTTCAAACGCAATTTCGTCTTTCATTTCGTTGAACGATTTTTTCTTTTCTTTGTCCGTCACTTTAATGATATGGTAGCCGTAATCCGTTTTCACCGGATCGCTCACTTCGCCGACTTTCAGCTTATAGGCGGCGTCTTCAAACTCCTTGACCATTTTCCCCGGGCCAAACCAGCCTAAATCGCCGCCGTTGGACGCCGAGCCCGGATCTTGGGAGTATTCTTTGGCCAACTTGGCGAAATCCTCGCCTTTGTCGAGCTTCGCCTTTACTTCTTTTGCTGTTTTTTCATCTTTGACCAAAATATGGCTGGCGCGAATTTTCGGCTTGTAGTTGTCATAATACTCCTTCAGCTCTTTCTCCGTCACTTTTATGTCTTCAACGGCCGCTTTCGTCCGCAGCAAATCGAGCTTGACCATTTCGCGGATCACTTTTTCTCCGTTCTGCTGCACGGCCAAATCATATTGCGTTCCATACGCTTCCTTGATTCGTTCGATTTCTCGGTCAATCTCTTCATCGGTTACCTTGTATTTTTTGCTCAACACTTTTTCGTCGATCAAATCACGAAGGACGGATTTGCCGACGCGCTCTTTCATCTCATTGTAAAATTCGTCTTTCGTAATATTGCCGTTTTTCGTTTCCACAATCGCTTCCGAACCGTCGTTATTGCAGGCCGACAAAGCCATGAGCGAGACGACGGCAGCGGCCATCATCCATTTTTTCATTCGCTTCACAACTCCTACATCTTTTTTCGATTGAATGTTCCCACGCTTTCAAGCGGCGCAGATCGAATGGCGCCCAAGCGCGCCCAAGGAACAACATGCTCGCCTCTTCAGCCACGACAATAACTATACCATATTTCCAGCGAAAAAAAAACCTCTTTCCGCTTTAGTCATCCGCCCATAACATGCACGCTTGCCATACATATGATGAGGATGAAGCGCTCGACAGGCTTCTTCTTGCCGAAAGGGGGTGTTACGATGAGCGCACCTTACTCCGGAGGCTTTGCGTTGATTGTTGTGCTGTTTATTTTGTTAATCATTGTCGGCTGCGCCTGCGTCATCTACTAAACGAAAGAGGGTGCTCCCGCAAAAGGAGCACCCTTTTTTGCCGCCTTCCTTGAAACGAAGGGAGAGGCAACGACAATGGAACTCGCTCCATCAAAAGGAAAACATAACAATCCCCGCATCAACCGTCAGAGCAGGGAAAAGTCATGTAAACAACACTTCAAAGTAAGAAGAGATTAATAAAATCGTAATAAGGACATTGATCGTGCGAAAAACCGCCGGCTGATGCTCCTCCGGGATGTCGCGCTGCGCGCAGAGCAAGTGGGTGAACTGGTTCACCAAAAACAAGATCATGGCTGCCAGAGGGATGAAATAAAGCGTCAAAACTGTTCCCCTCCTCTTTGATCTTCGCCAAACGCCGCCCATGGCTCTAACTTTACATCGTTCATGGCTGGAAATCAATCATTTTTCTTTTTCCGGACACAAACCGATTTTTCTATTGGTGAATGCGCACAAATTCGGTAAAATATACGTAAAAACGGTCACATTTTCGTCACCAAAAGGAGCACGATATATGGAATCGTTGGAAAAGCGAGTGGCCAAGCTGGAATTTCACCAGTCTCTGCTGATGGAAATGATCGATGAAGCGAAAAAACCATTTTATTCCCTCATCATCCGCGCGGATTTGACCAAAGAAGAAGTCGACGCCTTCTTAGCGTTTTGCCAAGAGCTTGCCGACCAATACGAACAGCAAAAAGCGGAAGGGTTGACGATTTTCACTCCCCTGCTCGTGCAGTTTGCTGGGATGCTTCATCCGAACCTTCCGCTGGAACAGACAGTTGACGCTCTTTTGGCCCAACAAATGTTTGTCCCGCTGATGACCGAACTGAAAACGCTCATTCGCACCATCAGTTAGCCTGGCTGGCCAATTCTTTCTCGTGCTCTTCCGTTTTCGGCTTTCGTTTGACAAGTTTGCCGTCCTGCTCGATAAAATCTTCTTTAATGTTTTCAAACGCCCGCTCAAAAATTTCCATGAAATCATCGCCATAAATGTTGCGGACGATGCACATCATTTCTAAAATTTCTGGAAACTTTCCGTACAACTCGCGCAGCGGCAGCGCCCCATTGAAAACGGCATTTTTCGTCGGGTCATACGTCTCCATCAGCCTCATCAACACTTCTTCGCCTTTTTCCGTCAACTCAATGTACGTATTGCGCTTGTCATCCTGTTTTTTGGAAAACGAAAGCAACCCTTTTTCTTCCAATTTTTTTGAGAAGTTGAACGCCGTCGACACATGCATCACGCCGAACTTGGCGATTTCCGAAATTGAGGCTCCCTTGAAGTGGTAGGCGATCCATAAAATGTGATGTTCGTTAATGTTCAAGTCAAACGGCTTGATCCACCGCTGCCAATCTTTTTCAATCGATTTCCACAGCGCTTTGCTCAGCTGGGCAATCCGTTGGCTGAATAACATCGCCTCTTTGATGGAATAATGCTGTTCTGTCGTTTTCATCGTTCCACCCACTCTTCCCTCACCGTATTTTTTACTTCCTATTATATCAATAAAACAAAAAGGAATAAAGACAAAAGTATTTATTTTTATGATTTTTTTTGCATATTCATAGTAGTAAACATAAGGCGCTTGGCGCATACAGGAGGAGAATGCCATGGTGTATATACAATGGCTGCTTATCGCCGTCGGATTCTTATTTTTCTGTCTTTTTATAAACGCATTTTTCGCCTTATGGAAAGCGCGGGCGTACCCGCCCAAAGCATTGTTGAAAGAACGGACTTTGCGCTATATTGGAATAGCGTCCATTTGCTTGCTCGTCGCTTGGCTTCTCAGCTATGTCTAATATACATCAGAAATAAATGGAATGCGAGGCATTTTTCCCCTTATCCTCTCCCTTTGATAGCAAAAAACCCGACCAGCAATGATCGGGTTTTTCGCCGTTTACACGTGCGCTGTAACGTTCATCCGTCGGAAAATCGACGATGCGATCGGATAGATGATGGCCATCGCCACTGCGTTCAACGCCGCTGTTGGCAGCACGATGGTGACAAACAGCGCCGAAAACGTCGCTCCGCCCGGCAACCCGACGAGCAAGAGCGCCGCAGTCAAAAACACCGCGCCGGAAATGACTGTGCCGACTGCCGCCAGCACTGAAGCCCCAATGACCGTTTGGCTGTATGTTTTTATCAAAGCCACTAGGGCAAACACAACAAGGGCGGTGATGACCTTATCGATCATATTCGGCAGCTGTCCGCCTGGGAATGTCGTCGTCATCGCTGAGATCAAGCCAGTGACGACGCCGACAAGACCGACCGCTTTGACGTTTGGAAAAAGCAAAATCGCCAAAAACATCATCGCCAGCATCATATCCGGCTT
>NZ_MQMG01000059.1 GCF_001908025.1 Geobacillus proteiniphilus
GTCAACGACCGGTTTGTCATTGAAGCGGCCCGGCGCCTTTCCGTCCATGTGCAAGTGGGCGGCGGCATCCGGACGGAAGAGGATATCGTGTATTATTTAGAAAACGGGGTCGCTCGCGTCATTTTAGGAAGCGCGGCCATTTCCGACCCGCCGTTTGTGAAAAAGATGCTCCAAAAATACGGCCGCCGCATCGTGATTGGCATTGACGCCCGCGACGGCTTCGTGGCGACGGAAGGGTGGATTGCGACGTCGAACGTGAAAGCGGAAGAGCTCGGGCGGATGCTCGCCGAGGCGGGGGCGGAGACGTTTATTTTCACCGATATTGCGACCGATGGCACGCTGTCGGGCCCGAACATCGCCGCGGCGGTCCGATTGGCCGAGGCGACGGGAAAAGAAGTAATCGCTTCTGGCGGCGTCAGCTCGCTTGACGATTTGCGCGCGCTCCGCCAATATGCTGGACAAGGCATCGGCGGCGCGATCGTCGGCAAGGCGCTTTATACGAATCAGTTTACGCTCACGGAAGCGCTCAAGGCGGTGAACGAACGATGATCACGAAGCGCATCATCCCGTGTCTCGATGTGAAAGACGGCCGCGTCGTCAAAGGGGTGCAGTTTGTCCAGCTGCGCGATGCCGGCGATCCGGTGGAGCTCGCGAAGGCGTACGATGAGCAAGGGGCGGACGAGCTTGTGTTTTTGGACATTTCCGCTTCCCATGAAGGGCGGAAAACGATGGTGGATGTCGTCGAGCGCGTCGCCGCCCAGCTAGCGATTCCGTTTACGGTCGGCGGCGGCATCCACTCGCTTGATGACATGAAGCGCATGTTGCGCGCCGGGGCCGACAAAGTGTCGCTCAACACCGCCGCGGTGCTCCATCCGACCTTGATCACCGAAGGGGCGGACTTTTTCGGCTCGCAATGCATCGTCGTCGCCATTGACGCGAAATACGATGAAACGCTTGGTTCATGGCGCGTCTATACGCACGGCGGCCGCAACGCCACGGACTGGGAAGTCGTCGCTTGGGCGCAGGAAGCGGTCCGCCTTGGCGCCGGGGAGATTTTGTTGACGAGCATGGACGCGGACGGCGGCAAAAACGGTTTTGATATTGAGTTGACGCGCAAAGTGAGCGAAGCGGTCTCGGTTCCGGTCATCGCCTCGGGCGGCGCCGGCAAGGCGGAGCATTTCCTTCAAGCTTTTGAAGAGGGGAAAGCAGACGCGGCGCTCGCGGCATCGATTTTCCATTACAAAGAAACGTCGGTCGGACAAGTGAAAGCGTACTTGAAAGAAAGAGGGGTGAACGTGCGATGACGGCGGACATTCGCTTTGATGAAAAAGGGCTTGTACCCGCGATCGTCCAAGATGCGCAAAGCAAGGAAGTGCTCACGCTCGCCTATATGAACAAAGAGTCGCTTGAAAAAACGCTGGAGACCGGAGAAACATGGTTTTACAGCCGCTCGCGCCAAGAACTATGGCATAAAGGGGCGACATCTGGGAACGTGCAGCGCGTTGTCGACATCCGCTACGACTGCGACGCCGACGCCCTGCTCGTTCTCGTCGAGCCGGCCGGTCCGGCCTGCCATACCGGGTCGTATTCCTGCTTTTCCCGCTCGCTGGACGGCGCGGCGCGCACGCCGGCTGCCGATCGATTCGCCATTTTGAACGAGTTGGAACAGATCATCGCCAAGCGCGACGCCGAACGGCCGGAAGGGTCGTACACGACATATTTGTTTGAAAAAGGCGTCGATAAGATTTTGAAAAAAGTCGGCGAAGAAGCGGCGGAAGTCATCATCGCCGCCAAAAACCAAAACCACGAGGAATTGAAATGGGAAGCAGCCGACTTATTGTACCATTTGCTTGTGCTGTTGCGCGAACAAAAGTTGCCGCTTGACGCGGTGTTGGAGACGCTTGCCGAGCGGCACGCGCAAAAGGCGGGAGCGGGCGACAAAAAATAACAAGATGGTTCGGGGAGAAAAAGGAACGTCTGCCATCGCGCCGGCGTTCCTTTTTTGCACGGAAAAACCGGATTCCTGAAGTTTCTTGCCTGTTTTCGCCGCCGATATGGTATACTGTTGTTCGACGAATTTTACGGACGACGGAGGACAGAATGGGAAAACAACTGAAGCGATCATCACGAAAAGCGACGATTGTACCGTTCATCCAAAGCGGGGATTACTTTTTTAAAAAAGGAATGAAAGCATACGACCAAGGCGATTTGGAAAAGGCGAGGAAATATTTTGAGCGCGCCGTCCGTTTGGATGAGCGCGACGCCTCATTCGCCTTGCAGCTTGCCCTTGTGCTGTCGGAGCTTGGTGAATATCAATTTTCCAATCAATGGCTGTTCAAAATTATCCACGATTTGGACGAAACGATGTACGACTGTTTGTATTTTTTGGCGAACAATTTCGCCTGTCTCGGCTTGTTTCGCGAAGCGAGGCAATACGCGGAGCGTTATTTGGCGCAAGAGCCGGCCGGAGAGTTTGCCGACGATGCCGCTGACTTGCTTGAGCTGCTTCGGCTCGATGGCCCGGAATGGACGGAAGAGCAGGAGCAGCTGATGGTGCTGGAGGATCGAGCCCGCCGTTTGCTTGAGGAGGAGCGGTTTGCGGAAGCGATTGAAGCGCTTGAAGCGCTCGTCGCGCGCTATCCGGACGTTTGGTCGGCGCATAACAATTTGGCGCTTGCCTATTTTTACAGCGGCGATGTCGACAAAGCGAAACAGAAAGTGCGTGAAGTGCTCAAACGCGATCCCGGCAATTTGCATGCGCTTTGCAACGCACTTGTCTTCGCCTATTACTTGCGTGAGGAAGAACAGGCGGCCGCGCTTTGCGAGACGCTGGCCGGTTTGTATCCGTTTTTTCGTGAGCATCAATACAAGCTCGGGGCGACGTTCGCGCTTGTCGGGCGGTTCGATTTGGCGTTCCGTTGGCTGCACCGTTTGTATAAACAAGGCTTTGACGGTGATGGGCCATTTTATTATTGGCTTGCTTGCGCTGCCTACTATACTGGCCATGAGCCGCTCGCTCGGCAAATGTGGGAGATGCTTACCACCCTCCATCCCGAAAAACGCGGTGAGGAGCCATGGACCGTTTCAGCGCCGGTGGATGAGGCGCTCATCCGCTTGATGGCTTGGCTGGAGGGCGACGAGCTGGCCGACCGTCTGTACGGATTGTACTTGTTCAGCCGCTCGCCGCAGGCGAAAGAGCCATCGATGTCGCTTGCGGTATGCCGCCTCTTGCCGTCCGATCCCCGTCTGCGCCCGTTTATCGACTGCTTTTTGTTTGGCTTAACCGATGGCCCGTCCGCTTGGGCGGCGAACATCGGCCGCATGGTCGATGCGCTTTCGGCACATAATGAGGGAAAGGAAGCGCTCTGCCGCTTCGCCTTCGCGATGGCCGTCCATCCGTCGGCTGATCGCGAGCCGTTTGCGAACGGGGCCGCGTGGGCGGCGGCGATCGAATACATTTGGCGCCGACAGCAAGGAGAGCGTGTGACGCAAAGAGAGATGGCGGCCAAATACGGCGTTTCGGCGGCGACGGTGCAAAAATACGTGCAAAAAGCGCGCCGGCTATATACATGAGCAAATCAATAGACAGTACGAATCGACTTCTATACGATGAAAATGGAATGATTCTCGAGCGAAGGAGTGGACGGTGTGGCAGACGAAAAAATTTACGATGTCATTATTGCCGGAGCTGGGCCGGCAGGGCTGACGGCGGCTGTGTATACATCGCGCGCCAACTTGTCGACGCTGATGATCGAGCGCGGCGTCCCAGGCGGGCAAATGGTCAATACCGAGGAAGTCGAGAACTATCCTGGCTTTGAGACGATTTTAGGCCCCGAATTGGCGACAAAAATGTTTGAGCATGCGAAAAAATTCGGCGCGGAGTATGCGTATGGCGATGTGAAGGAAGTCATTGACGGCGAGGCGTACAAAACGGTCATCGTCGGCGACAAAGAGTACAAGGCCCGCGCCGTCATCATCGCCACCGGAGCTGAATATAAAAAACTCGGCGTACCGGGGGAAGCAGAGCTCGGCGGCCGCGGTGTTTCGTACTGTGCGGTGTGCGACGGGGCGTTTTTCAAAGGGAAAAATTTGGTCGTCGTCGGCGGCGGCGACTCGGCGGTCGAAGAGGGCGTCTATTTGACGCGGTTTGCCAATAAAGTGACGATCGTTCACCGCCGCGACAAGCTGCGGGCGCAAAAAATTTTGCAAGACCGGGCGTTCGCCAATGAAAAAATTGATTTCATCTGGAACCATACGGTGAAACAAATCAACGAAAAGGATGGAAAAGTCGGCAGCGTGACGCTTGTGCATACGCAAACGGGCGAGGAGCGCGAATTTCCGTGCGACGGCGTCTTCATTTACATCGGGATGGTGCCGCTCTCGAAGCCGTTTGCCAATCTTGGCATCACGAATGAAAACGGCTATATCGTCACGAACGAAAAGATGGAGACGAAAGTGCCGGGCATTTTCGCCGCCGGTGATGTGCGGGAAAAAACGCTCCGGCAAATCGTGACGGCTACCGGCGACGGCAGCATCGCCGCGCAAAGCGCCCAGCATTACGTTGAGGAACTGAAAGAAAAGCTCAATAAGCAAGGGGTCAGCTGAGTCGGTAACGAAACCGCAACAAAACCGTAATGGTGATTTAACCCAGATGTAACACGAATGCAATAGAAGTATCGTATGCTATAAGTAAGTAATTGACCCCCTTTTATATAGATCCTTGATTCGGCGCGGGCGTTTGTCCGCGTCTCTTTTTTGCTGGCAACTCTGGTTCTGCCGGTTGGCTTTCCGCCGAGTCATCGGAGAAGCTGTCGGTGGGGTGTTTTCCAACGGTTTGAATGTGGAGCGGCCTAACTATTTATGGTAAAATAAAGATGATTATGTGCGTGTTTGCGGAATGGTTGGGGTGAACAAATTGCAACGGGTGACAAACTGCGTATTATATAAAGACGGCCAAGTGCTGCTTTTGCAAAAGCCGAAGCGCGGCTGGTGGGTCGCCCCGGGCGGCAAAATGGAGCTTGGCGAGACGGTGCGCGAAGCGTGCATTCGCGAATATCGGGAAGAGACGGGCATTTACTTGAAAAATCCGGAGCTGAAAGGCGTCTTTACGATCGTGATGAAAAATGGGGACGAAACGGTGTCGGAGTGGATGATGTTTACGTTTTTCGCCGACGACTTCATTGGCGAAAACGTGCCGTCTTCCGAAGAAGGGACGCTCGCTTGGCATCAGGTGGAGACGCTTTCGACGCTGCCGATGGCCCCTGGCGACTACCATATTTTGGACTACGCCTTGAAAGGCAAAGGGGTCATGTACGGGGTGTTTGTCTATACAGAGGAATTCGAGTTGCTTTCATATCGGCTCGATCCGAGCTGATGGAGAGGAGGGGCGGAGATGGGACAAAACGGGGCGTTGCAGCCGATTCAGCTCGTCATTATCACCGGCATGTCCGGCGCGGGAAAGACGGTGGCGATTCAAAGCTTCGAAGACCTCGGCTTTTTTTGTATTGACAACTTGCCGCCGACGCTGCTGCCGAAATTTTTGGAGCTCGTCAAAGAATCCGGGAATAAAATGAACAAAGTCGCCCTTGTCATGGATTTGCGCAGCCGCGACTTTTTCGATCATTTGTTCGCTGCGCTCGATGAGCTGGCTGAGCAAGCGTGGGTCATCCCCCAGGTGTTGTTCTTGGACGCCCAAGATTCGACGTTGGTGGCCCGCTACAAAGAAACGCGGCGGACGCATCCGCTTGCGCCGAACGAGCCCCCGCTTGAAGGAATCCGTTTGGAGCGGAAGCTGCTCGAAGAACTGAAAGGGCGGGCGCAGATCATTTACGATACGACCGGACTGAAGCCGCGCGAGCTGCGGGAGAAAATCATCCGCCAGTTTTCATCGCACGCTCAATCCGGGTTTACCATCAACGTCATGTCGTTTGGGTTTAAGTACGGCATTCCAATTGATGCAGATTTGGTGTTTGACGTCCGCTTTTTGCCGAACCCGCATTACATTGAACATATGCGTCCGAAAACCGGGTTGGATGACGACGTATCGTCCTACGTGCTCAAGTGGGGGGAAACGCAAAAGTTTTTGGAAAAGCTGATCGACTTGTTGTCGTTTATGCTGCCGTATTACCAGCGCGAAGGAAAAAGCCAGCTGGTGATCGCCATCGGCTGCACGGGCGGCCAGCACCGTTCGGTGGCGCTCGCCGAATATATCGCCCGCCATTTTTCGGCTGACTATAAAACCGTTGTCTCGCACCGGGACATGGAGAGGAGAAAGGACATACACCGATGAGGAACGAACAAGCAGCGAAACTGGTCGTCATCGGCGGCGGCACCGGGCTTCCCGTCCTGCTGAGGGGGCTGAAGCAGCATGAGTTGGATTTGACCGCCATTGTCACCGTCGCCGATGATGGCGGAAGTTCCGGGCGGCTGCGCGATGAGCTGCACATTCCGCCGCCCGGGGATGTCCGCAACGTATTGGCCGCGCTGTCTGACGTCGAACCGCTCATTGTCGAGCTGTTCCAGCACCGTTTTCAAAACGGCAACGGCTTATCCGGCCATTCGCTCGGCAATTTGATTTTGGCGGCGCTCACATCGATCACCGGCGACTTTGTCAAGGCGATCCGTGAGATGAGCAAAGTGTTGAACGTGCGCGGCCAAGTGCTGCCGGCGGCGAACAAAAGCGTCGTCTTGCACGCGGAGATGGAAGATGGTTCCGTTGTCTCTGGCGAGTCAAAAATCCCGAGTGCGGGGAAAAAAATTAAGAGGGTGTTTTTAACCCCAGAGGATATTGAGCCGCTGCCGGAGACGGTTGATGCCATCCGCCGCGCCGATTTGATCGTCATCGGGCCGGGCAGCTTGTACACAAGCATCTTGCCGAATTTGCTCGTACCGAAAATCGGGCAGGAAGTATGCAAGGCGAAGGCGAAAAAAGTATATATATGCAACATTATGACTCAGGCCGGCGAGACGCCGCACTATACGGTGAGCGACCATGTGGAGGCGCTTCATGCTCATCTTGGCGGCCCGTTTTTGGATGTGGTGATCATCAACAGCGGAGCGATCCCGGAAGCGATCCGCCGCCGCTACGAGGCGGAGCGGGCCGAGCCGGTGCGTGACGACAGCAGCGGGCTTTCGTTGCAAGTCATCCGCGACGATATTGTCACGTACGAGGATGGGGTCATTCGCCATAATACGGCGAAAGTCGCCGCCCTTCTTCTCGGGCTTCTCCCTCACCGTTAAAGGCGGGGCCCGAGTAGGCCGCAAAGCGCCATTATGGGCGGCGATGCTTCCGATGGCCGCGCCGAATGTCAGGCACCTCCACCGGCCGGATGCGGGGAACGAATGGAGGTGGAGCGATCGTGTCTTTTGCATCGGAAACGAAAAAGGAATTGACCCATTTAGAGGTGAAGCCTTGCTGCTTGCGGGCGGAGCTGTCGGCGCTTTTGCGCATGAACGGTTCACTGTCGTTTTCCGGCGGGCGAATGGCCATCGATGTCCAGACGGAAAATGCGGCGATCGCTCGGCGCATTTATACGCTGCTGAAAAAAGGGTATGATGTCGCAGTCGAGCTGTTTGTCCGCAAGAAAATGCGCTTGAAAAAAAACAACGTCTACATCGTCCGCGTGACCGACGGTGCGGCCGCACTCCTTCGCGAGCTTTACATTGTGAACGGCGATTTTTCGCTCATCCATGACATTTCTCCGGAACTCGTCAAGAAAAAATGCTGCAAGCGCTCGTATTTGCGCGGCGCATTTTTGGCCGGCGGTTCGGTCAACAACCCGGAGACGTCGTCATACCATTTGGAGATTTTTTCGCTGTATGAGGAGCATAACCGGGCGTTATGCGAATTGATGAACAGCCACTTTTTTTTAAATGCGAAAACGTTGGAACGGAAAAAAGGGTTTATTACGTATTTAAAAGAGGCGGAAAAAATCGCCGAGTTTTTGAACATTATCGGCGCCCATCAAGCGCTGCTCCGCTTTGAGGACATTCGCATTGTCCGCGACATGCGCAACTCGGTCAACCGGCTCGTCAATTGCGAGACCGCGAATTTGAACAAAACGATCGGCGCCGCGCTCCGCCAGGTGGAGAACATCCGCTATATTGATGAAACGATCGGCCTTGATTCGCTGCCGGCCAAGCTGCGGGAAATCGCGAAACTTCGCATCGAGCATCAAGACGTGACGCTGAAAGAGCTCGGCGAGATGGTTGCCGGTGGAAAAATCAGCAAATCCGGCATCAACCACCGCCTGCGCAAAATTGATGAGATCGCGGAACGACTGCGGGCCGGAAAGCCGGTCGATTTCCATAAATCGCTGTAAAGGGGAGATGGAGAATGGTGGAAAAACAAGTGGAAGTGAAATTAAAAACCGGGCTGCAGGCGCGTCCGGCGGCGTTGTTCGTCCAAGAAGCGAACCGCTTTTCTGCCGATGTGTTTTTGGAAAAAGACGGAAAGCGAGTCAACGCGAAAAGCATTATGGGCTTGATGAGCCTCGCCATCGGCCATGGAGCGGTGATCACGCTCATTGCCGACGGTCCGGATGAGCAAGAAGCGATCGAAAAGCTCGCCGCCTATGTGCAAAAGGAAAAGTAAAGTGGCGTGGATGGCTGGCGGGGAAAGGAATGGAAAAGGCTGCTCCGTTGTTCGCGGAAGCAGCCTTTTGCTTTGTCTTATTTTTCGTCAGCGCGCGTCAACACGCGGTCAATGATGCCGTATTCTTTCGCTTTTTGCGCGGTCATAAAGTTGTCGCGGTCCGTATCGCGCTCGATCACTTCGATCGGCTGACCGGTGTTTTCCGATAAAATGCGGTTCAATTTGTCGCGCAAGAACAAAATGCGCTTCGCCGCAATTTCGATTTCCGTCGCTTGCCCTTGGGCGCCGCCGAGCGGTTGGTGGATCATGATTTCACTATTGGGCAAGGCGAACCGTTTCCCTTTCGCACCGGCGGCAAGCAGAAACGCCCCCATGGAAGCGGCCATGCCGATGCAAATCGTCGATACGTCCGGCTTGATGAACTGCATCGTGTCGTAAATCGCCAGGCCAGCTGTGATCGAGCCGCCGGGGCTGTTGATGTACAAGGAAATATCTTTGTCCGGGTCTTCCGCCGCCAAAAACAACAGCTGCGACACGATCGAGTTGGCCACTTGGTCGTCGATCGGGCTGCCAAGGAACACAATTCGGTCTTTCAATAAGCGCGAATAAATGTCGTACGCTCGCTCCCCGCGGTTCGTCTGTTCGATGACAGTCGGAATCAAATACATCAAAAACGCCTCCTTTTCCACCCTAATGGATCAATATGTACGCTTTAATCATACAGGCATGGTCAATGAAGGTCAAACAAAACGACCTTCCCCATCCTTTATAACATATTCGCGGCTAGCGGCAAACATCCCTTTTTTCATCATAACCGCTTTTTCATTTTTTTAACCAGTTGCCTGTGGCGGTGTCATTGATGTGGAAGAAACAAAGGTCCAATTTTTCCTGTTTTTTATTGCATTTTCCCTCTTGCATTTTTGTACGATCCTGCTATAATAGAACATGCGACGGAACGAAACAGATAAATAATGAATTTCTATGCCCTCGTAGTGTAGTGGATAGCACGAGAGATTCCGGTTCTCTTAGCGTGGGTTCGAATCCTGCCGAGGGCGCTTCATATGGGAAACGGCTGCATTGGCAGCCGTTTTTCGTTTTTTTCGGAGCGACATTGCACGGCCAAGCTTCACCATCTCGGAAACATCGTCAAAAATTTCTCCTACCCCCTCCCGCTCCCGTCGTGTACAATAAAAGAAAGGGGGGCGTGACGATGAGGGCGGAGTTATGGCAAGAGCAGCGGCTGCAGTTGTCGCTGACAAAGGAACTTGTGCAGGCGATTGAACTGTTGCAATATTCCGCAGTGGATTTGGAAGCGTTTTTATATGAACAGGCGCTGGAAAACCCGTTTTTGGAAATCCGTCGCACCCGGGTGCGGCAACGGCCAAGCCGGACAGAAAGAGACCAAAAGCAATGGCTCGAGAACATTGGCGCCCGCGCAGAGACGCTTGTTGGCCATTTGCTGGGGCAGCTGCCTGCGTTGAAGCTGGCCGATCGGGAAGAGCGCATCGTCCGCTATCTCATTGCCTCGCTCGATGAGGACGGCTATTTGCGCGTGCCGCTTGCCGAGCTGGCGGCGCGGTTTTCCGCATCGGAACAAGAGATGGAACGGGGGCTGCGCCTTGTGCAGTCGCTCGACCCGCCGGGAGTCGGCGCCCGCGATTTGGCGGAATGCCTCTTGCTGCAACTGGAACGTCTTCCCGAGCGCGACGAGCTGGCGGAAACGATCGTCCGTTATCATTTTGTTCCTTTTGCGGAAAAGTCGTGGAAAACGCTGGCCAAGCAGCTTGGTGTCAGCCTTGGCGAACTGCAGCGCGTCTTCGAGCTCATTCGCACGCTCGAGCCGCGGCCGGGCATTCACTATTCGAGCGAAACGCCGCCTTTGGTCGTGCCGGATGTCATCGTCACCCGCGGAGCGGATGGAGACTGGATGGCCGCCTATAATGATGACATCCATCCGGAGCTCGGATGGAATCGGGATTACGAGCGGCGCATCGCCGCATCCGGCGACCGGCATGCCGAACAGTTTATCAAAGAAAAATATCGGCAGTTTACATGGCTCGCGAAAAGTTTGGAGCAACGGAAACAGACGCTTCTGCATTTGATGGCTGTCATCATCGACCGCCAGCGCTCGTGTTTGGAGTTTGGGCTTTCGGCGCTCAAGCCGATGACGATGCGCGAGGTGGCCGAGGAGCTCGGCGTTCATGAATCGACGGTGAGCCGCGCGGTCCGGCATAAATATGTGCAAACGCCGTTTGGCACCGTGGAGCTGCGCCGTTTCTTTTCGAATGCCGCGACGGCCGCAGGGGATGAAGCGGCATCGTCCGCCCGCGTGAAAGCGATCATCGAGGCCCTTATTTCCGAGGAAGATCGGCGGGCGCCGCTGTCTGACCAACAGCTTGCTGATTTGCTTCGCGAGCGGCACGGTATCGCCATTTCGCGCCGCACGGTCGCCAAATACCGCGAGCAGCTGCGCATCCCGTCTTCGGCAAAGCGGAGGCAATATATCGGCCTGCCATAGCGGGCGGCCAATCGAAACGGCAACTGCTGTAGAAAGAGAGGAAGAAATGAATGCATATCCGATTGTATACGAAAACGAATTGCCCGCTCTGCGACAAGGCGAAAGCCGTTTTGACGGAGCTGCGGGCGGACTATTCGTTTACGCTGGAAGAAATTGATATTTACAAAGATGATGAACTGCTGGAAAAATATCAGCTGATGATCCCGGTTGTGGAATTGGATGGCGAAGAAATCGGCTACGGAGCGATTGAAAAAGAAGCGGTGAGAAAACGGTTGCGGCGGGCGCAAAACAGTTGAACGGCTATCGTCCTCCTGCTATAATGAAAATGGCGCGGGAGGAATTTTTTATGGCACTGTGGGACATAATATGTCATACCGGGACATGAAACGTCCCTATGTTCAATCGAGGAGAAAGGATCGATGCAACCGTTATTAGAAGCACAAAAAAAGTTATTGCCTGACTTGCTTGACGTTATGCAAAAACGGTATCAAATTTTGCACTCCATTTCGCTCATGGCGCCGATCGGGCGGCGGGCGCTGGCGGCGAGCCTCGGCATGAGCGAACGGGTGCTCCGGTCGGAAACAGAGTTTTTAAAAGGGCAAAACTTGCTTTCCGCCGATGTGTCGGGCATGCGGTTGACTGAGGAAGGTCAGGCGCTCCTTCATACGCTCAATGATTTGATGCGGGAAGCGCTCGGGCTCAAAGAGCTCGAAGCGGCGCTGCAACAGCAGCTGAACATTGAGCGCGTCGTTGTCGTCGCCGGGGATAGCGACCGTTCCCCTTGGGTAAAAAAAGAAATGGGAAGAGCATGTGTCGCCTGCATGAAGGAGCTGCTTGAACCTGGGGACATCGTCGCCGTGGCTGGAGGAACGACGATGGCGGCCGTCGCGGAGATGATGACGCCGGATCCGAAGCTTCACGATGTGTTGTTCGTTCCAGCGCGCGGCGGTCTTGGCGAAGATGTCGAGAACCAGGCGAACACGATTTGTGCGAAAATGGCAGAAAAAGCGATGGGCCGCTATCGGTTGCTGCACGTGCCTGACCAGCTGAGCGATGAAGCGTACGCGTCGCTTGTCGAAGAGCCGGCGGTGAAAGAAGTGCTTGAGCTCATCCAATCATGCCGCATGGTCGTCCACGGCATCGGTGAAGCGGTGACGATGGCCAAGCGGCGGAAGACGCCGCCTGTGGAGATGGAGAAAATCATCGCCCGCCATGCGGTCGCTGAGGCGTTCGGCTACTATTTCAACGAACGCGGCTACGTCGTCCATAAAGTGAAAACGGTCGGCATTCAGCTTGAACACCTCCCGCATGTCGAGCATGTCATCGCCGTCGCCGGAGGGGCGTCGAAGGCGAAAGCCATTCGCGCGTACATGAAACGGGCGCCGCACTCGCTATTGGTGACGGACGAAGGAGCCGCAAAAGCGTTCGTAGGGGAGTAATCTCCCTTGCTGATACAATCCAATCGCAAGGAGGAAAATAAGATGGCAGTCAAAGTGGGAATCAACGGATTTGGCCGCATCGGACGCAACGTCTTCCGCGCGGCATTGAAAAACCCGGATATTGAAGTGGTGGCGGTGAACGATTTAACCGATGCGAATACGCTTGCTCATTTGTTGAAGTACGACTCCGTCCATGGCCGTCTGGACGCCGAAGTGTCGGTGAGCGGCAACAACTTGGTCGTCAACGGCAAAGAAATCATCGTCAAGGCGGAACGCGATCCGGCGAACTTGGCGTGGGGCGAGGTCGGCGTTGACATCGTCGTCGAATCGACCGGCCGTTTCACGAAACGCGAAGACGCCGCCAAACATTTGGAAGCCGGCGCGAAAAAAGTGATCATTTCCGCACCGGCGAAAAACGAGGACATTACGATCGTCATGGGCGTCAACCAAGATAAATACGATCCGAAAGCCCATCATGTCATCTCGAACGCTTCGTGCACGACGAACTGCTTGGCGCCGTTTGCCAAAGTGCTGCACGAACAATTCGGCATCATCCGCGGCATGATGACGACCGTTCACTCGTACACGAACGACCAACAAATTTTGGACTTGCCGCATAAAGACTTGCGCCGGGCCCGCGCGGCCGCGGAATCGATCATTCCGACGACGACCGGGGCGGCGAAAGCTGTTGCGCTTGTTTTGCCGGAATTGAAAGGCAAATTGAACGGTATGGCGATGCGTGTGCCGACGCCGAACGTATCGGTCGTCGACTTGGTGGCGGAGCTGGAAAAAGAAGTGACGGTCGAAGAAGTGAATGCCGCGTTGAAAGCAGCGGCGGAAGGCGAGTTGAAAGGCATTTTGGCCTACAGTGAAGAACCGCTCGTTTCGCGCGATTACAACGGCAGCACCGCTTCGTCGACGATTGATGCGCTGTCGACGATGGTCATTGAAGGAAAAATGGTGAAAGTCGTTTCGTGGTATGACAACGAAACGGGCTATTCGCACCGCGTCGTCGACTTGGCCGCCTACATCGCCTCGAAAGGGCTGTAAAACCAGCTCGGCATTGAGTTTTCCATCCGTTCAAGTCTATAATAGGAAAATGGAGGGGAGCGGGGAAATGATCCCCACTCCTTTTCCTTTGTCGAAACTGCAGCCAAAAGGGGGCACGAACGATGAACAAAAAGACGATCCGCGACGTTGAGGTGAGGGGAAAGCGCGTCTTTTGCCGCGTCGATTTTAACGTGCCGATCGAGCAAGGCGCCATCACCGATGACACGCGCATTCGCGCGGCGCTGCCGACGATCCGGTATTTGATCGAGCACGGGGCGAAAGTCATTTTGGCGAGCCACCTCGGCCGTCCGAAAGGAAAAGTGGTCGAAGACTTGCGCTTGGATGCCGTTGCGAAGCGGCTTAGCGAGCTGCTTGAACGGCCAGTCGCCAAAACGAATGAAGCGGTCGGCGATGAGGTGAAAGCGGCGGTCGCCCGTTTGAACGAAGGCGACGTGCTCTTGCTTGAGAACGTCCGTTTTTACCCTGGCGAAGAGAAAAACGATCCAGAGCTGGCCAAAGCGTTCGCTGAGCTCGCGGATCTGTACGTCAACGATGCGTTCGGCGCCGCCCACCGCGCCCATGCGTCGACGGAAGGCATCGCCCATTACTTGCCCGCGGTGGCCGGATTTTTGATGGAAAAAGAAATCGAAGTGCTCGGCAAGGCGCTGTCCAACCCGGACCGCCCGTTTACGGCGATCATCGGCGGCGCGAAAGTGAAAGACAAAATCGGCGTCATCGACAATTTGCTCGATAAAGTCGATAACCTGATCATCGGCGGCGGGCTGGCGTATACGTTCGTCAAAGCGCTCGGCCATGACGTCGGCAAGTCGCTGCTTGAGGAGGACAAAATCGAACTCGCCAAATCGTTTATGGAAAAGGCGAAAGAAAAAGGCGTCCGTTTTTATATGCCGGTGGACGTCGTCGTCGCCGACCGGTTTGCGAACGACGCCAATACGAAAGTCGTCGCCATCGACGCCATTCCGAACGATTGGGAGGCGCTTGACATCGGCCCGAAAACGCGCGAATTGTACCGCGATGTCATTCGTCAATCGAAGCTGGTCGTCTGGAACGGCCCGATGGGCGTCTTTGAAATGGAGGCGTTCGCCCATGGGACAAAAGCGGTCGCACAAGCGTTGGCGGAGGCTCCCGACACCTATTCGGTCATCGGCGGCGGGGATTCGGCGGCGGCGGTTGAAAAATTCGGCTTAGCCGACAAAATGGACCATATCTCCACCGGCGGCGGCGCTTCGCTCGAGTTTATGGAAGGAAAACAGCTGCCGGGCGTTGTCGCGCTGCAAGACAAATGACCCACGGCGCCGGATTTGGCGTATGGCGGCTGATGCCGCCCATTGAAAGGAAGGGTGAACGATGAGAAAACGCATCATTGCAGGCAACTGGAAAATGCATAAAACATTGGCGGAAGCCGTTCAATTTGTCGAGGAAGTAAAAGGGCTCGTGCCGCCGGCGGACGAAGTCGATTCCGTCGTTTGCGCGCCGTTTCTCTTTTTAGATCGGTTGGTGCGGCAAGCAAGCGGCACCGATTTGAAAATCGGAGCGCAAACGATGCACTTTGCCGACCAAGGGGCGTACACGGGCGAAGTGAGCCCGGTCATGCTCAAAGATCTCGGCGTCACGTACGTCATCCTCGGCCATTCGGAGCGCCGGCAAATGTTCGCCGAAACAGATGAGACCGTGAACAAAAAAGTGTTGGCCGCCTTCACCCGCGGCTTGACGCCGATTATTTGCTGCGGCGAATCGCTTGAGGAACGGGAAGCGGGGCAGACGAACGCCGTTGTCGCCTCGCAAGTGGAAAAAGCGCTCGCCGGCTTGACGCCGGAACAAGTGAAGCAAGCGGTCATCGCTTACGAGCCGATTTGGGCGATCGGGACGGGCAAATCATCAACACCGGAAGACGCCAACAGCGTCTGCGGCCATATCCGTTCGGTTGTTTCGCGCCTGTTTGGCCCGGAGGCGGCGGAAGCGATCCGCATTCAATACGGCGGCAGCGTCAAACCAGACAACATCCGCGACTTCTTGGCGCAAGAACATATCGACGGCGCCTTAGTCGGCGGGGCGAGCCTCGAGCCGGCTTCATTCTTGCAATTGGTGGAGGCGGGCCGCCATGAGTAAAAAACCGGTTGCGCTCATCATTTTGGACGGGTTTGCGCTGCGCGAAGAAACGTACGGCAATGCGGTCGCTCAGGCGAACAAACCGAACTTTGACCGCTATTGGAACGAATACCCGCACACAACGCTCAAGGCGTGCGGCGAGGCGGTCGGGCTTCCGGAAGGGCAGATGGGCAACTCGGAAGTCGGCCATCTAAACATCGGCGCCGGGCGCATTGTGTACCAAAGCTTAACGCGAGTCAACATTGCCATTCGCGAAGGCGAGTTTGACCGGAATGAAACGTTTTTGGCGGCGATGAACCATGTGAAGCAGCACGGAACGAGCCTTCACTTGTTCGGTTTGCTTTCTGACGGCGGGGTGCACAGCCATATTCACCATTTGTACGCCCTCTTGCGCTTAGCGGCAAAAGAAGGCGTGAAGCGTGTGTACATCCACGGCTTTTTGGACGGCCGCGACGTCGGCCCGCAAACAGCGCCGCAATACATCAAAGAACTGCAGGAAAAAATCAAGGAATACGGGGTCGGTGAAATCGCGACGTTATCGGGCCGCTACTACTCGATGGACCGCGACAAGCGGTGGGACCGCGTCGAGAAGGCGTATCGGGCGATGGTGTACGGGGAAGGTCCGACGTACCGCGATCCGCTCGAATGCATCGAGGACTCGTACAAACACGGCATTTACGACGAATTCGTCCTGCCATCGGTCATCGTCCGCGAAGACGGCTCGCCGGTGGCGACGATTCAAGACAATGACGCGATTATCTTCTATAATTTCCGCCCTGACCGGGCGATCCAAATTTCAAACACGTTTACGAACGAAGATTTCCGCGAGTTTGACCGCGGCCCGAAACATCCGAAGCATTTGTTCTTTGTCTGCTTGACCCATTTCAGCGAAACGGTGAAAGGGTACGTGGCGTTCAAGCCGACGAACCTTGACAACACGCTCGGGGAAGTGCTGTCGCAGCACGGACTGCGCCAACTGCGCATCGCCGAGACCGAAAAATATCCGCACGTGACGTTTTTCATCAGCGGCGGCCGCGAAGAGAAATTTCCAGGCGAAGACCGGATTTTGATCAACTCGCCGAAAGTGCCGACGTATGACTTGAAGCCGGAAATGAGCGCCTATGAAGTGACGGATGCGCTGCTCAAGGAAATTGAAGCCGATAAGTACGATGCGATCATTTTGAACTACGCCAACCCGGATATGGTCGGCCATTCCGGCAAGCTCGAGCCGACGATCAAGGCGGTGGAGGCAGTGGACGAATGCCTCGGCAAAGTCGTCGATGCCATTTTGGCAAAAGGCGGCATCGCCATCATCACCGCTGACCACGGCAACGCCGATGAAGTATTGACGCCGGACGGCAAGCCGCAAACGGCCCATACGACGAATCCGGTGCCGGTGATCGTGACGAAAAAAGGCATCAAGCTTAGAGACGGCGGCATTTTAGGCGATTTGGCGCCAACGATGCTTGATTTGCTCGGCTTGCCGCAGCCAAAAGAAATGACGGGGAAATCGTTGATTGTAAAATAACGATGATCTTGAGAAAACGATACGAAAAGGAGTGTGTTCCCATGTCTGCCATTATCGATGTCTACGCCCGCGAAGTGCTCGATTCGCGCGGCAACCCGACGGTGGAAGTGGAAGTGTATACGGAAGACGGCGGCTTCGGCCGCGCCTTGGTGCCGAGCGGCGCCTCAACCGGCGAATATGAAGCGGTCGAACTGCGCGACGGCGATAAAAACCGCTACCTCGGCAAAGGGGTGCTGAAAGCAGTCGAAAACGTCAACGAAGTGATCGCGCCGGAAATCATCGGCCTCGAAGTCACCGACCAAGTGGCGATCGACCGGAAGCTGATTGAACTGGACGGCACGGAAAACAAAAGCAAGCTTGGCGCCAACGCCATTTTGGGCGTCTCGCTCGCCGTTGCCCGCGCGGCAGCGGACGAGCTTGGCCTGCCGCTGTACCAATACTTGGGCGGCTTTAACGCCAAAACGCTGCCGGTGCCGATGATGAACATTTTAAACGGCGGCGCGCATGCCGACAACAACGTCGACATTCAAGAATTTATGATCATGCCGGTCGGCGCGGAAAGCTTCCGCGAAGCGCTGCGCATGGGGGCGGAAATTTTCCACAGCTTAAAAGCGGTGCTAAAAGCGAAAGGCTACAACACGGCGGTCGGCGACGAGGGCGGTTTTGCCCCGAACTTGAAATCGAACGAAGAAGCGTTGCAAACGATCATCGAAGCGATCGAAAAAGCGGGCTACAAACCGGGCGAACAAGTGATGCTCGCCATGGATGTTGCCTCGTCCGAGCTGTACAACAAAGAAGACGGCAAATATCATCTTGAAGGCGAAGGCGTTGTGAAAACGTCGGAAGAAATGGTCGCTTGGTATGAAGAGCTTGTATCGAAATATCCGATCATCTCGATCGAAGACGGGCTCGATGAAAACGACTGGGAAGGACATAAACTGCTGACCGAGCGGCTCGGCAAAAAAGTGCAGCTTGTCGGCGACGACTTGTTTGTCACAAACACGAAAAAACTGGCCGAAGGCATTGAAAAAGGCGTCGGCAACTCGATTTTGATTAAAGTGAACCAAATCGGCACGCTCACCGAAACGTTTGACGCCATCGAAATGGCGAAACGCGCCGGCTACACCGCCGTCGTCTCGCACCGCTCCGGCGAAACGGAAGACAGCACGATCGCTGACATCGCCGTCGCAACCAACGCCGGCCAAATCAAAACGGGCGCGCCGTCGCGCACCGACCGCGTCGCGAAATACAACCAATTGCTCCGCATTGAAGATGAACTCGGCCACACGGCCATTTATCAAGGCATCCGCTCGTTTTACAATTTGAAAAAATAACGGGAACAGGCGTCCCCAACGGAGGGGGCGCCCGTCGTTTTGACGGAGGCCAAAAGGGCGCTGAATGGCTGGCGGTGATCAAGACGTCTTGACGCATTTAGGAAAGCTACGCCTCTTCATCAGATGGGATCGTAAATAGTCGTTTTATGATGACGCGCTTGATACATCTCGGCAATCTTTTCCGCCGATGCCTTCAAGAGGTTCGTGACCACACGGATGTCATGCTCGTTCGCATCCTGAAAGATCACGACGCGATGGCGCTTTTTGGAACGACATTGTTTTGTTCCGAATTGACAAGTAAAATCCGATCCTCATCAGAAACAATTTTTTGCATCAAATTTGGGAGTGTGGTATGCTTGTGCACAGAGAGCGCCTCCTAGGTTTGTTTGCGTCGTTACTTACATTCTACAGGAAAGGTGCTCTTTTTTCTATGCTTTTTATGGATATTATTGGTTAATCAACACGCCTGTAAAATTATGATTTT
>NZ_MQMG01000060.1 GCF_001908025.1 Geobacillus proteiniphilus
GGGGTCAGCCCCTTATTTTTCAGTGCACGCCCACTTCTTTTTGAGCGCTTGAATGAAAATATGCATATTTTGCTTAGTTTCCATAATCGGCATATAGACATAGGAAAGCATCCGATAAAAAGGAGAGTGCTTCAGGCGAACGATGGACAGATGGCCGTGCTCGATGTCGCGGGCGACGACGCTGCGCGACAACAAGGACAGGGCGTTGCCACTAATTAACGTTTCTTTAATGCCTTGGTTGCTGCTAATGATCATGAGCGATTTCACCTTCAGTCCGTTTGAGCGGATGAAGTGGTTGAAATATTCACGCGTGCCGGAGCCGACTTCGCGCGCCACCCATGCTTCGTTTTGCAGCTCGGCGATCGTGACTTCGCCTTTTTGCGCCAGTTCGTGGCGGTTGGAGGCAACGATGACGAGCTCGTCTTGCATGAACGGATGAACGGACAGTTCCTTTTCGTTCGTTTGCCCTTCGATCAAGCCGATGTCGACTTGGTACGACTTGACGAGCTCGACGATTTCTTTCGTGTTGCCGATCATTACCTCAAGCTCCAGTTCGGGATAGTGCTCTTGGAAGTCGAGCAAAAACGGCGGCAAAATATATTCCCCGATCGTGAAGCTGGCGCCGATTTTCAGCTCCCCTTTGATCGCGTGATGGTGCTCCAAGATGTCTTGTTTCGTTTGCTCATAAAGTGCCATCATTTGTTTGGCGCGGTCGTATAAGAGCTCGCCGGTCGGCGTCATGCGCAGCCGCTTCGGGGAGCGGATGAACAGTTTCGTTTGAAACTCTTTTTCTAAATTTTTAATGTGCAAGCTGACGCTTGGCTGGGACAAATGGAGAATTTCCGCTGTTTTTGTGAAATTTTTCACTTCCGCCAACGTAATAAATGTTTTTAGTTCGTCATAGTACATCTTCATTCCTCCTGCCCATCGCTCGATAGTTGTTGCAGAGAGTATCTATTATAAATATTAATAGTTTCAATAATTTATATTTATTTTACTAATGTTTTGTTTTGCGGTAAAGTGTAAATATAATATCGCATTTAAAGTATACTTGTTTTATAGGAATAAGTGGATATTGGGCGGCAGCGCCTAATGGGCAAAGGTCGCGCCACCGTTCCATTTCATTTTATAGTCGAGGGGTGGGCATCGTTGCAGCTTCAAGTAACCAACAGTCCGTTTACCCAGGAGCAGATTGAGCTCTTGAATCGTTTGTTGCCGACGTTGACGCCGTCGCAAAAGCTTTGGCTGAGCGGGTATTTGGCTGCTGCCGAGGCGGCGGTCACCGTTTTGGATGCCGAAGCGCCGGTGCTGTTTGCTGGAAGCAGCAAACCGGTTTCGAAAGAAGTGACGGTATTGTACGGCTCGCAAACCGGCAATGCGCAAAAGCTGGCTGAGAAAGCCGGCAAAGCGCTCAAGGAGCGCGGTTTCGAAGCGAAAGTGTTGTCCATGCTTGATTTTAAGCCAAACGAATTAAAGAAAGTGGAGACGCTGCTCATTGTTGTGAGCACGCACGGAGAAGGCGATCCGCCGGACAATGCGGTATCGTTTTACGAATTTCTCCACAGCAAGCGGGCGCCAAAGCTGAATCATCTGCGCTTTTCCGTCTTGGCGCTTGGCGATACATCGTACGAGCAGTTTTGCCAGACGGGGAAAGATTTCGACAAACGTCTTGAGGAGCTGGGCGGAACGCGGTTTTATCCGCGTGTCGATTGCGATGTCGACTATGAAGAAGCGGCGGCGAAATGGCTTGATGGCGTGCTTGGCGAGTTAAGCAAAGAAGCGAATGCCCATGTTGAGGCCACGCCGCTTTTGTCCGTTGCGGCCGTGGCGCCAAAAATTGAACCCGCTGTCGTCTATTCGCGGAAAAACCCGTTCCCGGCCGAGGTGCTTGAAAACGTCAACTTAAACGGCCGCGGGTCGAACAAGGAAACGCGCCATTTGGAATTGTCGCTCGAGGGATCGGGGTTGAAGTATGAGCCGGGCGATGCGCTTGGCATTTTCCCGAAAAATGATCCCGAGCTGGTTGAGCTGATCATTCAAGAAATGAAATGGAATCCGGAAGAAACCGTGACGATCGACAAAGATGGGGAAGTGCGGTCGTTAAAAGAAGCGCTCACCTCGCATTTTGAAATTACGGTGCTGACGAAAGCGCTGTTGCAAAAGCTGGCGACGCTGTCAAAAAACATCGAGCTCCAAGCGCTTGTGGCGCCTGGTAATGAAGCCAAATTGAAAGAATACGCCAAAGGCCGCGATTTGTTGGATGCGCTGCGCGATTTCGGCCCATGGGACGCCGCGCCGCAGCAAATCATCTCCATCTTGCGAAAAATGCCACCGCGCCTGTATTCGATCGCGAGCAGCTTAGCGGCCTATCCAGATGAAGTGCACTTGACGATCGGCGCGGTCCGTTATGAGTCGCACGGCCGCCTGCGCAAAGGGGTGTGCTCGACGTTCTGTGCCGAACGCGTCCAAATCGGCGATACCCTGCCGGTCTTTGTGCAGCCGAACCCGAACTTTAAGCTGCCGAAGGATCCGGACACGCCGATCATTATGATCGGTCCAGGCACTGGGGTGGCGCCGTTCCGCGCCTTTATGCAAGAGCGCGAGGCCATCGGGGCGAAAGGAAAATCGTGGCTCTTTTTCGGCGACCAACATTTTATGACCGACTTCCTGTATCAAACCGAATGGCTCGCATGGTTGAAAAGCGGCGTGCTGACCAAAATGGATGTCGCCTTCTCTCGCGATACGGAGAAGAAAGTGTATGTGCAGCACCGGATGCTTGAACGAAGCAAAGAGCTGTTCGGCTGGCTTGAGGAAGGCGCTGTCGTCTACGTTTGCGGCGACAAGCAACACATGGCGCGCGACGTTCATCAGACGTTGATCGAGATTATCGAAAAAGAGGGCGGCATGAGCCGCGAACAGGCGGAAGCGTATGTCACCGAGATGCAAAAGCAAAAACGGTATCAACGCGACGTCTATTAATCATCAAAAGGAGTGGGATCGGAAATGGCGAAAGTCGAGTTAAAAGCGCCGGACGGACCGCCGAGCGATGTCGAGCGCATCAAGCAGGAAAGCCGTTACTTGCGCGGCACGCTCGCCGAAACGATGGAAGATCCGCTCAGCGCGGGCATCCCAGATGATGACAACCGGCTGATGAAGTTCCACGGCAGCTACTTGCAAGATGACCGCGACGTGCGCACCGAGCGGCAAAAACAAAAACTCGAACCGGCCTATCAATTTATGATCCGCGTGCGCACGCCGGGCGGGGTGGCGACGCCGGAGCAGTGGCTTGTCATGGATGAACTCGCCTGCAAATACGCCAACGGCACGTTGAAACTGACGACGCGCCAAGCGTTCCAATTGCACGGCGTCTTGAAATGGAACGTGAAAAAAACGATGCAAGCCATCAACGGCGCCTTGATGACCACACTCGCCGCCTGCGGCGACGTCAACCGAAACGTCATGTGCAACCCGAACCCGTACCAGTCGGAAGTGCATGCGGAAGTGTACGAATGGGCGAAGCTGATCAGCGATCATTTGCTGCCGCGGACGCGGGCGTATTACGAAATTTGGCTTGATGATGAAAAAGTCGCCGGCACGCCGCCGGTCGATGGTGAAGAAGAACCGATTTACGGTCCGACGTATTTGCCGCGGAAGTTTAAAATCGGCATCGCCGTTCCGCCGTCGAACGATGTCGATGTGTTCTCGCAAGATATCGGGTTCATCGCCATTGTCGAGGACGGCAAGCTCGCCGGGTTTAATGTCGCCATCGGCGGCGGCATGGGGATGACCCATGGGGACAAAACGACGTATCCGCAGCTGGCGAAAGTGATCGGCTTCTGTAAGCCGGATCAAGTCGTTGAAGTGGCGGAAAAAATCATGACAATCCAGCGCGACTACGGCAACCGCTCGTCGCGCAAACATGCCCGCTTCAAATACACCATCGATAGGCTTGGGCTGGAAGCGGTGAAAGAAGAAATTGAGCGCCGCCTCGGCTGGAAGCTCGGCGAAGCGCGCCCGTATCATTTCGAGCATAGCGGCGACCGCTACGGCTGGGTCGAAGGCGTCAATGGGACGTGGCATTTCACGCTCTTTGTCGAAGGCGGCCGCGTCAAAGACTACGACGATTACAAGCTGATGACCGGCTTGCGTGAAATCGCCAAAGTCCATACCGGCGATTTCCGGTTGACGCCAAACCAAAACTTGATCATCGCCAACGTCACGAGCGAGAAAAAGCCGGAAATCGAGGCGCTCATCGCCGAATACGGCTTGACCGACGGCCGCCGGTACACCGCCTTGCGCCGCAACGCGCTCGCCTGTGTCGCCTTGCCGACGTGCGGCTTGGCGATGGCGGAAGCGGAGCGGTACTTGCCGAAACTGCTCGATAAAATCGAGGAAATTATCGATGAAAACGGTTTGCGCGACGAAGAAATCACGATCCGCATGACGGGCTGTCCGAACGGCTGCGCCCGCCACGTGCTCGCGGAAATCGCCTTCGTCGGCAAAGCGGTCGGCAAATACAACATGTACCTTGGCGCCGCGTTCAACGGCACGCGCTTAGGCAAACTGTACCGCGAAAACATCGGCGAGGAGGAAATTTTGCGCGAACTGCGCATGCTCCTATCCCGCTATGCAAAAGAGCGGCTTGACGGTGAACACTTCGGCGACTTCGTCATCCGCGCCGGCATCGTCAAAGAAGTGACGGATGGGACGAATTTCCATGATTAAGGTGATGTGAAACTAACCAGATCGGTCTCTCCATATTGAGGGGAGGCCGTTTTTTTGTCGCTACAGTGCAATGACTTTGTCTCTTTCCTTAAATTTAAGTGGAACGGGATTTACCAAACATTTCAACTATAGTAGTATGATAGTAAAGTGATGAGATTCCACTTTTTTAGGTGGTGTAAAAGTCCTCCATTTTTTCGGAGATGATTTGTGGTTGCCATTACGAAGAAAGAGCATGTGCGAGGAGGGGAGCGGCATGAGCCAACCGGATGAGCAACGCCGGTATACGCTGGGCGAGTTTTTTTCTTTAGCTGGAGACGAGCGGATGGAGCTGTACGAAGGAACGATTGTGTTGATGTCCCCAGCTCCTTATGAGCATGAAGGTGTGGTCGCCAATTTAATTGCCGAGTTTCGCATGGCGTTAAAAGGAACTCCTTGCCTTGTGTTCGGCAGCAACCTCCAAGTCGTCTTTTTGTTTGAAGACGAACAAAAAGGAAAGCGAAACGTGACCGTGTTGCCGGATCTATCCATTATTTGCGACCGAACGAAACTGCGTCAAGGGCGGTGTTACGGCGCTCCCGACCTGGTGGTGGAAGTGTTGTCGCCAAGCACGGCCCGCAACGACCGGCTGCTTAAGCGTCATTATTATGAGAAAGCGGGAGTCCGTGAGTACTGGCTTGTCGATTACCAGCACCAGGCGATGGAAAAATACGTTTGGCAATCGGGGACGTTTCAGCTAGAAGACGTGTACGATGCAGCCAACGGGGCAGCTGCATCGACCGCGTTTCCCGAGGTGCGTTTTTCCGTGAAGGAGATTTTTGCGTTTTTGTCGTCGTAAAGAGCGGCACAGGCACATACAAAATAACAACAAGCATAACGGCCGACTCAAAGAAATGATCCGTATCGCGAAACGGACAGCGGAGTCGGACTTGCCAGTGTTAATTATGGGGGAAAGCGGAACCGGCAAGGAGCTGTTCGCCCAAGCGATTCATCAGGAAAGCCCGCGGGCTGACCGCCCATTCGTTCTTGTAAACTGTGCGGCCATTCCTGACGCTTTGCTGGAAAGCGAATTGTTCGGCTATGTGGAGGGATCGTTTACACATGCGAAAAAAGGAGGAAAAATCGGACTGTTTGAACTGGCGGACGGGGGAAATGGTTAAATAAGTTGAACAAGAGCTTAGATAACGGACAGGCGGGCTTAGGCGGCCCGCCTGCTTCATTGTCTGTTCATAAAATGACATTCTTAATTTTGTAGATTTCCCGTTCGTGTTCGATGGCTTTGTTGGAAAGAAAGGTGATATCAAGCTTTACGTTGTTCAGCTGCTCGGTGAATGATTGGGCATGGGCATCAACCTTTTTCTCTAAGGAGTCCAGTCTTTGGTGGATGGAAGAGACTTCACCGTGAAGTTTATGCACGTCCATCGCGAGGGCTTCCAGTGCGGCATCGGTTTCGTCCTGGCGGTGAAGCAAGGCGGATATGAGATCATACAGCTCTTTTTGGCCGGCTTTGATATGCGCCTGTTCTTCTTCTAGCCGCTTTTGACCTTGAAGGAGAGCGTGCTGAATCCGACGGAATTCTTCCTGTTCTTTTTGCATTTCTCGTTGTTCCCTTCGGATTTCCTGTTGCTCTTTCCTGATTTCCTGCTGCTCCTTTCGGATTTCCTGCTGTTCCTTTCGGATTTCCTGTTGTTCTTTCCTGATTTCCTGCTGTTCCCTTCGCATTTCCTGCTGTTCTTTCCTCATCTCCTGTTGTTCCGCTTCCAATCGTTTATGGCTTTCAACGAGGAGATGCAGCGTAGCTTCGATATGACCGAGCCGGTTGAACAATTGCAAGAGGATCTCTTCGCTCATTTTGGCACCTCTTTTATCCTAATTTCCTTTATTATAGCACATATGTTCTTGTTGAACAAGCAGGAATGGTGTATGGTGTATATAGGAAAGCGTACAAACATATGATACAATGAATGAACAAAATGACAAATTCCAGCACAGGCGTCGGCCAATACTTTTTAGATAAGGAAAGGAATCGATGTATGCTTTACGTTTCCCCGGCGAAAATCGCGAGCTATTTTTACCATGAATGCGAGCGGAATTTTTACTTTCAGTCGTTGGCGAAAGAACGGCGCGAGGAGCTCGATGTGCCTGAAGAGTTGTTTGAGCGGCCTGCGATTCATGAGAGCGTGCTGCGCCGTGGCGTTGAGTGGGAAGAAGAAGTGATCTCGACATATTTAGCCGGCCAAGTGAAGATGGGAGGGCGGTTGCATGGCATGCCTCTTTCCCACTGCTATTTGGATGGCGAAGAGACGATTGGCGAGCTGAAACAGCCGAGCAAGCGGTATTTGTATCAGCCGACCTTGATTGTGCCACCGCGTTTTTACGAACGGTACGGGCTGGACTCAGATGTGATCCGTTTTGCGGCGTGCCGTCCGGATTTGATTGAGTGCATACCGGGACAAAACGGCATTGTGTTTCGCATCATCGACATCAAATCATCAGACGTGTTGAAGCTTTCCCACCGCGTGCAAACGGCGTTGTACGCCTTGATTTTGTCTTCCGTTTTAGAGGAGCACGGCATTAGGGGCAATGTGGATTGGCGCGAAGCGGGGGTATGGACGTACAAAACCGAGCAGCCGCAAGCAGCCGATATCAGCCAGTTGCTCCCGTATCTCGAACAGTTTTTGGCTGGCGAACTGACGGCGCTGGCCGAGAAGCAACCCGATGAGCTGTTTTGGCACTTAGATTACCGGTGTGAATGGTGTCCGTTTTATGACTATTGTTTCGACAAAGCGCGGCAACAGAAGCACATTTCCCTCGTTCCGTACTTATCGAACTACGCGTCCCGCTTCATCCGTGAGCGGCAGCTGCCTGAGACGATCGATGAGTTTCGCCAATTTCTTGAACGTCAAGAAAACAGGCATGTGCTGAAACAAAACGCCGGGCTGGCGCGCCAACTTCGGCGGCTTGAAGCGCAGCTTGAGGCCATCGCGCAAGAAAAAGTCGTTCCGTATGATCGGGCGGTGACACATATGCCCATATGGGAAGACATCCGCCTTATTCTCACCGCTCAACGCGATCAGTTGACGGGAAAGGTTGCGGCGGCATCGTTGTACCGTGTTGGTGGAACAGACGTGTTTGGAACGGGATCGGAAATGCATCATTTTATCGCCGGTTCGTTTGAGGAATGTGACGAGGTCGGCCGAAAGTTGGCCGATGCGCTTGACCGCCTGCTTCAGACGGTGCACGATTACAACCGAGAACGAGAGTGGCGGGCGCAAAAGTCAGTGCAGGCGTATGTCGTCGACAACTATGAATGGGAAAATGTGCAACAGTTGCTTCATGAGCTTTTGTTGGATCCGAAATATAACGAAAAAGCGGTTCGATTGCTGTCTTATTTTCATAGCAGCGTGTTATCAAGCGCCAGCGATCACCCATGCGAAATGGTTCCGCTTCCTGTCGTTGTCCTGACAACGGTAGCGAGCCAGCTGTTTGCCTTGCCGGTGCACGTCGCTTACCGGCTCGAGGACTTATCCGGGTATATCGCCGCTTACGGTGATTCGCCGTTTACGTATCGGGCGAGCGAGCGCTTTTCGTTCCGCTTGACGAACGTCATGAAAATGGATGTGTTGCACGACGCATGGCAAAAGGGGGATGAAGAAAAGAGGAAAGCGGTTGAGGTGGAGCTGAGCCGTCGGCTTTGGGCCGCAAGCAGCATTATCCAAGGCATCCGCGCCTGGGCTGAGAGCGTCCATCCTTCGCCGCTTATTGTCTGGCCGGAAAAATTTGCTTTTCCTGATCCGGCTGATTACCGTGATCCGCTTGTGTCCAAGCTGGCGTTTATGGCGCGCTACGAGGCGCTATTAAACTACTTGGATATTCGCCAAAGCCGCCTGCTCCCGCTTTCGGAACGGCTCGAAACAGGGGTGACGCTTCATATAACGTACCTTGGCGACGGGCGGTTCCGGCTGAACAACCGTCAGGCGCTTGAAGCGATCGACCAAAAGGCGAGCTGGCTGCTCACCGAGTGCAATGAGGAAGGGGAAAAGGCGCAACAGACGTTTCCTGATCACAAGTACGCCAGTGAATGGAAGTCACCCCAATGGGCCAATGTCTATTTTGTCCGCATTCGCGCCATCGAAGATGATGGCAAGACAGCTGAACTCGAGCTCGAGTTGCCCAAATGGCTCGACCGATTCCCGCTTGTGGAAGGAGAGGAGTATTGGCTGTCGATCCGGCATGCCGATTTTACCACCCGGCGCGTCTTGCAGGCGTTGCAACAGTTGGATCAGGAAAATCATCGCATCTTGGACTTGATTCGCGATCCGATCCGGTATCGGAAAACGTTTCGTCCCAACTGGGATGTAGAGGAGGTGAAGGCGCTCCTCCGCCAAAGCGGGCTGACGAAAAGCCAGCGCCAGGCGTTTCTTCAGTTTCTTCGTCATACGTTGACACTCGTCTGGGGGCCGCCTGGCACCGGAAAAACGCACTTTATCGCCGCCGCTCTTCAGTTGCTTATGGCGATTTACGAAAAGCAGGGGCGGAGGCTTGCCATTCTCATCTCCGGCTTCACTCACGCGGCGATCGAAAACTGCCTGCGTAAAATTCAGGAGCTTGTGCCGCGGCGTCGTGTCCACATTGCCAAGCTCGGCGAGATTCAGACGGAAAACGCCAAAGGAATCGCCGAGGTGGCGGACCGTGACCTTCTCGGATGGCTTGGCAGCGGCGGCCATCGGGTGCTTGGCGCCACGCTGTACGGCATTCAAAGGGCATACGAAAAGGGCTATATAGAAGAGTTTGACGTTGTCGTCCTTGATGAGGCGTCGCAAATCCGCGTGGCCGATTCACTGTTGGCGTTACGCCATGTCAAAAAAGCAGGTAGGCTGCTCATTGTCGGCGACCATTTCCAGCTGCCGCCGATCATTCAAGGGACGTATGCGGCCGGCGAAGAGGAGCCGCACTTGTTCGACTCGATTTTCCGCCTCTTGTTTGACGCCGATGCCGAGAAGCGGTATACCCGCCAATTGACGGACAATTTCCGTATGAATGAGGCGCTTTGCCGCTACCCGGCCGAGCGGATTTACGGACCCGGCTATACGGCGTTCACCCGCCAAATTGCCGAGCAAACATTGGCGCTCGCCGCCGCGCCGCCTGCCGATGAATGGGTGGAAGCGGCCATCGATCCCGATTATCCGCTTGTTGTTTGCGTTTATGATGGTGCGCACGGCACGCAAGAAAATGAGGCCGAAGCGCGCTGGGTGGCCAACATAACGAGGGTGCTTCGGGAACGGCTCCTCGATGGTGATGGAAAACGGTATGATGACACGCCGGATGGCGATCAAGCGTTTTGGCGCCACGGGCTGTTTATCATCTCGCCGCATCGGGCGCAAATCCGCGCCATTCGCCGTGAGCTTGAACGCCAAGAATTGCGCCCGCCGTTTTTCGTCGATACGGTTGATAAAATGCAAGGGCAAGAGGCGGATGCGGCGATCATTAGCTACGGCGTCGCCGACCCTGAACTGGCCATGATGGAAGGGGAGTTTATCTACAGTTTGAACCGCCTCAACGTTTCGCTCACACGGGCGCGGAAAAAGGCGATCCTCTTCCTCTCGCGCCAACTCATGTCGCCGTCGCTTCACGTAATCGGCAACGAGGAATACCGTGAAGGAGTGAACTTTATGCTCGGGCTCGAGCACTACGCTTCACGGCATGGGGAAGCCCGGGCATTCATGATCGACGGCGTCAAACTGTACATGTACCGGGTCGGCTGCCGTACGCCCGACGGAGCGGCTTCTTACGACGGGTAGTGTGAAAAGTGAATCGGCGCGTTGCTTTAACGCTTGAAAGAAGAACCCGCTTAGCGTCTTTCGTCCCCGCTTCCTTTCGTAGGAGGCGGGTTTTTTGGCAGGAAACCGCCGAGCCATGGCGAAATAATGGAAATACGGTTTCTTTTTCGCGGACAAGAAGCGCCGCGCACAGAGCGGTGCAAGAGGAGAGGGGGCGTGCCATGGCAAACGTCGGCGGGAGAAGGAAACCGGCAGCGGATGCAAGGCTTGAGGCGATCAAAAAGCTCTTTCCGGAAGCGGTTGTGGATGGGGGCATCGATTGGGAGTTGCTGAAGAGAGTGTTTGGCGGTCACGAACGGCAAGAAGCATATGAGTTCACGTGGCCGGGGAAGGCGGAGGCGAGGCGGCTCGCTGAGCTGCCTGCGTCCGGAGTATTGCGGCCGGACCGGGCAGCGAGCAAACAGTGGGAGACAACGAACAATTGGTATATTGAAGGAGACAATTTAGAGGCGTTAAAGCTGCTGCGAACGTCGCATGCGGGAACCATTCAAATGATTTACATCGATCCGCCGTACAATACAGGAAAAGTGCTCACGTACAAAGACAATTGGCGCAAGGGGAAAGCCGTTGTTCCTAGCGGAATCCAGGAAGAAGCGCGTGCCCATGCCGGCTGGCTCAACATGATGTACCCGCGCCTTTGGGTGGCGAGGGAGCTGTTGGCCGAGACGGGGGCCATCTTTATCTCCATTGATGATACGGAGCAGGCGAATTTGAGAAAAATGTGCGATGAAATTTTTGGCGAGCGGAATTTTGTCGCCACGTTCATTTGGCAGCGGGCGTTTTCGCCCGTGAATATGAACAAGTTCGCCTCGCGCAACCATGATTTCATTTTATGTTATGCGAAAAACATCGATCGCCTGGCTTGGTACGGCTTGCCGCGCCATCCGGAAGCGGATGGGCGGTATGCCAACCCAGACAATGACCCGCGCGGTCCATGGACGTCAGGCGATTTGTCGGTGGGTCCGCCGATTTCGGAAAAGATTTATGAGATTGTGACGCCAAGCGGTCGGGTCGTTTCTCCGCCGAACGGGTATTGCTGGCGGGTGACGAAGGAGCGCTTCGCCGAGCTGGCGGCGGATAACCGCATTTGGTTTGGCAAAGACGGAAGCGGGGTGCCGCGCCTGAAGCGGTTTTTAAGCGAAGTGAAGCCGACGGTGACGCCGCTTACGATTTGGACGCATGACGAGGTGTCCCATTCGCAGGAGGCGAAAAAGGAGCTGAAGGAGCTGTTCGATGGGCTCGCGGTGATGGATTACCCGAAGCCGGTGAAGCTCATTCAGCGCATGGTGGCGTTGACAACGAGGGATGATGATCTCATCCTCGACTTTTTTTCCGGCTCGGCGACAACGGCCCATGCCGTCATGCAGCAAAACGCAGAAGACGGCGGCCGGCGGTCGTTTATGATGGTGCAGCTTCCCGAACGGCTTGCGGAAACGTCCGAGGCGTATCGGGTGGGGTTTCGGACGATTTGCGACATTGGCCGCGAGCGCATCCGCCGCGCGGGGGAGAAAATCGTTTATGAAACGGGGAAGACGGAGCTTGATATCGGCTTTAAAGTGTTTCGGATTGAGAGAACCAACCAGCCCGCTCGCTAGGCGAACGGGCTGTTCCTTGACTAGGTTGATGAAAGGCGCTTTGGTTGAGGTGATACCCGTGTTTTCCGAGTCTCCGATGTCCATCGTTTCGGGCGTTTTTTACAATGACGGCGCGGCCCAGCGGTGGTCGACAAAGACGTCGTACTCCGCGGCAATCGTTTCTTTGAGCTCCGCTAAAGACGGGATGCCGTCGGCGAAAGTGTAGGTGTCAAGGCAAATGAGGGAGTATTCGTCGCCGGGATCAAATACGATGGTGACGACTTCTTCCGTTCCGGCGTCCACTTGCCGGACGGTGTCGCCGTCTTCCGGCTCAACGAGTACGTTTTGGTATGTTTCACGAATCACGTAGTAGCCTTCCTGCAATTGTTCAGTGAATAGATGTTCGATGTCTGTCAGTTCGTGGACAATCATTATTTAAGTCCTCCTAACTTGTGAAATCATTCTCAATGTCAGTATATAACGTAGTCGCTGTCGATATAATAGATGCCGTGGAAAGTTCGAAAAGTTGTCATGTTTGTATGCCAAGCGTAGATAAGGTTGGGTGCAGGATTGATAAGGGGAAAATAGCAGTTTCCTGCAAAAAGAAAGAGCCCTCGTGGGAGGGCGATGTCAACGTTTAACCAGTGACACTGCTTGCCTTTTGTCATCGATAGGCTGTTTAGGTGTAAATGATTCATTATTTTGCGATTTCTGTCGGACTGTTATGTTTTGAATCGAAAAGGGTGATTTGTTCATACTCGCCTTCCTTTAATACGCTTTGGTCGTTTTTCATTAAGTAGGTGTAGACACCAATTGCAATGAACAATCCAAATGTCCACGCGTTGTCCCAAAGAAAACGAAGCGGTGGTATGAATAAACCAAGTACAGGAATAACGACTCCCACAATCAGTGCGTACACTCCGTTTTTGTTAAACCCATTTGCATAATTGTAACGGCCATTCGGTTTGTACAGTTCTTTTAAGTGCAACTGTCTTCGGCGAACGAGCCAATAGTCCGCAATAGCAATGCCGTCAATGGGTCCGAGCAAAGCGGCGTATGTGCCAAGCCAGCCGAATATATAATTTCCAAAGTTGGACATAATATACCATGGTTGCAATAAAATAGCGAATAGTCCTGTGATAATCGCGCCAATTCCAAATGTAATTCGCTTCGGATATAAATTTTCGATCGCTCGGGCAGGGGCAACCACATTGGCACCCACATTAATAGTTACAGAAGAGATGACAATAATAATAGTTCCTAATAGAATGACAAATGGGGGAAATTTAGCTAACAGCTGCACGGGATCCCAAATGGCTTGACCAAAAATCACAATAGTTGCTGAGGTTACGGCAATTCCGATAAATGAAAAAACAGTCATTGTAATAGGCAAGGATAAACTTTGGGCGACCATTTGTGATTTCTGACTCTGTGCGTATCGGCAAAAATCAGGGATGTTTAATGCCAATGTGGCCCAAAAGCCGATGACGCCAGTTAAAGAAGGGAAAAAGACTTTCAAAAATTCACCGGTTGTTTCGAACTTAGAAGGAGTCTCTAAAATCGGTCCCCATCCTCCGGCGTTCGTAAATGCCCAAATGAGCAAAATGATGGAAGAAATCCCGACAACAGGTGCAGCCACTGCGCTTAGCTTTTTGATGCCTTCTGGGCCTCTATAAGCAATACCGATATTTAAGAGCCAAAATAATACAAATACAATGGCTGTATGTCCCGGTAAATTCCCCCACGAAGAGAATGATGCCATGAGTAATGTGTCGATGGCTTCTGTTCCGATCCACGTATTGATTCCAAACCATCCGGCTGCTACAAGGGCCCGGGCTAAAGTGGGAATATGGGCGCCTTTATCTCCAAACCAAAGCCGGGCAAACACAGGATAAGGAATCCCGAATTTTGTTCCTGCATGGGAGTTTAATAAAATCGGAATAAGGACGATCACGTTCCCCAGAAAAATGGTACCAACAGCTTGCCACCAGTTCATTCCTAAAGCAATCATGCCGCTGGCCATGGTGTATGAAGGAATGCATAAACACATTCCAATCCACAATGTAGCAAAATTGATTCCTTTCCATGAATGTTCTTGCCTTGTTGTCGGACGCAAGTCATCATTCCATAAAGGACTTCCACTGACTTCTTGTGCGGCTTCCTCCGTCAAGACCACAATCCCATTGTGTTCAATTTGTGTTTTCATTCATATCCCCCTTTTTTAAAAATCCAGTGTATAAAAGCGAAATTTAAGAAAATTCTATCTATACTATGTAAATTTTTCATTATACGATTTGTCAAATAAGAAAAAGAGAAATCTATTCATTATGTAAAATGTGTAAATATTCCTCACATTTTGATGTTTTCAACCCTAGGGAGCAGCTTCGTCTAGCTGTATATTTATTTCGCTGAAATTTACATAGTGAACAATCAATGTTTTCTATTATTTAACAAAGTGTATAATGAAAAGCTGGTGATTTACTATGTAGAATATTCTTAAAGTTCAGCCTAATTGTGAAACCAGATAAAATGAAGAAGGAGTGATTGGAGCATGGCTGATCAAGTGACCATTGGTTTGATCCAAGCTTCTCATAATGTGCATGGGGACGAGCCGGTCGAGGTTCATAAGGAAAAGGCGATTGAAAAGCACGTCAAGCTTGTCAAGGAGGCAAAAGATCGGGGAGCACAAATCATCTGTTTGCAAGAGATTTTCTATGGCCCGTATTTCTGTGCCGAGCAAAATACAAAATGGTATGAGGCGGCGGAAGAAATTCCAAATGGTCCGACGACCAAAATGTTTCAGGAAATAGCAAAACAGCTGGGGGTAGTGATCGTTCTACCGATTTATGAAAGGGAAGGAATTGCTACTTACTATAATACGGCAGCTGTCATTGATGCCGATGGAACCTACTTAGGAAAGTATCGCAAACAGCATATTCCGCATGTCGGGGTAGGAAACGAGGGCTGTGGATTTTGGGAAAAATTTTATTTTAAGCCTGGAAATTTAGGCTATCCGGTATTTGATACCGCATTTGCCAAGATCGGCGTTTATATTTGTTATGACCGTCATTTCCCAGAGGGAGCGCGAATTTTAGGACTAAAAGGCGCTGAAATTGTGTTCAATCCATCCGCTACGGTAGCAGGTCTCTCCGAATATTTATGGAAACTGGAACAACCGGCTCATGCCGTTGCCAATGGCTATTACGTGGCTGCCATCAATCGGGTTGGATATGAAGCACCGTGGAACATGGGAGAGTTTTACGGGCAGTCTTACTTGGTTGATCCTAGAGGGAACTTTGTGGCCATGGGCAGCCGTGATCAAGATGAAGTGGTGATTGGCGTCATGAATAAGAAGATGATTCGGGAAGTGCGCGATACTTGGCAATTTTACCGTGATCGTCGTCCGGAAACCTATAGTGAAATGACGGCTTTACTTCCATAGAAAGCAATGAGAAAGGGGAGGAGGGAATGACTCTATTCCCTTTCTTTAAAAATGACGCGTGGAGGGGGATGGAGATGGAGCAATCACGTTTGGAAAAGAACTTTGAAGAAGTAGAGCCTGGCTTGACAGATCGAGAAGCAATGGAAGAAGCGAATCGATGTTTGTACTGTTATGACGCTCCCTGTATTCGAGCTTGTCCGACAGGGATTGATATCCCTGCTTTTATCAAAAAAATTGCTTCTGGGAATGTAAAAGGGTCAGCGAAAACCATTATGTTGTCAAACCCGGTTGGCGCCAGTTGTGCAAGAGTGTGTCCGACAGAGGAATTATGTGAAGGGGCTTGTGTTTTAAATCATTCTACAAAACCCATTATGATTGGAAAATTGCAGCGATATGCGACCGATTGGGCGATCCGAAATAAAGAAGTGTTATTCCAAGCGGGACGAAAAAATGGAAAAACAGTGGCGGTTGTCGGCGGCGGCCCTGCTGGATTATCATCGGCCAGAGAACTAGCTCGTCTTGGATATGAAGTGACCATTTTTGAAGCGGAGAACCAAGCAGGCGGGCTAAACACGTATGGCATTGTTTCTTTCCGCCTCCCTCAAAATATCTCGTTGTGGGAAGTCAATCAAATCAAAAGCTTAGGCGTGCAAATCCGCACGAATACAAGGGTTGGTAAGGATATTGAAGTAAACGAGCTCCTAGAAAATTATGATGCTGTTGTTTTAGCTGTTGGCATGGGGAAAGTGCCAAAGTTAGGAATCCCGGGAGAAGATTTGGACGGAGTATATGATGCCATTGAGTTGATTAAAGAGACGAAAACAAAACCATTGACTGATCGGCTGGTGGGGAAAAGGGTAGTTGTGATAGGTGCGGGAAATACCGCGATTGATGCAGCTACCTGTTCAGTGCGTCTAGGAGCGGAAAATGTAAAAATTTTATATCGCCGGACCAAAGAAGAAATGACAGCTTATGAATTTGAGTATGAGTTTGCCAAACAGGATGGTGTCGAATTTCGCTGGCTAACAGCCCCCAAACGGATTATTGGCGACAGTAAGGGCAAGGTTACTCATGTTGAATGCGTTCGGATGGAATTGGGAGAACCAGACGCTGATGGCCGCCGCCGCCCTCTTCCGGTTGAGGGATCGGAATTTATTATGCCGGTTGATGTTGTCATTAAAGCCATTGGGCAAGAGCGCCATATCGAATTGATTGAAGCTTTTGGATTAGAGCATGATCATGGCGTAGTCAAGGTGAATCCTGAAACTTATCAAACGTCGAATCCGAAGGTGTTTGCTTGTGGGGATGTGATTTTTGAAAGAGGAAAAGGCGAAGCGATGGTGGTGGTGGCAGCGCAGCAAGGGAAGGAAGCAGCTTACGGGATTCATCGATATTTGACAAAGGCAGTAAGCGAAACGGCCTAAATGAGAGGAGGGAACGGCAATGGCTGATTTAAGCATTAACTTAGCGGGAATCAAGTCCCCCAATCCATTTTGGCTCGCTTCCGCCCCTCCCACCAATTCGGGGTATCAAGTGCAAAGGGCATTTGAGGCGGGTTGGGGAGGAGCGGTATGGAAAACATTAGGGGAACCTATTTTGAATGTATCGTCCCGATTTGCGGCAATCAGTTTTAACGGACAGCGAGTCATGGGCTTTAACAATATTGAATTAATCACGGATCGTCCTCTTGAGGAAAATTTAAAGGAAATTTATGAGACGAAAAAACGTTTTCCTGACCGGGCTGTCGTTGCTTCTTTGATGGTCGAGCCCAAGCGCGAAAAATGGCATGAGATTGTGAAGCGAGTAGAAGATGTGGGCGTGGATGGGTTGGAACTCAATTTTGGCTGTCCGCATGGAATGGCGGAACGGGGGATGGGATCGGCATCAGGTCAAGTGCCAGAATTGGTCGAACGACAAACATATTGGGTCAAAGAGGTGGCACGCACCCCTGTCATTGTCAAATTAACTCCTAATATTACCGATATTACGGCGACCGCTGAAGCGGCTGCCCAAGGCGGGGCAGATGCCATCAGTTTGATCAACACAATCAATAGTCTCATGGGGGTGGACTTAGATACGTGGAATACGATTCCACATGTAGCAGGAAAGGGGGCGCACGGGGGATACTGCGGTCCAGCAGTAAAACCGATTGCTTTAAATATGGTGGCCGAATGCGCGCGACACCCGCGTATCCGCATTCCGATTTCGGGAATTGGCGGGATCTCCAATTGGAGAGATGCCGTTGAGTTCATGTTAATGGGAGCGACAGGAGTTCAAGTGTGCACGGCGGTTATGCACCATGGGTTTCGGATCATCGAGGATATGATTGAAGGGTTGAATCACTATCTTGATGAAAAAGGAATTGCTTCCGTAATGGATATTGTAGGGAAATCAGTGTCAAAGTATTCTGATTGGGGAGATTTGGACCTCAATTATAAGGTTGTGGCGCGAATTCATCGTGAGCGCTGTATTCAGTGCAATAAGTGCTACATTTCTTGTGAAGATGCTTCCCATCAATGCATTGAGCGTCTCGTAGACGAAAACGGAAAAGAATATTTAAAAGTGCGCGAAGAAGATTGTGTAGGATGCAATTTATGTTCTATCGTCTGTCCGGTTGACGGGGCGATTGAGATGGTCGAAGTGCCAAGCGAACATCCCCCGATGACATGGAATGAACGGCAAGCGGCCCTTGGCCGGCTAAGCGGTTGCAGTGTGGATATCAAATCATTATAAATGAAGGAGGGTATCATGATGACAAAATTGATAAAAAATGGAACAATTGTCACCGCTACAGATATATATGAAGCCGATCTCCTCATTCAAGATGGGAAAATTGCAGTAATCGGGAGAAATTTAGATGAGAGCGGAGCGGAAGTGATTGATGCCACAGGTTGTTATGTGTTTCCAGGAGGCATTGATCCGCACACCCATTTAGATATGCCGTTTGGCGGCACTGTGACAAAAGACGACTTTGAGTCGGGGACGATTGCCGCCGCATTTGGCGGGACGACGACCATTATTGATTTTTGCTTAACGAATAAAGGTGAGCCCCTGAAAAAAGCGATTGAAACTTGGCATAACAAAGCGACGGGGAAAGCGGTGATCGATTACGGGTTCCATTTGATGATCAGTGAAATAACGGACGATGTGCTTGAAGAGCTTCCAAAAGTGATCGAAGAAGAAGGAATTA
>NZ_MQMG01000061.1 GCF_001908025.1 Geobacillus proteiniphilus
TTTTTCAAAGGGAACCGATGCGCCTTCATTCGCCGACGATATGCGGCTTTGCGGCGAACGTTGGGCAAAGCCAAGAAGCTCCATATGATTCGCAAAATCGGCCGTAAAGAGTCCCGCTGGATGAAGGATATAAACCATAAAATCAGCCGTCAAATCGTCCGTTTTGCCCTTGCCAACGGTGTTGGCGTGATTCGGATGGAAGAGTTGACGGGGATTCGAAAACGGGCAACATCGGCCAAAGAAGCAGGACGAAGCCTTCATTCCTGGTCGTTTCATCAATTGCAAACGATGATTGCCTATAAAGCGGAAATGGCGGGCATTCGGGTGGAGTGGGTGAAGCCGACCTATACAAGCCAAACATGCCGATGCGGGCATCGAGAGAAAGCGAACCGAAACGGCATCCGCTTCCGATGCCAAAAGTGCGGATACACTCTCCACGCTGACTTGAATGGCGCGATCAACATCGCCAAAGCGATTTCAGGCTTCGCCGCCTAACCTAGCGCACTGGTCACAGGTGCGCCGCCCATCGGGGTACATCTTAACCCGATGGGACGGGGTGATGACACACCCCTGAACTTGGGCGTTGTCCGAACCAGAAATGGATGAGGACGCGAACGACCCAAGAATCCCACGCCCTTTAGGCGTGTGGAGTGTCAAACCCGCACTTTTCCGTATTCTCTCCGCAGTTCGCTCGCAATGATGTTGCGCTGGATTTCCGAGGTGCCTTCGTAAATCTTCGTGATGCGGGCATCGCGGAAGTAGCGTTCGATCGGGTAGTCTTTCATGTAGCCGAGGCCGCCGTGGATTTGCACGGCCATGTCAGCGATTTTGTTGTACACTTCCGAGCCGAACAGTTTGGCGATGGCCGCTTCTTTGACGACGCGCATCTTTTGGTCGACCATCCAGGCGACGCGGTAGACGGTCGAGCGCAGCACTTCGATCAACATGCTCATTTCCGCCAGCATATGCTGGATCGCTTGCTGCTCGATGATCGGCTTGCCGAACTGTTCGCGCTGTTCGGCATATTCCATGCAGTATTCTAGGAGGCGGATGCATGAGCCGAGGTTGCGGGCAGCAAGACCAGCGCGGCCGTTCGCTAAAATTTTCAAGGCGTTGACATAGCCTTCTCCCTCTTTTCCGAGCACGTTTTCGACCGGCACTTCCAAGTTGTCAAAAAACAGCTCGGCTGAATGCGATCCGCGCAGCCCCATTTTCCGCTCCACGTTTCCTACGATAAAACCGGGAAAATCTTTTTCCACGATAAAGGACGTGATGCCTTTCGGACCTTTCGACGGATCGGTGACTGCCATGACGGTAAACACATGGGCGTCGACAGCGTTCGTAATGTAATGTTTCGAGCCGTTAATGATGTAGCGGTCGCCTTTGCGGACGGCGGTCGTTTTAATCGCGGCGGCGTTCGAGCCAGCACTCGGCTCGGTTAAGGCGAAAGCGCCGATCCATTCGCCCGTCGCCATTTTCGGCAAGTAGCGCCGCTTCTGTTCTTCCGTGCCCAGCTCAACGATGCCGACCGTGCCGATGCCAGTATGAGCGCCAATGAGTGTTGTATAGCCGTTATGCGTTTTGCCGAGCTCTTCATAAATGGCACATTTGCCGACCATTGACAAACCGAGGCCTCCGTACTCTTCCGGAATGCTTAATCCAAACAGCCCCATTTCTTTCGACTTTTCAATGATATCTTGCGGAATCTGGTCATTTTCCTCAATATCCATCGCCACCGGTTCGACAACTTCTCTCACAAATTTGCGGACGTTTTCTTTTAAAAATTCAATCTCGGCTGGCAGCGTGAAATCCATCTTCTTCCCCTCCCCATGATTGAATTCCATATTTTTGCGCCTTGCGCACGAGTGTCGACGCATCGACACCAAGCAGTTTCGCAGCTCGCCGATACGTCTTCGCCTTGTGAAGCGCCTTGATGATGAGCTGGCGCTCGACCTCAGCCGTTGCCTGTTTGAGCGGGATGATCTCTCCGACCGCCACCGGGCTCGCAGCTGGCTCCGGTTCAAGGTGGAGCCATTTCGCCACTTGGTGTTCGTCAACGACTGGGGAAACGGCGGTCACAAACATACGTTCTACAACATTGACGAGCTCTCGGACGTTGCCGGGCCAGTGATAGTCCATCATCGCCGCCAGCGCCCCATCGGTAAACACGAGCGGCTTTTGATACTTTTCCGCAAACCGCTTTCGGTAATGGTCAACCAAGAGCGGGATATCTTCTTTCCGGTCGCGCAGCGGCGGAATGGCAATCGGCATCACGTTCAGCCGGTAAAACAAATCAGCGCGAAACCGCCCAGCGGCAACAAGCTCCTCAAGCGGCTTGTTCGTCGCGGCGATGACACGCACATCGATCCGCTTCGGCGCCTCCGCCCCCAACCTCATGATTTCCATCGACTGCAACACGCGAAGGAGCTTCACTTGCAAGTGAAGCGGAATTTCACTGATTTCATCGAGAAAAATCGTCCCGCCATCCGCCTGCTCGAAATAGCCTTTTTTCCCTTTCTTCGCCGCTCCGGTGAACGCCCCCGGCTCGTAGCCGAACAGTTCAGACTCCATCAACGTCTCGGGGATCGCCCCGCAATTCACTTTCACAAACGGTCGGGCGCGGCGGGCGCTTTGTTTCCAAATGTAATTCGCCAATTCCTCTTTCCCGGTGCCCGACTCTCCGGTCAACAACAACGTCACATCGACAGCCGCCGCTTGGCGGGCGATATTGACAACATGCGCCATCGCTGGAGCGCGGTAAATGAGATGATCTTCTTCCTGACGGCCCAACATATGAAGGAGCCGTTTCGTCTCCTCCAGTTCCGAGCGCAGCTGTTCCATCTCGGTCATATCTTTGACGTAGAGAACAACCCGCTCCGCCCGCCCATCTTCCTCGATGATCGGCACCGCGGAAACGATCCAAATGTTTCCCGTTTCCGTCCCCTGATGAAGCATCGAGCATGGCTGGCGGCCGTCAAGCGCCTGTCGAACGACCCGGTCAAGCGGGGCGGTCACCCGCTCTTGCTCCGTTCCTAGAAACAGCGCATCCCATTTTTTGTTTCGCCGCGTGATCATTCCACTGCGGTCCGTGATGGCGATGCCGTCGCTGGATGCCTCCATCACCGTTTGCAGCTCATTGACGATGCGCTTGACGGTCTCAAGTTCGTTGGAGATAAATTCAATCTCGGAAATGTCTTGAAACACCCCGACCGCCCCAACGACCTTCCCCTCGTCGATAATTGGCGAGCGGTTTGTAATATAGACGCGCTTGCCGACGCGGTATTTTTCCGTATGCCCTTTGCCGGTGCGCACGACCTCGAGCAAGCCAGACGGGATCACGACATCGGTCAAAAACTTGCCGATGGCTTCTTCTTTCGTCGTCCGCGCCATTTTCTCAGCCGGTGGATTGATCGATGTAATCCGCCCTTTTGCGTCGATCGATAAAATGCCGTTATGGGCGGCGTTGAAAATGGCATCCAAATGTTTTAAGCGGAGTTGTGCCGCCTTCGCATATGCCGTCAAATGCTGCTCTTTCGTCAACACACCGACAAGGCGTCCGCTCTCATCGACAACGGGCCGGAGCGGACCGCCGCCAAACTCGATCCCCTCCACACGGTCGTGAATGGAAAGCGGCGGCAGCGACGGGCGCATCACCTCACGCACAGTTGTTTTCCCTTGAGCAAGACCGAACAACACGTCTTTGACCGCCACCACGCCGACGATTTCCTCACTGCAACGGCATACGACCATCCCATCAAGTCCGTATTCAAAGAATGTCCGAGCCGCTTCATCAAGGGAATCGCTTTCAAAAATTACTGCCTTTGTCTTCACCATGATGTCTCCGACCATCATTGCCATTTCCTCTCCCACCGTTCCGCCTTATTTTCTACTCAAGCAATTTTTGTGCCAAAAAACAAGTTCCCACTATTCAGAAAAAACAAGTCCCTAGAAGGCTGGTGAAAAACAACGGATTCGCTCGGTTTGTGAGAAATCGTAAGGAAGGAAGTTATGGTGTTGCAAGGTTTTTCAATTTGAGAAACACTGTTGGAGAGCAGCATTTCCCCTTAAATCACCAACCTTCTAAAATTCATCTTACTTGATCGCTTGTTGCCAAACAACAACATATTGTTGCAATTTTGCAACAAACAGAACGAATTTGTTGCAGTTCTGCCGTTATTCAGCTAAAAAATGTTGTTATTTCGCAACACTCATTAGTCACTTCTTTGCAAGTAAAATTGATTCCCATTTTCAAAAAATCATTGTTTTTTTCATTGGATGCGCTATAATAAGATTGTTATTGATATTGATTCTCATTTTCCTGATCCAGAAGGAGGTGGCCGCATGGTTCGCCTATATGCTAAAGAATTGACCGTTCGCTACGATGACCGAACGATTTTCGAACATTTGTCCGTCCGCATTCCCGACCGACAAATCACAGCCATTATTGGACCAAACGGATGCGGAAAATCGACGCTGCTCAAGACGTTGACGCGCATCATTTCCCCGCAGTCCGGCGCCGTCATTTTGGACGGCCAGGCCATTTCGCAACAACCGACGAAAGAGCTGGCGAAAAAAATGGCCATTTTGCCGCAAATGCCGGAAGCAACAAGCGGGTTGACCGTCGGCGAACTCGTCTCCTACGGCCGCTTCCCATACCAAAAAGGGTTTGGCCGCCTGACGAAACGAGACTACGAAGCAATTGACTGGGCGCTTGAAGTCACGAAAACAACCGATTTGAAGCATCGGCCGGTATCGATGCTCATCGGCGGTTGACTGCTGCTTACAGCTGATACGATCGGACGCAACGTTCTCGCCGAACCGCTTCCGAAGGGAGTGGTCGTCTCGTTGATCGGTGCACCGTATTTCATCTATTTGTTGCTAAAATGGTGAAGACGAAAGACGCCGGGGCATCTTATGATGTCCGGCGTCTTTTCCATAAACGCACAGCGGATGCTGCAAGCGCAATGGCCATCACGACGTAAACCACTTCAGCGTACATCCCGATCACCTCGGACACTTTCCCCCACGATTGGCCGAGCGCCGCGCCGATCGAGACTAGCGCTGTATTCCAAATAAGTGTGCCGAGCACTGACAGCCAGACGAACAGCCAAATGTTCATCTTCGCCATGCCCGCCGGGATGGAAATCAAGCTGCGCACCAACGGAATCATGCGGCCAAGAAAGACGGCCCATACCCCATAACGGTGAAACGTCCGGTTCGCCTTGGCGATGTCTTCCGGCTTCACCCGCAGCCATCTCCCCCAACGGTCGACCATCCGTTCGAGCCGTTCAACAGACAACAGCCGGCCGATTCCGTACAGCACCAATGCCCCGGCAACCGAACCGGCGGTCGCCGCCGCAATAACGCCAGGCACCGTCAATGACGTGTACGTCGTCATAAATCCGCCAAACGGCAAAATGACTTCCGACGGAATCGGCGGGAAGATATTTTCCAGTGCAATCATGAGAAAAATGCCGATATAGCCGAATTGTTCCATTACATTCGTGATCCACGCCTGCATGGCGCCATTCTCTCCCTTCCGCACGGCTCATTGTATGTACGCATGTCTCTTTCCTCATAATGTATGTATATGATATGGTAGTACAAAAAAAGATCCTTTGCAAAAAAGAAAAGCAGCTTGCTTTCGCTCTCCCTTCGATATCACCGGCTTCATCGGCGTCTCGCAAACGAAAGGCCGCCCACCCCCAAGCAGATGAGGATGGACGGCACGCCCCCCTAGCAACAACTTTTTCCGTGATTATACCCAACCGCGGTAGCGAGCTGCTTCTGCTGTTTGACGCAGCCCGATCATGTACGCCGCCATGCGCATATCCACACGGCGCGATTCCGCCAATTCATAGACGCGATGAAACGCGCTCGTCAATTTCTCTTTCAACTTCTCGACAATTTCCTCTTCCGTCCAATAATAGCCTTGGTTGTTTTGCACCCATTCAAAATAGGAAACAGTCACCCCGCCAGCGCTCGCCAGCACATCAGGCACCAATAGCACACCCCGCTCCGTCAAGATTTTGGTCGCTTCCAGCGTCGTCGGGCCGTTGGCCGCCTCGACCACAATTTTAGCGCGAATATTCGCGGCATTGTCACGCGTAATTTGATTCGCTACCGCGGCCGGAACTAAAATATCACACTCTTTTTCCAGCAGCTCTTGATTGGTGATGACATTCTCAAACAGCGTTGTCACCGTGCCAAAACTGTCGCGGCGATCCAACAAATACGGAATATCCAGTCCGTTCGGGTCATACAACGCGCCATACGCATCGGAAATGCCAATGACGCGAGCTCCAGCTTCATGCAAAAACTTGGCCAAAAAGCTGCCTGCATTGCCGAATCCTTGAATAATGACCCGCGCCCCCTGCAACTCGATTCCCGCTTTTTTCGCTGCTTCTTCGATGCAAATCGTGACACCGAGCGCCGTTGCTTTTTCCCGACCTTGGGAGCCGCCGAGCACAAGCGGCTTGCCGGTGATAAAGCCAGGGGAATCAAATTCGCGGATGCGGCTATATTCATCCATCATCCACGCCATAATTTGCGAGTTGGTAAACACGTCCGGCGCAGGGATATCTTTGGATGGCCCCACGATCTGACTGATCGCCCGCACATAGCCGCGGCTGAGCCGCTCCAGCTCACCCATCGACATGTTCCGCGGGTCGCAGACGATGCCACCTTTGCCGCCGCCATACGGCAAACCGACAATTCCGGCTTTGATCGTCATCCACATCGACAGCGCCTTGACTTCTTCCTCGGTGACATCTGGATGAAAACGAATGCCTCCCTTGGTCGGCCCTACGGCATCGCTATGCTGGGCGCGGTAGCCGGTAAACACTTTCACCGTTCCGTCATCCATACGGACGGGAATGCGTACGGTAAGGACGCGCAATGGTTCTTTGAGCAGCTCATACATCTCCTCGCCGTAGCCGAGTTTGGCCAGCGCCTCTTTGATCACGCGCTGGGTGGAGAGAAACATATTTTCTTCCATCGTCTCATTCGCCTCTTTGACTCGATTTATGGACGGGACAAGACATTCGCAATCCGTTCGAACGCCCAATCCAATTCCTCTTTCGTAATGATGAGCGGCGGTGCGAAGCGAATGACCGTCTCATGCGTTTCCTTGCAAAGCAATCCTTGCTCTTTCAGCGCCTCACAGTACGGACGCGCCGGCACATGCAGCTCAACGCCGATAAATAAGCCGCGGCCGCGGATCTCTTTAATATCGTCGTTTCGGATTTGTTTTAGTTTCGAAAGGAAGTATTCGCCAAGCTCAAGCGAACGCTCCGCTAGACGCTCTTCTTCAATCACTTCGAGCGCCGCGATCGACACCGCGCAAGCAAGCGGGTTGCCGCCGAACGTCGATCCGTGCGAGCCGGGTTCAAACACCGACAAAATGTCGCGGTTGGCGACGACGCAGGAAATCGGGAACACCCCGCCGCCCAACGCTTTCCCTAAAATATACATATCAGGCACGACATCTTCCCAGTCGCAGGCAAATAACTTTCCTGTTCGCCCCAACCCCGTTTGAATTTCATCAGCGATGAACAACACGTTGTTTTCCTTGCACACGTCATACGCGGCTTTTAAAAAGCCTTGCGGTGGAATGCGGATGCCGGCTTCCCCTTGGATCGGTTCGACAAGAAACGCCGCCGTATTCGGTGTAATCGCCGCTTTCAACGCTTCGATGTCGCCGTACGGGATGATTTTCACTCCGGGCAAAAGCGGCCCAAAACCGCGTTTATAGGCCGGTTCGGACGACAAGGACACCGCGGCGAGCGTCCGGCCGTGGAAATTGCCTTCACAAACGATGATTTCCGCTTCGTTGTCCGGAACGCCTTTTACATCATACGCCCAACGGCGCGCCGCCTTGAGCGCCGTTTCCACCGCCTCGGCGCCGGTGTTCATCGGCAGCACCATCTCTTTTTTCGTCAACCGGCACACTTTTTCGTACCACGGGCCGAGCTGGTCGTTATGGAACGCGCGCGATGTGAGCGTCACCCGATCGGCTTGCTTTTTCAACGCTTCAATAATCTTCGGATGGCGATGGCCTTGGTTGACAGCGGAATAAGCGCTTAACATGTCCATATAGCGGTTGCCCTCTGGGTCTTTCACCCATACCCCTTCCGCTTCCGAAATGACAATCGGCAATGGATGATAATTTCGTGCTCCATATCGTTCCGTTTGTTCGATGAGCTGTTGCGATTTTGTCGTCATCAAAATCCCCCTTTTTTTCCTCACTCTCCACCTTCACGGACAACGTTTGCCTTCATCCGACGATTGACGGACCAACGTTCCATTACAGGAAAAGGGCGGCTGCGGCCGCCCCGCCATTAAAACATTTCCGATACGGTTTTCGCTTGCATATGGAGAATCAAATAGTCCGGGCCGCCAGCTTTCGAGTCGGTGCCTGACATGTTAAAGCCGCCAAACGGCTGATAGCCGACAATGGCCCCCGTGCAGCCGCGGTTGAAGTACAAGTTGCCGACATGGAACTCGTGCCGCGCTTTTTCGAGATTCGCCCGATTGCGCGAAATGACGGCGCCTGTCAATCCGTATTCCGTATTGTTCGCGATCTCAAGCGCATGGTCAAAGTCGCGCGCTTTCGCAAACGCCACGACCGGTCCGAAAATTTCCTCCTGCATGATGCGCGCGTTCGGGTCGACATCAGCAAACACGGTCGGCTGGATGAAGAATCCTTTCGAGTCGTCTCCTTCTCCGCCCGTCATGAGACGGCCTTCTTGTTTGCCGATTTCGATATACTCCATAATTTTGTTGTACGCCCCTTGGTCGATGACCGGGCCCATAAACGTCGCTTGCTCTGCCGGGTCGCCGACGTTGAGCTGTTTCGTCAGCTCGACGACGCGGTTCAACACTTGGTCGTAGACATCTTGAACAACAATCGCGCGCGAGCACGCCGAGCATTTTTGTCCCGAGAAGCCAAACGCTGACGCGACGATCGATTGCGCCGCCAGTTCGAGATCGGCTTCTTTATCGACGACGATGGCGTCTTTGCCACCCATTTCCGCGATGACGCGTTTCAGCCAAATTTGCCCTGGGTGCACTTTCGCTGCCCGCTCATAAATGCGGATGCCGACATCCCGCGATCCGGTGAAGCTGATAAATCTTGTGCGCGGATGGTCAACCAAATAGTCGCCGACTTCCGCGCCGCTGCCCGGGATATAGTTCAATACACCAGCCGGAAGCCCCGCTTCTTCCAACACTTCCACAAATTTATACGCCACCACCGGCGTTGCGCTCGCCGGTTTCAACAGCACCGTATTGCCCGTGACAAGCGAAGCGACCGTTGTTCCCGCCATAATGGCAAACGGGAAGTTCCACGGCGAAATGACAACCCCGACGCCAAGCGGGATATAGAAAAACCGGTTCGTTTCCCCCGGACGGCTTTCGACCGGAATGCCGTCTTTCAACTTCAACATTTGCCGGCCGTAATATTCCATAAAGTCAATCGCTTCCGCGGTATCGGCATCCGCTTCGCGCCACGGTTTGCCTGCTTCTTTCACCAGCCAAGCGGAAAACTCGTGCTTGCGCCGGCGTACGATCGCCGCCGCCCGGAACAAAATATCGGCCCGCGCTTCCGGGCTCATCCGGCTCCATGTGCGGAACGCCTCATCAGCGGTTTTCATCGCCCGCTCCGCCAGCTCTTTGTTCGCTTTCGCCACCCGGCCGACCACTTCCGTTTTGTTCGCCGGATTGATCGAAGTGATTTTGTCTTCCGTCATCACCCGCTCGCCGCCGATCACAAGCGGATAATCGCGCCCAAGCTCCGATTCCACTTTTTTGAGCGCCGCTAAAAACGCTTCACGGTTCGCTTCCACGGTAAAGTCGGTGAGCGGTTCGTGTCTGTACGGCTGCACCATTTCGTCATCCTCCTTTTAAAGGCAAAAAAATTTTTCGTTATAAAACGATTTCATAGTTATATTATGCAAATGATTATGGCTTTTTTCAATTGTTTTTACTTGGCGGCCTTGAGCTCCCCCTTTTCCGCATTTAGAGGCTGAAGCCGTTTTTTCGCCACAAGGTGGTAGTACCCGTAGCAAGCGAGCAAAAACGGAATGCCGCAGTAAAGAGCGATCCGTTGATCTGGGATAAAGGCCAGTCCGATGATCGTCGCCATATTCAACGCAAACGCGGCCAGCGGCACGAACGGATACAACGGCGTCCGGTATTTCAGATCGCGCACATCGCCGCCTTCGCGCAAAAACGCTTTCCGGCCGAAATAGCTTGACAGCGCGATGGAAGCCCACACCGTGACGGCGCCAAACCCGGCGATCGCCGTCAGCCAGACGTACACCGTATCTTCCGCATACACGCTGCACAACAGAGACAAGCAGCCGATGGCAATGCTGGCAATAAGCGCATTGATGGGCACGCCGCGTTTCGATAGCTTGCTGAAAAACGGAGTGACCATGCCTTGGCGCGACATCGACCAGAGGACGCGCGATGTCGCATATAAGCCCGAGTTGGCCACCGACAACACCGCGGTAATAATCACAAAGTTCATAATATCGGCCGCATACGGAATGCCGATATTGTCAAACACCACCACAAACGGACTCTCAACGACGCCGGCTTTCTCCCACGGAAACAAACCAGCCAGCACAAAAATGGCCAAAATAAAGAAGATCAAAATGCGCCATACGGTGTTGCGCAACGCAACCGGCACCGTTTTTTCCGGCTCGCGGCTTTCCCCCGCGGCCACGCCGACCAATTCCGTCCCTTGGAACGAAAAGTTCACAAGGATCATGGTCGTAAAGATGGCCCAAAACCCGTTTGGAAACAATCCGCCATGATCAGTAAAATTCGAGAAAAACGGAGCGGGTTGTCCATTTTTCATATGGATGACTCCGAACATCGCCGCCAGACCAAGAACAATAAAGGCGATGACCGTCAGCACCTTGATGCTCGAAAACCAAAACTCCACCTCGCCAAATCCTTTGACAGACAACGCATTGATCAAAAACAACAATAAAGCAAAGACGGCGCAAAACACCCATGTCGGCACATCGGGAAACCATCGTTTCATGAGGATGCTGACAGTGAGAAGCTCGATGCCGACCGTCACCGACCAGTTCAGCCATGACAGCCAACCGATGCAATACCCCACTGCCGGCGAGATGAACTTCGTCGCATACGTCTGATACGACCCGGCATCAGGAATTCTCACGGCCAATTCTCCTAACGAAAGCATTGTCAAATACATGACCAATCCGCCAAAAAGATAAGCAACGACGGCCCCTCCTGGCCCCGCCTCATGAATCGTATAACCCGATCCTAAAAACAAACCGGTGCCGATCACTCCGCCTAGCGCGATCATAAATAAATGCCTGCTTTTTAGCTCTCGTTTCAGTTCTTGCACTGGTTGCATCCGAAAACTCTCCCCTCTCTATGATAGATTCCGCAACCGCTTACATTTTTATCAAACGAACAGCAACCTCCTTTTATGCAAAATTATTTTTCAATTTCTAATGTATTACAACTTTATTATGAAATGATTTTTTTCTATTTTCAATATATTTAGCAAAAAATTTTTTCACATCTTTCTTTCCCTTCCTGTCTCCCGTCCACCTTATGCTATAATACAAAAAAGAGAGGTGCTGATCGTGAACCGGGATATGGAAACGCTTTTATCAATGTATGAGCAAATTCTCGAAATGATCGACCTTGGCGTCCATGCGGTCGATCAACATGGGAAAACCGTCATTTACAACCGGAAAATGCGGGACATCGAGGGTATGAACATCGAGGACGTGCTCGATAAAAATATTTTGGACGTCTTCCGCTTCAACCCGGAGCAGCCGAGCACATTGCTTGAAGCGCTGCGCACCGGTGAAAGCATTCTGAACAAGCAGCAAACTTATTTCAATAACAAAGGACAAGCCGTGACAACGGTCAATCAAACACACCCGCTGCAAAAAGACGGGCGCATCATCGGTGCAGTGGAAATCGCCAAAGACATCACCAAATTCCGCAAGCTGATCCAAGAGCACCACCAACGCGGTGAAGCCGGTCGCACGTTTGCGGACATCATCGGCCAAAGCGAAGCCATGCAAAAGGCCATCCGCCTTGCTCGTCATGCCGCCCGCTCCGAGGCGTCTGTGCTGCTCATTGGGGAGAAAGGGACAGGAAAAGACTTGCTCGCTTCCTGCATTCACCACGAAAGCGAACGGCGAGCCAAGCCGTTTTTTGCGCAAACGTGTTTGTCGCTTCCGGACGATTGGATGGAAACGATGCTGTTTGGCAGCGAAGAAGACGGCGAGATCCAGCCCGGCTTGTTTGAACAAGCGGACGGCGGCACCGTCCTGCTTGACGATATTGACTCGTTAAGCCTGCCGCTTCAACAAAAACTTGCCCGTTTCCTGCAAGAAAAACAGTTTGTCCGCGCCCATGGCCAAGAACCGGTTCGTGCGGACGTTCGCCTCATCGCCTCGACAAGCGGCGACCCGATTGACGCGGTCCAAAACGGAGAATTGCTCAAATCGCTTTACTACCAAATTGCCGTCCACTGCATCGTCCTGCCGCCGTTGCGCGAACGGAAAGAGGACATTTTGCCGCTCGCTATCCATTTCATCCGTCAAGGCAACGAGCGCTATGGCCTACATGTCGAAGGACTCGGCGATGACGTGCAAGAGGCGTTTCTCGCTTACAGCTGGCCCGGCAACGTGCGCGAGCTTGAGGCCGTCATTTTGGAAACGATGGCGACGATGGAACAAGAACAAACCATCACCCTCGCCCATCTGCCTGCCCCTTTTCGAGCCAAGCTGGCGCCCGACGAAACGAAAACGGACTTTTTATTTGATACGGAAGACATTTTGCCGCTTGACAAATACATGGAAGAAGTCGAAATTTACTACATCCGCAAGGCGCTGCAGCATCACGGCTTCAACATCACCAAAACGGCTAAAGCGCTTGGTTTGAGCCGACAAAACTTGCAATACCGCATCCGCAAGTACCAGATTGATAAGGAGTGGGGATGAAAAGGCGGAAAGCCTCAGCCAGCGGGACGGCAAAAGGAACAGGGGGAGGTCGCTGTGGATGATCGACGCTCATATTCATCTCGACCAGTACACGGACATCGATGAACAAATCAACCGTTGGCAAGAAGCGGGCATCACCGGCGTCGTCGCCGTATCCACCGATTTGCGCTCCAGCTGCCGAACGCTTGAGTTGAAACAGCGGTTCCCTTCCTTCGTCTACGCCGCCATCGGCTTTCATCCCGAGCAACCGCTGCCAAGCGAAGCCGATTGGAACGAATGGACAGAACTTGTCAAGCAAGAGCGGCCGCTGCTCGCCGCCATCGGCGAAGTCGGGCTGCCATACTATTCAGCGGAAGCATGCGCCAAGCTGCCCGCGTATCAAGAACGATTAACTGAAATTGCGGCCATCGCCGCGGATGCCTCCTTGCCGCTCGCCCTTCACGCCGTCTACGACCGCGCCGAAACCGCCTTGGCCATCTTGCAGCAAGCTGGCGTCCGACAAGCCCATTTCCACTGGCTGAAGGCCGAGCCTGCCGTGGTCAAACAAATCGTCCAATGCGGCTACTACATCTCCGTCACGCCGGAAGTGTGCTACCGCGAGCGCGACAAGCAGCTGTTATCCCTCGTTCCCATCGAGCAGCTGCTCCTTGAAACCGATGGCCCATGGCCGTTTGCAGGCCCGTTTGCCGGAAAACTGACGACGCCGTTATGGCTATTGGACTCCGCGCGAGCCGTGGCGGCACACTATGGCCGAGATATCGAACAAGTCAAAACCATGATCACGGCGAACACAAAACGGCTTTACGGTTGATCTTCCTTATCGTACGATGAAACCAAATCTACATCGAAATGAGGGAAACATGATGGATCATAATGAGCGAGTGCGCCAACAGCTGATCAAAAGCGTTTCCGGGCTGTCGGACGAACAGCTGAACACTCGAGTGGCGGACGGAAGTTGGACGATCGCCCAAGTGCTCGAACACCTGTACTTAATCGAAACATCGATCGCAGCCATGATCGCCTATACATTGACGCATGGCGAGAGCCAACCGGTCGAGGAGAAACCGATCCACTTGACCGTTGATCGTTCGAAAAAAGTGGAGGCGCCTGATTTCGCCCGCCCGGACAACCGCTTTTTCACTCGACACGAACTGGAAGAAAAATTACGCCAATCGCGGCAGCGGTTGCGCCAAATCACGGAGCAAGCCAATCCGGCCGATTTGGAAGCCAAATCGTTTCCGCATCCGGTTTTTGGGCCGTTGAATTTGAAGCAATGGGTGGAATTTGTCGGCTATCATGAACAGCGCCACCTCGCGCAAATGGAAGAAATCAAAGCACAGCTTCCATAAGGAGCAGCCTTCATCTGCTTCATCCACGATCCTCATGAATGCCAAAAGCCGAGCAACGACCAGCCAAATCCCCGCCCTGCTCGGCTTACAATGATTTTCCATCTTCAAGTAAACGCTCCATCGCTCCTGTCACAGGGATTGTTCGTTATGGAGGTATCTCCCCTTCACTTGCTTTAACGTCGCCACGATGAGAAAACTGACAATGACCAACAAACACCAGGAGCTCACTTTTCCTACGTGAACGAGGCTCCACGCCTTCGCCTGGTTTGGATATTGCCAAGCGCCAAAAAAGGTGGCGATGTTTTCAGCGATCCAGATGAAAAACCCGATCAGCAAAAAGGACAAAACAAGCGGCATCCGGTAGCGGATTCCCCCAACCTCATACGTCACCCATGACCGCCAAAAGACAAGCATGACGAGGCTCGAGAGCCACCAACGAACGTCCACCCAATAATGGTGGGTGAAAAAATTCAAGTAAATCGCCGAAGCGAGAGGAACGACCATCCAAAACGGCGGCCATTGCACCAACTCCACCTTCAGCCTTCTCCACGCCTGGCAAAGATAGCTGGCGACGCTCGCATACATAAACCCGCTGTACAAGGGCACGCCAAAGATTTTCGTATACCCCTCTTCCGGATACGACCACGAACCCATGCGCACTTTAAACAGCTCGAGCGCAAGTCCAATGACGTGGAACAAGGTGATCACTTTGAGTTCATCCCGCGTTTCCAGCCGTGACCGCACCATCCACCATTGCATGAGAAGGCAAATAACAAGCAGCCAATCATACCGCGGCAATAGCGGAAGCGGCGCGATCTTCGTCAGCGCCAATGAGGCAAAAATGACAACCGGAAACACGCAAGATTGCGCCTACGCCCAACCGAAGCGAACAAGCTGCACAAACGCTTTGATCAGCCGCGACGTTCTGCCAAACGAACCCCTAAATGTTGCAGGCGGCACCCCTCGTTTGAAAGCAAAAACCGCAGAACACCCCTGACGAAGGGCTCTGCGGCTACTTTTTCCCATAATCAATTGAAAACCTGACATAACTCTGGTTTCCAACGAAACTGCCAAATCAGTCACCGATAATCGGCCATGGCCTCGGCTTTCGTCCTGTGAACCGTGCCAAACGGATGCTCGGGCGGAGCATAAATGGAATATAGCTTCAAGGGAACATGCCCTATATTGGTCACATTATGCCACGTCCCAGCTGGAATCATGATCGCGTCACCTTCGGACACTCTTCTTTCAAAATCCAGACGGTCTTTTCGTTCCCCCATCTGCACAAGACCCTGTCCTTGTTCAATACGAATAAACTGGTCCACATTCGGATGAACTTCCAGTCCAATATCTCCTCCTACCTCAATGCTCATCAACGTCACTTGCAAATGTTTTCCTGTCCATAATGCGGTTCGGAAATTTTGATTTTGCTCGGCGGCTCTCTCAATATTGACAACGAACGGTTTTCCGCCGTAATCTCTCAATTTGATGGGAGGAAACCTGTCGTTCCTTGCATGTTGTAGCATACCATAAGCATACGGTGACCAGCTCCACCAGTCATAATGAGGGGGGCAGTAACTGGACATCGGGTAAGGCCACTGAGTGCTAATATACGGATGGGCGTAATTCGGATTCAATTGCCTGTTCACTCTCCTCACACTTGGAATCTGCTACTATCTTATGCAATGGCCCAGTCTGGCGTGACAAGAGCACACGGGCGAAGCATCGCGAGGAAAAGAAACCCTCAAAAAGCGGTGGCCATTCGCCGCCATGAAACCCGAACAGGTTAGACTCTTCCCGCCTGTCTAACCAACTCAGCCAAATGATCTCCATTTTTCAAGTGTCAATTCGTGACAGGAAAGCTAAAGAGGGTGCTAGGTATGACAGACCAATCTTTAGGTTTTATCATAGGCACTCGCTGACATTGCCTTGTTCATCGATAAATAATGCCGTGATTCCTGTTCTCTTCTTCGCTAACAGAGGTAGCCTGTCCCAAAGATTTCGAAACTGTTTCACATCTGGTAATGCGATGCTGTATTTGGCATTGGGATCCTCCATTCTTTGCAAAGTTTCCGCCAATACCCCTAAGAAATAATTCACGTTCATTGGATTTGATGTTCCTAGACCCTTCACCTCAATAATCCAACGCTCATTACCTCGGATTGCGTTTATATCAATTCCAGGTGTTTTTCCCCACGCAATTTGTGTTTCCCATCCTTCTGAATGCAGGTATGCCTGCAAGACCTCTTTAATATAGTCTTCTTTCAACTTCGAATCTGTATTCTCTGTTATCTTGGAATCGTTTCCTTGAGCCGAATTCACTACTAATCCGTCATCGGTTAAAAAATTACCTATTAAACCATCCTTACGGACAACCCGCCTAAGCAAACCTCTATTCGCCAAATTTCTACAGGCTTGATTCACTGATTGTTGCGGATTATTTTTACCCAATAAGATATCAGTAATTTCCCGATCTGTTAACCCATCCTTCTCTGTTAATAAAGTTATAATCCTATCTGTTAGGGTCATTTTTCCCATCCTTTCATGAACACTGTTCGCATCTATGTAAAATCATTGATTTGCAAATAAATCAGGAAACTCGCTTCGAATTAAATTATAACATTCGTCGCATACCACATAATTCCTATCCCCTGTCCCTACGAACTTCACCCTTATCTGGTAGTTCACATTCGGTTTTAACTCCGCAGGCAAAAAACTGGTACTGCAAGAGCCGCAACAACCACGAAATTTCAAGTAGCATTCCATACAAAGGCTTCAAGAAATGCTCGTACCTCTCCTGGTGCTCTGGAATCAAAAACATAGAAGTTCCCTCCTGTTTTTTTGAAGAACTTCTATGTCATATGCGGATGGGCAGGTGCTGATAATTGTGCAGGTCGATGATTGGTTAAAAGATGGTTGGATAAGCGTGCAACCGATCCATGTTCAACAGGTCAGTTCCCGTTCACCTGTCGAATATAAATTCCGCCACGTTCCCCATGCAACAAGCCCCCTGGGGGTTGTTCACTTCACAACCGCATCGCCCTGCCTGGACATGGGCTTTGATTTCCTGAAGCGGCTCTCCGCCGTTCCGCACAGCTCGCTCAATGCGTTCCCGCGTCCAGTCAAAACAGTAACAAACAGGAACATCCATGTCCGAATCCTTTTGAAACACGGGCACTTTCAAGTCTCCTACGGCAAAAGTCAGCGAACCGTCCCACGCAAAATAGACCGTTTCGCAGGACGGGTTCGGGCAAAAGGCGTAATCACGGTCAGGTTCAAGCGTCGCCAAAGCCGCAGGTTTCAACAACGACTTGAGCGTGATCAGCGGCACCCGTCGTCCGTTTTGCCCGCAGTTCGGGCAATTCGTTTTCATCGTTCCCACACGGTTTGTCGGAGCACAACAGTCCATATTTCCATCCCTTTCATGCAGTGTTATTGCAAGTATCCAAGGTTATACCGACTTTCTATCTTTTCAATATTGTATCACATGCCAGGTGTGGCAATATTAAAAAACGACCTTCCCCTTGCCTACTTTGGCAAACCAACCGCAGGATCCTGATCAACCCATTTTAAATTCCCTACTATGTCAAGAGAAAATAATTCATGTCCATCCCACTCAAGCCCCACCAAAGCCTCCAATCCCTTGCCGCACAAAGGGTTTCAGGTTTTGAGGAGCTAATTGGTACAAAATACCAAGAAAATAAAAAGTGGGCTCTTCACCAAAAGTTGTACTTGATTTTTTCTGAACATACCCTATTTACGCTTGTGAGGGAAAATCAACAAATCAGTGATTTTTGCACATCTTTGTTCAGGAAACCGTATTGCTTGTCAAGTACATGTTGTGGTGAAGAGCCAAAAAGTGCCCGTCGAATTGGAATAAATTAGCAGAAAGAAGGGCAGGAGGCACGAAAATGGAACGTTGGGAAATATCCAGGGAAATAATTTGGGAAAACAAATTGAGAAGCTCAATCGGAGCATAGCGGGAGGGGGTATATTGGGAAACTGCTTGATATATCAA
>NZ_MQMG01000062.1 GCF_001908025.1 Geobacillus proteiniphilus
CCTGTTTGACTTTCGTTGGGTTGTGCAGTTCCAGCCTTAGCGTGATCGTGGGCATGGATTCACCTCCTTGCGACAATTACAGGATTTCAGTTTTTTCAGAATCATTCGATATAAGAAAACGGCTCGCTTTCATGGGGCTGACCCAAAACGCGAATGCGTGTTGGGATCAGTCTCCACTTTTTCGCCCCAAATATAGAAGAATCGCCTTTTTTCTGGTAGAATGGAGTCATCGAAACCACTACCACCGAAAGAAGGGCGATTCTTTTATGAAACATGATCATATTTCCTTTAAAGAGTATACCATGGATAACCTCTCTTTGCCAATCAACATCGCCGATCTCATTCCGCGGCATAACAACGCGGTTCATGAGATCGGCGAACGCATCCCTATGGAGACGTTTCTTCCTTACTACAAAGGAGGGGGACACCTCCATCATACCCATCAAGTTAAGAATTTTGGTTCATCACCACAACATATACTTGACAAGCAATACGTTTTCCTGTACAAAGATGTGCAAAAATCATTGATTTACTGATTTTTCTATACAAATGCAAATAGGGGATGTTCAGAAAAAATCAAGTACAATCTTTGGTGAAGAGTCAGCCCCCTTTCTCGCTTGCGGGTCTGTAAACAGCCGAATCTGCATGACGTTCATATCCTTCCCTCTTTCCGTTCATCCTCATTACTTATGACTTCCCCGCCTCCCCCCATTCTATACAAGCCGTTTGCCGACAATGACCAAATCGCGTTCCACGCCGTCCAATTCCGCCACGCGCGGAAAATATCCCCATCGTTCAAATCCGAAGCGGGAGAAAAGCCGCAAACTTGGTTCATTATGGGCAAAAATAAAGCCGAGCAGCGTCTTGATCCCAAGTTCGGGCGCCCGTTCGACCGCCCGCTCGAGCAGCTTCGTCCCAAGCCCCCGGCCGCGGTGCGTCTCCGCGATGTAAATGCTCACTTCCGCCGTATGGCGGTACGCCGGGCGGCCGTAAAACGACTGAAAGCTGAGCCAGGCGCAAACCGCGCCGTCGTCCTCGACGACCCAAAGCGGACGATTGTGCGGGTCATGGGCCTCAAACCACGCCCGCCGGCTTTCGACCGACACCGGCTCCAAGTCCGCCGTCACCATCCGGCTTGGGATCGTTTCATTATAAATGCGGACGATGTGCGGCAAATCCGCCGTGGCCGCATCGCGGATCAAAAATGATTCCATCTTTCCATCTCCCCTTTTGCAAACAGGAATTTTATTTCCATCAGTAAAAAAAGCGAGAGTATAATGATACATTATGTACAAACAAAGAAAGGGGAAAGAGATGAAACGCCAGCTTGTCGTGTATCTTGTGTCGCTCGCCGCGTTTCTCGGCCCGTTTACGCAAACGATTTACACTCCTATTTTACCAGAAGTGCGAGAGGCGTTTGCGACTTCTTCGTTTCTCATCAACTTCACGATTTCGATTTTCACCTTTTTCCTGGCGATGATGCAAATCGTTTACGGACCGCTCACCGACCGGAAAGGACGGAGGACGGTGCTGCTTGGCGGCATCGGCAACTTTCTGTTTTTGAAGGAAACGAAACCGAAAGAAGCAGCGGACTTCGCCCCGTTCCGCCTCGCGGATTTTGCGGCGGTGCTCCGCCACCGCGCTGGGTTGTCAATCGTTTTGCTTGGATTTCTTCAATACTACTCGCTGTATAATTTTCTCGTGTTTTTGCCCGGCATCTTGACAGATCAATACGGATTGTCAGCGCAGGAAAAAGGGACGGTGTACTTGGCGATGGATTTCTCCCCAGTCGAGCGAATCCGTTGTTTTTCGCCAGCCTTCTAAACAGATGTCGAACAACAGCTGTTTTCTTGTTGATCACACGGAACCATTCGATCAGCGCCTCATGTCGGAAAGCTGCCTATCCGCCCCACCGCAAGCCGCAAAATCGAAAGGGCTGCCCGAGCCGCTGGCGGCTGGCAAGCCCTTTTTTAATCCCGCTCTTCCGTCAATTCCGAAACCGGCACATCCCGGCGCTCATGAAGCCGGCCGTCGCGCAAATGGACGGTCGCCGTCTGCTTTTCCTCATCATACCCGTCAATCCATACCGACACGCCGTTGTAATACACCGGAATATCGGCAGGGGAAGAAACGATTTGTTTGACACGGTTCATATCCATGACCACTGTCCCCTTTCTCTCATGTTCCGTTTCCTAGTATGGGAAGAAACAGGAATGTTTATGCAAAAACGGCTCACACTAAAAAAAGACAAAAGCAAAAGAGGGGTGGACGATGAAAACAAGGAACGTGCTGTTATCGTATTGGCGCTGGCCGCCCGTGCTTCGCCTATTTGTCTCGGCGAGCGCGTTGATCGTGCTGTTTGGCGCGCTCATGCGCTTCATTGAACCAGAGACGTTCCGCACGGTGTTCGACGGCGTGTGGTGGGCGATCGTGACGTCGGCGACAATCGGCTACGGCGACATCGTCCCGAAAACGGTCGCTGGAAAACTCGCGGCCATTGGGCTTATCATCCTTGGCACCGGCATCCTCACCGCTTATTTCGCTTCCGTCTCCGCCGCGGCCGCCGCCCGGGAAACCGCCTTTACAAGCGGACAGCTCCGATATACAGAGCGCGGCCATGCGGTGATCGTCGGCTGGAACGAGCGGGCGCGCGAGGTGCTGCTCCGCCTCGCGCGGCACGACGCCTCCATGCGCTTCGTCCTCATCGACGCCACCATTCCATCCCACCCGCTTCCGAACGCGCCGGTTCATTTCATTAAAGGAACGGCAAGCGACGATGCGGTGCTGGAGAAGGCCAATATTCAAGAAGCGCGGTTTTTGCTCATCACCGCCGATCCGCATAAAGCGGAAGCGGAAGCCGATAAAGATACAATTGTGACGCTGCTTGCCGCCAAAAGCCTCAACCCGTCGGTGTATGCCATCGTGGAAATCCTAACGGGCCGAAACGTCCAGAACGCCTTCCGCGCCGGGGCGGATGAGGTGATTCAAACGAACTTGCTTTCCAGTTTCGCCATGGCCGCCAGCCTTCGCTCGCCGGGCGCCGCCAGCGTGTGGGAGACGGCGCTTTACCGCCTGGACGGACAGACGCTCTGCCTTCTCGAGCCAGACGAACAGCAAATCGGCCAGCCATTCGCCGCCGTTCAACAGCAGCTGCTCAAGCAAAACGTGACGCTGCTTGGCGTCATCCACGGAGATCACGGAGCGATTTCCGTTGCACCGGACCGCCCGATTCAACAAAGCGACCGCCTGTTCGTGCTTGTCCCTTAATCGAGCAGGCGGCGCTCCAGCTCTTGGACAAGCGCCTTTCCGACGGAAATATATCGCTCGGGTACGGTCGCGTCCGGGTCTTGCGGCTCGGCAAACTGATTGAATGAGGCGCTGATGTTGCCGACATCGGCGAAATCATCGATGCCCCGTTGGTATTTATGCGCAAGCAAAAACGGCCGCCCAAGCTCCACCGTCGTTCCGTGCGAATCAAGCTGCCCGTCGACCGCCCGAAACGGCACGCGCAAAAACTGGTAGCCCACGTCATCGGCGATTTTGTAGTCGAAATAGCCGTGATCGTAGTCCCACCCGCCGCCGATCGTATATCCCATTGGTTTTAATTGCTCTTCCAAATGGTACAGCTGAAATTGTTTCCCTTCCAAACGCGATGGAATTTCAATCATGCACAATCCCTCCTTTCTTTTATCGTTTCCCGTTTGACGGGGATTATTTGCCCACGGCAGCTTCAGACGCTTGGCGAAAAACGACAGGGAGCGATAAAGCCTCGTCCGGGCGTTGTGCGGCCGAACGATGGACCAACAATCGGCTCATGCATAACAAAACGCCTCTTCCCCCGCAAAAGGGAAGAGGCGCTTTTTCCGTCGTTCCGTCCGCCGTTTTGGGCGCGACTCGGGTCGAGCCGCGAGTCATCTCCTCCGAGAAAACAGCGGCTTGGCGATGGAACACGTTGTTATTTCAACCGTTTCTCCAGTTCTTCCTTCAGCTGCTCATAGCCTGGTTTGCCGAGGAGGGCGAACATGTTCTTTTTGTATGCTTCCACTCCCGGTTGGTCAAATGGATTCACCCCGAGCAAGTAGCCGCTCATGGCGCATGCTTTTTCAAAGAAGTAGACGAGGTAGCCGAACGTATATTCATCGAGCTTCGGCAAAGTGATGACCAAGTTCGGCACGCCGCCGTCCGTATGGGCGAGCAGCGTCCCTTCGAACGCTTTTGTGTTGACGAAATCAACCGTTTTTCCCGCCAAATAGTTCAGTCCGTCAAGGTCGTTTTCTTCGGCTTCAATGATCAGCTCATGACGCGGTTCTTCCAGCTTCAACACTGTTTCAAACAAATCGCGGCGCCCTTCTTGAATGTATTGGCCGAGCGAATGCAAATCGGTCGAGAAATCAGCGGAAGCTGGATAAATGCCTTTTTGATCCTTCCCTTCGCTTTCGCCGAACAGCTGCTTCCACCATTCGGCGAAATAGTGCAGCGCTGGTTCGTAGTTGACGAGCAGCTCGATCGTTTTTCCTTTGTTGTACAAAATGTTGCGGATGGCGGCGTATTGGTAAGCGGCGTTTTCCTCAAGCTCCGAGGAGCTGAAATCGTCGCGCGCTTTGGCCGCTCCTTCCATCATGGCGTCGATGTCCGAGCCGCTTGCGGCAATCGGCAATAGCCCGACCGCCGTCAGCACCGAGTAGCGGCCGCCGATGTCATCCGGAATGACAAACGTTTCATACCCTTCCTCATTGGCGAGCGTCCGCAAGGCGCCGCGCTTGCTGTCCGTCGTCGCGTAAATGCGGCGGCGCGCTTCCTCTTTGCCGTATTTCTCCTCAAGCAGCTTGCGGAAAAGGCGGAAGGCGATCGCCGGCTCGGTCGTCGTCCCCGATTTGGAAATGACGTTGATCGAGAAGTCTTTCCCTTCCAAGAAATCGATGACGTCTTTCATATACGTCGAGCTGATGTTGTTGCCGACAAAAATGATTTGCGGCGTTTTCCGCTTTTCTTTTGGCAAGGCGTTGTAAAACGAATGGTGCAGCATCTCGATCGCCGCCCGCGCGCCAAGGTACGAGCCGCCGATGCCGATGACGACAAGAACATCAGAATCCGATTGGATTTTTTTCGCCGCCTCCTTGATGCGCGCGAATTCTTCTTTGTCATAGTCGACCGGCCAGTCAAGCCAGCCTAAAAAGTCGCTTCCAACACCGGTTTTTTCATGAAGCGAATGATGCGCGACTTTCACGGCATCGCGCAAGTATGTAAGCTCATGTTCGCCAAAAAAGGCGAGCGCTTTGGAATAGTCAAAGCGAATGTGGGTCATCGATTTCCGCCTCCCCTTCAAGAATCATTGCCTTCTTTCACTTTAGCGGAATAAACAAGGGAAATCAAGCAGCCCACCTTTTTGGAAACGGATTCATTTTTCGCCATGTTCGCCGCGCCGATTTCCTTGCGTGACGCCTGGAGGGATGGTGATTTAGTGAAAAAGACAGCTTTATCCTAACCATTTTTCAATTAGAGAAACTTTGCCAAATCGGCTCTCTTTTCTGATGAAACGCCGCCGATTTGCGCACAAAACTCGTTTTTCACCAGCCTTCTAGGGGCTCGTGATGGAATCAAAAGGCTGCTCGCCTCAAGAAACGTGATCAACGTTGTGCTTTTTCCTCATTCGAGAACCATGGATTCGGGCGAGACGGCTGTTTTTCGCGCCCTCCTCACTTTCCGCCATCCTGTGGGATCGGGAGCGCGCCCAGGCAAACCAAGAAAATAGGAAAAGCGCCAGCTCAAGCAGATCCCGCCGCCGAGCCGGCGCCATCATCGATCGATTCGCGAAACCGCCGCTTCGCCTCATTAAAGGGAAGCGCGCAAAATGGCGAGCACATCATCGCGGTTCAACGTTTTGAAACGGCCGAACTCGCCAAACGCCATCGCTTTATCGGCCATCAGCTCCAAGTTTTCCTCGCCGATGCCATAGTCCGCAAGCCGCGACGGCGCCCCGAGGCTCGACCAGAACTCGCGCAGCCGCTCGATGCCTTCAAGCGCCACATCGCGCTCCGATTTGCCCGCCGGATCGACATCGAACACGCGCACCGCGAGCTGGGCGAAACGGCTGACGTTTTCATCGAGCACATGCTTCATCCAGTTCGGGAACAAAATCGCCAATCCCCCGGCATGCGGAATGTCATACACGGCAGAAACGGCGTGCTCAATATTGTGCGTCGCCCAATCGCCTCGGACGCCCATTTGCAAAAAGCCGTTTAAGGCGATCGTGCCCGAGTACATGATCGTCTCGCGCAGCTCGTAGTTTTCCAAATCGTTGATCAGTTTGGGCGCCGTTTCAATCACGGTTTTCAACACCGCTTCGCACATCCGGTCTTGCAATGGCGTGTTCGGCGTATGGTGGAAATATTGCTCAAACACATGGGACATCATATCAACGATGCCGTAAACCGTATGGTCTTTCGGAACGGTCATCGTATACGTCGGATCCAAAATCGAAAATTGCGGGAACGTAAACGGGCTGCCCCAGCCGTATTTTTCTTTCGTCTCCCAGTTTGTAATCACCGAGCCGGAATTCATCTCTGACCCGGTCGCCGCCAGCGTCAATACGGTTCCAAACGGCAGGGCGCCGGTGACTGGCGCTTTTTTCGTGATAAACTCCCACGGATCGCCGTCAAATTTCGCTCCAGCGGCGATCGCTTTCGTGCAGTCGATGACGCTGCCGCCGCCGACGGCAAGCAAAAACTCGATGCCTTCCCTCTTGCAAATGTCCACCCCTTTTCTTACGGTCGAGACGCGCGGGTTCGGCTCCACCCCCGGCAGTTCGGCGACTTCAGCGCCAATCTCCCCCAACATCTTCATGACTTCATCATACAGTCCGTTTCGTTTGATGCTGCCGCCGCCATACACAAGCAGCACTTTCTTGCCGTAGCGCGGCACTTCTTCTTTGAGCCGTTCGAGCTGCCCTTTTCCGAAAATAAGTTTCGTCGGGTTGCGGAAAATAAACTCTTGCATATGGATGCCCTCCTTTTCCTGAATCTATTATGGCAGCGCCTGCCACCGGTTGTAAAGCCAACTGCTTTGACGGCAAACGATGCATATTTTTCACGACTGCGATTCATCCTATAAGTTGAAAAGAAATTTTCCAAAGGAGGCAAACAAGATGGGAGCATTGCAGCGCATTGCGCTATTGTTGACCATTATCGGCGCCATTAACTGGGGACTGATCGGCTTTTTCCAATTTGACTTAGTCGCCGCCATTTTCGGCGGCCAAGACTCCGTTTGGTCGCGCATCATTTACAGCTTGGTCGGCATCGCCGGCTTGATCAACTTGGCGCTGCTGTTCAAACCAGCGGCAGAGCTCGGGCGCACTGAACCGAAAACATCGCGCACATGACGGAAAACCATTGGGACACTCACCGCCTGACGGTGGGTGTCTTATTTTTGCGCCTCTCCCAGCCCAAAAGCGTCATGGACTCTCACCGTTTGGGGGCGCAGGCTTATTGTTTCGGCCAATTTTCTTTCTTGGACTGCTCAATCCATTCACGCAGCTTTTCCTTCAATGGGCGAAAGCCGGACTCAATCGGCATCTTCATGCGCAAATGGCGCTTTTCCTTTTCCATGACGGGTTCGAGCGCCTTTAGGGACAAGCTCGCCCGCCTCGTCTTTCGGTCGACATCCAACACCTTGACCGTCACTTCATCCCCGACATGGACGTAATCGCGCACATCTTTCACAAATTGATGGGAAATTTCCGAAATATGGATCAGCCCTTGCATGCCGTCCTCAAGCTGGACGAACGCGCCATACGGCTGAATGCCCGTCACCTTCCCTTTCACGATCGCTCCTCGTTTGATCGTTGACAAGCGAAACACTCCTATTGATGAATTTCGTCTATGTTTTTGTATTATAACATAGACCGACAGCAAACCCCAAAAAAAGATGTCCCGCCGACGGCGGAACATCCCCAGTTACAGGCGCGCCAAAAACCGTTTCATTCGCTTAATGGCTTCTTGCAGCTGTTCGAGCGACGAAGCGTATGAACAGCGGATATAGCCTTCCCCGCTTTGGCCGAAGACGTTGCCGGGGACGACAGCCACTTTTTCTTCGATGAGCAGCCGCTCAGCAAACTGCTCCGACGTCAAACCGGTCGGCTTGATGGACGGGAAGGCGTAAAACGCTCCGCCCGGCAAATGGCACGGCAGCCCAATTTCATTGAGCGAGGCAACAAAATAGTTGCGCCGCCGCCGGTAGCTGTTGCGCATGTCGACGACATCGCGCTCTCCGTTGCGAAGCGCCTCAAGCGCCCCATATTGCGCCATCGTCGGCGCGCACATCATGGCATACTGATGGATTTTCAACATCGCCTGCAAAATCTCGTCAGGCGCTGCCGCAAACCCGAGCCGCCATCCGGTCATCGCAAACCCTTTCGAAAAACCGGAAATCAAAATCGTCCGCTCGCGCATGCCAGGAGCAGCGGCCATGCTCGTATACTCTCCTTCATACGTCAGCTCGGCATAAATTTCATCGGCAATGACGAGCAAGTCGTACGCCTCAGCCAGACGGGCGATCGCTTCAAGCTCCGTGCGGCTCTGCACCGTTCCGGTTGGATTGTTCGGTGAACAAATGATGACCGCCTTCGTCCGCTCGGTGATCGCCCGCTCAAGGTGCACCGGATTGAGCTGAAACTTGTCTTCGCCAGACGTGTGAACGGCCACCGGCTTCCCGCCCGCGAGCACGACAAGCGGCTCGTAGGCGACAAAACTCGGTTCGACGATGATCACTTCATCGCCCGGGTTGATGATCGCCCTAAGCGCCAAGTCGATGGCCTGGCTCGCCCCGACCGTCACTAAAATTTCCGTTTCCGGACAGTAGTCGACATGAAACTTGCGGCGCAAATAAGCGGCGATTTCTTGGCGGAGCTCCAAGAGCCCGGCGTTGGCCGTATACGACGTATAGCCTTGCTCGAGCGACAAAATGCTCGCTTCGCGAATGCTCCAGGACGTGACAAAATCCGGCTCGCCGACGCCGAGCGAAATGACGCCGTCCATGCTGGAAGCAAGGTCAAAAAAGCGGCGGATGCCGGATGGCTTCAAGCCCGCAACCGTCTTGGACACGTACGTTTTTCTCGTTTGCGGCTTCATGGCGACACCACGATGCGGCGATCTTGATCTCCTTGGTCAAAGACGATGCCGTCATGTTTGTATTTTTTCAAAATGAAATGAGTGGTCGTCGAAATGACGGAATCGAGCGTCGACAGCTTCTCGGAAACAAATTGGGCGATTTCCGCCATCGAACGCCCTTCAATGACGACCGACAAATCATAAGCGCCGGACATTAAATAGACCGATTTCACTTCCGGGAACCGGTAAATGCGTTCCGCCACTTCGTCAAAGCCGACGCCGCGCTTCGGAGTCACCTTGACGTCGATCATCGCCGTCACCCCTTCGCGGCCGTCCGCCTTCCGCCAGTCAATGAGCGCCGTATATTGGACGATCACTTTCGCCTCTTCTAACTTTTTGACGAGCGCTTCCGTTTCCTCGACCGGCAAATCGACCATCTTCGCCAGCACATCGATCGGCGTTCGTGCGTCTTTTTCTAATATTTCGATAATTTCCAGCTCTTTTTCGCTCAATTTCACGCAGCATCCCTCCATTTCATCGGTCGGTTTCGCCAAACCGGCCGCCTGTCGTCATCACGGGAGCGGACAGGACGCCGCTTGCTTTAATTCAAGCAGCCGGCGGGCGAGTTTTAGGCAGTGGGGAAAAGGAATCGGCTCGTCAAAGGCGAATTCATATATGGACTGAATGCGGGCGGCCAACGTGCGGGCGTCTTCCGTCTCATACACCGCCTGGAGCACGCTGGCCGCCTCGACGTCGTAGGCGTCTTTTCCAAGGCCAAACGGGTCCCAGGCGCCGATCCATTCAAGAAGAAGCCGATTCAACTGTTGTCCGTCCATGCCGCCGTCATCCACCTTCTTTCTTGATGCTATGATATAACCCATTATAAGCCATTGATTCGAAAAAAAGAAGGGAGAAGATGCAACAATGTTTCCATTCGATGAGGGGAAAGGACCGCATCGTTCGCGTGCTGAGAAAGGAGAAGGCGCGACCATGTTTCCGTTCGACCGCGTCATCGACCGCCGGGGCACGCTGTCGGTGAAATGGGATGACGTTCATCGAGTGTTCGGCCACGAAGACGTATGGCCGATGTGGGTCGCCGATATGGATTTTCCCGCGCCAAAAGAGGTGCAAGAAGCGCTGCGGCAACGGGTGGAGCACGGCGTGTTCGGCTACACCGTCATTCCCGATTCACTCAAAGAAGCGGTATGCCAATGGCTTGAACGCCGTCATGACTGGACGATCGATCCGTCTTGGCTCGTGTTTGCCCACGGCGTCGTGCCGGCGGTCGCCGCCGCCATCGAAGCGTTTTCCGAACCAGGGGATCGCATCATCGTTTTTTCCCCGGTCTACCGGCCGCTGTTTGATCTCGTCCGCCGCCATGACCGCACGCTTCTGTTCAGTCCGCTGCGCCTTGAGGAAGACAACTATGCGATCGACTGGGACGACTTGGAGCGAAAGCTGCCCGATGCCAAGCTTCTCATCCTTTGCCATCCGCACAACCCGGGAGGCAAATCATGGACAAAAGAAGAACTCGAACGGCTGGGAGAACTTTGCCTCAAGCACGGCGTCTTCGTCCTTTCCGATGAAATCCACGCCGATTTGACGCTCCCGCCAGCCAAACACACGCCGTTTGCCTCCCTCCACCCGGAGCTGGCCGCGCAAAGCGCCACGTTCCGCGCGCCGACGAAAACGTTCAACCTCGCCGGTTTGCAGGCGGCGGAAGTCATCCTTCCCGACGAATCGCGGCGCCGGGCGTTCCGCCGCGTCCAGCAGCGGCACGGCTTTTTTACGCTGAATGCGTTCGCCATCGTCGGAGCGGAAGCGGCCTACCGCCATGGCGGGCCGTGGCTTGACGCCTTGCTTGATTACTTGCGGCAAAACATCGACATGACGGTTGCCTATTTGGCGGAACACTTGCCGCAGCTCCGCCCGATCCGGCCGCAGGCGACGTATCTCGTCTGGATCGACTGCCGCGGCCTTGGCCTTTCCGAGGGGGAGCTGAAGAAGCGTCTTTTGGAAAAAGGAAAACTCGCCGTCGAATTCGGCAGCAAATTCGGCCAGGAAGGCGTCGGCTTCATCCGTTTGAATATCGCCTGCCCGCGCCCGACGCTGGAGGAAGGGCTGCGGCGGCTGGCAACAGCGCTGCGCTAGCTCTGTGCCAAAGAAGAGCAGCCAAGCGGATGGCGAAAGAGAAAAGAAGCAGCGCCGAACCCGTTGCTTCGTTCCGCCATCCATGTAAATCAGAAGCGCAAATGGAGCCAAACGATCATTCCTTGCCGTTTTCTGTTTCGCCGACCATGTGCATCCGCCGCTGTCGTGTGAAGCGTTGCCCCGGCAACGTGAAACAGGGGCCCGCGCGCGAGCCCCTGTTTCACGACGACTTGATTTCCCCACAGGCGATCCGTCCGCCGGCGTCTCCCGCCGGCTGGGTCATGCCGTCGTCTTTCTTGGCGTGAATGACGATCGACGTTCCGTCTTTTGTAAGCAGCGAGCCTTTCTCTCCTTCTTTCAGCGTCACATTGGGCGCCGTCAACTCGACGTTGACCGTGCCGTCATCTTTCACAATAATGTTCGGCAAATCGCCGGCATGCGCTCCTTCCGGGTGGAGAAGGCCGTGCTTTTTCCCGTCCGGATTGTAATGACCGCCGGCCGACTGAAAATCGGGCGGCTGACAGCTTCCGTTTTCATGGATGTGAATGGCGTGCTCTCCCGGCGGGAGGCCTTCCAAATCAAGCTTCAGCCGAACCCCTTCCGCTTGCTCCGTCAGCGCGATCGTGCCGATCGAGTCGCCGTCCACATTGATCATCTCCACCGTCCGGCTCGTTCCATTCTCTTGGCCGCAGCCGGACAACACGAGCGCCGCAGCGAAAAGGATCCCATATGTTCCCCGCAACACTGAACTCCCTCCAGCATAACATGTGTTATCCACCAGTATTGCCGGAGGAAGGCTGGTTTATACCCCCGGCGGTTGCCCAGACTCGTCCCTTTTTTCAAGCAACTGTTCTTCGAGCCGTTTCGCTTCCTTCTCCTGCCGCCGGGAGATAACGATGATGAGCCGCATCGTGAACACCGCCATCAAGAAGAAGACAGCAAACGAAAAGGCTGCGGGAATATATTCGCGTTTGTCCTCCGGAAAGTACAAAAACAGATTCAGCACCAATGGCCACATAAGGAAACAACCTTTCTGCCTAAAAAATCGTCCACTTTCTATTATAACATAAAAAAGCCGCCGCCAACGCAGCCGGCTATAAAGCGAATTTTTTTCGCAGCTGGGTCAAATCAATCCGTTCTCCAATCGTCGGCGGCTTTGTCTTCGCCAAATATTTTTTGTCGTTTTCCACCAGCCGGAAAATCGTATACGCGGTGAACGCATCATCGAGCGCGCAATGGGCTTTTCCAACCGCCTCATTGCCGTACTCTTGCACCGCCTTGCGCAATCCGGTTTGATTTTTGTTGCCGAAAAACCGCTTATACTCCATGGCTAAATCACGGTGCTCGCCAGTGAATGGGAATTCCGCTTGCGCCGATTGGCAGTTTTCCCGGAGCACTTTCATATCCATGCTCCCCCACGTAATCACCGTCGTGGGGCGTTCGCGGTCATATTGCCGAAGCAAGGAAACCAACTCATAAAAACTCATTCCGCGGTCAATTTGTTCTTGGGTGATATTGAGAAACGACTTGCACCGTTCGGTGAGCTGCGGAAAGCGGAGCGGCCTCACATAGGAGGAAAATTGGCTCACGATTTGCTCGTCAACAACCGCGACAAGGCCGACTTCAATGATTTCCGGGCAAAACCCGTCCGGGCTCGTTTTCGTCTCGGGCATCGTAAACTCAAAATCGAGAAACAAATATTGCGGGCTGTCCATCGTCGCTTCCCCCCTTTCCGGCACGCTGTTGCCGTCCGTCTTACTATTATTATATCACGCAGAAGCGATTGTTTATTTCTTTTTTCAGAAAATGGCGAAAAAGAGGCGGATGCCGTAGGAATCAACGAAAGCCTTGGCGAAAAAGAAGAAGGGCGGATGGACGCTTCCCATTCAAGCCAATCGTTTTTTCTCCCCCATCCTCTATAAGATCGGCGAAAAACAATCATTTCCCCTAAACCGATGGTTCGTGAGTGAAGAGAAGAGTAACATTTATAAGGTTGATCCATTTAAGAAATGCTATTGTTGAGCCGCATTTCCTGTTAAATCACCAGCCTTCTATGATATGATCAAGAAAAAGGAGGGTGGATGGGATGAAAAATGTCGTGATTCATCAGATTGTCACATGGATTTTCACCGAAGACCAACTGCGGGCGTATTGGAAAAAACAGAAGAAGAACCTTCCGTTCAGCGGGCTGACGGACCGCCAGTACATGAAACTGGCTGAAGAAATGCTTGAACATTCCTCACACAGCCAGCTCGAGCAGCACTTGCTCGGCCGCGGGTGGCGTACAAAAGAAGAGGCCGAGGGGAAAGTGATCGCCGAAGATGAATCGCGCGAAGACATTCATGTCGAGATCATTGACACCAATGCTCCAGCCGAACCGAGGCGGCGGATGTTGATGGATCGGGTGCGCGAAATCGCTTGTCCGCATTGTTCATTTACATTTTATGTTCGTGAAGCCACCAGCGAGCACAGTGATTGGACGTGCCCGGCGTGTGGGAATCATTTTCATGAATCGAAATCCTAACTGGAAAAAGGAGGAGAAATAATGGATCATTCCGCGGTGGGCGTTTCCAACCTTCAGTACGATTTCGCCATTGCGGTTTTTCTGATTACATACGCGATCATCATTTCCGAAAAAATCAACCGCGCCGTCATCGCGCTGCTCGGCGCCGCTTTCATGATCATTTTCGGCATTGTCGATGCGGAGAAAGCGTTCACCCACCATATTGAATGGGGAACGATCACGCTGCTGATCGGGATGATGATTTTAGTCGGCATCACGAGCAAATCCGGTTTTTTTCAATATATGGCCATTAAAGCAGCGAAGCTTGCGAAAGGCCGACCGGTCCGCATTTTAGTCATGCTTTCACTGTTGGCCGGGCTGCTGTCAGCGTTTTTGGACAACGTGACCACCGTCCTGCTTATCGTGCCGGTGACGTTTTCAATTACGCGCATGCTTCAGGTCAACCCGGTGCCGTATTTCATTTCGGAAGTGCTTTTATCCAACATCGGCGGCACGGCGACGTTGATCGGCGACCCGCCGAACATTATGATCGGCTCGGCGAACAAGCATTTAGATTTCAACGCCTTTTTGTTCAACCTAACACCGATCGTCGCGATGATCGCCATCGTGACTGTCGCGTTGCTCGCGTTGATTTACCGAAAGCAGCTGCAAACCGATCCAAAGTTGATTCAAAAGCTGATGGAGCTTCGCGATGCCGACTACATTCAAGATGCGAAGCTGATGCGCAAATCGGTCGCCGTGCTCGGGCTGACCATCCTTGGCTTTATTCTTCATTCTGTCATTCATGTCGATGCGGCCGTCATCGCCATGACCGGAGCGGTCGTGCTCATGCTCATCGCCGTGCCGGAGCATGAGATAGAAGATGTCTTTCACTCGATCGAATGGGTCACGATCTTCTTTTTCGCCGGATTGTTTGTCTTGGTCGGCGGGCTGGTCGACATCGGCCTGATTCAATCGTTGGCCGAAAAAGCGCTCGACGTCACCGGCGGCGATATTTCCGCGGCTGCCTATTTAATCCTTTGGCTGTCCGGCATCGCTTCGGCGACGATCGACAACATCCCGTTCGTCGCCACGATGATCCCGCTCATTAAAGATATGGCGGTCGGCATGGGCTTATCCCCGGACGCCCCGCAGATTGACGTGCTTTGGTGGGCCTTGTCTCTTGGCGCCTGCCTGGGCGGAAACGGGACGCTCATCGGCGCCTCGGCGAATGTGATTGTCGCCGGCATCGCTTCGCGCGAAGGACATGGCTTTACGTACGTTGATTTTTTGAAAATCGGCGCGCCGCTCACGCTCATTGCCTTGCTCCTGTCACATGCCTATTTATGGTTGCGCTATTTGTAACAAACGGAATGGTTTCTGCCATGTTTTGATGCAAGCGAACAATTGACTGCTTGCCGAAAAGGATAGGTGGATGAAGGCGAAAGAAAGAAGAAGCCATTCCAACTGTGTTAGGGGCGGCCGTTACCGCAACGGGCATCGCCATGCGGCAAGCGCGCCGGATTGACTCGTCATGATCAGGAGCGGTTGTGGGCTTTGGCCTTGCCCATCTCGTTTTAGGGGTCATTGACTTAGTCGAACATCGCCGCTCATACTAATGAAGGAAGGAGCGAAATCGCCATTTCGGTTTCGCTCCTTTTTTGATGTTTGCACATATCGTAATATCGATTCCATTTTTGGAAAGGAGGCGCAAGCGGCCATGTTCGCTCATTTCCCGCGGATGCCGGCCGGCCCGTATCCCCCGATCGACCCAACTCTCTTTTCCCAGTCCGCCGCCACGGCGCAGACGCTGATGAACGATGCCGCCGCCGTTTTGAAAAAACTGGCCGAATCCCGTTCGTTTGCGACCTCGGTCATGTCGGCCGCCCAAGAAGGAAAAACGGATGAAGTGAAGCGCCTGATCCGCTCGCTTGGCATCCGCTCGAAAACCGATGTGTATTTCAATCCCGACGGCATCCGCCTGACGTTGTCGCCGCCGCCTGGCGCGTTTCCGTGCTGCCAGCTCGTCATCGGCTTGCGCTGGAACATGTTTCCGCCTTTTCACGGATAGCCTTCGCCATCGCGGCGGCGGGCGAAAGGGGAAAAACGGCGGCAAGCAGCCTTCTCTCTTCGCATTCGCCGCTTTGGCGGCTGCCAACATCCGTTCAAGACGGTCGCGCCCGACGCGGCAGCGCCGCTTCCAGACCATGCCCGGCGCTGGAGGCGGCGTTGCTGTTAGCGCCTGGCCGCGCCAAGCAAAGCAGCCACATCAACACGGTTGTGAATCCGGCCCCAAAATGACGGCAACCGTCCCATCGCCGTCTGGCGCCTAAACAAACTTGCCGGGCACCCAACGCCCGGCGTCATCTTTCGTTCACATTGCGCATCCGATTACGTGCGTCGATAGATGAGATCTCCGACAATGATGGTGATCAACGAAATCAACATCGTCAGCTTGACCACCTTATAGTCTAAAAAGCGCAGCACTTGTTCTTCAAACATGTAGACGAAAAAGAATATGACCATCAGCACGGCGAGAGCTAAGACAAATCTTTTTTTTCGATTCATGGACAATAGATTCTCCTTCTATCAGAATGTATCCAATACATTGCCCGTCGTTTTGATCATATCGTCGGAAATAAATACTTTTTTCAGATTGGTGCGCTTGCTGTCGCTATAGACAAAGTGATACGCGTCATATATATACTGATCATAATAATCACTGTAATATCGTATGATTTTCACTGTTGTCCAGTATGGTTTTAGATTAATATATTCCCCTGCCAATGTACAAATCGAAGCAATGGTTGTTGCCGCTCCAGGGCCAAACGTATATCCAGCTAATGTAGCGATAGCAGTTAATCCTGTTTTTAATACACTGCTTACAAATTTAGCGGTATCGTTATCAAAAGAATAATATCTAGTTCCGATAACCGTTCCATCTCCTGGGTTAGGGATCACTTGAGGCTTCACTTGGTTGCTGTTTAAAATAAAAGCATGTGATGTATTCAATAATTCTGAATCAATCACTTTCTTCGCAATGATCATTTTTTCAGGTGTAATCATACTGTTAGAGGAATTAATAATAATTTCAACTCCTTTATACGAAGTTCTATATATATCTTCCACTGTTGTTAATGCTTCCTCTTTTCCCTCCTGATCTGATTGTGTTTCAGCGCCTGCTATTGAAACTTTAAATGGTATAAAAAATAAACTCATAGCAATGATCAAATAAAGTATTTTCCTCATCAATCATTCCCCCAATGATTAACTAATGTTTCTTGACTATAATGCATCCATATAGCCATGAAAAAAGGTGTTCATACAGAAGTCATTACTTTAAAGTGCATGTATATAGAGAACGGAACAAACAGACGAATAGCGGAATGACGTGAACAAGCAGTGAAAGGCCAATAAACGTTGTGGGAATCCCAAGGTTGTAAAAATATCGAATGCTTTCATTTTTCGCAATCAGCCAATATCCAAGGCCAACAGAAACGGCAGACATGCAAACAACACTAAAGAGGATTTGTCGAACCGATCAGCAGATGACCGTCAAGCAAACGACGACCAACAAATAGAGAGTCCAAAAGATATAATCCGGATATTCGTCCTTTTTCATGTTTATGCTTTGATAATAGTTAATCAGAAATAATGACGGAGAAAAGAACAAGGTGAACAGTATAAACTGTCATAAAGATTCTCCTTAATCAATTCCATGAAGAAGAACCCGTTTTTGACTTTCTTTTGTATCATATCACCGTCTTTCTAGGAGGCTGGTGATTTAATAAAAAAGAAACCAAATCCAGTACTTTTTGATTCTAAAATAATTTAGTTTACCACCTTTTTTCACCACCCCCTCATTCTCAATCGTTTAACAAGAACATGTTATGGTAAAACAACTATATATTTACAATTAAAATTTTACTGTAAATAAAAAAAAAAAAAGGAACTTTATTATCATATCAAAAATAGGCATTTATTCATAAAAATCAATCAATTCGTTTCCTTCTATTCCTTTCATGCCGAAAAAACCACTGAAAAATGAGTAACACCTCACATTTCGCACCCTCCCAACGAAAATCGGGAGGATTTTTTGTGTCCATCGTCGAATGAATCCTTGACATACAAGGAAAGTGAAGGAGTTTTTCTCTCATGAACGTTCAAGTCAAAAAGGTCTATCGTAATGATTATTTGAATATAATAAGTGCCCTATTCAAGAAACTGGGCCTGCCCCAATTGATTGACCATCTCGTTCCCGTTGATCCACAGTGCCAGACTCGAGTCAGCGATGCCGTTCAGGCCATCATCTACAATCTGTTTGACGGCCGGCAAGCCCTCGTTCACGTGGAACGATGGGCTCAGGAGATCGATCTAGAGAAACTCATCCGTCCCGGTCTCCATCCTTCCTGGTTGAACGACGATGCCTTGGCTCGTCATCTCGACCGCTTGTATGAGGCCGATATTCACAAGGTGATCAGCACTTGCTTGATTCACATTTATCG
>NZ_MQMG01000063.1 GCF_001908025.1 Geobacillus proteiniphilus
AGATAAATTTGCTTTGTGGGTTATGAACGATGAGTCTGAAGATGAGGGCTGTAAGAAGTGCTTCCTAAGACCTTCTTGTCAAGGATCTGCTTGTCCTCTAATTAGGATTGAAACAGGAAAAGCACCGTGCCCACCTGAAAAACAGTATATAAAGCAAGTAGTACGGGTTGTTGGTCGACAAAAGAAATTTATTAGCGAAAGAAAAATTAAAGTGACTAAAAGCTATTCGTAATATGCGATGAACACTTGAATCTTTGGCCTATGTGCTTTTCGGTTTTGAAAATTCTAGTTGTAAATTATCATCCCGAGTTCGACAGTCACTAGGCAAACAAAATGCCTCTCGCCCCTTGATGCAAAAGGGACGAGAGACATTTGGGCACACTTTGGGCGTGTATCTAGGCGCGAGGATGGATGCCTAGGATCTTCGGAGGAGGCTCCAGCCCTAGAGCCGCAAAGAGTTGCGCTTGTTTGGCCGTCAGTTCGGTTCGTTGATAAAGGTCTCCGTTTTTGGAAGAAAAATGTCCAAGCATAAGACGCTCACATTCGTCTCTTACGTTTGGCCACGATTCATGAGTTCGGATCTCCACGATCCGAACTAACAAGAGAGCAAGCCAACTGAGCAGCACATGCGCCCGAATGCGGTCTTCCAAGCGATGATACATAGGTCGCAATTTCAATGTAGACTTCAATGTTCGGAAGGCCTGCTCAATATCCACCAGCTGCTTATACCCGATGGCGACATCTTCGGCAGACAAGGTGTCGTCAGATGTCCGGATGAGATATTTGCCGTCGTACTTTTCCGCGTCACGAACCGCCTGCTTGTCAATGCGAAGGGTTCCGTCCTTCAACTGGCGCAAGTATTTTCCGTAGGACGGATGGGAACGCAGCCGGCAGGTCGCCTTATGATGGGCTTCGTTGGGGAGTTGACGAAGCCCTTCCAACTCTTCTTTCAGCGATTCGAGCAGCGTTTCCCGCTCCTTGCGTTGGCGTTCGGCTTCGCTGGGATTGTACACGAGAACATAGCGCTGACGCGCTTCTCCGTCGCCGACGATGATTTCTTTGATGTGCAAATTCTCGTCCACTTCATGATAACGTCCGCGACGGCTTAAGGCCTCTTCGACGGCGGCTTTGCCGGATCGCATTTTTTCGCCGACAATGTAGTGTCCGCCGGCCTGTTGCAAGATTCGCAAATTCTCTTCAGAGGAAAAGCCGCGGTCCATGACGCTGATCACACGTCCAAGCTTCCAGCCAATCAAGTCTTGTTTCACCTGTTTGATGACCGTCATGTCCATGGTATTGCCAGGCCATACCCAAGCGCGAATCGGGATTCCTTCCCGGGTGACAGCCAGCCCCATGACGATTTGAACCAAGTCTGGGCGTTTGTCTTTCGAGAATCCTTGTTTTCGAAGCGATTCTCCTTCCGGTGTTTCAGAGGGATCCACTTCGAAGTACGACGAAGTCGTATCGAAGTAAATCAAGTCGACTTCCAAATTCAATAAATCGGCCACGGCATGGAACACTTGGCGCTCCAATTCCGGCTGTACGGCCAGCAGCTCATCCATCGCCCGGTATAACTGATGGCTGGCGACTTGAGGAAGGTGAGGGATATACACGTCTTTCTCCACCCACTCCTCCATCGCCAACTTGCTTGACGGATGAAGGGCGCGATTGGCCACCATGGCAAAAATCAGCCGTTCCAGCGAAATCTGGTGATGTCGGGAGGTAAACAAGGAGTGGAGAATCTCTCCCAACCCCAGTTGTCTCCAGAGCTGATCCAAGAGCCAAACGCCGCCGAGGTGTTTGCATGACTGGAATTGAAAGTCATCGGAAGCTTCTCCTGTCAACTTTTCGACTTCCCAAGCCTGCTCAGGAGAAAGGAATCGCGAAATGCTTTTGGCCAGACGTTCCAAGACGGCGCGATCCACCTCGTCTTCGCGCCCGAATGAATAAATCACCTTCGCTTTCGCATATTTGGCCTTTGGATCCCATTCATTGTGAGCAAGCTGGAGATAAGCAACGGTTGTTCCATCCTTGTTTTTGCGTGTAACTCGTCGTATGTACATGCCTATATTATAACGTATAAAATTTATTTTTAAAAGAAAAAATTAATAAATCGTGTGCCTATGAAATTCGGTATTTTTTCCTAGGATCCGCATCACGAAACCCTTGATATAACAGCATTTTGGTCATTTCCATTTGCCTAAAATGACCTCAAAACTGTCGAACTCGGGGGAAGCATCCAATACGATAACACATAGGCCAGGCAGCCGTAGGCAATGATGTAAAACGTCGGCCCCCCTTTTCCATAGGCCCAACCGCTTCCGCCAAGGAACGTGAACGTTGTGTAAATTTCACCGGCCATCAGGAGGAAAACGAAAACTGTGCCAAATCCGCGCCCACCGACGGTCCATTGCTCCAAATTCATGTCTTTTCCTTTTCGCGCCTGCACCCCTAGATAAAGAGACAGCAACAAGAAAGCAAAAATCATCACTAAGGCCGAGTTCATGTCTGCTCATCCTCCTTCACCGCAGGGTCAAAACGATACACGATGGCCATGATAACCGAAGTGGCGATCACCCAAGCGACCAGCCAAAAGAGAAGCAACGGCATGCCAAACACGTACGGAGTCACTTGATTCACAAAAGGAACGCCGCCGAGCATGCCGATAAATGGGACAATCATTAACCAACGGATGCTTTTCATCTTCTCTCCCTCCTTGGATATGTCAAGCGAAAACAGCTATTCCGCCCCCGCCAACAGTTTCAACGTCGCGGCGACAAACATTTGCACGCCGATCTCAAGCGCGTCTTCGTCAATCGTAAAGCGCGGGTGGTGGTGCGGGTAAACAATGCCTTTTTCTACATTGCCCGCGCCGACGTAGAAAAAGCTGCCGGGCGCTTTTTGCAAAAAGGCGGAGAAATCTTCGCCGCCCATGTTCGGTTTCAAGCGGGCCACTGCCTCTTCGCCGAACAGCTCGCACGCCGTTTCCTCCATGACGCGGGTCACTTCATCGTAGTTGATGACTGGGCGGTAGCCGTAGTCAAATTGAAACTCATACGAGGCGCCGTGCGCTTCGGTGATCCCTTTGACAATGCGCTCCATCCATTGCGGCACCGTACGCCGCAGCGTCTCATCGAACGTGCGCACTGTCCCTTGGATTTCGACCTCCCCAGGCAGGACATTATGCGCCGTACCCGCGACAAATTGCGTCACGGACAGAACAAGCGGCTCGAGCGGGTCGACATAGCGCGAGATGATATGCTGCAAGTTCGTCACGACTTGCGCTCCGATGGCGATCGCATCGATCGTTTGGTGCGGCATCGCCCCATGGCCGCCTTTGCCGATGATGCGGATGAAAAAGCAGTCGGGTGACGCCATCATCGGTCCATACACAATGCCGATTTTTCCGCGCTCGAGCGGCGACCAAAGGTGAGCGCCGATGACGACGTCCACCCCGTCCATGACACCAGCTTGCACCATCTCCTCCGCCCCGCCGGGGAACAATTCTTCCGCGTGTTGGAACAAAAAGCGGATTTCACCGCGAATGTCATCGCGCAACTGGGAGAAAATTTTCGCCGTCCCCAAAAGCATCGCCGTATGGCCGTCATGCCCGCACGCATGCATGACGCCTGGGTTTTTTGAGGCAAACTCAAACGTGTTTTCCTCTTGGATCGGCAGGGCGTCCATATCCGCGCGAATGGCGACGACCCGGCCTGGCTGTTGGCCAATGAGCCGCGCCATGACGCTCGTTTTCGTCGGCCGCGAAAGTTCAAGATGACCTAATGATTGCAGCGTCTCGTACACAAATTGCGCCGTTTTCTCTTCCTGGAACGACAATTCGGGATGGACATAAAGCGGCTGTATAACAATAAAAAACTCCTGCCTAAAACAAACGGCAGAAGCGGATCGCCGGTATCGCACAGACATAGCCCGCGAATGCTGATTCATCTCTTTCAGTCATCTTCGCCAACTCTTAACCTCTCTCCACCGCACAGATTTAAACCTATGTGCGCTCCATGGAGTTGCTTACGGTGTGATGAAAAGCGTTTATTGCGACGATCGTTCGCACAAAACACGAAGGTTTCAATCTCTCACAGGTACGATAAAAACTCAAATGTCCGGAATGTGGGTCATCAATGAGCGGATAGTTTCAATCCCTCATAGGTACGATAAAAACGATTTTAGGGGTGTTAGACGATGCTGACCAAACGTGAGTTTCAATCCCTCATAGGTACGATAAAAACTCTTTATAAAAAAACCGCATTGTTCCCAAGGAAACACGTTTCAATCCCTCATAGGTACGATAAAAACACCTGGGAGGGCTGTGATGTGATAAAAGAATGGCTGGTTTCAATCCCTCATAGGTACGATAAAAACTCAACAATGGCAGTCAAAAATTGAAGCAGACAGTTGTTTCAATCCCTCATAGGTACGATAAAAACGTCGCTATTCAGTCACTTGCGGCTCGTGGCGTTGAGTTTCAATCCCTCATAGGTACGATAAAAACGCACATTATTTATTGTTACTATCGGATTTCCGAATGGTTTCAATCCCTCATAGGTACGATAAAAACTACGACCGACACCTTCATTTTGTTGCTTGCATATAGTTTCAATCCCTCATAGGTACGATAAAAACATGGGGCGCGCGGTCTCCATGGGGCGACGAAAAACTTTGTTTCAATCCCTCATAGGTACGATAAAAACGAACTCGTGCCGGCGATAAGGGGAAGGATCCCCAAGTTTCAATCCCTCATAGGTACGATAAAAACTAGTCAATGACTACGTATTCGTCCGGACGGTACTCAACTGGTTTCAATCCCTCATAGGTACGATAAAAACCCAGAAAGCACTTGATATATCAATCTTTTTGCTCCAAAGTTATTTTCAGAATACCATAATCCAAAAATTCTGTCAATCGTGTTCATGTACGATGGCTGTAGGCTTGAAGTGTGTAAAAAGATTGTCGTCGATCCCCCGGGGTTTTTGCACGATTGGAGGTCGACGACAATGCTATGCACAGCGTGCACTTTGAATTTCCTCTCGTCTCGTGCGCTGCTTAGCCGCTTAAGTCCGTCAACAGCCTGTACGCAATGCACATTGATTTTATCATACGTTTTGGCTGGCGCCAGCCGACATTCATCTTCCGCTTATTGCTTGAATTGCGAACGGGAGTCTTCTTTTGGAACTATGATCAAAGATGCCCCTCTTCTCTATCTGTCAGATACAACAAGCACATCAACATGTTTAAGTTGCTGCATAATTACATTAATGAGCGATCCTTTCCATATTTCCTCCCATCTCGTCCGAGCAGACATCCCCATCACAATCTGGGTGATTTTATATTCTCGACATACATCCACGATTTGATGGGCAACACGGCGCGAGGCAGCCTCTCGAACGAGAAAAGTGGCGCCAAATTGCTTAGCCATTTTCTCCCATTCTGCTATCGCCCTTTCTGGCGATTGTCTTTTCTGCTTAATGTGCAAAATGTATAACTCGGCGTTTAATCGTTGAGCGATCCGCCATCCACGTCGAATTAATTTTTCAGCGTTTGGCCGATAGTTGACACACACTAGAATTTTTTCATGAATGCCGGTCGGTTCTTCAATTCCCTGTTCTTCTCTCTCTTTCTCCAAACGCATCTCAATATCATCGGCCACTTCTCTTAACGTCAACTCCCGCAAGGCAACGAGATTGCCCTTGCGAAAAAAATGATTGAGCGCCTGATCAATTTTTTCTTTCCCATATACTTTCCCTTCTTTAATGCGCTCGCGCAACGCTTCCGGCGTGATATCAATCACTTCGATTTCATCGGCTTCCCTAAGCATAAAATCTGGCACGCGTTCATTCACTTGGACCCCTGTTACTTGCTCAACGATATCATGAACACTTTCTAGATGTTGAATATTCATTGCCGTCCAAACATGAATTCCCGCCTGCAAAATTTCTTGTACATCCTGATAGCGCTTTTTGTTTTTACTGCCCGGGGCGTTGGTATGGGCCAATTCGTCCACAATCACCACATCCGGGTTGCGTCGAATCACCGCGTCGACATCCAATTCCGCAAATTCTTTTCCTTTATAATGGATTTTCTTGCGAGGAATGATTTCCAAGTCTTTGATTTCTGCCTCTGTCTCAGCCCGTCCGTGTGTTTCAACAATTCCGATGACGATATCGATCCCTTTTTCTCTCACATCGTGAGCATCCCTCAACATATGAAATGTTTTCCCGACACCAGGGGCCGCCCCAATATAAATTTTGAGGCGGCCTTTCTTCATATTTTCGATTTTCTTCAATATCTCTTCCGGAGTCATTCGTCTATATTTATGATTCATTCCGTTTGGAACGCTCCTCCACTAATTTTTGAACAGCCATATTTAAGCGCACAACGTTGACCCGCGGTTCACCAAAAACGCCCATCGCTCTTCCTTCAATGTGCTGCTTGACCAAACGGGTCAATTGTTGCTCCGATAATCCCGTTGCCTTTGCTACCATCGGCACTTGGAACAATGCGGCAGCCGGGCTAATATGAGGGTCGAGTCCAGATCCTGAATTGGTGATTAAATCGATAGGGATATCTTTTTTCGTCTTTCCAGGAACTTTTTTCAACCATTGCTCTGCATCTTTCTCCATCCGTTCCATCATTTCTTTGCTGGAAGGCCCATAATTTGGTGAACCTGATGCACTTGCATCATATTGAATCGACGAAGGGCGGCCGTGAAAATAGGAGTCCCCCTGAAATGATTGTCCAATCAATTCCGAACCGATGGCTCTTCCCTTCTCATAAATAATGCTTCCTTTCGCTTGATGAGGAAATAACAACTGGGCAAGGCCCGTCATCGCTGCCGGATACCCGAGCCCAAGCAAAACGATCATGAGCAAAGCAAGGCGAATATTTCTCATGCCAAATCCTCCTCTCTTTTACATAAACAGGCCTAGGGCAAGATCAATGACCTTTATGCCAATGAATGGAGCAATGACTCCTCCGCCTCCATAAATCAACATATTTCTACGCAAAAGTTTTTCCGATGACATCGGTTGATAGCGCACCCCTCTCATCGCCAACGGAATCAACAGAGGGATGATCACCGCATTGAAAATTAACGCGGATAAAATGGCGCTCGCTGGCGAATGCAGATGCAAAATATCGATCGATTTCATCTGCGGAATGCTGGCCACAAACACAGCCGGCAAAATAGCAAAATATTTGGCAATATCATTGGCAATGCTAAATGTGGTCAATGCCCCCCGGGTCATCAGCAGTTGCTTCCCGATGGATATCACTTCAATAATTTTCGTCGGATCGGAGTCTAAATCAATCATATTCGCCGCTTCTTTTGCCGCCATCGTACCGCTATTCATGGCCAATCCGACATCCGCCTGCGCCAAAGCCGGCGCGTCATTCGTACCATCCCCCGTCATAGCAACCAAATTCCCTTTCGCTTGTTCTTCCCGAATAACACGAATCTTGTCTTCCGGCTTGCTTTCCGCAATAAACTCATCCACTCCTGCCTCGTTGGCAATCGTTGCAGCGGTCAGTGGGTTGTCTCCTGTGCACATGATCGTTTTGATCCCCATTTTTCTCAATTCATCAAATCGTTGGCGCATTCCCGGTTTTACGGTATCTTTCAAATAGATGATGCCCACGATGTCTGCTCCAACGGAGACAGCCAACGGCGTGCCCCCCTGTTTAGCGATTTGTTCGCTTTTTTCTTTCAAATCGCTTGGAATGCGGCCGCCCAGCTGTTTGACATGACGGGAAATGGCATCCACCGCTCCCTTGCGATACGGAATGCCTTGCACGTTCATGCCGCTCATTCTTGTCTCGGCAGTAAACGGGACAAACTCCTCGTGTTCATACTCAGCAACATCTGCTTTCCATCCTTGCTGTTTCGCCAATTCAAGAACAGAACGCCCCTCAGGTGTCTCATCCTTAATCGAAGACAAAACGGCTGCTTCCCGTACTTGCTCCTCTGTAGTCCCGCCAACAGGAATAAACTGGGCGGCCATTCGATTTCCAAACGTAATCGTTCCCGTCTTATCAAGCACGATAGTTGTAACGTCCCCTGCCGCTTCCACCGCTTTTCCGGACATCGCCAACACGTTGAATTGTGTCAAGCGGTTCATCCCGGCGATTCCAATGGCCGATAATAAGCCGCCAATGGTCGTCGGAATCAAACAAACAAGCAAGATGATCAAGGTTGTTATCGACAAATGGATGCCGACATAACGGGCAATCGGAACTAATGTGACAACGACAATCAAAAAGATGAGCGTGAGAGTCACAAGCAAAATGTTCAGCGCCAACTCGTTCGGCGTTTTTTGCCTCGTTGCTCCTTCAACAAGAGAGATCATTTTATCCAAAAAAGACTCGCCGGGGTCGGCTGTGATTTTTACTTTAATCCAATCGCTGACGACTTTTGTGCCGCCTGTCACCGAACTGAAATCTCCCCCTGCCTCCTTAATAACAGGGGCGGATTCCCCAGTAATGGCCGATTCATCAATGGACGCCAACCCTTCTATGATTTCGCCGTCACCTGGAATGAGATCACCGGCTTCGACGAGAACAATATCCCCTTTTCGCAACTGTGTGGACGCAACCAGTTCTATTTCCCCTTTTGCGCTGATCCGCTTGGCGATCGTATCCGCTTTCGTTTTCTTCAGCGATTCCGCTTGTGCCTTTCCTCGTCCTTCCGCCAAAGCCTCAGCAAAATTAGCGAATAAAATCGTGAGCAAAAGAATGACGAATACCGCTAATTCATATTTCCAATCCTCTATTCTAAAAAAGCGAGGAAACAAAAGCATAAGCAACACGATCAATGTTCCAATCTCGACGACAAACATTACTGGGTTGCGCATCATCACAAGAGGATTTAACTTTTTGACGCTCTCTATTGCCGCTTGCCGCACAAGCTCTGGCTGAAACAGTGATTGGCGATTGTCATTCCCTCTCATCTCGACGTTTCCTCCTTAGCGAATGGTTAAATATTCCGCCACCGGACCCAGGATCAGAACAGGGAAAAAGGTAAGTGCTCCGATAATGAACACTGTCCCAAATAAAATGACGCCGAATGTGGCTGTATCGGTACGGAATGTTCCAATGGTTTCGGGCACTGGCTGTTTTCCGACCAAAGACCCAGCGACCGCAAGCATCGCAATAATGGAAACATATCTCCCCAAAAGCATGACAACACCAGTCGAAATGTTCCAAAATGCCGTATTATCCTTCAATCCCTCAAATCCTGACCCATTGTTCGCCGCCGAAGATGTATATTCATACACCACTTGCGAAATGCCGTGGAAGCCAGGATTGCTGATTGCCTCGGTCCCCATGTGCGTCATTAACGCTATGGCTGACGGCGCCAAAATAATGAGAGGATGAAGCAACAACGCGATGACGATCAGCTTCATTTCCTTTGGCTCGATCTTGCGCCCTAAAAATTCAGGTGTACGCCCGACCATCAAGCCTGATAAAAAAACGGCAATCATCGCATACATCATGATGTTCACAAACCCTACCCCATCGCCGCCAAACACGTTATTTAACATCATTAATGCCAGCGGAACGAGCCCCCCAATCGGAGTCAAACTATCGTGCATATTGTTGACTGACCCGGTTGTGGCCGCTGTCGTGATCGCCGTAAATAAACTGGACAGCGGAATGCCGAAACGTACTTCCTTGCCTTCCATATTTCCTTGGTCAGCTGCAAATCCTGATTTGCCCACAAGGGGATTCCCAGATTGTTCCGCATTGTACACAACCCCAAGCATCATGACGAACAAAACGAACATTGTCGCAAACAATACCCACCCCTGTTTGCGATTTTTTACAGCATGACCATACGTAAAAGGCAGAGCCGCTGGAATGCACCACATCGATAACATCTCGATTACGTTCGTAAACGGATGAGGATTTTCAAACGGATGAGACGAGTTCGCTCCGAAAAATCCCCCTCCGTTTGTCCCGAGGTGTTTGATGGACTCAAGCGAAGCGACAGGTCCCAGCGCTAACGTTTGTGTGCCTCCCTCTAATGTTGATACAGCCATGCGGGCCAAGAAGGTTTGCGGAACCCCAAAGGCCACTAACAAGATCGTTACGATGACAGATAGCGGGAGCAATACACGCACATTCGCGCGCACAAAATCTTGATAAAAATTCCCTATCGTTTTTCCTTTTTTAGACAACGCGCGAATTAAAGCAGTAGCAACAGTCAGTCCCGTGGCGGCTGACGTGAACATCATCATCGTCACAAATAACATCTGTGATAAAATGGATAATCCAGATTCTCCGCTATAATGCTGCAGGTTTGTATTTGTCATAAAACTAACCACAGTGTTAAACGTAAGAGTCGGCTCCATATTTTCCACTTTGGCCCCATTAAGCGGCAAATAATGTTGAATACGCAAAAGCCCATAGGATATACCTAACAATGCCGCATTCACGATCAACAATGCTGTACAATACGACTTCCAAGTCATCTCTTCTAGTGAGCGAATACCTGATAATCGATAAATCACCGCTTCAATGGGCGAAAAGAAACGATCGATCTTTCCTTTTTCAAAGAAAGCCACATATAAATATTTTCCCAATGGCACCGCGATAACGATCAACAACAAGAAAATAAGTGTATATTGCGAAAAGACATGCCACATGTTTCTTCCCCCTCACGCGTGATCACTCATATTCCAATTCATAACTGAATTTATCTGACCGTCAGTTCAAAATTTTTCCGGGTAAATAAGTGCGTATACGAGATAGCAAAATACCCCCAATATCACCATCCCTACTATCCAGATCATTGTTCTTCTCCTCCATTCACCACGGAATCACACCAAACAGAAAATTCATAAAAGAGAATAAAGCTCACGACAAGCAAAACAACCATCATCACATCCCACATCAGTGATCCCTCCGCCTTTTGTCATCTTTCCGCTTAAAGTTCGGAAACATTGACTTATACATACACGAAGATTTCCCAACAAACCAAATTTATTATTTTTTACATAAATTACATATTTTTATAAAAAAGAACAAAAAAAGACAGCCAGAGGGTATCTGGCTGCCTATGTCAAGCCATAGGAAATACCCCCCTTCTCTCAACACGCTTACGAGGTTAGCTGACGGATTCGGGTGATGAGAGTCACCCTACCCGTTCAGAACAGGCGTCCTGAACAGGATTCACCCCATGTGGCGCACAAAGCCACGGTTGGTTCCCCCGCTCCTATTCGGATTCAGCGATCTTTAGGGAATGAATGGTTATTTAATTTGAGGCTCATTATACTCTTGGTCCACCATACCGTCAAACAGCTAAAATTAGCTATTTTTTTGAAAATAAACGGAAAAATCATCAAGAAAGCGTTTTACATTTATTTTTTCATAAGCTAACTAATTTATTCTTTATTTTTCATCTATTTTCAAGCACCCGAGTTCGACAGTGACTAGGCAAACAAAATGCCTCTCGACCCTCGATGCAATAAGAGACGGAGCATTGGGTGTTTATGAGTTGAAAATATCCGATCCATCCCATGATGTATTGATTTACTCGCTGGATGTGCTCCTGCATGGAGAGGATCTAGTTGGGATTCGTCAGTTGTCGAATCCGCTGTTTCAGGCGTTGGACGACATGGGTTACATCGTGTAAAACAATTTGGGGTGCCTTGGTTAATTTTCTTATCGATTGCATATGCCATTTAAAAAGGTTCATGCAATGCACCTTGCAGCAAACTATTCCGCGCAGTCAAACACAACAGCGGCCAATGCTGACCGATCATCGTAAACGTAGCGTGATCCATCTACTAATTGGAAAAAGGGGTCGAACAACATGACGAACTTTCAAGATCACTCCGCCTTCTTTTCTTCTTCCGTTGTTTTCAAAGTCGAACAACATGACGAACTTTCAAGATCCATTCGGACTGGAGGAAGGGATTCACACGGATTTTCAAGAGGACATTCGTATGCAGGCTGCCTTCAGCTTGATAAAATTTTGTCAAGCCAGCGGCGACTGTCCGATTCATCATGATGAAATGCTATTTATCATTTATTCACCAAACAAGCGAACTTTGGATGAAGCTCATGTTACATTAAATGAAAAGTTGCGATTCAATGCACGTTAGACAACCATAAAGCATGTAAGAAGGCACGGATGCATTCCATGCCTTCTTTGCTTTCCCCGTCCATTGATAAGCACGATGTCCAATCGCCAACTTTTCCTCCTATATCGCCCGCTTTCCTTCTTTCACCGTAACTGGGCCAAACGGAATCCAACTCACCACAACGTTGATGCTGTCACTAAAATCATCGACCCTGGCACCATGGCAGTGAGCAACCCAGCGGCGCCAATCAATCCCGCCACCCAAGGATCAAACGTTTGAACTGACAATCTTGGATATGTCAAGCGAAAACAGCTATTCCGCCCCCGCCAACAGTTTCAACGTCGCCGCGACAAACATTTGCACGCCAATCTCAAGCGCGTCTTCGTCAATCGTAAAGCGCGGGTGGTGGTGCGGGTAAACGATGCCTTTTTCTACATTGCCCGCGCCGACGTAGAAAAAGCTGCCGGGCGCTTTTTGCAAAAAGGCGGAGAAATCTTCGCCGCCCATGTTCGGTTTCAAGCGGGCCACTGCCTCTTCGCCGAACAGCTCGCACGCCGTTTCCTCCATGACGCGGGTCACTTCATCGTAGTTGATGACCGGGCGGTAGCCGTAGTCAAATCGAAACTCATACGAGGCGCCGTGCGCTTCGGTGATCCCTTTGACAATGCGCTCCATCCATTGCGGCACCGTGCGCCGCAGCGTCTCATCGAACGTGCGCACTGTCCCTTGGATTTCGACCTCCCCAGGCAGGACATTATGCGCCGTACCCGCCACAAATTGCGTCACGGACAGAACAAGCGGCTCGAGCGGGTCGACATAGCGCGAGACAATGTGCTGCAAGTTCGTCACGACTTGCGCTCCGATGGCGATCGCATCGATCGTTTGGTGCGGCATCGCCCCGTGGCCGCCTTTGCCGATGATGCGGATGAAAAAGCGGTCGGGTGCGGCCATCATCGGCCCATACACAATGCCGATTTTTCCGCGCTCGAGCGGCGACCAAAGGTGAGTGCCGATGACGACGTCCACCCCGTCCATGACGCCGGCTTGCACCATCTCCTCCGCCCCGCCGGGGAACAATTCTTCCGCGTGTTGGAACAAAAAGCGGATTTCACCGCGAATGTCATCGCGCAGCTGGGAGAAAATTTTCGCCGTCCCGAGAAGCATCGCCGTATGGCCGTCATGTCCGCACGCATGCATCACGCCTGGGTTTTTTGAGGCAAACTCAAACGTGTTTTCCTCTTGAATCGGCAATGCGTCCATATCAGCGCGAATGGCGACGACCCGGCCTGGCTGTTGGCCAATGAGCCGCGCCATGACGCTCGTTTTCGTCGGCCGCGAAAGTTCAAGATGACCGAATGATTGCAGCGTCTCATAGACAAACTGCGCTGTTTTCTCTTCTTGGAACGACAATTCCGGATGGGCATGCAAATGACGGCGCCAGGCGATGACGTCCGTTTTCACTTCATCGACGAGTCGTTTGATTTCTTCACTTGTCATCCATGGTCTCCCCCTGTTCGTTTGTCTTTTTCGTTATTCCCCTTGGGCCAGTTGCCACACTGTATGATAAAGCACCTCTGCTCCAGCGGCGCAGTCTTCTTTAGTACTCCATTCCGCCGGACTATGACTCACTCCGTCTTGGGAGCGGACAAAAATCATCCCGATTGGGCAAATCGGAGCCAACTGTACGCTGTCATGGGCTGCGCCGCTCGGCAGCCAAAACGACGGGTAGCCAAGCTTTTGGCACGCCGCCTCCGCCGCGCGCTTCACCTCATCGGAACATAGCACCGGCGGCATTTCTTGCAGCCGCTCGGTCGTGACGCGGACGTTCCGCTCCTTGGCGATCGTCTCTGCCCGCACGGCTATGGCTTTCCATACTTGATCGCGCACCTCAGCCTTCAAGTCGCGCAAATCGAGCACAAATTCGACCCGTTCCGGAATGACATTAATACCGCCCGGATATACATGCAACTGTCCTACAGTACCGACCGTTGTCCCTGTTCGTCTTGCTTCCTCTTCGATCACTATGATGATCTGGGCGGCCGCCGCCATCGGGTCGCGCCGCAATGACATCGGCGTGGCGCCGGCATGTTCCGCCTTTCCTTCGATGGTAAATTTCACCCAAATCAGACCGGCGATGCCAGTGACGATGCCAACTGGAAGTCCTGTCTCCTCAAGCACCCGTCCTTGTTCGATATGCAATTCGACATAGGCTTTCACCGTTCCTGGTTTTCGCGCTGCCTGCGGCAAGCGGTCCGGGTCAAGCCCCGCCTGTTTCATCGCTTCAGCGAGGGAAATCCCTTCCGCGTCGCGGCACTCGAGCGCTTCCGGCGGCAGTGTTCCGGCCATGGCGCGGCTGCCGATCATGCCGAAACGAAAGCGCGCTCCCTCTTCGTCAGTGAACGCCACTACTTCAATTGGGTGGTGCGTCACAACACCGTGCTCGTTCATCGTCTGAACGACTTCCACGCCGGCCAACACCCCGAGCGGTCCATCAAAGCAGCCGCCGTTGTAAACCGAATCGAGATGAGATCCAACAAGGACGACCGTGGCATCCGGATTCGTCCCTTCTTTCCGTCCGATCAAGTTGCCAGCCGCGTCTTCATATACGAAAAGCCCGGCTTCGCGCATGTAGGAAGCGACGAGATCTTTGGCCCGCCGCTCTTCAGCAGTGAACGAGAGGCGCGTGACGCCGCCGCTTGGTTGCTTGCCGACCTCCCCTAGTTCCATGAGCCGTTGCCAAAGACGTTCCCCTTGAATCAAGCTATCCTCCCCTCACGCCAATTACGGATAATTTTCGGATATGTCCTTAATTATAATGGAAACAGATGAAATTTTCAAATAATACAAATAATACAAACGCCTTCAAGACAACAAAAAACTTCTGCCTGTCGCTAAAGGCAGAAGCTGATCGAGCAATTATAAGAAAATGCGGTATACTTTGCGCGGACGCCCGCGCGGATACGGGTTTGTTTCCCCGGCCACTTCGGCAAGGCCCACGGTCTCCAATTGGTTTAAAATCCGGCGGGCGCTGCGCGGCACAATCCCCATGTAAGAGGCCAACTCATGCGCTTCGATCTCGTTGGTTCCTCGTTTTTGCAATATTGCTTTCAATTTGCAGAGCGTCGCGGCGCTTAATCCCGTCCGCTCCGCCAGCTGCCGCAGTTCTCCGCCGCCGAGCGAATAGCGGAGGTGCACACTTTTTCCTAACGGACCCGAGATCGTTCCGTCATCAAACACCACCATCCACGCACCCCGTCCGCTTTGTTTCGCATGCAAAAACGCCTTCCCAGCCTGAATTTCGGCCTCATACGCCGTTCGGCCGATGCCGATTCCGCACGCGATGACCTCGCTGTACAAGAGCTCCGTCTCCTCCGCCGAGGGGACCGTTTTATAGCCATCGGTGATCTCTTTTAATGCGCCCCTTGTCGTAAAAATGACATAGCGGCCCGGCCCGGCGCTTTTCAGCGACCCTTGGACTTTTTTTGCATACCGTAGCAATTTTTCCGTTGTCTTCATCTCCAGACGATATATGTCATCGGTCGAAAATGTCTCTGGGGAGGCCGCCTGCATCGCATCGACTTCAATCATTTGCACGGCGATTTGCGCATCTTGCACCTGCAGCATCTGTCCGGTGCGAATGATGGTTTGGATGACCGCTTCCACCGCCGAGCGGGCAGGCAATACCCGATACACCGGCATTCCGAGTTTCTCCAGTTCGAGATGGGCTGTCCGCAAACAGGTGACCGCTGCTTCCGTTTTCCCTTGTTTCCAAAGGGTGTAATGATAGTCGGACAGTTCCTGGGCCGAAATGCCTCCCTCGTAATGCTTGACGTATGGAATCGGCTCCTCGATGCCCGCCTCTTCGAGCAGCCGTTCGATTTCGCGGCGCTCGTACGTGTCAAAACTAAGCCGGCTGACCGGAATCTGCTCCGTATAGTGCGCCTGCAGCAGTGTGCGGTACAAGCTGGCACCAATATGTGGCACATAAAACAGCGGCGCATCGACCTCACTGGACTGCTTGACGATCGAATACGGCACTTGTCCGGAAAACAGCCACATATCAACTTCTGACGCGAGCGGGCGGATCAAATCGATCACTTCACTTTCATCCCAATACACAACGGGAACGCAAACAAGCTCTTTGTACTCTTGCGCCACCGCCTGAATAATTGACAGCGAATCGTCCGCACCAAACAGACCTAAGCGAATGCGGATGATACATCCCTCCTTTTGCCGCCTGCCCATAGCGGTGGGAAAAGACGGCTT
>NZ_MQMG01000064.1 GCF_001908025.1 Geobacillus proteiniphilus
ATCATCACCATCACCATCATCATCACCACCATCATTGAAGGAGGAAGCGTCGATGATTTTGTTGTTAGCCGGAACAAGCGATGCCCGCGAATTGGCGGTGATGATCCAACAGGCTGGCTATAACGTGGCCGCGACGGTCGTCACCGATCACGCGGCCGAACAGCTTCGGTCGGCCGGCATTCGCGCCTATGCCGGCCGCTTGGATGCGTCCCAGCTTTCCGATCTGGCCAAAGCCGAGGGGGCCAAAGCGATTGTGGACGCGAGCCATCCATTTGCTGAAGAGGCGTCAAAAAATGCTATGCAAGCGGCAGCAGACGCCGGGTTGCCCTACATTCGCTACGAGCGGCAGGCGTCCTCGTTTTCGTCCGAGAAGGTGACATTTGTCGACAGCTATGAAGAAGCGGCTGACTTGGCGGCGGAAAAAGGCGGCGTCGTGATGCTGACGACCGGCAGCAAAACGCTCGACATTTTCGCTGCCAAGCTGCTCGGGCGCCCGGACGTCAAGGTGATTGCACGGATGTTGCCGCGAAAAGACAATCTTGACAAATGCGAGCGGCTCGGGTTTTCCCAAGAGCAGATCGTCATGATGCAAGGGCCGTTTACGAAAGAGCTCGATCGGGCGCTATACCGCCATTTCGGCGTCACGGTCGTCGTCACGAAAGAAAGCGGCAAGGTCGGGTTTGTCGATGAGAAAATCGCTGCCGCCGAGGAGCTCGGCATCGATGTCATCGTCATCCGCCGCCCACGGTTGTCATACGGCATCGTGCATCACGATTTTGCCGGCGTGCTCGATGCGTTGAAGCAACATGCACCACTTCCAACCGTGTAAAACGTGTTTTCAGAAAAAACAGCAAAACGTTTTTCGCGCCAATGGCGTCCCATGCGTCTGAGCTTGTTGCCTTCATGCGGGAAGCGAAGCGCACGGATGGAAGGAATGGGCTTCTAGCGGCCGCCCATGCAAGCGATCAAAGGAAGAAAGGAGAGAATTGTCATGGACTTCCATACAACATTTCGTCCGGCGACGGTGCAGCCGGAACAAATTGAAGCGCGCAGCTTTCAAATCATTGATGAGGAAATTGGGGAACATTCATTTACGGAAGAACAATATCGAATTGTTCAGCGCGTCATCCATGCATCGGCTGATTTTGAGCTGGGCAAAAGCCTCATTTTCCACCCGGATGCGATCCGCTCAGGCATTGAAGCCATTCGGAGCGGCAAGCTCGTCGTCGCCGATGTGCAAATGGTGCAAGCCGGCGTCAATCAAGCGCGGCTCAAGAAATTCGGCAGCGCGGTGCGCGTTTATATTTCCGATGAAGATGTCATTGCTGAAGCGAAACGGCTGAACACAACGAGGGCGATCATCGCCATGCGCAAAGCGGTGAAAGAAGCGGAAGGCGGCATTTTTGCCATCGGCAACGCTCCGACGGCGTTATTGGAGCTCATTCGTCTCATCAAAGAAGGAGAGGCGCAGCCGGGATTGGTGATCGGCTTGCCGGTCGGATTCGTCTCGGCGGCGGAATCGAAAGAAGAATTGGCGAAACTCGATGTGCCGTTTATTACGAACCGCGGCCGCAAAGGAGGAAGCACAGTGACCGTCGCCGCCTTGAACGCTTTATCGTTGCTGGCCGAGCGAGGATGACGGCGATGGAAACGAAAAAAACGCTGCGTGAAGGGTATACGACCGGATCGTGCGCGACAGCGGCAACGAAAGCAGCGCTCATTGCGCTTATTACCGGAAAGGCGCAGTCAGAAGCGACGATCCGTCTGCCGATTGGTCGAGTGGCGACATTTTCGCTCGCCTCCTGTTCGTTCGATGGCGAAACGGCGACGGCGGCGGTCGTGAAGGATGGCGGCGATGACCCGGATGCGACGCATGGCGCGCTCATCGTTTCCACTGTCTCGTGGACCTCGTCGCCGGGCGTTCATATCGATGGCGGTGAAGGGGTCGGACGCGTCACGAAACCGGGGCTGCCGGTGCCGGTCGGGGAAGCGGCGATCAATCCGGTGCCGCGGCAAATGATCCGCGAAGCGGTCGGCGAAGTGTTGGCGCAATACGGTCTAAATCGCGGGGTGAAGGTCGTCATTTCTGTGCCCGGCGGCGAGGAAATCGCCAAAAAAACGTTGAATCCGAGACTTGGCATCATTGGCGGCATCTCGATTTTAGGAACGCGCGGCATCGTCGTTCCGTTCTCCACCGCCGCCTACCGGGCGAGCATCGTGCAGGCGATTCAAGTGGCGAAAGCGAACGGCTGCCGCCATGTTGTCATCACGACCGGGGGGCGGAGCGAAAAGTATGCCATGCAAGAATATCCGCATTTGCCGGAAGAAGCGTTTATCGAAATGGGCGATTTTGTCGGCTTTACACTGAAACAATGCAAACGGCTTGGCATCAAGACGGTGTCGATGGTCGGGATGATGGGGAAATTTTCGAAAGTCGCCCAAGGAGTGATGATGGTGCACTCGAAAAGCGCCCCGGTCGACTTTGGTTTTTTGGCTGCCATCGCCGAGCAGGCAGGTGCTTGTCCAGAACTGGTGGCTGCGGTGCGCGGCGCGAATACAGCGGCGCAAGTCGGCGACATGATGCAAGAAGCCGGTTGCACGAAGTTTTTCGAGTTGTTGTGTGAAGCGTGTTGCCAGGCGGCGCTTCACGAAGTCGGAGGCGGCCTGACGGTGGCCACGTCCATTTACACAATGAACGGACAACGATTAGGAAAGGCGGTGCAGACCGATGGGGACGATGAAGTTGATCGGCGTGGGGGCTGATGGGCAAGCAAGTCTTCCTGAGCTGTATCGACGCTGGATTGATGAAAGCGAGCTGCTTGTCGGCGGTGCGCGGCAGCTGGCGATGTTTCCTGAATACGAAGGAGAAACGATGGTCATCCGCCGCGGACTGGCGGAGCTGGTGGAGCGGCTCCGTCATGAGACGCGCAACACGGTCGTGCTCGCTTCCGGCGATCCGCTGTTTTACGGCATCGGCAGCTATTTGGCCGGCAAATTGCCGATCGAAGTGTATCCGGCCGTCAGCTCGGTGCAATGGGCGTTTGCGAAAATGGGCGAGTCTTGGCAAGACGCGGCGTTCATCAGCGTCCATGGCCGGTCGTTGACAGGCTTGGCTCAACGGATCGACGGGCGGCGCAAAGTCGCCATATTAACCGATGAGACGAACTCGCCGGCCGCCATCGCCCGCTATTTGCTCGAGTACGGCATGACGGAATATGAGGCGTTTGTCGGCGAGGAGCTCGGCGGGCCGAATGAGCGATGCCGGTTTTTCAAGCTAGAAGAAATGGCAGAAACCGAGTTTTTTCCATTAAATATAGTCATTTTGCGGCAAACCGCTCCCGGTCCGGTTTGGCCGCTCGGCATTGACGATGGTGAATTTTTCCAACGCAAGCCGGACAAAGGGCTAATTACAAAGAAAGAAATTCGCGTCTTAAGCGTAAGCGCCTTGCGCTTGCGCCTGGACAGCGTTGTCTGGGACATTGGGACGTGCACGGGTTCGGTCGCGATTGAAGCGGCGAAAATCGCCCGCGACGGGGCGGTGTTTGCGATTGAAAAAAATGAATACGACCTTGAGATTTGCCGGCAAAACTTGCGCAAATTCCGCGTTGACATCACGCTTGTGCACGGCAGGGCGCCCGATCGGCTCGATGAGTTTGCCGACCCGGATGCCATCTTTATCGGCGGCACGTCAGGCGCGATGGCGCCGTTGTTGGACGTCTGTGCGAAACGGCTGAAGAAAAATGGACGCATCGTGATCAACGCGGCAACGGTTGAGACGCTTGCTGAAGCGGGCCGCGAGCTGCGCGAACGCGGGTTTCATGTCGACATCACCCTCGCGCAAGTGTCGCGAAGCAAGCCGATTTTAGAGTTGACGCGCTTTGAGGCGCTCAATCCGGTGTATATTCTGGCTGCGAAGCGGGAGGGAGACGAATGACCGGCACGTTGTACGGCATCGGCGTTGGCCCGGGCGATCCGGAGCTTATGACGGTGAAAGCATACCGCCGCCTAAAGGAAGCGGATGTCATCGCCTATCCAAAAAAAGGGCGGCAAAGCAAAAGCTATGCGGAACAAATTATTGATGCGTATTTTGCGCCAGAGGAAAAACGGCGGCTCGGCCTGCATTTTCCGATGACAAAAGACCCGGCCGTGCTTGAGCCGAAGTGGAACGAGGCGGCGGACGCCATTTGGGCGGAGCTGTCGGCCGGGCGCGATGTCGCGTTTGTGACCGAAGGCGACCCGCTGTTGTACAGCACGTTCATCCATTTGATGCACGTGATGGAGCGCCGCTATCCGGAAGCGCCGATTGAAGTTGTCCCTGGCGTCAGTTCGGCCAACGCTGCTGCCGCTAGGCTTCGTCTGCCGCTGGCGGATGGTGATGAAACCGTGGCGATCGTGCCCGCCCGCGACGATGTTGAGGTGATGAAAGCAGTGCTTCTTGAGCACGATTGCGTCGTCTTTTTTAAAGTGGCGAAAGTGATCGATTTGATGATTCGCCTCTTGCGTGAGCTCGATTTGCTTCATCGCGCCGCTGTTGTGACGAAAGTGACGTCCGGCGAGGAAGTGGTATGGAACGTTGAGGAGCTCGACGGGGCGGAGCTCGAATATTTGACATTGATGGTGGTGAGAAAGTGAAGCTGTATATCGTAGGAGCGGGGCCGGGCGCACCAGATTTGATCACGGTTCGCGGCGCCGAGCTTCTCGCTGCGGCGGACGCCATTTTTTACACAGACTCGCTAGTGAGCGCGGAATTGATCGAGCGCTACCGGAAGCCGGATGCTGACGTTTTCCATACCGCCGGCATGCATTTAGAAGAAATGGTCGCGGCAATGGTGGAACAAGTGAAACAAGGCCGGCTTGTCGTGCGCGTCCATACCGGTGATCCATCGATTTACGGGGCGACGCTTGAGCAAATCGCTTTGTTGAAGCAAGAAGAAATTGAAGTGGAAATCGTCCCCGGCGTCAGTTCGGCATTTGCCGCCGCGGCAGTCGTGCAGGCGGAGCTCACCATCCCGGAATTAACGCAGACGGTGATTTTCACCCGCGCCGAGGGGCGGACGCCGATGCCGCCGCGTGAGAAATTGCAGGAGCTGGCGCAACATCATTGCACGCTCGTTCTTTTTTTAAGCGCGACGCTTGCAAAAAAAGTAAGCGCGGCGCTCCTTGAAGCGGGCTGGAGCGGTGATACGCCGACGGTGGTCGTCTATAAGGCGACGTGGCCGGATGAGATTGTGATTCGTTCCACCGTTGCCACAATGGCTGAGGATATGCGGCGCCATGGCGTGACGAAGCACGCGATCATGTTGGCCGGTTGGGCGCTCGATCCCCATATTCATGAGCGCGGATACCGTTCGAAGCTGTACGACCGCACGTTTACGCACGGATATCGAAAGGGGGAGAAGTAAGGTGGGGGCTGCTGCCGCGAACAACGAAAGACACGGCTCCTACGCTGTCGTGGCCATTACGAAACACGGGGTCGAGATCGCCCGACGTCTTGGCGGCGCTCTTGCGGGAGCGGACGTTTATTATACGGATAAATTCGCCCGCGGTGATGAAGCCAAGCACGGGATCCGCCTGTTTTCCGGCAACGTCAGGGCCTTGTTGCCGGAGTTGTTCGCCCGCTATGACGGACTCATTTGCATCATTTCGCTCGGCGCTGTCGTGCGGATGATCGCTCCGCTGTTAAAAGATAAAAAGACCGATCCTGCGGTCGTGGTGATCGATGATAAGGCTGAACATGTGATCAGTGTTCTGTCCGGCCATTTGGGCGGAGCGAACGAACTGACGCGGCGCGTTGCTGCCATTTTAGGCGCCCGCCCGGTCATTACGACCGCTTCTGACGTGCAGCAGACAATCGCCGTCGATCTGTTCGGCCGCCAGTTCGGCTGGGAATGGGAATCAGCTGACAAGCTGACGCCGGTGAGCGCCGCGGTCGTGAACGAAGAGCCGGTCGCGATCGTGCAAGAGTCGGGGGAAACCGGCTGGTGGCCGGAAGGGCGGCCGTTGCCCAAAAACATTGCCGTGTACGACTCGATCGCGGAAGCGCTCGCTGCCCGCCCGGCGGCCGCGCTTGTGGTCACTCACCGCCTGCTTGACCCGGAAGAGGAAGCGATTTTACAAAACGGCGTCCTGTATCGTCCGAAAGTGATCGCCTTGGGCATCGGCTGCAACCGCGGCACTTCGGCTGAAGAAATTGAGGCGGTCATCCATGAGACGTTGGCGGAGCTTCATTTTTCGATCAAAAGCGTCAAGGCAGTGTGCACCATTGATTTGAAAAAGGATGAACAAGGACTTTTGGAGGTAGTAAACAAATATGGATGGGAATTTGTTGTGTATACGCCAGAGGAGCTGAACACGGTGCCGATCGAAGCGCCGTCGGAAACGGTGTACCGCTACACCGGTGCGTACGGGGTGAGCGAGCCGGCCGTGAAATTGTACAGCGGGGCCGATCGGATGGCGCTGGTGAAAAAGAAGTCCGGCAATGTGACGATTTCCGTGGCGCTCATCGATCATCAAAAGAAAGCGACCATGCAGGGAAAGGGGAAAGAGGCATGCGACGGCTTGTCATCGCCGCACCGGGAAGCGGCGCCGGCAAAACGACCGTGACGCTTGGGTTGATGGCGGCCATGAGGCAGCAAGGATATACGGTGCAAGGGTTTAAATGCGGTCCGGACTACATCGACCCGACTTACCATACGGCTGTGACCGGCCGGCCGGCGCGCAACTTGGACAGTTGGATGATGGGAAGCGAAGCGGTCAAAACGGTGCTCGCCAACGGTTGTCAAGGGGCTGATATCGCCATCATCGAGGGGGTGATGGGGCTGTTTGACGGGAAACAGCCGCTTTCTGACGAGGGGTCGACGGCTGAAATCGCCGTGTTGACCGAAAGCCCGGTGTTGCTTGTCGTTGATTGTTCCGGCATGGCCCGCAGCGCCGCCGCCATCGTCCGGGGCTTTCAGACGTTTCGTCCGGATGTGCGCCTCGCCGGCGTGTTTGCTAATCGCGTCGGCAGCGAAGGGCATTTTCGGCTCATCAAGGCAGCGGTCGAGCAAACGTGCGGGGTGCCGGTCGTCGGGTTTCTCACGCAAGACGAAGCGTTGGCGCTGCCGGAGCGTCATTTAGGGCTCGTGCCGTCCGTGGAGCGCGGCGAGCTGGACTCCTTTTTTGCTGAGCTCGGGCAAAAGATGGCGCAAACCCTCGATTGGGAAACGCTCTTTGCCATCGCCGCCGCGCCGTCGCTTGCGCCGCCGCGCCCGTTCATCCACCCCTCTCGGCGCTACCGGGTGCGCGTCGCCGTCGCCAAGGATGCCGCCTTTCATTTTTACTATCCGGAGAATCTGGAGATGCTTGCCGCCTGCGGCGCGGAGCTTGTTTATTTTTCCCCGCTCGCCGGCGAACCGCTTCCAAAAGGGGTGAACGGATTGTATATCGGCGGCGGGTTTCCGGAAGAGTTTGCCGCCAAGCTCGCCAAGCAAACCGCGGTCAAACAGTCGATCCGCGCCGCCATCGAACACGGGTTGCCGACGTTGGCCGAATGCGGCGGGTTTATGTTTCTCACCGAACAGCTTGTTGCGACGGACGGCACGGCCTATGAGATGGCAGGCGTCATCCCGGGGAGGGTCGTGATGAAGACGAAGCTCGCGGCTCTTGGCTACCGCGAAGTGCGTGGTCGAAAAGGAAATTTTCTATTGCCGGAAGGAGAAACGGCGCGCGGGCATGAATTTCACTATTCCGTGTACGAACCGCGGGGCGAGGCGCCGTTTGCCTACGAAACGAGCGGCCGGAAAGGAACAAAGCCTGACGGTTATTTGGCGCACCGGCTTGTCGCCGGCTATGTCCATTTTCATTTCGCGTCTGCCCCGGCGATGGTCGAGCGGTGGCTCGCCGAATGCGAGAAGGTGACAATCAATGGCTAAGGCGCTGCCGATTATGTTTCAAGGCACCCATTCTGATGCCGGCAAGAGCGTCATCGCCACCGCGTTTTGCCGCATTTTCGCCCAAGACGGCTGGAAGACGGCGCCGTTCAAGTCGCAAAACATGTCGTTAAACTCCTACGTGACGCCGGACGGAAACGAAATTGGGCGGGCGCAAGGCATTCAGGCCGAAGCGGCCGGGGTGGCGGCCCGCGCCGAGATGAATCCGATTTTGATTAAGCCAAGCCGCGAGCATGAATCGCAAATCGTTGTGCTCGGCAAACCGTACGGCAATATGCAGGCGTTCGCTTACCGGAACGAGTTTTTCCACCAAGGGCTGGCCGTCATCCGTCGGTCGCTCGAAACGTTGATGAACGAGTATGACCGGATTGTCATTGAAGGAGCGGGAAGCCCGGCGGAAGTAAACTTAAATGACCGCGAGTTGGTCAACATGCGCGTCGCCCGCCTTGCCAACGCCCCGGTCGTGTTGATCGGCGATATTGAGCGGGGCGGTGTGTTCGCGAGCCTCTTTGGGACGCTGGCGCTGCTTGAGCCTGAGGACCGAAAGCGGGTCATTGGCGTCATCATTAACAAGTTTCGCGGCGATGTGGCGCTATTGCAGCCGGGGCTCGATTGGTTTGAGCAGTACACTGGCGTGCCGGTGCTTGGCGTCGTCCCGTATTTGCCCGATTTGGCGATCGATGCCGAAGATTCGCTGGCGCTTGAGCGGTTTGCCGCATCGCCCGATGAGGGCGGGGCGATTGATATTGCGGTGATCCGCTGTCCGAAAATTGCCAATTTCACTGACATCGATCCGCTTCTTTCTGAGCCGGATTGCCGTGTCCGTCTGGTGACGCATGCCGACGAGCTTGGCGAGCCGGATGTGATCGTGCTGCCGGGTAGCAAAAATACGATCGAAGACTTGATTTATATGAAGAAAAGAGGGCTCGCTTCCCGCATTGTGTCGCTTGTCAATGAAGGAAAAGCGAGAGTCGTCGGCTTATGCGGCGGCTACCAAATGCTTGGCGCCGTCATCCGCGATCCGTATGGAGTCGAGACGCCGCTCCCAGAAGTAAAAGGGCTTGGTTTGCTGCCGATTGAAACGACGCTTGAGCGGACGAAAATCACGATCCGTACGGAAGGGATGCTTACGTGGGCGGGCGAGCGGTTTTCGGTGCAAGGATACGAGATTCATATGGGCCGTTCGGCGCCGCTTCCCGGCTATGCGCCGCTTATTGAGGCGGACGGCCGCCATGAAGGGGCGAAGCACAGTGATGAGCGGGTGCTGGGCACATACATGCATGATTTGTTTCATAACGATGCGTTCCGCACCGCGTTTTTCAACAACATTCGCCGCCAAAAAGGAATCGCTCCTTCTGGCGTCCGACTCTTTCGCTCGCTCAAAGAAAAGGCGTTCGACCGGCTTGCCGCTCATGTCCGCCAGCACGTGGCGGTCGAGCGGATCGAACAGATCATGAATGAATTCCAGCAAAAGTCGGCGGCGCCGTGAATGATATGGTGCTAGAAGAGAAAGGAGGAAAGCGCGCATTGGGCCCCGCCCTGATCATTCATGGAAGAGGGGGGATCCTGTGCAAAAATCATGAACATTTCCATTCCATCGATCTGTCACGAAATGGTTGAGGAGGCACGCGCATATATCGATCAATTGACCAAACCGCCCGGCAGCCTCGGCCGTCTTGAAGAAGTGGCGGCCGAGCTCGCCGGCATGACCGGAGAGCTGCTTCCACGCGTCACTCCGCCCGGAGTGCTCGTGTTTGCGGCCGACCATGGCGTCACGGAAGAAGGGGTGTCTGCCTATCCGGCCGAAGTGACGGCGCAAATGGTGTACAACTTTGCCAACGGCGGAGCGGCGATTAATGTGTTCAGCCGGCAAATTGGCGGTTTGTTGGCGATCGTCGATGTCGGTGTCGCCGTGCCGATCGCTGATGAGCGCGTCATTCAGAAAAAGGTGCGCCCGGGAACGAACAATTTTGCGGAAACGGAAGCGATGACGCCGTCCGAGGCCGAACAGGCGCTTCATGTCGGTTACGAACAGGCGGCGTCCATCATTGAGCAAGGCGCCCGCACGCTCATTGTCGGCGAAATGGGCATCGGCAATACGACCGCCGCGAGCACCTTATTGGCCACGTTGACCGATGAGCCGCTTGAGCGCATCGTCGGCAAAGGAAGCGGCATTAGGGAGGAAACGCTTGCCCATAAACGGGACGTGATCCGACGGGCGCTCTTGCTTCATCGACCGGATCCGGCGAAGCCGCTTGAATGGCTTTCGAAAATCGGCGGGTTGGAGATCGCCGCTATGGCCGGGGCGATGCTGGCAGCCGCCGAACGGCGCATTCCGATCTTGCTTGATGGCTTTATTTGCACGGTGGCTGCCCTTGTTGCCCGCCAGTTTGCCGTGAACGTCACAGACTATATGATTGCCGGCCATCGTTCGCAAGAGCCGGGGCACAGTATAGCCCTTCGTTTGCTGGGGAAGGAGCCGCTTTTGGATTTGCGCATGCGCCTTGGCGAAGGAAGCGGCGCGGCGGTAGCGTTTCCGCTCTTGGTGTCAGCAACGGCGATGGTGAACGAAATGGCGACGTTCGCCTCGGCGGGCGTTTCCACGACAGATGAGAAAGGGGAGAAGGGGCGATGACCGTCGGCAAAGTGTATTTAGTCGGCGCTGGGCCGGGGGATGAAAAGCTCATAACGGTTTACGGCCGCGAATGCTTGGAACGGGCGGATGTCATTATTTACGATCGGCTCGTCAACCGGAAGCTGCTGCGCTATGCGAAGTCCGGCGCCGAGCTTCTTTACTGCGGCAAAGAGCCGGGAAAACATGACGCCGTTCAAGAACAAATTCATGAGTTGCTCATCCAGCATGCGCAGGAAGGAAAAACGGTCGTTCGTTTAAAAGGAGGAGATCCGTGCGTCTTTGGCCGCGTTGGCGAAGAGGCAGAAGCGTTGGCTAAAGCTGGCATCCCGTTTGAAATCGTTCCGGGGGTGACATCCGGCATCGCCGCGCCGGCGTACGCCGGCATTCCGGTCACCCACCGTGATTACGCCGCCTCGGTGGCGATGGTCAGCGGGCATCGGAGTGAGCGGATCGATTGGGAGGCGTTGACTCGAGGGTGCGATACGATCATTGTCTACATGGGAGCGGCCAACTTGCCGGATATTTGCGGCCGGCTGATTTCAGCCGGAAAACCGTCGGATACGCCGGCGGCCATCATTGAATGGGGAACGACCGAACGGCAGCGCACGGTGGCGGCGACGCTCGCCGCACTGCCGGCGGAGGCGGAACAGGCAGGCATTTCCCATCCAGCCATCATTATCATCGGTACAGTCGTCCGCCTGCGCGAGGCGTTGCAATGGTTTCCAGAACAGCAAGGGGGCGTGGCGGATGTCGGTGCCCCATCGTGATGGGCGGGTGATTGTCTATACCGGCGATGGCAAAGGAAAAACGACAGCCGCATTTGGTCTCGCGTTGCGCGCGGTTGGCCGCGGAATGAATGTCGCCGTTTTGCAGTTTTTGAAATCGCCGGAACGCACATACGGCGAGCAGTTGGCCCTGCAGCGCCTCGGCGTCGAAGTGCGCCAGCTCGGCGCCGGCTTCACATGGACGAAAACGCCGGATGTCCACCGTGAAGCATTGAAGCGTGCTTGGGCGGTGGCCAAAGAATATGTGCATTCCGGACGGTATGACGTCATCGTGTTGGATGAACTGAACAATGCCTTGGCGATCGATCGGTTTCCGGTTGATGACATCCTATCGGTCAACGATGTGCTGGAACTCATTTGCACGCGCCCACCGTCGCTCCATCTTGTCATCACGGGGCGCGCGGCGCATCCAGAGCTGATGGCGGTTGCCGATATCGTGACGGAAATGAAGCTGGTCAAGCATGACTATGAACAAGGAAGGACCGCGATGAAAGGGATTGAATTTTAGCGACAAAAAGCGGCTAAAAAACGGCCGCTTTTTTTGTAGGTTAGGCATTTTCATCGGTTTTGTCATTTTGGGTTTTGTTTTGCCGCCGTCCTTTGCTGTTGTCGCCGGAAATTGGGCCGCGAAGCAAGGCCATCGGGTCTTGTGTCGGCGCGTTTTGGTTCCGGCTGCCTTTGTTTGGCCGCTTCGTCACGGATCACACCTCCTTTAGGCGTTATCACCGCACCATTAGTATAGGCTGTTCACCTATTTTTATGCGGCGGCAACGAAAAAAAAAACGGGAAACGCTTTTGTTGCGTCCTCCCGCGTGCAGTACGGCCGGATGCTGGCAAACATGGCGGCTGAATGGCATCTGTCTGTTAAGATCTGCTAGTATCCGTACCCACCCAAGCAAGCACATCCGACAATAATCAACAAAATAAACAGAACGACAATTAATGCAAATCCGTTTCCGTGCCAAGCGCCCATTCTGTCCACCTCCCTGTAAAATCTGCTATATGGTATGCCATCGGGCGCGCGAAGGAACGGGACCATTGTCGGAATATGCAAAAATAAGAAAAACGCCTTGCCAAAAGGCAACGGCGTTTTTTTTGTGGAACGATCGAAATGACGTCTTCCTTTTATTCCCATTCGTAGGGAGTTTCCTGGTAAACGTAATAGTTGAGCCAATTCACAAACAGCAAATTCGCGTGCGAGCGCCATGTATTGAGCGGCGGCTGGCTTGGGTCATCATTTGGAAAGTATGATTCCGGGATGTGAATCGGCAGCCCTTTGGCCAAATCGCGTTCATATTCTTCTTTGAGCGTTGTCGCATCATATTCTGGATGGCCGGTTAAGAAAATGTGGCGCCCGTCGTTCGAGGTGACAAGGCAAACGCCAGCTTTGTCGGACATGGACAAAATCGTCAGCTTAGGAACTTTTTCAATATCTTCGCGCTTGACGTCTGTATGGCGGGAGTGCGGCATGCGGAACACATCGTCAAAACCGCGCAATAGTTTCACGTTTTTCGCTTCCACCGTATGGTTGAACACACCGAAGCATTTTTCCGGCAACGGGTATTTCGGAATGCCGTAGTGATAGTATAAGCCAGCTTGTGCCCCCCAACAAATATGCAACGTTGACGTGACGTTTGTTTTCGTCCATTCCATGATATCGGTCAGCTCATCCCAATACGTAACTTCTTCGAACGGCAGTTGCTCGACCGGCGCTCCGGTGATGATCATCCCGTCGAACTTGCGATGGCGGATGTGCGGGAAAATCGTGTAAAATTGTTCTAAATGATGTTTGCTTGTCGTTTTGGGCTCATGGGTCGCTGGGCGCAAAAAGGTGACGTTCACTTGCAGCGGCGAGTTGCCGAGCAGGCGCAACAGCTGTGTTTCTGCTTTTTCTTTTTCCGGCATCAAGTTTAAAATGACGATATTGAGCGGACGGATGTCTTGTGAATACGCCCGTTCTTCATCCATGACGAAAATGTTTTCTTGTTCGAGAATTTCTTTGGCAGGCAAGTCTTTTGGAATGTTGATTGGCAACGATGTCCCCTCCGTTTCGTTCTCATTTTTTAAATAATTTCATTATAAAAAGTTTATCGATTTTCTTCAATTCATTTTTTCTGTCGAAAGGCATTCATAAGCCCGAAGAAATAAGGAGGAACAACGAATGGATCCGACGGCGTTTGACAACTTGAAAACGGTGTTGGAAGGGGCGGTGTATGATGCTGACTTGCAAGGAAAGATTGCCGTCGTCAACCGCCGCGACCTTGTCGATTTGGCCCGTTTGTTCCGGGAGTACGCCATTTCATTTCGGCTGAATGATGCGCCCGATCCGCCCGTCGTCTGCACCGCGCGGCTTTCGCTTGATTTTGCTGAGCTGGTCAATGAGCGTCTCTATCACGGCCGGGCCGGCTGCCGGCTCGCTCTTCTGTTTACCCTCCCGGTTCGCCGCTCGTCCGTTTGTGCGCTCATTGAAGGAACGCTGCGGACGATTTGGGGGGAGGAGCGAATCGTACGGCAAACGCTCCGCTTTACGTTTCCGCATGAACGCGGTCCGTATGAAAATGAAGCCGTGGTCGAATTTGCACGCCTCATTTATGAGGAAAACGCCGCCGATTTGCCGGAGATGGTGCCGTATATGGTTTCATCACTTGAACAATTGCAGCTGTTCGCCGGGCAGTAGTGGCGCAAAAAGTGGAAACAAACGGTGAAATCCGCTATGATGGGGATGAGGTGAAAAATCATGAGTGTATATGAATTCAGCGCCAAAACAATTCGCGGAGAGGAACAACCGCTTTCCGTCTATCGAGGCAACGTACTGTTGATTGTCAACACGGCGAGCCGCTGCGGCTTTACCCCGCAGTATAAAGAACTGCAGGAGCTGTATGACGAATATCGCGATCGCGGGTTTGTCGTGCTTGGTTTCCCGTGCAACCAATTCGGCGGCCAGGAGCCGGGGACGGAAGAGGAAATCGAGCAGTTTTGCCAGCTAAATTACGGCGTGACATTCCCAATGTTCGCCAAAGTCGAAGTCAACGGCGACAACGCCCATCCGCTGTTTCAATATTTGAAAGAGCAAGCACCGGGGGCATTGGGAACAAAGGCGATCAAATGGAATTTCACGAAGTTTTTGGTCGACCGCAACGGCAAGATTGTAGCTCGTTTCGCACCGCAAACAAAGCCAAGCGAGCTGAGAAAGGAAATTGAAAAGCTGCTGTAAGGCAAGGAGGGGTAACGCTTGCGCATTCAAGCGATTGAGCCGACGCCAAGCCCGAACACGATGAAAATATTGCTTGATGAAGAATTGCCTTCCGGCACGCGCCATAACTACAAACCGGACAACATCGATCAAGCGCCGCCGCTTATTCAAGCATTGATGCGCATTGACGGAGTGAAAGGCATTTACCATGTCGCTGATTTTTTGGCTATTGAACGCCATCCGAAATACGACTGGCGCGACATTTTGGCGAAAGTGCGCGAAGTGTTCGGCGAGAAAGTGGATGACGGCGCCGAGGCAAAGCCGAAAGGAAACGAACATTTCGGCGAAGTGAAAGTGTTCGTGCAAATGCTGTACGGTCTGCCGATGCAAGTGAAGCTTGTCGATGGGGAGCGCGAACACCGCGTCGGGCTGCCGAAACCGTTTATGGACGCGGTCATTGAGGCGCAAAAATACGCAGGAAATGTTGTGCTTGAGCGCAAATGGGTCGAAAAAGGAGTGCGCTACGGCACGTTTGAGGAAATCGGCCGCGAAATTGTCGATGAGCTGTCGGCAGCCTATCCGCCCGAGCGGCTGGAGCGGATCGTCAACATGTTCCGCCGCGGTGAGCAGGAAAAAACGGCGCAAAAGCGTCCAAGCCTCAAAGTGACGAGCGAGATGCTCGATGACCCGGATTGGCGCAAACGGTATGCCGCGCTCGAACAAATGGCCGAGCCGACCGAAGACGACATCCCGGTGTTGGCGAAGGCGCTCAAGGATGAAAAAATGGCGATTCGCCGTCTGGCGACGGCGTATCTCGGCATGATCGGCGGCAAAAAGGTGCTTCCGTATTTGTATGAAGCGTTAAAAGATCCTGCTGTCGCTGTCCGCCGCACCGCCGGCGACTGTTTGTCCGACATCGGCGATCCGGAGGCCATTCCGGCCATGATCGAAGCGATAAAGGACGAAAGCAAGCTCGTCCGTTGGCGCGCGGCCATGTTTTTGTATGAAGTCGGCGACGAATCGGCGCTGCCGGCGTTAAAAGCGGCGGAAAACGATCCGGAATTTGAAGTGAGCTTGCAAGTGAAAATGGCGATCGAACGAATCGAAGGCGGCGAAGAAGCGAAAGGCTCCATCTGGAAGCAGATGACGGAGAGCCGGAAGAAAGAAAACGAAACGGAACAGTAAAACGGGG
>NZ_MQMG01000065.1 GCF_001908025.1 Geobacillus proteiniphilus
TAATAAACAAAAAATAGTTCTTTTTTCCTACTATTGTCGAAAAAACAAGATTTATATCAAAAAAAGGCTATGAATTCGACCTTAACATGCGGGTCGGTTTCCGGTTACAATGTAATATATTCGCAAGTTTTGTAGAAATTCTGCCTATGCAGCTTGACGATGGGAAAGAAGGTGCCGTGATGCTCAACATTTTCAAGGATTTTTTGCTCAACTTGTTTTTCATCCTTCTGCCAGTATTTCTCGTTCCGCTTTGTACGGAGCAAGAGAAAGGGCCGAAACGGGTTCGCCTTTATTTGCTGACCATTTGTTACGCCGTCGTCATCGTGTTATGCATCACCCTTCCGGTCGGGGAAGAGAGTGATTTTATCTTTGACTTGCGGCAAATTCCATTATGGCTTGGCGGTCTGTACGGCGGAGCAGGGGCGGCGGCATTTTTGGCGCTGACAGCGGTCGCCTACCGCTCGTTGTTTGGCGGAGCTGGCGTCTTCGTCACCGCCGTCATTTCCATCGCCATCGCTGCAACGAGCAGTTTATTGACAAAACGGTTTATCCGAATGCCAGCCAAACAGCGGGCACTGTTCGCCGCATCGCTCAGCTTCGGCTCCGGTGTATTGACCGTCGCCATGGCGGAGTGGATGGCGGCCGCGGTTTCTCCTCCACCTTCCGTTGCGCTCATTTTTTTGCTTGTGCAGCCTATCAGCATGCTCGTCGTTTGTTCGTTTTGGGAGATGATGCATCATAGCATCGCGCTGCGCAAACAAATCATTCGTGCTGAGAAAATGGAAGCTGTCACCCATTTGGCGGCCTCGATCTCCCACGAAATTCGCAATCCACTCACCGCGGCGCGCGGATTTATTCAGCTGATCGAGGAACAATCGCTCGCCGCCGACAAACGCCGCCAGTATGCACGCATCGCCATTGAGGAGCTTGATCGGGCGGAAGCGATCATCACCGATTACTTGACGTTCGCTAAACCGGCGCCCGAGACTCCGGAAAAGCTGAACGTGAAACTTGAGATTGAGCGTGTCATTGACATCCTCCGCCCGCTCGCCAATATGAGCTGCGTCGATATTCAAGCGACACTTGCCCCATTTTCCGTCATCGGTGAGCGCGAAAAATTCCGTCAATGTTTGCTCAACGTAATGAAAAACGCCATCGAAGCGATGCCCAACGGCGGGACGCTGCAAGTGTCCGTCTCCATTGACAGCGGCCGCGTGCTCATCCGCATCGCTGACACCGGCGTCGGCATGACGAAAGAACAGCTCGAACGTTTGGGCGAGCCGTATTTTACAACGAAAGGAGTGAAAGGCACAGGGCTTGGGATGATGGTCGTCTACCGCATCGTCGAATCGATGAACGGAACGATCCGCATCGAAAGCGAAGTACATAAAGGGACAACGGTGTCCATTTATTTGCCGCTCGCACCGTCTCCCTCTTCCTCCGCGATTTCCGATAAAGAAAAACAGCTGTTTGCCGCCTTGTGACATAGCAGGGACCAGCCGTAAAAGCTCTTGCAGGCAAGGACCAACATATCGAAGTTCTGTATGCCCCCATCAAAGGGCCTTTTCTTTTTTTCGGGCATCTTTTTTTCCTTTCGTCCCCCCTTTCGCGTCCTATTTTGGGGTGAAATTCTGGAATAGCTCCTCAGTTCAGAACGGATCGCCGCGGTTTCACATCACAGTTCTTTTTGCTACAATACTATCGAAGCGAAACACATCGAGGAAAAGGAGACAGTTGCATGATTCACGTCAAAACGGAACGGGAAATTCAATTGATGCGCGAGGCGGGAAAGTTGCTCGCCGCCTGTCATCAAGAGATCGCCAAACGCATCGGACCGGGCGTCACAACGATGGAAATTGACCGGTTCGTTGAAACGTTTTTGGCCAAATACGGCGCCAAACCGGAACAAAAAGGATACCGCGGCTATCCGTATGCGACATGCGCTTCCATTAACGATGAAATTTGCCACGGGTTTCCGCGCAACGAGCCGCTGAAAGAAGGCGATATCGTCACGATCGACTTTGTCGTCAATTTGCGCGGAGCGCTCGCCGATTCCGCTTGGACGTACGCCATCGGCGACGTCGGTGAAGACGTGGAAAAGCTGCTTGACGTCACGGAGCAGTCGCTCTATAAAGGAATCGAGCAAGCGGTTCTTGGCAATCGAATCGGCGACATCGGCCACGCCATTCAAACGTACGTCGAAGCGCACGGCTTTTCCGTCGTCCGCGATTTCACCGGACACGGCATCGGCCCGACGATCCACGAAGAGCCGTATGTCCCCCACTTCGGCGAAAAAGGAAAAGGCATGCGTTTAAAGGAGGGGATGGTCATCACGATCGAACCGATGGTCAACATGGGGGCATGGCAAAGCAAAATGGATCCGAACGGCTGGACGGCGCGGACGATCGACGGCTCGTATTCAGCGCAATATGAACATACGATCGCCATTACGAAAAACGGACCGCTCATTTTGACGACGCCGGCGTAAGGATGCGAATGCTTCTTGTTCTCAACAGCTGGATTTTTCGACATTTGAAATGAAAAAACCCGGGTAAACGTTTACCCGGGTTTTTTCGTTCTCTTCTCCCTATTTACATCAAACCGTTGCATCCGCTATTCTGGCATCATCTTCTCCCGCCCCTTTGTTTACATAATATAATTATAGTTTCTAACCTTCGAGCACTTTCACGTAAAACGTGCGCTGGCGCGGTCCGTCGTACTCGCAAAAATAGACGCCTTGCCACCGCCCAAGGAGCAGACGGCCTTCATGAATAATGACGTGCTGCGAAGCCCCAACCGTGCTCGCTTTCATATGGGCGGCCGTGTTCCCTTCCATATGGCGGTCAAGCGGATGCTCCCACGGATATGTTTCATCAAAGCGGCGCATCATGTCGCGCTTGACATCCGGATCCGCGTTTTCGTTAATGGTGATGCCAGCCGTTGTATGCGGACAATAAACGACAGCGATCCCTTCCGTCACGTTAGCCTGGCGCACCGTCTCCTCGACGAATGAAGTAATGTCGATCATTTCATCCCGCTTTGCCGTGCGGATTGTAAAAGAACGAAGCATAGATTCCACCACCTGGGCAAACATTTTGTACTTCGCAAAAAAGGTTTGCTACTTTAAATAATATAACACAAAAAATGGAGTGAGAAACCGTTGGCCAAGCGCTATGAAAACTTAGACGGCGTCTCGACGCACAAAACATGGGCCGATTTCCGCCGTTGGCAGCGGGAGCGGAAACAAAAACAAAAAGATTTGTCCTACGTCGTGCCGCATGTTTCACCGCCTCAATACGAGCGGCTTCGGGAGTCGAACGGACGACCGCAGCTCTGTTGGGTCGGCCATTCGACCTTTGTCGTTCAACTCAATGGCATCACCATCGTCACTGATCCCGTCTGGGCGAATTGGATGGGCGCGGCCAAACGCTTGACGGCTCCCGGCGTTCCGCTTGACAAGATGCCGCCCGTGGACGTTGTGCTCATCTCCCACGGCCACTACGACCATTTGCATTTCGGCAGCCTCCGCCGCTTAAAAGGCGATCCGCACGTGTTCGTGCCGGTCGGCCTCGGCCGCCTGTTCCGCCGCCGCGGCTACCGCCATGTCACCGAACTGTCATGGTGGGAAACGGCCGTCTTCCGTGATGTGTCGCTGACGTTTGTTCCATCCCAGCATTGGACGCGGCGGACGCTGTGGGACACGAACACGTCGCATTGGGGCGGATGGGTGATCACATCAAACGGCGCGCCCACCATCTACTTCGCCGGCGACAGCGGCTACTTCCGCGGCTTTCGCGACATCGGCGAACGCTTTTCCATCGACTATGCGCTCTTGCCGATCGGCGCGTACGAACCGGAATGGTTTATGGGGCCGCAGCACACCACGCCCGAAGAAGCGGTGCAGGCGTTTTTGGACTGCCGCGCCCGGCTGTTTGTCCCGATGCATTACGGGGCCTTCCGCCTCGCGGACGATACGCCGAAAGAAGCGCTCGATCGCTTATGGGCCGAATGGCGGCGGCGCGGATTGGAAGATGACCGCTTGCTTTGCTTAAAGCTCGGCGAGGTGATCGATGCCGCCCAAGCGTTGACGGCCCTTTCCCAATTCGACAATACGTTCAGCCAAACAGGCGCAATCACCATGGTGAAACAAGCGCGGCAAAAGGAATGAGCGCAACTTTATCCAAAAGAGCGAGCCAGTCAGCGGCTCGCTCTTATTCATTGAATTGGCGGTATACGTACGGCTCCTTCGGTTTGGCCACCCTCTCCCATGACGTCACTTTTACATACGGAAGCGTCATATGAAACGGCTGGTAATACATGGTGGATAGCGTACCTTTCACATGAATCCATTCATCATTTTGAAGCGGCACCGTCTTTGGAAACTGAAGGAGCAGCCCGTACACCCCTGAATCCGCAACACAATGAATGATTCCAAAGCGAAGGAGAAACGCCTCATTGGCGCGCGCCGTTTCCTCACGGTAGACAAACCCGATGAATTCAATGTCGCGGGCGGCAAATTCGCCAGGAAACTGATAAATCGTTTCCATGGCATTTAAATAGTTTTGATCATTCAACTCCAAGCGAGGGAGACGGCCGTATTTTTTCAGCTCTTTTTCCATGGCATTTTGATAATCATCCCGCCCATAATACATGCTCGTATCCGGACGCAAAAACTGCCGCTGGGCAAACGGATCGCTGCTGTCAGCCGCCATCCCAGGAACATGAATTCCTTTCGCCTTTACGACTTCAGAATCCAGCGTCGCAACGGGAAACAAGAAGGCGGAAACAAGCGGAAAAACAAAAATAAGGTAATTCACCGCCCGCTTCCAGCGCGCAGACGGCTCATGATGATGATGGCCGCAGCACTCCTCCCCATGATCGTGCGGTTCCTCGTTGCGGCTTGCCAGCACAAATTGCACGATCGTTAAAAAAGCAAACACAAACATCGCACTAAACGAAATATACGAATACCGCATATTAATGTATTTGCTCAACTCTCCAGTAATATATAAATGGAAAAACAAAAACGCAAACCCAAGCAAAATATACATGCGAACCATGCCGCCACCTCCTTGCTAGATCAATAGCGATCCGGCAAACACAAACAACGTGATATAGGCAATCAGTTTCCACACAAACCGGGCGCGGAATGACTGAAACAACATGAGCGTATTTTTCACATCGAGCATCGGCCCGTAAACAAGAAACGCTGCCAGCGCGTGAAACGGAAATGTGCTTTGAAACGACGAGGCGATAAATGCGTCCGCCTCGGAACAGAGCGACAGTACGAAGGCGAGCGCCATCATGACCAAAGAGGCCGCCACTTTCCCATTGCCGATCGAAACAAGCGCCGACGTTTTCACATACGTTTGCATCGCCGAAGCAATGAACGCCCCAATGATCAAATACTTTCCGGTCGCAAAAAATTCATCGATCGTATGGTGCAGGGTGCCGACGATTTTCTCTTTCCACGTACGGGGCATCATCGGCATCTCGCGCCGTTCATGGCGCAACTCGCTGCCTTCATGCCGAATCGCCATCACGGCGCCGACAGCGACGGCGACGGCGCAAGCGAACAGCGCCCGGCACAATACCATCGTCCAACTGCTTCCGAAGGCGATATATGTCGAAAACAGCACAACCGGATTGATGACGGGAGCCGTTAACATAAACGGCACGGCCGCGTAAAGCGGCACCCCCTTGGCGACGAGACGGCGGGTGATCGGCACGATGCTGCATTCGCACGAAGGAAACAAAACCCCGACCAATGCCGCATAAACAATCGCCAAGCCGCGGTTTTTCGGCACCCATCGTTGCACTGTCTCTTCACTGACAAACATTTGAATGACTCCGGAAACAAACACCCCAAGCACGACGAACGGCAACGATTCAATCAATATGCTGATAAAAATCGTATTCAGCTGCAAAAACGTGTTCATCATGAGTTCTCCTCTCATTTACAACCGTTCATTGTATCACTGACAAGACCCCCTGTCATGAAAATTTGATGAGAAAAAAGGCGCTCCGCCTTTGGCGAAACGCCTCTTCTATTATTCTTCCACTTCTTTTTTCCATAGCCCGACCATCAGCGCCGTGACGACCGAGCCGATCAAAATAGCCAACATATAAAGCCATGCGCTGCCTTTGACGATCGGGATGACGAAAATCCCGCCGTGCGGCGCCGGCAAACCGATATGGAACCACATCGTCAACGCTCCCGCAACGGCCGAGCCGACGATAATCGATGGAATGACCCGCACCGGATCAGCCGCGGCAAACGGAATCGCCCCTTCGGTAATGAACGAAGCGCCCATGATATAGCACGTTTTTCCAGCTTCACGCTCGGCTTTCGTAAACTTTTTCTTAAAGAACGTTGTCGCCAGCGCCAATCCGAGCGGCGGCACCATCCCGCCAGCCATAATCGCCGCATGCGGCGCAAAGTTGCCGGCTTCAATCATCGCCAGCCCAAACGTATACGCCGCTTTGTTGATCGGTCCGCCCATATCGACCGCCATCATGCCGCCCAACACCGCACCAAGCAGCACTAAGTTTGCGGTGCCCATGCCGGAAAGCCAATGTTTCATCCCTTCATTCAACGCCTTGACTGGATCGATGACCACATACATCATAATGATGCCGGTGAGGAAAATACCGAATACCGGATAGAGCAGCACCGGTTTAATCCCCTCAAGCGACTGCGGCAAGCGGCTGAACAGTTTCCGGAGCCCGACGACCAAATACCCGGCCAAAAAGCCGGCGATCAACCCACCCAAAAAGCCGGCCCCGCCGTTCGCCGCCAAAAAGCCGCCGACCATCCCCGGCGCAAATCCCGGCCGGTCGGCAATGCTCATGGCGATGAATGCGGCCAGCACAGGGACCATTAAAGCGAACGCATTGCCGCCGCCAATGTCCATTAACAGTTTGGCAAACGGATGATACGACGGATCTTTCGGATCAAACGCCTTAATGCCGAACGTGAAGGAAAGCGCAATCAAAATCCCGCCGCCGACGACAAACGGCAACATATTCGATACGCCGTTCATCAAATGCTTGTAAAAACCGGTTCGCGGTTTCGCCGCTCCCGCGCTGCCTCGCGCCGCACCGCTTGCCCGATAAATCGGCGCGTCTTGGCGCAGCGCCTGCTCGATGAGCTTCTCTGGCTCACGGATCGCCTGGGAGACCGGCACTTGAATGACATGTTTGCCGTCAAAACGGTCCATTTCCACTTGTTTATCGGCCGCCACAATGATCGCCGTTGCTTCTTCAATCTCCTGCGCCGTCAGAGCGTTTTTCACCCCATCGGAGCCGTTTGTCTCGACTTTGATGGATACGCCCATTTCCGCTGCTTTCGCCTTCAGCGCATCAGCGGCCATATACGTATGGGCAATCCCGGTCGGGCAGGCGGTAACGGCGAGCACTTTCCGTCCGCCGCCAGATGGCGCGCCTTGCAGAGACGGTTCTTCCTCTTTGTTCTCTTTCTCTTTGAACAAACGGAGGATCTCCTCTTCATCCGAAGCATTTTCCAACCGGGCGCGGAACGAGGCATCCATCAACAGCGACGATAGTTTCGCCAACGCCTGCAAATGCGTCTGTTCCCCGCCTTCCGGGGCCGCGATCATGAAAAACAAATGGCTTGGCTGGCCGTCCAGCGACTCGTAATCAATGCCGGCAGCCGAACGGCCAAACGCCACCGCCGGGCGCTTGACCGCCGCCGTTTTGGCGTGCGGAATGGCGACGCCATCCCCAACGCCGGTCGTGCTTTGTTTTTCGCGCGCCCAAATCGCCCGTTTGAACGCCTCCATATCGCTGACCGCTCCCGCCTCGGCGAGTTTCGCGGCCAACTCTTCAATCACTTCCTCTTTTGTCTTTGCCCGAAGTTCAAGAATCATCGTTTCCTTTGTTAACAAATCCGTGACATTCATCTGTACGCCCCCCTTTATTTCCTCCTATAAACGTGCGACGCGGACGCGGTCGACGAGCGCTTCGACTTCCTCTTTCGTGCATAAATCTTCCGAAAACGCGGTCGCGCTTCCGGCGGCGACACTGTAAGCGAACGCTTCCTCAATGGATGTTCCGCTCGCCCAGGCGGCCAAAAATCCAGCGACCATCGAATCGCCCGCCCCGACCGAATTTTTCACCGTTCCTTGTGGCGCTTCGGCAAACAGCGTTGCTTCCCGGCCGAAGTAAAACGCCCCCGCGCCGCCCATCGAGACGATGAGATGCTCCACTCCTCTTTCAACCAACCGGCGGCCATAGGGGATGATTTCTTCTTTCGTCAGCACAGCAGCGCCAAACAGTTCGGCCAGCTCATGGTGATTCGGCTTGGCAAGAAACGGCCGGTAGGCGAGCAGCGCCTCGAGCGCCGGACCGCTCGTATCGACGACAAGACGAACACGCCGTTTCACCGCTCGAGCCGCCAGTTGCTCGTACACGTCCACCGACAGCGACATCGGCGCGCTTCCGGCGAGCACAAGCACATCACCGGCCGAAAGCGCTCCGATTTTCGCTATCAATTGCGTTGCATCGTCATCGGCAATCATCGGGCCTTCACCGTTAATTTCCGTCTCCCGCCCAGCTTTCAGTTTGACGTTAATGCGCGTTTGCCCTGGGACATGAACAAAATCGCAGGCAATGCCTTCTTTCCGAAGCTCGCTTTCAATGAACCCGCCGGTAAACCCGCCGACGAATCCAAGCGCCGTGCTGTCAACACCCAAACGCTTCAACACGCGCGATACGTTGATCCCTTTCCCGCCCGGAAATGTGAACGTTTTCACTGAACGATTCAGTTCGCCAACATGCAGCTCATCGAGGTGAACGATATAATCAACAGATGGATTCAACGTGCATGTGTAAATCACGGAGCCACAACCTCTACTGTTGTTTTTGTTCGATACAAATCTTTCCACTCTTCATCCAATTCATCGGTGATCAACACCGCTTCATGCAAATCAGCAATTTTCGCAAACGCGCTTTCATTCAACTTCGAATGGTCAGCGAGCACATACGCGCGTTGCGCCAGCTGCATCGCCGTATATTTCACCAGCGCTTCTTCCGGATCCGGCGTCGTATAACCGTAGTCGTAATGAACGCCGTTGGCGCCGATGAAGCATTGGTCAAAGCGGTACTGCCGCAGCGACTCGATGGCACCGCGCCCGATCAACGCCTTCGTTTTCGGCTTGATCATGCCGCCGATCAAATACGTCGCCACATTGTGCTCAAGCAACCGCTCGACATGCATCACGCCGTTCGTGACAACGATGACCTCTTTGTCAGCCAAATACGGAATCATTTCCCACGTTGTCGTCCCCGCATCTAAATAGATGCAGTTTCCTTTTTGCACCAAACTGGCCGCATAGGCAGCGATCCGCCGCTTTTCTTCGATATATTTCAGCGATTTTTCCGATACGCTTAACTCTTCGCGCTTCTGCTGCAACAAGGCCGCCCCGCCGTGCACACGGCGCAGTTTCTTTTCGGTTTCAAGCTGCGTCAAATCGCGGCGAATCGTCGACTCCGACGCCCCGGTCGCGTCAACGAGCTCTTGCAGCTTGATGACTCCTTTTTGCGCCAACAGGTCCAAAATGAGGCGGTGGCGTTCTTCCGTCAGCACATTCCCACCTCCGATCATCGGCGATATCGCTTACAACTCTATCATAAGCCAAAACAGAGAAAAAATCAATCAAAATCATTCATTTTAGATCAATAACATTCAATAAAAAAAACAAAACAACCAAAAACAATCAAAATAAAAATAAAAAACACTTGCCATCGGCAAGTGCCTTCTTTCGCTTAATTCAGTTGCTGCATCTCGGCAAGCGGCAAATAGTGCTCTCGCACAAACGCGATAAACTTCGCCGCATAGACCGGATCAAACTGCGTTCCTGCGCAACGTTCGATTTCTTCAAGCGCCTCTTCAAACGTTTTCGTCGGCTGGTACGGCCGCTCGGTTGTCATAGCGTCAAACGAGTCGATAATACACAAAATGCGGGCCAGTTTCGGGATTTCTTCCCCTTTCAGCCCGTACGGATACCCTTTCCCATCATATCGTTCGTGGTGCAGCTCGACAAGCGGAAGCAAATCATCAAACCGCTTCTCCGCCGCCACAATCTCGCGCCCCCACGTTACGTGCTTTTTGATGATTTCCCATTCATGCTTCTCCAACTTTCCGCGCTTATTTAAAATATCGCGGGGCACTTCGATTTTGCCAATGTCATGGATGAGCGCTCCTAAAATGAGCGTCTGCCGTTCATGGTCGGTCAACTCATCAAGACGGCTGCCAAACTCCAACGCATATTTAAACACCCGTTTGCTATGGCGGTATGTATAGACATCTTTGGAAAGAAAAAATTTCACTTGCTGCTCGAGCGCTTCCAAATCTTGCTTAAACTTAATCTCATCCAAGCACATATTGTGCTTATCATACAGCTGCACGTTGTTTTTCCCTTGCGCCTTCGCGTAATACAGCGCCTGATCGGCCCGATGGATCAATTCCTCGCTTTCGTACATATCTTTTTCCATCTCGGCGATGCCGCACGAAAACGACAGGCAACGATACGGAATATGCTCGACGCCTTCAAAATATGTATCGTTCACTTCTTTGCGCAACCGATTTAAAAACGCGTACGCGTCTTCTTTCGTCGTGTTGGGCATTAAAATGGCAAACTCTTCTCCGCCATAGCGAGCGACCGTAAAGTTCGTCCCTCCCACCGCTTTTTGCAGCAGTTTCCCGAAAAAAGTCAACAAACGGTCGCCTTGCAAATGGCCATTCCGGTCATTGTATTTTTTAAAATCGTCCAGATCAAGGAACGCCAATGTCAACGGCTGTTTAAGCAGTTTGCAGTCGGAAAACTGCTCCTTGAGCGCTTCCTTGAAAAAACCATGGTTGTAAAGACCGGTGAGGTGGTCTTTGTTGGCGCGGTTGGAAACTAACTCGTATAAAACTATAAATTTCCTAAATACTACTGATAGAATGATTACTAAAACAGTAAATAGAAATAGCCCAAAATACCGTTCTTTATCTAATAAAATAGCTAAAACAAGAGACAGTATTAAAGTAACACAGTAACTAACCATTGCTTCAAACAAGACACCAAAATTAAAAGCACCTTTATATACACGCTCTAAAAAAACAAAAAACATAAATATTAAACTAATATTGATAAGAAAGTACACCAACAAACTAACCATATAAGGAAACAAATAGTCAGTTTTAATTTCTCCAATCTGCCCGCCAAAATACAAAAAGGAATAAAATGCCCCTGCAATCATTAAAGAGTACATTGAAAGATTGAATAAGTGTTTCCACCATGCCATTTTTCTTTTATATAAAAACTCTACTAAAATGCTAATCAGTAGAACCTTCAACGCAAGAGAAATGCCGTATAAAAACATAACTGCTAGGTAAATAGCCGAATCCATCGAAAAAGAGTTGTCCTTAGGAGGAAGATGGACAGAAAAATAGCTCAATAAAAGAACAGCAGCAACTAAAAAATAAACAAAAACCCAATCTTTAAGAGATGGAATAGAAAATCCATCTCCTACAACAAAAGTTATCAAACTAATAAAAAAATAAGAAATAAATATACTTTTCCTTGCCATTTTAATATTGGAGTCATCTTGATAACCACTCTCATTATCCAAAAATTCAGCCCATAGATCTGAGATGTGTTTAACTTAACGGTTGGAGAATTGTAGAGCACACAAACAAATTTCAGCTTCCAATTCTAAACCCCGACGTCAACGCTACAATCACCGAACCGAGGATGAACAAATTGATCAATACTTGTTTTACTTTGAATTTCATGTCCTTTTCCCCCTTAAAAATTAGTTTATTGATTCGCAGGAGCGGCCGTTGTTTCTTTCTCAGCATCGTCTGCCCCATGGCGCGGTGCGCTGAGCATCAGATGCTGGATGAACAAGAACGCCCCTACGTTCATCACAACGTCGCCGATGCTGATGACTTGTTGGCGCGGGTACGGCGGAGACAGCGGAATGATGTCGCCAAGAAACGGCAGAAGCGTATCCGATGTGATCGCCTGGTGCTTGCCGTACAAACCGGCTTTTAACGCTTCGATGTATTCGCGGCCGAGAAATTGGGCGGCTTCGATCGATACCGGCATCCGTCCACCGTTTAAGGCCATGACGATAAAGTTAAGCAAGACGCCGGCGAAGATGACCGAAAACCCCGGCTGATGGCGGTTGAGCCACAGAAATGCGAGTCCTGTGATATAGACGAGAAGAAAAATAACGTTGCTCATTTTGGCGATCCACTCGATGCGTTCTTGAAGGAAAAAGACGATAAACTGCACCGCCAATAAGATCGGGAACAGCCAACCGCCGCGCAATTTCATGTTGGCCAACCCTTTCAAGCTTCCGCCGCGAAACCAGCCGATCAACAACGACAAAATGATTCCATCGTAAACCATAATGCTGTCCCCTTGATAAACAGAATTTTCTCTTTTTTCTAAACTACTGTCCTCACTTCTATTTTTACCGTTTTTTTCATTCCATGTAAATAGTCCGTTCGTCCTAACTACAAACAAATTTTGATGAATATCGTTTCCTTCTTTTCGTTTTCGTCATTCTTTGAAACAAGAAACGACAAAAACAGCGTCATGTATATCCATTGAATAGTGAAAAAGAACCTACCCTCAATGGAATGATCCCCCGACTGCGCAAACACTTAGCGGCAGGAGATTCTTGGGCGCGCCTGCCCACAGCCAGCAAGCCATCCTCGTTCATCTCACCGTTCCGCTTCCAAGCTTATGTGGATTGGCTTCACGCGCAAGATAATAAACGGATGGTCCGTCGCAACAATGAATATCCCTCATTCCTTCTGCAAGACAAAGATATTTGATAAACCAACTAAATCCCCCCCAAGCAATAATAAAGATAGCCGTCGTTGATCCGTTCCGTGACGCGGCTGTTTCATGTTCCACTGCTTGACGCTTCCGACCTCACTATGTCCGGCATGGCATAACACACAGACGGCATATCCGTACAAGCTCACTTTATGCGGCACTCCTCTTTCCCTCCTAACGACATCGATTCTAGAAATGCGGCATGCGTTTTTCTCGTTGAAAGACAAAAAGCCCTTTTTTATTATTCCGTATTGCTTTTCGGAAGATTATTGTTATAATTGTTTATACAGTAATAATTTTATGGATAAAAACGTCCTTTTTGCCCATTATATGGAAAGGAGATGAAAAAGAAATGGACGCGGAAATGTTGGGAAGCAAGGATGACAAAACGTATACACGTCGGATTAGCCAAGTCGGGAATAGTTTGTCCGTTAGCATCCCGAAAGATTTAGCCACGATGCTAAACCTAAATAAAGGCGATGAAATCGAAATATATTACGACAAGGAACGAGGGGAAATCGTGATGAAACGCGCAAACCGAATTCCAAAAGAAGTCCGTCCTGAAGTCGTGATGGCGATGAACCGCGCGATCTCCAAATATGACGAAGCGCTGCGCAACTTGAAATATAGATAAAGGAGCAACCGGAGGAAAACATGGTTTATTATTTGACAGCGGAAGAAATCATATTTATCCATTACACGGTCATGGAAATGTACGACGACGCAGAACAAGCGGGGATCCAATTCCCCGATAAATTCGCGTGGATGTTGGAAAGACCGAAAACGAAATTGTTCGGGGAGGAACAGTTCCCTTCGATTATTGAAAAGGCTTGCTGCTATTACCATTCCATCGCGACAGGTCATATTTTCCACAACGGCAATAAGCGGACGGCTTTAACCGTATTCGTCACGTTCCTTGATTTGAATGGATATGAGTTCACTATGACCAATAAAGAAGCGGAAGATTTCACGGTGTACCTTGTCGAGGATGCCAAGTTCCGGGGAAATGATTGCATCCAGCATCTTGCCCACGAATTAGAGAGTTACATCCGTCCCATCCAAAAACGAAAAGAATGAGGAAAAGAGTGAGGAAAAGAGCGGGCCAAAGCCGGGTCAAGTTCAATTATTGCGTAAAATTCCATCGCCAACCCAGTAAACTTGGATGACAGGACAACAACATCGTTTTTTGCTGCTTTGTTTTTACGCAACTGTGCGAACCTTGATCCAAAGACGCCTTTTCGCTATTCGCAGCTTTTCATACTTTTACCTTGCGGCAGGTATTGAGTATTGTCAAAAGTTTATCCTCCACACTCACGGTCTTCCCTTGAGTTTCAACGGTTGAACGAAAAAAGCTTTCTACCCCCGGTGTTTCGGCCATCATTGAGGCAACAACACCCAACAGCCAAAACAAAGAGCGGCCTGATCTTTTGTCCTCCAGAGCCCGTTGAAACGAAAGTTTGCCCATTGCATCCCCGCTTATTTTTTGGCTATCCTACAACCATGGAAGCGAAAGTCTTTCGTCGGAAAATGAAAAAACGGATTCCGATCATCGTCAGGAATCCGTTTGTCTTGAACGGATTATCTCTCCGTCCCGCAGCTGCCTCGGCAATGGTCCGCTGCATGGCATGACGCGCACGCCCCTTTGGCGCTTTTTTTCACGTGTCGGACCAGCGTCCAGCCGGCGTAGGCAAAAATCGCTCCGCCGATCACAAGATTCGCGATCATCGATTCTCTCTCCTTTCATGAATAACCAAGCATATGCCCAAACTGATAGACGGCAAACGAAATGACATACGCAACCGTCAGCGCGCATCCGATTGACAACAGCGTCCATTTCCGCGACCCGGTTTCTTTGCGAATCGCCGCCACCGTCGCTAGACACGGCGTATAAAGCAGGACGAACACCATAAAGCTGAACGCCGACAGCGGCGTGAAATGGGAGGCGATCACCTGCTTCAGCCCGTTCGTCTCATGAACGTGGTAAATAATATTCATCGTGGACACGACAACTTCTTTCGCCAAAAAGCCGGTGATCAAAGCCGCGCCTGCCTGCCAGGCGCCAAAGCCAAGCGGGGCGAGCAACGGAGCGATGAGGCCGCCGATGGCGGCGAGAAAACTGTCATCCATGGCAACGCCGACCCCATGCGGCCCGATATACGTCAACAGCCAAATGGCGACCGAACCGCCAAAAATAAACGTGCCGGCTTTGCGAACGAACCCTTTCCCTTTCTCCCATGTGCTCCGCCATAACGTGAGCGCCTGCGGCACGCGGTATGGCGGCAGTTCAATGACAAACAGCGAACTTTCGTTTTTCAAGAGCGTCGATGAGAACAACTTGGCGAGCCCCAAAGCCACTGCAATGCCAAGCACGTAAAGTGAAAACACGACAAGCGCCTGCTCGCGGACGAAAAACGTGCCGGCAAACAAGGCGTACACCGGCAAGCGGGCGGAACACGACATAAACGGCAGCGCCAAGATCGTCAACAGCCGTTCTTTCGGCTGCTCGATCGTGCGCGCCGCCATCACCCCGGG
>NZ_MQMG01000066.1 GCF_001908025.1 Geobacillus proteiniphilus
AAGAGCAACCAATGCGCCTTTGTTCGCCGGCGATATGCGGCTTTGCGAAGGAGATTAGGAAAAGCCAAGAAGCTTCATGCGGTGCGAAAAATCGGCGACAAAGAGTCCCGCTGGATGAAAGGTGTCAACCACAAAATCAGCCGTCAAATTGTCAACTTTGCCCTCGCCAACGGTGTTGGCGTGATTCGCATGGAAGAATTGACGGGCATTCGAAAACGGGCAACATCGGCAAAAGAAGCAGGACGAAGCCTTCACTCTTGGGCGTTTCATCAACTGCAAACGATGATTGCCTATAAAGCCGAAATGGCAGGCATTCGGGTCGAGTGGGTGAATCCGACCTACACGAGCCAAACGTGTAAATGTGGTCATCGAGAGAAAGCGAACCGAAACGGCATCCACTTCCAATGCAAAAAATGCGGATATACGATTCATGCCGACTTGAATGGCGCCATCAACATCGCCAAAGCGATTTCGGGCTTGAGCGCCGAACCTAGCGCACTGGTCACAGGTGCGCCGCCCATTGGGGTACATCTTAACCCGATGGGACGGGGTGATGACACACCCCCGAACTTGGGCGTTGTCCGAACCAGAAATGGATGAGGGCGTGAGCGACCCAAGAATCCCACGTCTTCAGCCGTGTGGAGTGTCAAATCTTCTCTCCACAGGAAACATCTTGTGCTATAATTAGGTTTTAGAGCACTTGGTGTGAATCATGCCTGTCTAGGAGAGGAATGGACATATGTTTGCAAAAGTAAAGCAACTATTTGACGAAAGCGCGCGAGAAGTGCAGCGTCTTGCCAAGCTGGTGGCGCAAATCAATGAATGGGAACCGACCATTTCTTCGCTGAGCGATGAACAACTGCGCCAAAAAACGGTTGCCTTCAAAGAACGGCTCGAACGCGGCGAGACGCTCGATGACATAAAAACCGAGGCGTTTGCCGTCGTCCGGGAAGCGGCGCGGCGCGTGCTCGGTCTGCGCCATTACGACGTGCAACTGATGGGCGGATTGGCGATGCATGAAGGAAACATCGCCGAAATGCAGACCGGGGAAGGAAAGACGTTGGCGGCCACTTTGCCGAGCTACTTGCACGCCCTCCTTGGAAAAGGCGTCCACATTATTACAGCCAACGAATATTTAGCGCGCCGGGACTGCGAACAAATGGGCCGTGTGTTCCGCTTTCTCGGCTTAACCGTCGGCCTGAATGTGTCGCAAATGACGGCCAGCGAGAAAAAAGAAGCGTATGCGGCCGATATCACGTACGGCACCGGCACCGAGTTCGGCTTTGATTATTTGCGCGACAACATGGTGTACCGCCTCGAAGATAAAGTGCAGCGCCCGCTGTATTACGCCATCATCGATGAAATCGACAGCATTTTAATCGACGAAGCGCGCACCCCGCTCATCATCGCCAATAAATCGGGGATCGGAGCCGAATTGTTCCCGATTATGGCACGCATCGTCCGCACCTTCGAAGAAGGAAAAGAGTATGAACGGTCCCCGGAGACGAAACAAATTTTCCTCACCGAAGAAGGGGCGCAAAAAATTGAGCGGGCGTTTGGCATCGACAACCTATACGACTGGGAGCATCACGTGTTGCTCCATCATGCGATGCAGTCGCTGCGCGCTTGGTTTATCATGCGGCGGGATGTCGATTACATCGTCAAAAACGGCAAAGTGATGATCGTTGACCCGTTCACCGGCCGGGTGATGGAAGGGCGCTCGTTCAGCGACGGCCTGCATCAAGCTATTGAAGCGAAAGAAGGTGTGGAAATCACCGAAGAAAACGACATCCAAGCAACGATTACGATCCAAAACTATTTTCGCATGTATGAGAAGCTAGCCGGGATGACCGGCAGCGCTACGCCGTCGAAAGAAGAATTTTGGCAAACGTACCGGCTGCGCGTTATTACGATTCCGACAAACCGGCCATCCCGCCGCACCGACTGGGACGACCTCGTCTACCAGACGTACGAGGCGAAAGTACGGAAAATTATTGACGAAGTGAAAAAAATGAATGCCATCGGCCGTCCCGTTCTCATCGGCACGACATCGGTCGCTCAGTCGGAACGGTTGTCAGCAGCGTTTTCGAAAGCAGGCATCCCTCACCACCTGCTCAATGCCAAAACGGAGGAAGAAGAAGCGCGCATCATCGCGACCGCCGGGCAAAAAGGGCAAGTGATGATCGCCACCAATATGGCCGGGCGCGGGACCGATATTTTGCTTGGGGAAGGCGTCAAGGAACTTGGGGGGCTGCACATCATCGGCACAGAGCGCCATGAAAGCCATCGCATTGATATGCAGCTGCGCGGCCGGGCAGGACGCCAAGGGGATCCGGGGTCTTCCCAGTTTATCATTTCGCTCGACGACGATTTATTCCGCTTGTATGATCAAGACGAATTGAAAAAATGGCGAAGCAAAGTCGAAACCGATGAAACCGGACGCATCGTGTCGCCCGACCCGATCAAGTTCGTCCAAAAAGTGCAAACAACGATCGAAAACGCCCATTATTCAGCGCGATTGCATTTATTGAAATTGGACACCGTTATCGACCAACAAAGCAAAGTCATCTACCATATGCGCGATCGCGTCTTGGCGCTGAAGCAAGCAGAGGTGCTGTCCGAGCTCCTTCGGCACATCCATCGCCATATCACACAAACGATCGACCGTTATTGTCCGGAAAACGTCTTTTTTGAAGAGTGGAACATCGAAGGACTGCACAACGAGCTGCGCCGTGCCTTTTTCCGGTTTGCCTATCCGATTGATGATCTTCGCCATAAGCAAAAAGAAGAAATCGCCCAGCTTGTTTGGGACGAATACAAATCGCTTGAAGCGGCGCTTGCCGATCTTCCGTGCGACGAAGAACAAACCATGCGGCTTAAGCATTTGATGGTCGAAACAATCGACGCCCACTGGATTCGCCACTTAAATCAACTGAATTTATTAAAAGAGGGGATTCATTTGCGCAGCTACGGCCAAGAGGATCCGTACCGCGCCTTTGAAATGGACGCCTACCGCGAATTCGTCGCGCTGCAGCAAGCGATCGACGCCGGCATTTGCACCACAGCCATGAACTATTTGAAAAGCCAGTTTGTCATCGATGACGAAGCGGCCGCCGCCGCGAACGAACCATAACCGCGGCGCAACACGCCGCCCCGTAAAGGAGGGGTTCCATGATTTTCCGAAGAAAACAACGCACGCAACCGGAGGCCGAGCTGCCGGCGCAACATGTCAAACAGCCGGAGGTCGGAACGAAAACGACGCTGTCGTTTCATCCGGACTGGCAGCTGTCTCCGGAAGAAACGTACGTCTATCGCTTTTACCACGAACAGCTGCCGCCGCTTCAGCCAAACCAAATTTCCATTTCCGGCGTCAAGCTGATCGAATACAACGATGGGTTTGTCGCTGTCGCCATTTTGCGCAACACGCTGCCGAAGCCGGTTCGCTTTGAACGAATCCGCCTGTTGCTGCTTGACGAGGATGGCACGGCGATCGCCCGCAAAGAGTTTGATATGAGCCCTTTCGGCGAACTGCCGCCGATGACGGCCCGCCCGTGGCGGTTTTTGTTCGCCGCCGAGGACAAGCTCGTCGATCAGTTGCCTGCAGATGGATGGAAGATCGCCTTTGAACTGACACCGCGGCATCGGCTCGACCTAGAGGAAAGCTGGGAGCAGGCGCTGTCGGCTGAACAGCGCCAACAGCTGCAAGCCCTCGTTGACTCGGTTCCGCCTCCCGCTCCCGGGGAGGTGAACTTCATGGGCATTGAAGCGAAACAGCTGCCTTCCGGTGAACTAGGCGTCACGTTGCTCATTCGCAACGGCAGCGACAAACATATCCATTTTGAACAAATCCCGCTTGAAGTGCGGGATCATGCTGGCGACATGGTCGCCCGCGGATTATTTCCCTGCCATCTGGAAGTGAAAGCCCACACCAGCAAACCATGGACGTTCCTCTTCCCACCGGAATTGCTGCACAAAGCAGAACCGGATTGGACGTCCTGGAAGGTGACGATCCCATCCTCCCCGGCACAGAGCGAAAAGCAAGAAACGCCGTCAAGCGACGAGTAACCTGCAAAAAGCTGGCCCCCATGGTCGCCAAACGACCGATGGAGGCCAGCTTTCTTTGCATCGTTCCGTTCAAAACGGCCGCGCTCCCGCTGTCGGCCGCGCCTTAGTCGAAGCAGCCGAACTTTGCACCATCAAGAGCAGACGGCTATCCAACGCATCTCGATGGGAGAGCCTTATTTCGTAGAAGCAGCGGTTTGAATCTCCATGTAAGCGCCTTTTTTCATCGCTACGCCGTCTTTGCTTTTTAACACCGGCGGAATGACCAACAAATAGCTCTGCCCTTTGGCCAGCTTCGCTGCCGGTTTGATCAAAAGCTCCGTCCCCCGGCGGATTTGCGCCGTCACCGCTACTTCCTGTCCACCTAATTGATACAATTTTACTCCGCTTACCGCGGTATTGGCGAGCGGACGAGAGAAACGGACGACAAACGTCTTATCGACCGGCGCATTGCGCAGCTTGCCGAGCGACTGATACCCTTTCAGCTGCCCAATCAGCAAATCGCGGTGAGCGGCATATAGCTCTTTCCCAACGACCGTCGGCACATCCGGCTTCACCCCAACGTTATGAATCGGCGTCCCTTTTGGCGAGAAAAAGTGGGCGACGGTCAACTTCAACATGCTGCCGTCCGACAGCTCAAACATTTCCTGCATCGATCCTTTGCCAAACGTCCGTTGCCCATACAAAACGGCCGCCTTTTGCTCCTTCACCGCCGCCGCCAACATTTCCGACGCACTCGCGCTCGACGCGTTGACAAGCAGCCGGATCGGTCCCGTCATTTGCACCGGCTGTTTGACAGCGGCATACACTTCTGGGTGATTCGAACGGTCGCGCAACTGAAACGCCTGTTTCACATTCGGGAAAAAGCCAGCGATTTTCTGCGCCGTTTCCACATATCCCCCCGGATTGTCGCGGAGGTCAAAAATCCACCCTTTCACCCCGCTTAACGAGCGGATGGCGCGTTCGATCTCACCGGGCGCTGTCTCATCAAAACTATATAGCTGAATATAGCCGATATTCCCTGCCAGCCGTTTGAACTCAACGTTCGGCCAGTCGATTTTTTCCCGCTTGATGGTGACGCTGACGGTTTCCTCGGTCGACGGTCGCCAAACGGTTACTGCCACCGTCGTTCCTTCTTCCCCTGCGATCAAGCTCAATACTTTTTCCATTGTCTCATTCGTTACCGGCTGCCCGTCAACAGCCTGAATCACATCGCCCGGCTGCAGTCCGGCGCGGGCGGCTGGCCCATTGTCCAAGACAGACATGATGTGGACGCCGTCCTCATCTTCCTCAACCATCACGCCGATGCCGACAGACTCCATATCAATCCACTTCAAAAATTCCTCGTATTCTTCCTTTGTCATATAGGCAGAATACGGGTCAAGCTGTTTGACAATATCTTGCGGGGTGCTCGCCTTCAGCACTTGATCGCTCACCGGTTCCACATAATACTGGCGGACAATTTCCCGCACTTCTTCGAGCACCTTCGTTGACGCCGGAGCCGTCGCCGCCTCCGCCGGCGGACTCCAAACCGAAAATGAAGCCGCAAGCAACATAAGAGCCGCCGCCCATCGCTGAATCACATTCATATTCGTCTCTCCTCTCCCAACATGCGCCAGTTTATTCTATATCGACATCTAAGACAACCGGCGCTTTAAAATCATCGATATACACCGCCAGCTGCTTGCGCGTCGCCGCATCCACCACGTTTGGCAGCCACCGGTCGCAAAGCGACAGCAACCGCTCCGCCCGCGCGATATCCCCTTCATCATACGCATCAAGCAGCTTGTCCATGGCTTGCATAATATTGATGGCATAATACGCGCGCTGCTGAACAGCCAAAGCCGGGCGTTGAAACCATCCTTCCATCTTTTCGCGAAGCGACGCTCCCGGAACGCGGCCGATGAGAATCGCCGTTTTGCGAATTTGGTATTGCAACGGGGCATAGGAATCATACACGACATCCACATCCCCCGTCCGCAACGCCCGGTCGACGTTGGCCGTCAAGGCGCGCAATCGCTCCCCGCTTTCGACAGCGCTGATATAGGCGGAAGCCTTTTTAATCGTCTGTTCTCCGGCAGTGATCCGTTTTTCCAACTGCGCCCTTGCCGTTTGTGGACGCACGCGCGCCACTTCTTTTTTTGCCGCCTCATAATCGCTTTTGACTTGGTTCAAGAGACGGTACGGCTTGGACCATTGATCCGCTTTCATCGCCCGCTCAAGCTGGGCGGCATGCTGCTCAAGCCGCTCCACATTCGGGAACGGGGCCGCTTCCGCCTGAACGGCCAACAGCGAAAACGATAACCAAAACACCGCCAGCCATCCGATGATTGAAAATGCTTTTCTCCGTTTTCTCCTCACACTTTCACCTGCTATCTATGAAAATATAAAACTGTATTTCAATTTTAATGGAAAAGGAACAAAATGAAAATATGTTCTGAAAAAAATCGAACTTAAGCCCTTCAAAGCATAAAATAAGGCCGACTCTTCAGCCACCTTTTTGACTGTCAGAGCCAGCCTTGATCAACTAAAGTCCGGCCAATGGGTTTGCTGCTTGTCGCCGTCGATTTTGCTCAGCGTCCGGTAGCGAAACGGAACGATTTCCTGCTCTGGCTTGCCAAGAAACTCTTTCGCCCATTCGAACGGAATCAAATCGAACTGTTCCTTGTTTTCAGCGATAAAATAGACGCCGACGACTCTTCCTTGTTGATTGAGGTCAATCGTTAAAAAAGCCGGGTAATACGTGCCGTCTTGCGCCCGCAGCACCGCTTTGGCCGTCACCCGGCCGTCTCCTTCGTCTTCCACATCCGGATTGGCGATTCGCTCCAACACTTTGATCGCCCATCCTTGTTTTTTATATCCTCCGACCAGCTTCGGCGGATTTTTCCGCAACTGCTCCAACAACGTTTGCTCGTCCATTGTCAAGCTTTTGCCTCCCTTGCGGTTTGCCTATCCACTCGTTTTATAATATATACAATACTTTTCAGAGAAATGCAAATGCCTAGAAGAGCAGCATGCAAGGACTTTCTCGATTTAGGAACCCCTATCGATGAGCAACATCCCTTGTTCATTCACCATCCTTCTAGGCAAGCAGGGGAGGCGAGCGCATCAGCGGAAGATGGCGCAAAGGCCGTCGATGTAAATCGCTCCGGCGTTTTTCCGCCCGATATCCGTTTCCATATAACGCACCGGCATCTCCAGCATGAGCGGAAGCGCGACATCGCTAGGCACAGCGGCTTGCACATATTTCCAACCAGTCCAATCGACATGGCGGGCAAAATCGATCCAGATGCGGCGCCCGCTTCCATCCCGCAGCTGGGCGCGCAGCCAATGGCCGCTTCCGTCTCCATACACCCACATGCCAATCGCTTGCGGCCGTTTCGAAATCCAAATCGCTTCCTCCCGACTAGCATAGACGCCGGATGTCCCTGGCATCCCGCGGAAATCATATGAAATTTTCAGCGCCCGCTTTCCTTCTCTCACCTTTTCTGTCGTCCGCTCGACCGCAGCCCCCACATAGTTGACGCCCGATGCATTCCACTTCGACTCGGCCTCAAAATCATCAAGCACTTCTTCGCTTTCCCCGTTCTCTTGCGTCTCTTTGTACACAACAAGAAGCGCATTCGCCACCGGACGCGCAAATCCATCAGACGGTTTGTTTTCGACTTTGAGCTGCCCGTTTGGCTGGCGGACGACAAATGTCGAAGAACCGCCGCCATCGAGCGTCATCGCATCGACGGCGCCAAGCTCATACATCAGTTTGGCCAGCTCATTCAATGTCATTCCTTGGCTATGGGCAGGCTGGCGGCCATCGACAACGACGAGCATGACATTTCCGTTCTTGTCAATGCCGACGGCTGTACGCGGATGGACTCCTTCAATCGAAAACGGCTGCACTTTTCCATCCGCCACCAACCGGTATCGGCCGCCGAGCGCTTCTTTCACCCCACTCCATTCGGGCTGGTCATACTGAAGGGAAATTTCCACCGCATCCCCTTCTTTCGCCTGCCGCAAATAGTCGCTAGCCCGGCCATGGCCCGATAGCACGAGCTCTCCAGGCTGGAGCGGTTCATCGCCTTGACCGACTACAACTTTCTTCACCGTTCCGGTGACCGTTCCATTCCCGTTCAACACCCCTTGTACATTCGTCAGCACGACTTCCGTCCCAAGAGCGTTCGTTTTCGTGGAGGCAGCGAAATACGGGGTGTACAAAATCAACTGATGAGCGCGCCGCGGCTTGTTGATGCCATCGACGGGGTATGGGCTTCCTTGTCCAATTCGAACGCGAATTTGAACATCTGGGTTTCCGATCATCGGCTTCCCATCAGCGCTGATGCCAAAAATCGTCCGTTCCGCCGCCGGCGTCGTATTCGTCATCACAATTTCCCCACGGTGCACCATCAAATCGGTCGGCGAACCATCCTCTTTGAAATAATCGCCGTTCACCGCCGCCAACACCGTCCCGTCGCGGCCATCGTACCGTTTTGCCTGCTCAAGCACCGGTTCGATGCCAAGCACTTGATCATTGGACAGCGCCGTCTCAATAGCCAGCCTCTCATTCGACGTATCGATGTCAAGCTTGTACACATGCTGCTTGCCGCGCGTTCCGACGATTTCCATTTCCTCTTTTTCCACCCCAGAGGCGATGCGCGTCGACACCTCCTTCACCACCGTGCCGACCGCCAGCTGCCTTGCCCCATACTTCCCCGGATTGACAAGCTTCAGCTTCTCCCTCGACGGTGTTTTATACACGACATGCCCTTTGATATTGGTGACATAATATCCACCGCCAACCCCGTATTGGCCGCCAAACGCCTCGTCATACGAATACACCCGGTACTGTTCTCCAGGCTGCAGCACGCGGACAAACGTCAGCGCCCCGTTTTCCCGTTTCCATAGATTAATCGGTTTCACGATCTCCAATTTTCCAATTTGCCCCTGCACAAGGCGCATGCCTTCCCAGTAGACGACATTCGCTCCGGCATCCGCTTCTGTCGCTTGCAGCGCCGTCCATGCGGCCAACACCGCCCCGACCCCAATGCGGATGATGTTCTTCGCTTTTCCCACTGGTCCCCTTTTCCTCTCTTTCTATCATTTTGTTGCAATCGATTCTATTATACGACAAACTTCTACAAAAAGGGGGATCTTTTTCCATTTATCTTGTCAAAAAAATGTCCCAGCACTGCTGGGACGCTCTTGAGAAGCGAAAGGATCATCCGCGGTCACGGAGTATAAAACTCTTGAGAGTAGTAGGGTTGATTGAATGAATTGAACGCCACCCCAACGCCGAGGCGGGTAAAGTCCGGGTATAAAAGATTTTGCCGATGCCCGAGCGAGTGCATCCACGCTTCATGGACGAAAATCGCATCGTACTGGCCGTAGGCAATGTTTTCCCCTGCGACATGATAAGTGATGCCATGGCGCTTCAGGCGGTCAAACGGCGACAATCCTTGCAAGTTCGTATGAGAGAAGTAGTGATGGACCGCCATATCTTCGCTATGTTCACGGGCGGCCGCCGCCGCTTTCGCATCCCAGACAAGCGCCGGAAGCCCGTGCAAACGGCGCGCAGCATTCACCAGATCAAAAATTTGATATTCATAGGCAGCGCGCAGCTCCTCCGTCGCCGTTCCGTAAAACCCGGGCTTTTCATCCTCGAGCGCCCGATTGACAACAAGCACGCCATCCACCCGGTTGTTGTTGTACCGGTCATAAAAGAAGGTGATGTAGCGGCCGTTGACAAGATAGATCCCGTATTCGTCATTTTGAATGTTGTAGACGGCATCCTTTTTTTGGATGAAGGCGAGCGGCCGGCCGTAGCGCGCTTCCACCACCGTTTTCGCCGTTCCGATGCCCGTTCCTTTTTTCGTTTGGACGATCGGTTGGTTCGTGTACATCGCCGCCACCCGATCACGGTCATAGCTCACCATCAAAAAGTTTTTGTAACCGCCCTGATCATACGCCTCCCAATATAGGCCGTAGGCGTTTTTCGTCTTCCGCTTCGCCTTGCCGTACATCGCTTCGACCTTGGCGCGCGAATCGCCGATCGCCACCCCGTTCATCGTGACATCGGTCATGTTTGCCTTCGCCCGCTGCACGCATAAAGCAGCGGCCAACTTCTCTCTTGACGGCGTTTCATAGCGGACGCGGGCATCGTTCTTGATCGCATATCCTCGGCCGACATCAAAATAGCCGCCGCGCAACGCGTACACGCGATACACCGCACCGCTTGGCAGCGTCTTCACTGCTTTGTTCGACAACCATAGCTCTGTCGGCGCTGTGACCGTCAACCGGCCGATTTGTCCGGGCTTCAGTTCAGCCCCGTCCCACCACACTTTTTCCGTTCCGACAAGCTCCCCGCAATCCTCCGCCTTGACCATTGATGAACTCGGCATCCAAAGCCATCCGGCCGCAGCCAACAGCATTCCTATTGCCACCGCCTGCACCCATTTCCTCACTTCCGCCCGCTCCTTCCTTTCTCTTTTTCTTTCATCATAGATGTCTTTCCATCAAAAGAAAAGAGAAAAAAGAATGATTTCAAAGAAAAAGAGGCCGCTTTGGTTATGCAAATTTCGAAATTTCGTCAAACAAGCTTCTCGCCCACTTGGCTAAGGGGCGAAATATAGGTTAAAATGGATCATATTTATTCTTCCATTTTCGTGAGAGAGGAGCATACTTTATGAAGATCATGAAAAAATTTCTAACAGTCTCAGCGCTAAGCGCCGGAATCCTTCTGTCGCCATTTCACGTCCACGATGCGCAAGCAAAAGTTTGGTGGAATGGCATGGAATTGGTGCAGGGACAGATCGGCAAATTAACTGTTTTGAAAGATACCGAGCTTTATAAGTTACAAGGAGAGAAGAAAGTTTACATAAAAACGTTAAAAGCCGGTGGAGTCTATCGCATTTACACGTTTAAACCTGGCATGTTAGGTTTAGGCGGCGGATATTATGTCGATCGCGATGCCCGGGTAAAATACGAAACTCCTTCCAAAGCAAAACTCAATCAAGTCAAAATGGAACAGCTGTTCCGTGGAGTAAAACTCGGCATGTCCACTTCTCAAGTCAAGAAGTTGGAAACCGCAAAATTTATCCTACAAGAAAATATAGACGGCGGCCAAGCCTGGGTCTATTCGACTTCTCTTTTCGGATATCATACGCTGCTCGTCTATGGATTTGAGAACGGAAAGCTTGCCTTCTACGGCTACTCGTTCGATGCCGGCCAGGAGTATACAAAAGATCAGCTCACAGCGATTTACAACAATCTGAAACAACAGCTCATCACGCTATTTGGAAACCAGTATGAACAGTCCGATTCTGGCCAAGGCTACCCGCCTGCACTCGCATTTCACAAAGACGGCCTTGTGATTGCCCTTTTGTATGATGCTGAAGGATTAGTGGTGACCATTAGCAGCAACGAGTGACATATAGATGCAACGAAAACGTTTAACATATCCTTGACAGTTTGGCACGTACACAGCTGATTGGAACGTCCCATGATCAGTAAGCTTCACCCGAACGCCAACAAGCAAAAAACGAGGCGCCTTGGCCGAACGGCATCATTCACTCGGCTGAGACAGCCTCGCTTTCTGTTTTTACTCCCCATTCACCAACTTCAACTTCTCCTTTGACGGCGTTTCGTAGCGGATGTGCGTGTCGATGTCGGTCACGTAATACCCGCCGCCGACCGCATACTGCCCGCCGAAGCGCGCGTCATACCCGTAGACGCGGTACACTTCCCCAGGCTTTAAGATGCGGACGAACTTAAGGCGCCCATCATTCATCCGTTTCCATAGATTGATCGGCTTTTGCACCGTCAAGCGGCCGATTTGCCCTTTTTTCAGCTCCACGCCATCCCAGTACACTTTTTTCACTTGGCTTGGAGGAGTGGTTGGCTTTCTCGGTTTCTCTTTTGGTTTCGATGGAGACGGTTTTTGCGGCGGTGCTGATGGAGGTGCTCCGTTTCCCGGAGGAGCTGTGCCACCCGGCGGAACGCTCCCCCCCAGGGGATGTACCATCCGATGGGCCACCGTTGCCCGGAGAGGTGCCGTTGCCTGGTGTTGTCCCTCCGTCATGGGACGGCGTTTCACTGCCCGGCAAACCGCTTCCCGGAGAATCGCCGTTGCTTGGCGGCGTTGTCAACGTCCCTTCGCGCAATTGCTTCGTTTCTAAATTCAGCACGTAATCTTTCGTGTTTTTCGCAATCGCTCCACCGTCGTTGTTGAAAATGGCTGTTTTGCTTTCGGCCGATGGTTCGATATGGATCGACACTTCTTTTTGATGGTTGGCCGGCGCAAACGTGTACGAGAATGCCATCCGACCATCAATCGGCACCCGCTCGCCATTGATCGTCAAAACACCGTTTTTAATGGCATTGCCCTTGATCGTCACTTGACTCCCTTGTTTTTGCACCTCTTCGATGACGACCGGCATATCGATCCAGCGCAAAATGCGGTCTTGCACAATCATCGTATTGTTTCCTTCATTGTGGACCGTAACTTTCAAGTCGGTGCCAATCGCCCCATAGCCGTAGTAGCTCACGTCATCATCGTTGTCGTCCTCACGCGTATGGTCGGCCAACCCCTCTTGATCCCACGATCCGCCTTTCACATACTTTATAGATGATCGTTTCCCCTTCCTGCACCTCAACAGTAAATTGCCAATCGGGCGTCACCGCACCGTTGCGCGACATCTCCCAGGCCCCTGTGTTCCAGCCGTTCAAGCTGTTCGGAATCTTGACACTCCACACGCCTAAAGGCGTGGGATTCTTGGGTCGTTCGCGTCCTCATCCATTTCTGGTTCGGACAACGCCCAAGTTCAGGGGTGTGCCATCACCCCGTCCCATCGGGTTAGTGTGTACCCCAATGGGCGGCGCACCTGTGACCAGTGCGCTAGGCGGCGAAGCCCGAAATCGCTTTGGCGATGTTGATCGCGCCATTTAAGTCGGCGTGGATGGTGTATCCGCACTTTTGGCATCGGAAGCAGATGCCGTTTCGGTTCGCTTTCTCTCGATGTCCACATTTACACGTTTGGCTCGTATAAGTTGGATTCACCCACTCCACCCGAATGCCTGCCATTTCGGCTTTATAGGCAATCATCGTTTGTAGTTGGTGAAATGCCCAAGAATGAAGGCTTCGTCCTGCTTCTTTGGCCGATGTTGCCCGCTTTCGAATCCCCGTCAACTCTTCCATTCGAATCACGCCAACACCGTTGGCGAGGGCAAAACGGACGATTTGACGGCTGATTTTATGGTTCCTATCCTTCATCCAGCGGGACTCTTTACGGCCGATTTTGCGAATCATATGGAGCTTCTTGGCTTGGCCCAACGTTCGCCGCAAAGCCGCATATCGTCGGCGTACAAAGGCGCATTGGCTCCCTTTGAAAAACAACGATTTCGTTCCTACGCTGGCAACGGCGATATAGCGAAGCCCAAGGTCAACCCCCATCACCTTTGTTTCGTGTCGCGGCTCCATTTCAAAGGTGATGGTGATCGCCAAGTACCATTTCTTTCTCTTTTTGTAGAGCTTGGCTGCCCCTTGTTTGGCGGTTCCATTGATCAGCCGATTCAGCCACGCTTCTTGATAGGAACGCGTGACCACCGGCACGCCAATTCGTTTCTCCAGTGTGGGGAAGGAAACCGTGTAGAACTCTCCTTTCTTTTCCACCTTCACGTTTTGGTTGTTAAAGCAACACCATAATGTTCGGAACTTCTTTGTTTTCTGGTTTTTCTTTTGAGACTTCACTTCTCGAATCGTTTGATTCACGATAGCAGAAGGAAACCGCTGCGACGAAAACTCTTTAAAAATTTTGCTCGTCGCTTGATTCAGCTCGGGATGATTCAACAGCCAATTCGCAAACGATGTATTCACTTCTGTCATCCGTTCATACATGTCTTGTTTGACTTTCGTTGGGTTGTGCAGCTCCAGCCTTAGTGTGATCGTGGGCATGGATTCACCTCCTTCTAGCGATGACATGATACCATTTTTTTCATAATCATTCGATATTAGTAAAACGACTCGCTTTCATCCCACCCCTAAAGGAGTGAGCTTTCTCGCTCGCGGGTCTGTAACAAGTATATCATGATGTCTATTCCTCAAGTACCTTGTTCAGCTTCTTATCAAAAGTATATACCTCGTATCCCTTTACTTTATGATAGGCGTACAAAAGGGCATCCACAAAGTCCAGTCGTCTTCTGCCAAACAGAATGAGCGCTTCCTCTAATATCTCGATATCATCCACGTCGATATTATCGTATTTGAACAGTTCTAAAAGAGTATCGCTGATCTCAGCATTTGTGACATTGTACACTTTTTCAAGAACATAGACAACTTCAACGACTACTTCTTTTAGCAATAACACCTTGTTATTTTCAATAATCGTTGCCGCTTTAGCCGACAAATCATCATGATCATTAAGCAGGTATCTTAGAATAATGTTTGCATCAATGATTTTCATATTGATCCACCACAGCTTGAGACCAGGCATCGCTTTCTTGAGCCTGCAAATCCTCATTTTTATATTTTGACAGAGCCCCTCTTAAGCTCTTCTTTTTTGATTGTTCTGAATTTTCTTCGTCTGCATAGGGAAGGATAATGACTTCCACTTTCCTATTTTTTAATGATTCAGGTATATCTATGAACTTTTCTAGATCATTGCTGTTTTTTATTACTCTCACAAAATCCATGCTTCTTCGCTCCTTTCATTGAACGCTCTCCCACCTACGCTTGCGCTTCGAGGTGGGAGATGATAAAGCGGAACTCTTTAAACATATTATATCATTTTATATCATTTTAATTGTACATTATCACACAAAAATTCACTTTATGAGTCAGTCAAGAATTTATCGGGAAAATCCACAGAATATTCCTCTGTTTATCTGAAATGTATGCATTTATTACTATATGCTGATAATAAGTGAAATTCCTACCGTTATGTTCACACTTCATATCGAACCCTTTCACTCATGAAAACGTCATCCACTCCACTTGACGGAAAAAAGCCGCCTTTAGCCGAAGCAGGCATACATCCCTGACGGCTAAGACAGCTATTTCACTTTATTGCCCATTCACCAACTTCAACTTCTCCTTTGACGGCGTTTCGTAGCGGATGTGCGTGTCGATGTCGGTTACGTAATACCCGCCGCCGACCGCGTACTGCCCGCCGAAGCGCGCATCATACCCGTAGACGCGGTACACTTCCCCAGGCTTTAAGATGCGGACGAACACAAGGCGCCCATCATTCGTCCGTTTCCATAGATTGATCGGCTTTTGCACCGTTTGATGATTGTACCGTGA
>NZ_MQMG01000067.1 GCF_001908025.1 Geobacillus proteiniphilus
TCAACTTTTCAGCTTCGGCTCGCCGCCGCTCAAGGTCAAATCACCTTCACCTTCGGGATGTGAACATCCCTCCAGGCGAAGAACATTTGCCCTTCGCGATCGCCAGGATGGCGATATTTCGCCGTTGCCCGCAGGACGCGGGCTGCCTTTAGGCGAAATTACGGCGCCTCAGCTTTTCTATCGCGCTTCGTTTCGTTCAGTTTTCAAGGAACAAGCTATCGGTTTTTTAACTTAACGACAAATGCTATTATAAACAAATCTTTCAAAATGTCAAGCGGTTGTTTTTTCGCTTTGTTCTTGCCGAGTTTATCTTGTCGCGGCAATATTTTATTATACTCGTCATTCATTGTTTGTCAACCATATTTTTGATTGTTTCATTGCCGTTTGCTTCTTGGCATTGCACTGTCGCGAAACGGCGATTTTGATTATATTACGACCAGCTTTTCATGTCAACTGGAATTTTCACCTACAGCATCACAAATCGATCCCTGTAATAAACGTCTCCATCAATTATAATGCCTGTAATCGTCGCTTACATCAACTATAATCATGGTAAGAAAAAAAACAACCCATCAAAGGAGGAACCAGCTGCAATGAATATTCCGTTTTCCGCTTTGCTTGACGCCTACCGCCGCCTTTGGCCGAACCGATCGCTAGCGGCCGGACCGCTTGATGAACAAGAAAGCCAAACTCTTTTGTATGAAACGATAAGGCAAGAGCTGCGCGATGAATGGACGCATCCGCGCGTGCGGCAATCGTCCGAAGTGAAGTTTTATTACGCCGTTAAGCGGGTGGCCGCCTCTGACTTACCGGATGGCATGAAAGTAGCACTCATTCAAGCGTATTTGACGGTGATGGAACAATTGCAAGCCAATCATACATAAAACAGACGAATCCGGTTCACACTACTGAGCGAAAAAACATTTCTTGTTAAGGAGGATGGCAGTTATGGCGTTAATTCCGTATGACCCGTTCCGGCACTTGGAATCGATTCGCCGGGATATGAACCGCTTTTTTGCTAGTGATTTTCCATCGCTGTTCACTCATATGGATGAGCAGCACTGGATGCCGCGCATCGACATGCATGAAACGGCCAACGAATACGTCGTTTCGTGCGACTTGCCGGGGCTGGAGCGGAAAGAGGATGTGCACATTGACGTGCAGAACAACATGTTGACCATCAGCGGCACGATTCAACGCCACCACGATGTAAGAGAAGAACAAATGCACCGGCGCGAACGCTTCTTCGGGCGCTTCCAACGTTCGATCACCCTGCCGGCGGATGCGGCGACGGAAAACATTCGCGCGACGTACAAAAACGGCGTGCTTGACATTCATATCCCGAAAACAACGACAGGAACGAAAAAACGCGTTGATATCGAGTTCCATTAATACGGAAGGGAGCGGCTTATCGACCGCTCCCCTTTTCGTTGCCCTCGCTGCTGGCGCGGATGACGAGCTCTGTCGGCACGACGACCTTTTTGCAAATCGCTCGTTTCGTCGTCAACCGTTCGATGAGCAGCTCAACCGCTGTTTCACCCATAAATTCTGTGTATACTTTCACCGTCGAAAGCGGCGGGTGAAGAAATGCTGCCGTCGGAATATCATTGAATCCGACAATCGCCGCCTCTTCCGGAACAGCGATCCCGGCTTCATGCAGCGCACGCAGGGCGCCAATCGCCATCGAATCACTGGCAATGAAAAACGCCGTCGGCAAGTCGCCGCCTGAAACAGCCTCTTTCATCAGCCGATAGCCATCTTCAGCAGTGAAGGCACCGATCCATACATAGCGGGAATCATACAGCCCTTTGACATACAAATATTCGTAAAACGCCGCTTCGCGCTCATCGCGGATCGGCGTTTCCCCGTCGACATATTCACGGCCGCCGATATAGCCAATTTTCGTATGCCCCAACCGAAGCAAATAATCAAGCACCGTCACCGTCGCTTGACGCAAGTCGATGACGACTGAATCAAACCGATGCTCATCAGGCGAACAGTCGACAAACACAATTTGTTTGGCCCCGGCGGCAAAAACCTCGACTTCCTTCGGCCCGAATTTTCCGACGGCGATGATGCCATCGAGCGCCTCCATCCGTTCGATCGGATAGGCGCCGTGCTGTTTAAACAATTTGACGAGTTCGATGCCGCGGTCAAAACACTCTTTTTCCACTCCGAGGCGAATCGCCATATAATATGGGTCATCGATTTCCTGGCGCTCCGAATACCAGTGAATGAGCCCGAAGCGAAACGATTCGCGCGCTTGCTGGCTTCGTTCCCGCAATGTTTTGTAGTTCAGCTCTTGGGCGACTTCAAAAATGCGCCTTCTCGTTTCATCGGAAACGGACAGCGTCGCATCGTAATTGAGCACGCGCGACACCGTCGCAACCGATACGCCGACTTTTTCCGCAATTTCTTTTAACGTGGCCATAGTCTGTTTGAATTCCCTTCCTTATGTTTCATAATGAAGCGCGTTTTTCGCTGCGTTTATACAAAGACATGCGCTCCACAGCGTGCTGCATAAAGCGGCGAAACGCGTCCTTCCCTCGCTTGTCCCGCTTAAACACCCCGGCATGTTCCAACACGGTCACAAACCGTTGTCCGACTTCGTGCCGCAAAATGTCATGGACGTTGTCCTTCGTGATGTCCGGATAGGCCGAGCGAATGGCTTCGCACCAATCCCAATGTTTATGCATCGACTCGTCCCAGTCTTCTTTTTTTGTCCGATGCACGAGATAATCGGCCAGCGTCTCCAGTTCCGCGGCAAGCCGTGCCGGCAGCACCGCCAGCCCCATCACTTCGATCAAGCCGATATTTTCTTTTTTAATATGATGCAATTCTTCATGCGGATGGAAAATGCCGTACGGATGTTCCGCTGACGTCCGATTGTTGCGCAAAACGATGTCCAACTCAAACAAATCGCCGCGCCGCCGGGCGATCGGGGTGATCGTGTTATGCGGAACATCGCCGCTGTAGGCCATAATCTCGACACTTGGGTCGCTGTACGTCCGCCATGTTTCATACAAAAAGGCAGCCGCATCCAACACATCCTCTTTCGGTCCAGTCAAACGGATGACGGACATCGGCCAGCGCACAATGCCGGCTGTGACCGACGGAAACGATGGAAGCGGGATACACTCTTCGATCTCCGCCTTTTCCATCGCAAACGTATAGCACCCGCCTTGGAAATGGTCATGCACTAAAATCGAGCCGCCGACAATCGGTAAATCGGCGTTCGAGCCAATGAAATAGTGCGGGAACTTTTCGACGAAATCGAGCAAACGCTCAAGCGTCTTCCGCTCCATTTTCATCGGCACGTGTTCGGCGTGGAAGACGATGCAATGTTCATTATAGTACACGTAGGGAGAATATTGGAAATACCACTGTTCATCCAATAACGTGATCGGGATGACACGGTGATTGGAACGGGCTGGATGACGCCACGTTCCTTCATACCCTTCGTTTTCTTTGCATAATACACATTTTGGATACGAGGATGACGGCATCTCTTTTAATTTGGCGATTTCCTTCGGGTCTTTTTCTGGCTTCGCCAAGTTAATGGTGATATCCAATTCTCCATAGATTGTTGACACTTTCCAGTGCTGATTGTTGGCGATGCGCGCCGTTTGAATGTAATTGGACGTTTGGCTCAACGAATAAAACCAGTCCGTCGCCTCCTGCGGGTCGCGGCGGTACCGCTCGTAAAAGGCGCGGATCACTTCCGACGGCCGCGGCATGACGCAGTCCATCAGTCTCGCATCCCATATATCGCGCTCGGTCGTTGTATTCGTTTCCAACAATCCTTGTTCATACGCCCAATCAATCATAGCGTCCAATACCGGGGCCGGCGAGGCCAAGGGAACGTCCTTGACCTCGGCCGGCTGCCATTCCGTGAGTCGGAGCGTTGCCAGCAGGCGGTTGCGCGCGTACACAACATCTTCCGGCGCTAAAAGGCCGCGTTGCTCGGCATAACGGATCAGTTGTTCAATCGCCGCAAAAATCGTTTCCATGTTTACACACCCCGATAGCCGTTTGGCCGCGCTTGATGCCATTCCCATGCCGACGCGACGATATCCGTAATGGACGGGTATTTCGGCTCCCAGCCGAGCTCGCGCTTTGCTTTTTCCGATGAAGCGACAAGTCTCGCTGGATCGCCCAGGCGCCGCGACATGACGCGGGCTGGAATCGGATGCCCGGTCACTTGCCGCGCCGCTTCGATGACTTCTTTGACGCTAAATCCATTTCCGTTGCCTAAATTGTATACATCGCTGTCTGCCCCGCTCCGCAATTTCTCGAGCGCCAGCCAATGGGCATCGACGAGATCAAGCACATGAATGTAGTCGCGGATGCACGTGCCGTCGGGCGTGTCGTAGTCATCACCGAAAATGGAAATTTCCTCGCGCTGGCCAAGCGGCACTTTTAAAATCAATGGAATAAGATGCGTCTCCGGGTTGTGGTCCTCACCGATTGTCGTGCCGTACGCCCCGGCGACATTAAAGTAGCGGAGCGAAATCGAGCGGATGCCATAGGCGCGGTCCGCCCATTTCATCATTTTTTCCATCGCCAGCTTCGTTTCTCCATACGCGTTCGTCGGTTCCGTCGGGTCGGTTTCGACGATCGGGATTTGTTTCGGCTCCCCATACACCGCGGCGGTTGAAGAAAAGACGATTTGCTTGACGCCGAACTCCTTCATCACTTCAAGCAACACTTGTGTGCCGTACACATTGTTGTCGTAATATTTCAGCGGCTCTTCCATGCTTTCGCCGACCAATGAGTTCGCCGCAAAATGAATGACCGCCTCAATGTCGTGCTGGCGAAACACCTCGCGCAAAAAATCGCGGTCGCGAATATCGCCTTGGCAAAACACCGCATCAGGGTGAACCGCCTCCCGGTGCCCCGTCTGCAAGTTATCCACCACGACCACGCGCTCCCCTTTTTCAAGCAGACGGTACACCGCATGGCTGCCGATATACCCTGCCCCTCCGCAAACCAAAATCATCGGCTCATCTCCTCCAGTTCCGTGAGTTCTCTCGCCCCGTCACCAACTTCAACGACATAAAAGCTTGCTTCATAACCGATTTTTTCGGCATACGCTTTTCCGACCCGTTCAATGAAATCTTGAACGCATGCCTTTTTCACAATGTTCACCGTGCAGCCGCCGAATCCTGCTCCGGTCATGCGCGCCCCGACCGTTCCTTCGTGCGACCATGCCGCTTCAACGAGCGTATCGAGTTCAACGCCTGTCACTTCGTAATCATTGCGCAGCGACAAATGCGACTGTTTCATCAACTCGCCAAAGCGGATCATGTCTCCGCGCTCAAGCGCCCGGGCGGCTTCAAGAGTCCGCTCGTTTTCCGTCACCGCATGGCGGGCCCGTTTTTGTTCAAACGGGGAAAGAAGATGTTCATAACGGGCCAGCTCTGCGCTTGTCAGCTCGCCGAGCGAGGCGATGTTCCGCACGCTTTGCAGCTTCGCGAGCGCCGCCTCGCACGTCGCCCGCCGCTCGTTGTACGCCGAGTCCGCCAAGCCACGCTTTTTGTTTGTGTTCGCGATGACAATCGAACAATCGTTGAGCACGAGCGGCAAATAGCGGTACTCGAGCGTCTGGCAGTTTAATAGAATGGCGCAATCTTGTTTCCCCATGCCGACGGCAAACTGATCCATAATGCCGCAATTGACGCCAACGTATTTATTTTCTACGGTTTGGCTCATTTTCACAAGTTCTAGTTGGTCAAGCCCGCACCTGAACAGTTCGTTGAGCATGACCGCGGTCACGAGCTCAATCGACGCGGATGACGACAGTCCTGCGCCGTTCGGGATCGTGCCGTAATACAAAATGTCCAATCCGGTCTCCAGCGGGCTGAGCGCTTGAAACGCAGCCAAGATCCCTTTCGGGTAGTTCGCCCAGCCGTGCTCGCTCCGGTATGACAAGTCGTCATACGGCACGGTGATGACGCCGGTTTCTGGAAAATTTTTCGAGTACAGTCTAACAAGCGGTTCTGTCGTTGGCCGGACAAGCGCATACGTGCCGATCTCGAGCGCGCACGGCAGCACATGCCCGCCGTTGTAATCCGTATGCTCGCCGATCAAATTGACGCGGCCGGGGGCGAAAAAGACGCGGATGCCTTCGCCCAAGCCGCCGAAAAGCTCGGTAAATTGCTGTTTTAAGGTTGTGATCATGAAGGGGCCTCCTTAAGGTCATCTTATGATAAATATTTTAGTTAAAATTTTACTATTCGTCAATGAAAAACTCCTACTTTGTTGTTTGTTCATGACTGCAGGCTTCTTGTCAGAAACAAAATGCCCTCCTCGTCCGTATAATTCGTTAAAATCAACCTATCCTAAACATAAGAATGAACAGGAGGCCCAAACATGGACGCCAAACTGCAGCTACAAAAAGAGTTAAAGAAAATCGAACATTGGGAACACTCCCAAAAAGACCTATGGTTTTGGGAAAAGCTCGGCCGCTTGCCGTTTCAAGTGCTTGATAAGCTGACGCCAAAAGTCGTCCATCGAAAACTCGGGCAGCTGCTTGATGAGTTGGGCAGCTATATTCAAAGCGGCGGGCAATATTTAGTGAATGAAGAGAAAATATTCACTCGGCTCGGGGTATCGTCGCTTGCGCAAGTGCCGCACTTGCCGCTTGAGACGATGGACCGCGTTTGCGACGAGTTGATCGATGCGCGAGTGACGTTCGCCCAGCTGCAAGGGGCGGCAACTGGAATTGGCGGGGCGCTGACGCTGGCGGCAGACATTCCGGCGCTGCTCGGCTTGGCGCTGAAAACGCTGCAAGAGATCGCCATCGTGTACGGATACGATCCGAAGGAAAAAGAGGAGCGCGTGTTTGTCGTCAAATGCCTGCAGTTTGCCGCGGCGGACATCGTCGGGAAAAAAGCGATTTTGGACGAGCTTTCGTCGTTCTCCAATGAACGCGGGCGCGTCTTTTCCGAGCTGCAAGGCTGGCGGGAAGTGATGATGACGTTCCGCGACCAATACGGGTGGAAAAAGCTGTTTCAAGCCTTTCCGATCATCGGTGTCATTTTCGGTTCGCTGTTTAACAAATCGTTTATGGAAGACATCGCTGAAACCGGGAAGATGCTCTATCGGAAGCGTCGCATCATCGAGAAGCTCAAACAGTTTGAACCCGATGTCTAGACGACATCGGGTTCAATTCGTTTACGGCTGGTGCATAGGCTCGAGCGACAGCATCCCTTCTTATCGTTAAACGGCTTTCAACCGCCACATCATGCTGACAAAATCACCAGAGCGGTACGGCAAGGCCACTCCGGCATACATCAGCTCGTCGCCGCCGTAAACGCCAAGGCCCTCGATTTCGTAGTCTTTATTCGGGTCAAGCCCTTTGAGGCGCAGGTATGACAGCGGGGCGTTTGCTTCAGCCAAAACGCGGAAATAGGCGACGAGCGCTTCCGAGCGGTCGGCAGAGACGAACATCCACGCCGCCTCGTTGCCTTCAAACGGGCTTAGCAGTCGATAAAACGTGCCGAACTGGACAAGGCGGCGCACGTCTTTGTAAAACGCGACTTGTTGCTTAATCATTTGTTTTTCTGTTTCCGTCAATTTCGTGATATCGAGCTCATAGCCGAAGTTGTCTGCAAATGAAACTGCTTCGTTTGCGGATTGTATGTAACCGCCATCCTCTTCCCTCACTTTGATTTTTTATTTAAATTTTACTTAATTTTTACGAAAAAATCTATCAAAAAAGCGCCCGGATGAGGGCGCACATATTTCTTATACCCATTTGTTCATAATCCGCTAATCCTGATCCTTCTCCTCCAATACCGCTCGTCGCAGTTCCTTGTCGAGTTCTTTCTCATACATGTCCCGCTCTTCCCCCGTCCACCCCAAATACCGCGCCATAAACGCCATGACCGCCTCTTTCTCCCGCCGGACAGAATCAATATTAAACAACAGCGCCCCGGTGCGGCGGATGAAGTAGTCGACCGGTTTGGCCGCCATTTCTTCCTCAATGGCGTAGACGAGGCGGATGAACGTTTCGCGCGTTAAGCCAGATGAACGGTCGTATTGCTGGCTTAAAGCAAACAGCCGGTCGACATTTGTGCCGTATTGTCTCGCCAGCCGCGCTCCCGCTTCTTTCGTCAATCCATAGCGCACCGCTTCTTCCGCTTTTTCGGCGATGAAGGCAGGGAGGCGGTGCGAGCCGCCGACATCGCCGCCGGAAATCGGCAATTGTTTCGTCCGACATGGCCGAAACACTTTTCCTTCTTCTTTCTCCAGCTGCTTGGCGACAAGATCGACGACGGTCTCGGCCATTTTCCGGTAGCCGGTCAGTTTGCCGCCGGCGATCGTAATGAGGCCGGATGGCGATGTCCAAATCTCGTCTTTGCGGGAAATTTCCGACGGGTTTTTCCCTTCTTCATAAATGAGCGGACGGACGCCAGCCCAGCTCGACTCGACGTCGTCGGCAGTGATGCCAACCGAAGGGAACATGTAGCGGATCGCTTTTAGTAAGTAGTTGCGGTCTTCTTCCGTCATCGCCGGATGAGCCGGGTCGCCGTCGTAAAACGTATCAGTCGTGCCGACATACGTTTTCCCATCCCGCGGAATGGCAAACACCATCCGGCCGTCCGGGGTGTCAAAATAGACCGCCTGCTTGAGCGGAAACCGCTTTTGGTCGATGACGATATGGACGCCTTTTGTCAGCCGGAGCCGCTTGCCGGTTTTCGATCCGTCTTTGTCGCGCAGCACATCGACCCACGGTCCGGCGGCATTGACGACTTTTTTGGCGCGGATGTCATACAGGAGGCCGCCGAGCATATCGCGGCAGCGGGCGCCGATGATGCGGCCGCGCTCGTCATACAAAAACTGTTCGGCTTTTACGTAGTTGACGGCGTCGACGCCAAGCTCGACCGCTTTTTTGATCACTTCGATCGTCAAGCGGGCATCGTCGGTCCGATACTCGACGTAATAGCCGCCGCCGATCAGGCCGTCGCGCTTTAAGAGCGGCTCTTTTTCCAACGTCTGCCAGGCATCAAGCATCGTGCGCCGCTCGCTTTGCTTGACGCCAGCCAACCGGTCATACAGCCAAAGGCCGAGCGACGTGCTCCATTTGCCGAACGTCCCGCCGCGGTAAATGGGCAGCAACATCCACTCCGGTGTGGTGACGTGCGGGCCGTTTTCATACACAATCGCCCGTTCGCGCCCGACTTCGGCGACAAGCTTCACCTCGAACTGCTTCAAGTAGCGCAAGCCGCCGTGAACGAGTTTCGTCGACCGGCTTGACGTTCCGGCGGCAAAATCTTGCATCTCGACAAGCGCCACCGTCATGCCGCGCGAGATGGCGTCAAGGGCGATGCCAGAGCCGGTGATCCCTCCCCCGATGATCAGAAGATCATATTGTTTTTCGTTCATCGCTTGAAGAACATCGCTCCGCTGTTTGCTTGAAAACGCCATGCATGATTCCTCCTTTGAAAAAGACAAAAAGAGACCATTGCAAACACGATAAGCCTTTCGCCTACCATGCATGCATGGTCTCTCCCTGTCTCCTGACTGATGATTAACTTGTTACCTTTATTGTAGCAGACTGCAGCCGATTTGGCCAGCTCAACGCATTATCCATTGTAGTGGCGCCATAATGTTTCGTTTGACGTCGTCACCGCCGCCGCGCCGGCTTCTAGCGCCCGCTCGACGTCGTCGGGGGTGCGGATGAGCCCGCCGGCGTAAATCGGTTTCCCGGTCCGTTCTTTCACTTCGCGGATGATGTGCGGCATGGCGCCCGGGATGACTTCAATGCAATCCGGATTCGTTTTGGCGATCAGCTGGTAGCTTTTCTCTAAAGCGTGGGAATCGAGCAAAAAGATGCGTTGCACGGCCAAGACGCGTTTTTGACGCGCCTTCATAATGACGCCCGCTTTCGTGGAAATGAGGCCATGAGGGCGGAACTCTTGGCAAAGGTATTCCGCCGCATGTTCATCATGACTCAGCCCTTGCACCAAGTCGACGTGAATGATCAACTCCTTGCCATGCCGGCGCGCATAGGCAAAGATGCTTTTTAACTGGGCAATATGCACCTCAAGCAACACGCCGACCGTGTAACCGCTTGACAAAAAGGCGTCAAATTGCTTCATCGTTTTGATGGCCGGAATGATGCGCTGTTTCACTTCCATTTTCTTTTCCTCGATTCATCCTCTCATTTTGTCGATCTCATCTAAGCATGACAGTGACATCATGGTTCGCGGTTTGCATGTCGCGATTTTCACCCCGCGCTTGCGGAACTTTTCGACGACATGATGAATCGCCTTTTTGCCCGCTGTCTCTTCTTCGTGAAGATGCCCCATCATTTCACGCCCCTCTCTCCTGCTTCGCTTTCGGAATGGCAAGCTCGACCGTCGTTCCTTGGCCAACTTCGCTTTTGATGACAATTTGTCCGCCGTATTTATCGATGATCTCCTTGGCGATCGAAAGGCCGAGCCCGGCGCCGCCTTGTTCGCGGCTGCGCGCTTTGTCGACGCGGTAAAAGCGCAAAAAAACGTTTTTCAGCTCTTCTTTCGGAATGCCGATTCCATAATCGCGGATGGACACGATGACAAACGGCCCTTCCTCACGCAAGGAAACCACGATTTGTTTCATTCGTTGAGAATATTTTACCGCATTGTCAAGCAAAATGAACAGCAGTTGTTCAAAATGATGTTTCGCCATCGCCATGCGCGCGAGCGGCTTCTCCGGCTGGTCAATCAGAAATTGAAAATCCGGATGCAAGACGCGAAAGTTTTTGACGACTTGTCCGACAGCCGCCGCAGCATCCATCGGCACGATCTCATCCGGCACCGTAATCGCCTCGGCGCGCGATAAGTCAAGGAGCTCAAGAACGAGCCGCTTCAGCCGCTCCGCCTCTTTCACCGCCGCTTCGAGCGATTCTTCTAAAATCTCTGGATTGTGCTTTCCCCATCGCTGCAGCAACGAAAGATGGCCTTGCAAAATGGCGAGCGGCGTGCGCAGTTCATGGGACGCATCCTCGACAAATTGCCGCTGCATGGCGAACGACCGCTCAATTTCATCCATCATGCCGTTGAACATCACCATCAATTCTGAGATTTCATCGCGCGTCGGAGGCACATCAATGCGCCGTTTCAGCCCGTTGTTTTTAATGTCCGCCATCGTTTTAGCCAGCGTTTGCAGCGGCCGGACGAAACTTTGCGCCACGAACCGGCCGGCGAGAGCGCTTGCCGCCATGGCCAAAAAGCCGATCGCCGTCATGATGAGAAAGAGCGTGTTGGTCACTTGTTGGAACCTCGCCAGCCGACGGGCGATTTCGATCGTTCCATGCAATTGGCCAATATGAAGCGGCTGGCGGAGCAGCAAAAACCGTTCATTGTTGATGAAATGCTCATCCATTTTCCGCTTGTCGGGCATCTCGCTTGGCGATAGCGACACCGCCGCCCCGTTTGAAACGGAGACGATGACGTTTCCTTTCTCATCCGTGACGCGAATGAGCTGGTAGCGTTCATTCAGCTTTTCCAAAAACGCGCGGCTGCGGCGAATAGCCTCCCATGATACATTACGTTTTTCCGCGTAATATGTTTCAATTTCCGCCACCGTTTGCTCCATCGTTTTTTCTTCTTCCTTCAGCAGCCATTGTTTGACCATATGATATTGCAAAAACGTAAACACAAAATACGTAATGAAAATCGCCCCGGCAGACAAAACGGTCAGCTTCCCTTTCAGCGAAAGCCGGCGAATAGCCTCCCGCTTCATGGCCGCATCACATATCCCGTGCCGCGCACCGTTTGGATATACCGCTCTTTATCGTGTTCGTCAAGCTTTTGCCGCAAGTAGCGGACATACACATCGACGACGTTCGTCTCGACCTCGGCATCAAATCCCCACACTTTGTCAAGCAACGTATCGCGCGTCAAGACGACATTGATGTTTTGCATAAATGCGACGAGCAAATCGTATTCGCGCCTCGTCAATTCAATAAACTCATCTCCTTTTTTCACCGTGCGCGCCTGCACATCAACGACTAAATCTTTAAACGTCAGCACTTGGCCGTCCGATTCAGGATGAACGCGGCGAAACAAGGCGCGGATGCGGGCGAGCAGCTCTTCAATGGCAAACGGTTTGACAATGTAGTCATCAGCCCCGTTATCGAGCCCCATAACGCGGTCAAACACACTGTCGCGCGCTGTGATCATAATGATCGGCGTCGATTTCGCCGCCCGGATGCGGCGGCATACTTCCATGCCATTTAAACGTGGCAGCATGACATCAAGCAAAATGAGATCCCACTGCTCAGAAAGAGCGAGCTCGAGCCCTTCGCGCCCATCGGCGCATACATGCACGTCAAAGCCTTCGTGCGTCAAATCAAGCTCCAAAAACCGGGCCAGCCCGGCCTCATCTTCAATCAATAAAACACGTCCGTTCATCAGTTGCTCCTCCTCTCTTGTGGCTGTTGCTGCTTCCACCTTTATACATCCCCGGTTTCTTTCGTTTTATTTTTACTATACACAACAAAAAGCCCGCCGCCAACGGCGATCAGCGGGCGAAAGAGAGCGGACCGCCGTTGGCGGCTGCCCTGAAAAGCGCGCCGTCAAAAAGCGGTCCGGCCAACCGTTCATGAATGGCGGTCAACGATCCAATCAACAACGGCTTGAACGATTTCAAACACTTGATAAGAGAGAAGCGACACGGCTGTTCCAGAAAAAAACAATGTCACCAGCCAATGAACCCAATGCATCGCGCCATCCCTCCTCCCGCCGCCGGGCAACCCGCAGCGTTATTGATGTGCATCTCATGGATGGTGATGTCATTATATTCCATCTGGATTAAAATAAGATGAAAACTCCCTAAAAAAGCATGGAGTAGCTTTTTTTGCGCTCCGTACATACATTGACAGTGAATCGCCTTGCCAATCGGCAGCGTCTCGACAGAGCCATTTCGCTGTTTTGGAAAAGAAAGGGAGGGAAGCGCAATGAATGAATCGTTTCAACCGCCAGCCAGCGGGGGAGGCCACCACCCGTTCCATCATTTGCGGAAAATGATGAATCAATGGTTTGATGAACGGCCGCTGCAAAAACTGTTTGAAACGCTCGATGACTATTTCGCACAAACGTTTGCTGCAGCGTACATTCCGATCGAGGTGAAAGAGACGAAGCACGATTACCAAATCATGGTCCGGCTGCCTGATATCAAGAGGGAACAAATCAGCTTGCAATGGCAGGAAGATGGGCTGCAACTGATCGTCGATCACAATGAAACAATTGAATCGGCAGATCATCACGGCCATGTATACGAACGCCGCCACGCCCGGCGGCGCGTGGCGCGGCTGATTCCGTTTCCGTATCCGGTCGCTGAGCATGAGGTGAAAGCCTCGTTTCAAAATGGGACGCTCACCATCCAGCTGCCGCAAAAGCGGAAATATATCGATATCGATTGAGGACGATCCAGCCTGTGTGTGCATTCAAAAACCATTTTGGCAACGGCCAGCGCCGCGCTTGGGCGTGAAACAAGCCGTTCCCTGCATGGGGAGCGGCTTGTTTCTCGTCCAGCTTCTATTGTTTATCAGGAGAAGTCCCGGAGCGGCTGACGGCTTCCGACACTTCTTTTTTGGTCACCCATTCGTTGGCGATTTCCTCGCGGTTGTTCGTGTATTTGTTTTTCCGCTTCCGGTTGTCGTTGCGGTCTGTCACCGCCATCACCCCCTTATTGTTTGCCATTCGCTTGCCTTGCCGCGGCCAAAACGATGCATACATACTTTCTCGGCTGACAAGCTACGCTACTGATAGGAGGTGCAAAACGAATGGCGAAACTGCCCGATTTCAAACAATTGAACGACCGACTGATCAACGAGCCGTCGGATGAGCCGATGCTTGTCATCAAAACAAACCTCGACCCGGACCGCGTGACGGAAGAAAATCCGTACGTCCAAGGCCGCACAAACACAAGCAAAGAGTTTGTCTCTTTTTTTGAAGGGGGCGGACGATGATGGAACAAACACTCGCTTACTTGCGCGAAGTGCTGTCCAACTATTTGGATCACCACGGCGACACCCCAAAACGCATTTACAAAAAACTGATCAGCAAACCATACCGAGGCGAAGGGGAATTTGTCCGCGACTTGACGCAAGAAGAAAGCGCCTTTTTGGACCGCATTTTGCCCCATGAAATCCGCTATGCGATGGATGAGCGCGATTATGAGCGCGTGTATCAGCTCAATGAAGTGTATGAGTTGCTCATTTGACAACGTGCAAACCGCTCCCCGTGCAAACGGCGGAGCGGTTTCCCTTTTTCAAGCGCGCTCGACCGTCGCGCCATGACGCGGTTTCATTTTTTAAACGTACCGAGCAACCCTTTCAACATGCCGTTCACTTGATTGACCGTATTGATCATTTGCCCCACCGTGCTCATCATTTTGTTGATATCGTACGTTCCGTCGTTGTTTTTAAACTGGGCGAGAAACGACGGGCGCGGCGGCAAAAGCGGCCCTGGCTTTGGATACGGCATCGGATACGAGGGAGGCGCGGCATGGCCGTACGGAAGATGAGGCCAGTGAACCGGCGCCGATGGGAAGGATGAAACCCCATAGTGAAAATAAGGACTATAATGGCCGCCTGAGCCGTATGGTCCATAAACCGGCGGCGAAACTGGGCGCGGATAACGGTGCATGTCTCCTCTCCCCCATGTTTGATAATCGATTCCCCCTAGGCTAAGGAGGCGAGCTGCCACTAGTATATGTGCAAACGCCTGACGACGTGTACGGACATGTCACCTCTTGTCGGAAGTTTTAATTTTCCGAAATCACTCTTTCTTCCTATTTTCATGGTACGATGTAAAAAAGGGGGAAGGGGGAAAAGCATCGAATGAACGTGACGGAGTTAAAGCATAAGTTTATGGCGGTCAAACATTGCGAACCGGCTGAGGCGAACGAACTGCTTGATTTTGCCCGCCGTCTGTATTTGCGCGGGGAAATTTCGCTCGCCGAGTACCGCGATCTCGTGCGTGAGCTCGAAAAAGCCGGCGCCTCTCAGCCGGATGAAGCAGGGGAATACGCTGGGCTGTAGGACGATGAGGGAGCTTTTCCCTTCTTTTTTTGCCCCTGTTCCTCAAGACGCATAAAAAACGATGTTTCTTCCCACCCTAAAGAGGCAAGAGGAATTGTCGTACAAGGGGGGGATTGGCGATGGGTCGAGGTGTCCATTTTAACCATAAATTGAAAGGCCATGACCATGAAAAGCCGAAACATGGAAAACCAGCGCCGCCCAAGCATACTGAGCGGGTCGAATACGAGATCAACACCGTCGCTACTGCAGAAGGCGGCCCGGTCTCGATCACGACAGGCAAAGACACATAAAACAAAAA
>NZ_MQMG01000068.1 GCF_001908025.1 Geobacillus proteiniphilus
TTTTCAAAAGCAGGGATCGGAACTGCTGTTTCACATCATTGCCGATTGTTATGAACGAAAAAGTGTCATCGTGACATCGAATTTAGAGTTTGGACAGTGGAATCGAGTGTTTGGGGACAACCGCCTGACGGCAGCGCTGGTGGATCGTTTGGTCCATCACGCCCACATTCTCGCGTTTACGGGAGAGAGCTACCGCTTGCGGCACGCGCTTTCTGCCGTTCAGTCGCTCCCTTCTCGCTCGGTTGAAAGGTAAATTCATTGAGCCGGCAAGCCTATGTATTTTTTCTTGCAATTCTCTGCACTTTTTGCTTGCAAAAAACAGTAAAGGGTTCGCTCCACGGGATGTGAGGCGAATCGGCCTCCGCTAATGCCCGTTTCACGATCCGAAGCGACGAAGGGCCTCGGGTGATCAAAAAGGCGTTGGCCGCTTTGGTTTGCGCCAGAGTGTCTTTTGTCATCGCGGCGGAATCGGCCACGTAAATCCATTCGTCTTCCATCTTGGCTTGTTTGAGCTGTTCGTGGACACGGGACAGCACCTCCGGATTCCACGTTTTGTCAGGCAGGTTGCCGTCGTGCACATCGCCGTAAAACGGGATGCCATCCTCGTTGCCGATCAGCCCGAAGCCGATCTGTTTTTGCCAACGATGATGGCGGTTATAGCCATGTGTGATCTGCAGAGCCTCTAACGAGGCCGATTCATACGCTCCGTAAACCGTCTTGTCCGTCGTATCGGCGTGAAAGGCTCGGAGGGAAAGGCCTTCTTTGCGATAAATGTGAATCAAGCAAGTGCTGATGACCTTGTGAATATCGGCCTCATACAAGCGGTCGAGATGACGGGCCAACGCATCGTCGTTCAACCAGGAAGGATGGAGATCGGGACGGATGAGTTTCTCACAATCGACCTCCTGAGCCCAATGTTCCAAGTGAACAAGGGCTTGCCGGCCGTCAAACAGATTGTAGATGATGGCCTGAACGGCATCGCTGACTCGCGTTTGGCACTGCGGATCGACGGGCACGAGATGGTCAATCAATTGAGGCAGACCCAGTTTCTTGAATAGGGCACTTATTATATTCAAATAAGAATTGCGATAGACCTTTTTGACTTGAACGTTCATGAGAGAAAAACTCCTTCACTTTCCTTGTGTGTCAAGGATTCATTCGACGATGGACACAAAAAATCCTCCCGATTTTCGTTGGGAGGGTGCGAAATGTGAGTTAAACATTAGAGATCACCTCCTCTATTGATTGCCAACTTTTACATAAAAATACTTGATGGAAAACAAGGACATGAACCCTTCTTCCAGCCCATGCCCTTGATGTCGTGCCATATGGATTTACACGCTGGTTTAATCTTACCGCCCCCGCCAAAACACTTCGTTCCATTTTAGTTCATTTTTGAAGGACGAGACGGACGTATGTTCATTGATCACGACGCATTCAATGCCCGCCATTTCCGCAAAGTCTTGCAGCTGTTCTGTTGTAACCGCAAATGAGAAGCACGTATGGTGGGCGCCGCCAGCTAAAATCCATGCTTCAGCGGAGTCGCGGAGCGACGGGCGAGGCTTCCATAAAATGCGGGCGACTGGTAATTTCGGCATGTCGTGTTCCGGTTTCACCGCATCGACTTCATTGACAATGAGACGGAAGCGGTGCCCTAAATCAATCAACGAAGCATTGACCGCTGCGCCCTCGCCGCCGTCAAACACAAGGCGGGCCGGATCTTCTTTTCCGCCAATCGAAAGCGGGTGAACTTCGACGCGCGGTCGCGTTGCCGCGATCGTCGGGCATACTTCGAGCATATGAGCGCCGAGAATCAGTTCGTTGCCCGGCTCAAAGTGGTACGTGTAATCTTCCATAAATGACGTCCCTTTTCCATCAGCCATCACTTTCATTAGCCGGACAAGCGCAGCCGTTTTCCAGTCTCCCTCGCCTCCAAAACCGTATCCTTCCGCCATGAGTCGCTGAACGGCAAGTCCCGGGAGCTGCTTCATCCCATGCAAGTCCTCGAACGTCGTCGTGAAAGCGGTAAAGTTCCCATCCTGCAAAAAGGCTTTCAGCCCGAGTTCAATCCGCGCCTGTTCACGAATTGATTCGCGAACGGGCCCTTCTTGGCGGCCGGCGGGTACAATGTCGTACAGCTCCTCGTATTCATCGAGCAACTCGTTCACTTTTTGTTCAGAAACATCGCGGATGTATTGCACCAAATCCCCGATGCCATAGCCGTTGACCGACCAGCCGAATTGAATTTGCGCTCCGACTTTGTCCCCTTCCGTCACAGCCACTTCACGCATGTTGTCGCCAAAACGAGCCACTTTTAGGTTGCGGCTTTCCGCAAACGCGACAGCCGTCCGCATCCATTTCGCCAGCCGCTCGCGGACTTCTGGGTCTTCCCAGTGCCCGACCACCACTTTCCGGGCCACGCCCATTCTCGCGCCGATAAATCCGTATTCCCGGTCACCGTGAGCCGATTGGTTTAAGTTCATAAAGTCCATATCGATGCTGTCCCACGGAATATCACGGTTAAACTGAGTGTGAAGATGCAATAACGGTTTTCGCAACTCCAAAAGGCCGCCAATCCACATCTTCGCTGGCGAGAACGTATGCATCCATGTGACAACGCCGGCACATTGTTCGCTCGCATTCGCCTCAAGGCAAACGCGCCGAATTTCCTCTGGCGTCGTCACGACTGATTTGAAAACGAATGGGAACGGAAACACCGAATCGCGATTCCATTCATTGACCATGATTCTTGAATGTTCTTCGACTTGTTTTAACGCTTCTTCTCCGTACAAGTGCTGACTTCCTGTCACAAACCAAAATTCATAAGGACGTAATGACAGCATCATTGCTCCTCCCCGTTCACGATAAAGTCATAGATTCTTTCGCCGCTCGTGCGGTTTCTTTCCAATGTTTAAGCCGTTTCATGACATCGTTTTCCCCACGGCCGAAGTAGTCATGCAACTTCGTATATTCTTGGTACAACTGCTCGTACATCGCGACATTCTCCGGAATCGGTTTGAACGTCTCTTCACGCACTTTTCCCATGTTTCGCGCCGCCTCAACGATTGATTCATAACCGCCGTTCTCTTTGCCGGCCGCGACCGCCGCGAACATGGCAGCCCCCACTGCCGGGGTTTGCTTCGACGCCGCGATTTTGATCTCGCGGTTGGTCACATCGGCATAAATTTGCATGAGCAGCTTATTTTTTTGCGGCAATCCGCCGCATGCGTACAATTCGTCAACCTTGACACCGTTTTCAACGAAAGCATCGATAATTTTGCGCGTGCCAAAGGCCGTTGCTTCAAGCAGCGCACGGTAAATCTCTTCTGGTTTTGTCAGCAGTGTATATCCGACGATGAGCCCGGTTAAATCGGTATCGACCAACACGGAGCGGTTGCCGTTCCACCAGTCCAACGCGAGCAGCCCGGTTTCCCCCGGACGATAGGCAGCAGCGCGCTTTTCCAGCCACTCATGGACACTAACCCCTTCTTTTTCCGCCGCTTCTTTCACATAAGCCGGGACGCCTTGTTCAACATACCAAGCAAAAATGTCCCCCACCGCCGACTGGCCGGCTTCATAGCCGAAATATCCTGGAATGATGCCGTCTTCCACAACGCCGCACATGCCTTCGACATATTTTTCTTCCGTGCCAAGCAACATGTGGCAAATCGATGTTCCCATCGCCATCACCAGCTTGCCGGGCTCGACAACCCCGACGCCTGGTACGGCCGCATGGGCATCGACATTTCCGACGGCAACGGCTGTTCCCGGAAGGAGGCCCATCATAGCGGCCATTTCATTGGTCAGCACACCTGCTCTCGTACCAAGCGGAACGATCGGGCCGCGCAGTTTCGTTTCTGTTAAGTGTTCCAGCCGCGGGTCGAGCGCCCGGAAAAACTCCTTGCTTGGATAGCCGTCCTGTTTATGCCAAATGGACTTATAGCCCGCCGCACAGCTATTCCGGACGATATTGCCGGTCATTTTGAAAATGACCCAATCAGTCGCCTCGAGGAAAAGATCAGTTTGTTCGTAAATCTCCGGATCTTCGTTTAGAATCTGCCAAATTTTCGCAATCATCCATTCGGATGAAATTTTTCCGCCGTATCTCGGCAAAAATGCTTCGCCTCGTTTGGCCGCAATTTCATTGAGCAAGTTCGCCTCATCTTGAGCGGCATGGTGCTTCCACAATTTCACCCAACTGTGCGGACGGTTCCTGAATTCTGGCTTTAGACAAAGCGGCTCGCCAGAAGCATCGACCGGCAGCATCGTGCATGAAGTAAAATCAATGCCGACCCCGATCACATCAGCTGGGTTGACCCCAGACTTTTGCAATACCGTTGGAACAGCGGTCGCCAATACTTCAATATAATCAGCCGGGTGTTGCAGCGCCCAGTCTGGCTCGAGTTGTACGTTCGATTCTGGCAATACTTCATCAATAACTCCGTGGGGGTACGGAGTGACATGGTCCGCAATTTCGTTTCCTTCTAGATCAACGAGAACGGCTCGTCCCGATTCGGTGCCATAGTCAATGCCAATGACATACTTTTTCCCCATCTCGGTCTCCCTCCCTTTACTGCCCATAGTAAGCGTTTGCGCCATGCTTGCGCAAATAGTGGCGATCAAGCAACGTTTGGCTGATCGGCTTTGCATTTGGATTGAGCATGTACGTTCTTGCCGCCATTTTCGCCACTTCTTCCAAGACAACGGCATTATGAACCGCGTTCGCTGGATCTTTCCCCCAAGCAAACGGTCCGTGGCCGTGCACCAAGACACCTGGCATTTGCAGCGGATCGAGAAAACGAAACGTTTCCGTAATGACCTTTCCGGTCTCTAGTTCATAAGCTCCTTGAATTTCTTCATTGGTCATCGGACGAGTGCATGGAATTTCCCCATAAAAATAGTCCGCGTGCGTCGTCCCTAATACTGGAATTCCTTTTCCAGCCTGCGCCCAAATCGTCGCCCAAGTCGAATGGGTGTGAACAACTCCACCGATACCAGAAAATTTTTTATACAACCAGAGGTGGGTCGGGGTGTCCGACGACGGTTTTAAGTCCCCTTCCACCACATTTCCAGTTAAATCCACGACCACCATATCATCAATGGTCAACTTGTCATACGCCACCCCGCTTGGCTTAATGACAACCAACCCGCGCTCCCGATCAATCCCGCTCACATTTCCCCACGTAAATGTCACGAGGCGGTATTGCGGGAGCTGCAGGTTGGCCTCTAATACGGCTTGTTTCAACTCCTCAAGCATTGGCTCCCACTCCCTATGAAAAAACTCCTCACCTCCATTATACTATTGTACGTACAATTTTTCTATAACTTTTTTTGATCTCTCATACATTTTTTAAATTTCCTTTGTTGAGTTACGGACAATTAGCTCCGGTCGATAAATGATATCGCCAATTTTATCGACTGATCGTTGTTCGATCATTTGAATGAGCATCTCAGCCGCTTGAACGCCCATTTCTGTTTTCGGATGGCGAATCGTCGTCAATTTCACCTCCGTCGCTGTCGCAAATGTAGAGTCATCAAAGCCAACGATCGAAATGTCATCGGGAACCGATAACCCTTGTTGGCGAATGACTTCAAGAAGCAAAATCGCCAGCTCATCGTTGTAGCACACAAAGGCTGTCGGGCGCTCCTCTTTCGGCCGTTGCAAAAACTCCCGCGCCACCTCAAGCGGTTTTGTCCATTTCTCCTCTGTTGCGTAGGAAAGAAGATACTCCGTCGCCACAGGCACCTCGTGTTGCTGATGGGCGCGAATAAAGCCGCGCAAACGATCCACCCCTTGCAAATCGTCGGTTTTAAAGAAACCAGCAATCCGGCGGTGCCCTAAACGAATGAGATGGTCGGTCAATAAAAATCCTCCCTGCTCGTCGTCCATTTTGACGCATGGACAGCTCACTTCCAAATAGCGGGCATTGATCATCACGTACGGAATATGGAGGTTATTGAGCGACAAGTAGTAGCCCAAATTTGGATTTCCTTGCGCGCTTTTTGTCGGTTCGATGATCAGTCCGCTCAACGGCTCCCGGATCATCTCCTCAAGCTGCTCTTTCTCTCTCTGTTTATCGTTATTCGTGCTGGCAAGCAAAAGACGGTATCCTTTTTCCCGCAGCGTCTCCTCCGCTCCTCGGACGATATGGGGAAAAATATAATCGGAAATATAGGTCGTCACGATCCCGATCGTTTTCGTATCCACCTGTTCTTTCGGCTTCGGTCGGGACACAAATGTGCCGCTCCCTTGGATTTTGTACAGCCATCCTTCCTTCTCGAGTTCCCCTAGCGCCTGCCGAACCGTATGTCGGCTTAGTTGAAACTGGTTGGCGATTTCGTGCTCGGTTGGAATTTTCTCATCCGGCTTCATTTGTCCGGAAATGATCCAAGATAAAATTTCTTGTTTTAATTGCAGATATTTAGGCAGCGTTTTCTCCTTCATAGTCCACCTCAACGATAAAATAATGAGATACAAATTAATTTTATTATAACAGTTTTTATTTGTCCGTATCATTATTCTAAAAGCAAGCAGCGGAAAGAATGAAACATGAGGGAACTTGTACACGCTCTTTTTCGAGTGAAAGGGAACGATGGAGAAAACGCTTCAGTCTCCAAAACCACTTGAAATACGACTCGGCATATGGATCATAGAACCGATCGCACTCTTTCCGAGCATAAAGTCTTGCATCCATCTTTTGACCATTTGACAAAAAAGCCAAGCAATGCGCTTGGCCCTTCGCTTTCGCATTAAGCAGCTTTATTTTTGTTGTAAATATCAAAAGCCACAGCAATAAGCAATACAAGCCCTTTGATGGCCTGTTGCCAGTCAATACCGAGCCCCAGCAAGGACATCCCGTTATTCATTACGCCCATGACTAGACCGCCGATGATCGCTCCGCTAATCGTGCCGATTCCTCCATAAGCGGATGCGCCTCCAATAAAGCACGCCGCAATGGCATCGAGCTCAAACAAGTTCCCCGCTTTCGGCGTCGCAGCGTTGAGGCGAGCGGCAAAAATCAATCCGGACAAAGCGGCCAACACGCCCATGTTGACAAACACCCAAAACGTGACACGTTTCGTTTTAATCCCGGACAATTGCGCAGCCTTCTCATTACCACCAATCGCATAAATATGGCGGCCGACGACCGTCCGGTTCGCCACAAAGGAATAAGCAATGATCAACGCAACCAAAATCACTAGAATCGTCGGAATTCCTTCATACGTCGCTAAAATATAAGTAAAAATCATGATCACAGCGGCAATCACAGCCAGCTTCAAGGCAAACATCGCCGCAGGGGTGACCGCAAACCCATATTTTTTCTGACTGTTTCGTTTTCTCCATTCCAGTACAACAAATAAGAGAGAAGCGGCGAAACCGATCACAATGGTGAACAGATGGATCTCTCCTCCATGAAATACGTCAGGGAGAAACCCAGAACTCATATTTTGGAATGTTTTCGGAAACGGGGCGATCGACTGTCCTTCCAAAATAACCATCGTCAATCCTCGGAACAGCAACATCCCTGCTAATGTAACAATGAATGATGGAATTTTTACGTACGCCACCCAAAATCCTTGCCATGCGCCAATCAAGGCTCCGAGCAATAAACAAATGAGCACCGTCAACCATACTGATGCATGGTGCTGAACCATCAGAATGCCGGCCAATGCCCCGACAAAAGCTGCCACCGATCCGACGGACAAATCAATATGTCCGGTGATAATGACAAGCATCATGCCAACAGCCAGCACCAAAATATAACTGTTTTGCAAAATCAAGTTTGTAATATTTAATGGCCGCAACAAAATGCCTCCAGTTAACACTTGGAACAATAACATAATCAAAATGAGAGCGATGACCATACTGTAACTTCTCATATTGTTTTTGATCATCTGCTTCAACGATAACTGCTGACTTTCTGTAGACCGCTTTGGAGAATGTTGTGCTGTTTTTTGCATTAGTGCTCCCATCTTATGCCCCCTCCTGAATCGCTGTTTTCGTCATAAGCCTCATTAGTTTTTCCTGTGTCGCTTCTTCCCGCGACACCTCTCCAGTGATTATCCCTTCACTCATCACATAAATTCGATCGCACATGCCAAGAATTTCTGGGAGTTCGGACGAAATCATTAAAATACCTTTTCCTGCATCGGCTAGCTGCTGAATGATCGTGTAAATTTCATATTTCGCTCCGACGTCAATCCCCCGTGTTGGTTCGTCGAGAATCAAAATATCTGGCTCAGCAAAAATCCATTTGCTTAACACCACTTTTTGTTGATTCCCGCCACTAAGGGCTTCTACTTTTTGAAATACGCTTGGCGTTTTAATTTTGAATTGGTCACGGAATCGCTCCGATTCAACAATTTCTTGATTTTCATCGACCACAAAATGATTTGAGATTTTCCCTAAGCGGGAAAGTGTAATATTTTTCCGAATGTCTTCCATTAGGATGAGGCCATTTCCTTTTCGATCTTCTGTTACATAGGCAATCCCGTTGGCAATGGCCTTGCTGACATCGCTGACATCGATTTTGACCCCGTTTTTCCATATTTCTCCGCTAATTTTCTTTCCGTATGACCGACCAAAGATGCTCATGGCCAATTCGGTTCGTCCCGCCCCCATAAGGCCGGCGATCCCCACAATTTCTCCTCTGCGAATCGACAGATTGATATTATCAAGCACTTTGCGCTCCGAATAAACAGGGTGATATACTGTCCAATTCCTGACCTCGAATATGATTTCGCCTATCTTCGGTGTTCTTGAAGGATAGCGATTCGTTAAATCGCGTCCGACCATTCCACGGATAATCCGGTCTTCGGTCACCTCATCATGTTTCATATCCAACGTTTCAATTGTTTTTCCATCTCGTAAAATCGTGATCGAATCAGCGACTTTCGTAATTTCATTTAATTTATGGGAAATAATAATGGCCGATAACCCCTGTTTTTTCAATTCCAAAAGCAAATTCAGCAAATTTTCGCTGTCATCTTCATTTAATGCCGCTGTAGGCTCATCCAAAATAAGCAATTTCACATCTTTAGCCAACGCCTTCGCGATTTCTACAAGTTGCTGCTTGCCGACGCCAAGTTGGCCGACCAATGTATGCGGCGACTCATCTAATCCGACTTTCTGCAACAGCTTTTTTGTTTGAGCGATCGTTTCATTCCAGTTAATGATGCCTCTTTTCGCCCGTTCATTCCCTAAAAAAATATTTTCGGCAATGGATAAATAGGGAATCAAGGCCAGCTCTTGATGAATGATAACAATTCCTAACTGTTCGCTCTGTTTAATATCTTTAAATCTACATACTTCGCCCTTAAATAAAATTTCTCCGTCATACGTGCCGTACGGATAAACGCCGCTCAAGACTTTCATTAATGTCGATTTTCCTGCTCCATTCTCTCCACAAAGCGCGTGAATTTCCCCTTCCCGTATTTTTAAATTCACATTATCAAGTGCTTTCACTCCAGGGAATTGTTTCGTAATCCCTCTCATTTCTAAAATAAACTCAGACATCTCCCGCTGCCCCCCTTGTAAGAGAGTTACGGATATAAGGGGGTACAGGTACATCCCTTATATCCGTCTTTTTGGCATCTTCTACTTTTCTAAATCTTCTTTTTTGTAATAACCGCTGTCAATCAACACTTTTTCATAATTGGATTTATCAACCGAAACCGGTTCCAACAAGTACGCTGGGACAACTTTGACCCCGTTATTATACGTTTTCGTATCGTTCACTTCCGGCTTTTTCCCTTTCAACACCGCATCAACCATCTCAACCGCTTTTTTCGCCAATTCTCTTGTGTCTTTAAATACCGTTTGCGTTTGTTCCCCTGCGATAATCGATTTCACCGAAGCCAATTCCGCATCTTGCCCAGTAATCACCGGCATCGGCTTGCTCGGAGTTCCGTAGCCAACCCCTTTTAAGGAAGAAATGATGCCAATGCTAATGCCATCGTACGGGGACAAAACCGCATCAACGCGAGCATTCGTATAATGCGCGCTCAACAAGTTATCCATACGCGCTTGAGCCGTAGCTCCATCCCAACGCAATGTCGCTACTTGGTCAAACTTCGTTTGGCCGCTTCTCACCACTAATTTTCCGGAATCAATGTACGGTTTTAACACCGACATCGCTCCATCAAAGAAGAAATAGGCGTTATTGTCATCTGGAGAACCGGCAAACAACTCAATGTTGAACGGTCCTTTTCCTTCTTTCAATCCGAGCTTTTGTTCGATGTACTGGCCTTGCAGCACACCAACTTTAAAGTTATCAAACGTTGCATAATAGTCGACGTACTTGCTGTTTTTGATCAAACGATCGTACGAAATGATCTTAATTCCTTGTTTATGCGCTTTTTCCAACACATCCGTTAACGCTTCCGCGTCAATCGGAGCAATCACTAACACATTGACCCCTTTGGTGATCATGTTTTCAATTTGCGATACTTGGTTCTCGACTACGTCCTCGGCATATTGCAAATCCGTCTTATATCCGAGCTTCTTAAATTCTTTCACCATGTTTTCCCCGTCACGAATCCAGCGTTCCGATGATTTTGTCGGCATTGAAATACCAACAAATCCGGCGTCTTTTCCACCATTCGCTCCGAGTCCTCCACAGGCGGACAATGACAGTACAAACACCAATAACGTCAGTACAGATAAAAGCCTTTTCATTTTTTTACCCCCTTTTAAATTTGTACGTATATTTAATTTCTGATTTTACTATATCATCGAACAAATTGTCCGTCTTTTTAATTAATTAACTGTTTTTATAAAAATTCAACTTTGTTGAAGCGTTTTCAAAAAAAGAAGAACGATCTTTTCAAAAGACCGTCCCGTCGCATTAACACTCGTTTCCTTCCTTATCTTAGGAGCTATCGTTTGTTATGTGCATTCTCCGGTATTGATTTGGAGATACTCCCATCGCCTTTTTAAAAGCAGTGCTGAAATAATGTTGCGTATCATAACCGACACGTTCAGCAATTTCATGGATCGGCAGTTCGGTAGACAAAAGCAATTCCGCCGCCTTCTCCATCCGAGTTTTCGCCAACAAATGGATGAACGAAATACCGAGCTCTTGCTTGATAATTCGACTTAAATAAACCGGAGAGACATTGAGAAACTGTGCAACGGACTCAAGCGTCAAATCCGATTGGCTAAAATGCTTCTGTATATACTGCCTAGCACGACGGACAATCGGAGAAAGGCGGCTTTCTTCCACCATTTGCTCTTTGCATTTTTCATATGCCGTCGCCACCCCGACCATTCCTCCTTCCACCGTTTCTATATATACACTGGCTCTAATGTGCAAATGTTGTTTCAGTGCCGTTTCCATCTGCCTACACTGTTCTTCACTAATCGGTTTCCAGCTGATCACAACAATAAACTCGTTTGAATCACGAAAAACAATTTTTTCACCATCCCCCAATAATTCAGAGACGGCCTTTTCAATGGCAAATAAAAGCAACTGCCGATCCCGATCGCTCACAATGGGTTGATTTTTAAATGAAAACCATTGAATCACCACGACTTGCGCAGGACAAGACCGTGAAAGTCCGAGCAATGACAGTTGTCCCATGATATCCTCCTCCGTCAGTCGCCCTGCCACCCATTCCATCCCGAATTGCTGGCGAAGCACGTGAATATGCTTTTGTACTTGGTTCGTTAACAATTCCCTATATTGTTTTTCCTTTTGCTCCTGTTCGAGCTTCTCTTTCACTTTTGCGACTACTTCGCGCAATCGTTGCGGATCGGTTGGCTTTAATAAATAATCATCCACTTGAAGGCGAATCGCCTCCTGTGCATACGAAAACTCATCATAACCGGTAATTACAATCATATGGCAGTTGGGCAACTTCTCCCGCACATGTCTCATCAGCGTAAGCCCGTCCATGATCGGCATGCTTAAATCGACAAACAATACATTCACTCGATGCCGTAAAGCTAATTCCAACGCCTCTTCCCCATCTTCTGCTTCTGCAACAACTTCCATGTTAAATTCATTCCAATCGATCGACTCCCGAATCCCTTCACGAATGATCGCTTCGTCATCTGCAATCAGCACCTTCCACATGAATCCATCCCTCCTAAGGAAGATGGGTGATGATTGGATGCACAATCGTCACGGTTGTTCCTTTTCCTTCCTCACTATCGATATGCAACCGGTAGGACGGGCCAAATGTTAATTGTAAGCGAGCTTGTACGTTCATCATTCCATATCCTTTCACCTTTCGCATTCTGCCTTCCTGGTCTCCTGATGTAAAATCAATGTCTAAACTTTTCCTCAACTCTTCCAGCCGCTCCCGGGACATTCCGACGCCATCATCTTTTACACGAATATACATTACTCCTTTATGTTCTCGCGCTTGAATCCAAATATGTCCTGGTCCTTTCCGCTGTTTAATGCCATGATAAATCGCGTTCTCCACAATCGGCTGCAACAGCAACTTTAACACATAAAATTGTTGCAGATATTCCGGAATGTCAAATGTGTAGTCTAACTTATCTTTATAGCGAACTTCCTGGATACGTAAATAACTTTTAATATGCTCTACTTCCTCAGCCAAAAGAATCATATCCTTCCCCTTGCTTAATCCGATGCGGAACAGCTTTGCCAGTGTGCCGACCAATTCAGCAACATCATCAGCCCCTTTTTTGCGTGCCATCCATTGAATGGTATCTAATGTATTGTAAAGGAAGTGCGGTTTAATTTGTGCTTGCAACCCCCGCAACTCTGCCTCCCATCGCTGCCGCTCCTGCCATTCGGCCAAAGAAATAAAACGCTGCATTTGATCCAACATGTGGTTGAAACTTCGACCCAACATCCCAATTTCATCCGTACGCTCACCATGATAACGAATCGTTAAATCGCCTGCTTGCGCTTTTTTCATAAATGCCGTTAACTGGCTGATCGGACGAGATAATGAAAACGACAGGTAATAGGAAGCACCAATTGCAATAAAACAGACGAAAAAAATAAAACTGACAATATAAAAATGGATCTCTTTCACTTCTAATGCCGATTCATCGCTGGGGAACACCCCGATTGTTGTCCAATTCGTAAATGGAGAGCGCTGGTAAATAAACTGAACATGTTGTCCATTGATGTTCTTGGAAAATGCACCGCTATTTCCTTTGATCCAGCGCAATGGGACAGCTGTCACTGTAGAACGGCTCGGAGTATAGATGCTTTTCCCCTGCTCATCCATCACCAATAAATATCCCCATTTTCCAAGACGGATATTTTTAGTAGCTTCCGCAATCACTCTCAACTTTAAATCAACCAGTACAACCCCTTTCACTTTTTGTGTCTCGGGATCCATAATGGCTCGAACTGCAGATACGACTTCTGCACTTGTATAATGGGCATGAGAAATAACATTTCGTCCGATAGGATGACCGAGCATTTTAAAAATCCCTTTATTTTTCACAGCCTCACGATACCACCATTCCTTTGTCAATGGCGCGGAAGAACGGCTGTACATTTCATTACTTATATAGTCGCCATATTCGTTAACAACTAAAATCCCCGCAATCTCGGGATACAACGTAGTGATTCCTTGCAAAAATTGACGCATTTCATAATCATTGCGAGGCGCTCTACGATCCAAAAACGCTTTCATTTGTGGATTAAAGGCAATGAGATACGTTGCGTTTTGCATATTATTGGCATAAAACTCTAATGTCTGATTGACTTGGCTAATCAATTGCAATGTATTTTCATTTACTTGTCGTTCGATAATTCGATCAACCGTCCACCCTACCAAGCTTCCTAAACAGAGTGCAGGCACAATCATAGAGATGAGTAACAACGAAACAAACTTGTATCGTATCGGCCAATGGCTAACCCGCCAACGCTTCATCATTCGCAACCTCAATCACTCATTTCTCTATGTAGTCATTTGGCATAAAAATGATCCACATTTTCCCGCGTAACGACCGTAATTCCTGTATCAACATACGTTGGCAACGGTGAATCTCCTGACCGGGATGGAGATGTGAGATGATGATGAAGATGAAATAAAAATTGGAGCGACCAATATCCCATATTCCACGTTCCTTGCGCCAACGTCGCAGCAATAACGCCCCCCTTCACTAAATCTAACGTTTGTTTTTCTGTATCGAAACTAATGAGCTTAATCTCTTTCTTATTTAGCTCTTTGACTGCTTCTGCCATGCCAACTCCCCCGTTCGCTTCTGTTGCAAAGATCCCTTGCACATCCGGATAATCCTTTAAAATCTCCATTGCCGCCTGTTTTGAGGCCATAGCGTCCCCTTTTCCATTCTTTACGGCCACCACTTGCATTCGCGGATATTTTTGATAGATCGTCTCAACAAATCCTCTCGTCCTCTCTTGATGATTGAGTTGATGAGGGGAAGTAATGATCGCGACTTTCCCCTCATTCTTCAGCAGTTTAGCCATTTCGTGAGCCGCCGTCACTCCAGCGCTATAATTATTCGTCCCTAGAAATGAAAACGCCTTGCTTCCCGAAGCGTTCGAGTCAAATAATACAACTGGAATCCCTTCCTCGACTGCTTTATTGATTGTCTTCGTCAGCGCAGTCGGATTAATGGCAGAAACCGCAATCCCAGCTGGTTTTCTCGCGATCACTTGTTCGAGCACTGTCACTTGCTCATTGACGTCATATTGAGTCGCCCCTCGATATTCTACGGAAACGTTCAACGCCTCCGCTGCGTCTTCAAATCCTTTGAGACAGCGTTTCCAATAATCCATGCCTGATTGGAAGGTGACCATGACATATTTTTCATCAGGCTTGCCGTGGAGAGAAGAAATCTCATCCTGAAGAGAACGAATGCGGGATATATCTTGTTGATAATAGTAGGCATACGCGATAAAGATGGATAACAAACATGCATACATTGCAATTAAAGTTCTTATTTTCATTGCTTATCCCCTCGCCTTTGGCGTTCTATTTTTTATACAAATGATATCTTAATCGCTGTAATTGTACGTATCAATAAAATTGATATACAACAATTTACCATGATTTACACTAGTCATTCAAATCAATTTGACATCCATCAATTGAGAGTTAGATTATACATAAAAATGGGGGGCCCAAAAGATCGGACACCCCCTTTCGTCTACGAACTAACCGCTATGAACTAACCGCTTCTTCCCCACTATATTTTGTGTCTATCCTGAAAA
>NZ_MQMG01000069.1 GCF_001908025.1 Geobacillus proteiniphilus
TTTTTGTCATCACAGTCCCGCCGTGTTTTATAACTAAAAAATTTTAGCAGCTCGTCTCATGTGCTGAAATTTTAGGATAAAATATGGATCGCGACTAAGATGCCCGCGGCTAATAATAATCCAATATGTGTTGACCGGATCAAGGAGCTTGCTTTATTTTTTGAAAGAACAGCTCCAAAAACCGCCGCCACTCCCGCGAATACTATAGCCATAATGCCCATGTACTCCCTTATTTCCAACTCCCCTTCAGAGAAGTACATAAGGGCACCATGCGCTATAGCAAGCGCCAACGCAGCTGCGCCAATAGGCATATGCCATGTTGCTAACCATTTTAAGAGAGAGACAAAGAAAGATTTTATGTTCGGAACAGTTCTCATAATGAATTTAGCATTTCGTCTCAATGGCAAAAGCGCCCCTGCCAATAAAGCAACAGAAACCGCTCCCCATCCTAACATCTCTCCGCTTTCCTTGGCCATTCCTTCCCCCTTTTCCCTAGGTTCTTCGTATTGCTCTCCATGCTCATAGAAATGCTCTCGTCCATCATCTGCAAACACACGATTGACTTGCACCGCCGCAAAACAAATTAACAAATATGCAATTGAAATGCTTAATGCCACCATCCATTTTTTCATTGTTTACCCCTCGCTTTCAATAATGGTTGGTTGCGGAAGCGTCACAATGAATCGGCTTCCTCGTTTTTCTTCACTTTGTACATTAATCGTTCCGCCATGGGCATCAACAATCCATTTGGCGATCGAAAGACCAATCCCATATCCTTGTTGTCTTTGCGAACGCGATGGATCAACGCGATAAAATCTTTCAAATATATATTTTTGATGTTCTATAGGGATTCCAATTCCTGTATCCTTAATTTCAATCATCACATTTTTTCGATTACGTTCAACTTTTATACTGACCTGTCCATTTTCATTATTATATTTTACAGAATTATCCAATAAAATAAACATTAATTGGATGATTCTCTCTTTATCCCCATATACCATTATGTCTTCTTGCATATGGACAGTGAATCGAATCTGCTTTTGCTCCGCCAAAGGGCGGCATTTCCTGATCAGCTCATTGACGACAGGAAACAACGGAAACCATTCTTTTGTCAACGTAATCGCATTGGAGTCAGAGCGAGCCAACCATAATAAATCATTCGTGAGCTTGGTCATTCTCTTTAATTCATCCTTCATATCATCCAATACTTGCAAGGAAAACTCCCCTAATTTTCCTTTTTCTTCTGATTCAATCACCTCAATTGAGGATTGAAGAATGCTTAAAGGAGTTCTCAGTTCATGAGAAGCGTCAGCAACAAACTCTTTTTGCCGTTTGAAAGCATTCGCAATCGGCACCATTGCTCTGCCAGACATATAGTACCCGAGGACAACAGACAACCCTATAAATACAATGGACATCACACACAATACACCTGTCAACACTTTGACAATGTAGACTTGCTCCGTTATGTTTATTCCCGTATAAATCGTTCCGATATATATATTTTTTTATCAACACCTGTTTTCCTGAAAGAAGGAACCATATTTTCTCATTGCCTATTGTTACTGTTTCGTAACGGACGTCTTTATTGCCTGGACGCCATCCATGAATCCGATGTAAAATATTCTCTCGAATCTCGGGAAAAGATTCTTCTCCTTTAATGACTTCTCCATCACGCGTAATGACGTAATAAAAAAATGGCATGCTGGAATGATGGGCAGAAATGCTCTCATCCGTATCATCATCGTCTGCATTCTTATAATACCAATTGAGAAGCTCAAATTTATGCTCCATATATTCCTCTTCCGCCAAATCGATTGCTTGCTGCCGTTGTTTCGTCATAATCAACGAAGACACGATCATATAACTGGCCGAGGTAAATAAAACAAAAAAAACAACAATGAGACTTGCAAAAAGAAGGGTGAGCCGGAAGCGCGTTTGTTTGAACATTTTGTCATTCATCGTTCAGCCTATACCCTACCCCTCGGATATTTTGAATCAAAGTGCCGTCGTCCCCCAGTTTTTTCCTCAAAATCCGAATAAAAGAATCAATATTGTTGCTGGAAATATCGGCATCAAGCCCCCAAACCCGCTCAATGATTGCCTCTCTCGTCAATATTTGATTCGGATGGCGCATAAACAGATCCATCAATTGAAATTCGCGATTTGTCAATTGAATTTTTTTGTCTCCTTTTTTTATGGAATATTCATTTAGACTCAACGAGAGGCTTCCTACTGAAAGCTCTTCTCCCCGAAACGGCTGAGTCATTCTCCTAGATAAAGCGCGAATCCGGGCGAAAAGCTCAGAAAACTCAAACGGCTTTACGACATAATCATCCGCCCCGCAGTCAAGCCCAGTCACTCGATCTTCAACTGCATCCTTTGCCGTTAACATCAAAATCGCTCCCTGAAACCCTTCTTTTCGCAACGCTCGACAAACTTCCGTTCCTTCTTTATGCGGCATCATCCAATCAAGAATCAACAGATCATAATCCGACTGTTTGGCAAAATAATAAGCATCCTCTCCATCTTGCACCCAATCCACAATGTATTTTTCTTTTTTTAACATATAAACAATCAGTTTTCCGAGCCGTGTATCATCTTCTGCTAATAGAATGTACATATTCTCTCACCCTCGGCTGCGATTGCTTTTTGGCGTTGCTTTATAAAAAAACCGGTAGACGATGAGAACGAAAAAACAAACGACAGCGCTAATATAAACGTATTGCGCCCAGGTTTCTTTGCTATCTGTCCCGATGAAAATTCCATGGATGCTGACGAGAATGAAGCTTGGAAAAATGAGATAATGAACCGTTTTCCATATGTTCCGCCCAATCTTTTTCATAAAATCGCTCGTTATAAATATAAAGAACATGGAATAGAAAGCAACAATCCCTAACCCGGTAAAAAACGGTTGATATCTGGAGAGAAACGGGATGAAAATTTCTTGTATAGAAAATGGCTGATAATCATCAAAATAAAGCAAAAAACCGTGAAAAAAAGCAAGCAGAAAAGCAAACCATCCCATCATTTGATGCGCTTGAAAAAGCACATGGCGCACATTTTTACTGATCATGCTCGCATTTTGAATAACCCCCAAACAGACAGATAGAAAAAGAAGAAAATAGGAACTAAATCCAGCCGCCCGAATCCATTCCCAAGTTGAAAACTGGATCATCTTTAAACCACCAACCTTTCAACGTACCGCGAAACAGAAGGGGTGATCAGCAGCTGCCCACTTTCGTTGACGATGATGCATGCTGCTTTAGGAAAATGTCTGTTTAACCACCGAATTCCCTCCTTTGCAGACATCATGCACAGTATTTTGGCAATCACATCTGCTTCTGAGGCACAACTAGCGAACACAGTCGTTTGCACGACATCGCTTTCCGGATTTTTCCCCGTCTGACCGTGAATAATATGATGAAATCTTCTCCCTCTTACGCTCCAACTCCGATAAAGAACATTAGAAGTCGCCACTGCTCCCGCGCCAATAATGAAATTCGCAATATCTTCGTCTTCTGCAAAAGGATTCATGATGCCTATTTTCCGGGGAGCTCCCCCCCAAATCACCATATCCCCTCCAGCATCGATCATTCCTTGTTCTATACCTATCCCTTTTAATAAACGATGGGCCTGATCAACGCTCCATCCCTTTCCAATCCCACCAAGGTCAATTTCTTCATCAGTATGTTTCATGACTGCTTTTTGGTTTGGAAAAAACGATATACTTTTTCTTGAAGGTACAGAGCATCCACCTTTTTTGTTTTCTTTATATTCGAGAAAAAGCGGCTGTTGTTTTTGAAAAGGACGTTCATATCCCATATTTTTTAAGATAGATCCGACAAACGGATTGAAATAAAAGTCTGTTTTTGCCGCATATTGAAATGCTGCTTGCAATACATCATACAGGATGGGATGGATAGGAACAATCATCCATGACGGAGATTGATTTAATCTTGCCAATTCACTGTCCCTTTGAAAACGGGAACAAATCGATTCAAAAGTTGCAAACCAAGTTCGCATCATTGTTTTCCAGTCAATAGATATCTTATCCGTAATCACTTCTACTTTAATCGTTGTTCCCATTCCGTTGAATTCCAGTGATTGTTTCGTGCCCATAACTATGATCTCCTTGTTCGATTTTCCGACGGCGGCAACCCAGAAGATTGGCCCTTTGGCGTCAATGTAATCACTTCATTCGAGTATTGAACATCCCAATTTCCTTCATTCCAATCCAAAGACATTAATTCTTGTTCGCGTTGTCTCATCGTTTCATTGTTTTTCTCAGCAGTGGCAGTAGGGGAACTGTTAGTTTTCTGCTGATCCATTTCCGAGCTGTCTACTAGCTGAAGAAATGCAGTGAATAAAGTAACACCTCCCAAACCGGCAACCCATTTTACCCATTTGTTCGTTTTCATCCAAACGCCTCCTTGTTAATCAATTTGGATTTGCTCTCCAGTCCATGCTACTTGAAACCCTAGACCGTTAGCCAACACACTAATGGGAATATAGAGTTTTCCCTGCTCCATAAAGATAGGAAGCGGCATAGGTGTCTTTTTCATGTTTTCGTAAACCACCCTTGTGCCATTTCTGACAATTAAATAATGGTCACCCAACTGAATTTCACCTATTTGCGAATAAGGATAAATTGTCACAGAAGCACCTAAATATCTAGCTGTATCCTCAAGGGGTACAAATATTTGCCCTTGCTTAGGAATAACCATTATATAGAGTGGAGCTTTAGACATCAGACGAATCGGTACAATTTGTTTGGAAGAAATGGGAGTTTCCTCATACTCATTTGGAATATCTGCTGAACGCGACCATTTATACCAATATTCTCTTCTTACAATAGTCTGTTCCTCTCGATTAACCCCTTCACTTCGATACCCATGATTGTACTCGTCCCTATCTTCATCATAGTCTTCATAATCCTCTTCGTCTTCATACCTATCCGCATGACCTTTTTTTAGCTCATATTCATATTTTTCATTATCATGAGCATAGATAGAAGAAGTGCTGTATAACGCAAAAAGAAAGAGACATACAAATACACTGAGCGTTATTTTCCTCATAAAGAATTACTCCTTTCCTCCTTGTTTTTAACCTTATTGTAAACAGCGATTCTGAAAAAAAATGAAAATGGGGATTTTGCAAGAGATAAGAGCGGACGAAAGTATGTATGCTTATAAAGAACGACGAGAGACGGCAAAAAAGAATGGCCATCACTCGTCGTATTTTGGTTCAAAAATGATCTCAAAAGAATAAACAAAAAATCTTTTCCGCCCACTCTGCTCGAGTGCGAAATGTGAGGTTTAACGCCATTCCCTAAATCATTAACAATAGCACTCAACTGTACAACATTCTGCCGCTTCTTTTTCTGCCGCTTTTTCTTCGATTTCGATACGGCAGCACTCTTTTTCGTTGTCGGAACAGACAAAAACCCACTTGATCACTTTCATCATTTATCACGTCCTTTCGTTTTTCAGCTTTCCTTGCCTAAACGCCATCCAATCCTAAGCAACGCTTAATAAAACGGCCGACTATACAGTTGACACTTTTGCTCGAGCATCTTCTCCTTAATTCTCTCCCTATGAGACGTTTATGCGCCCGTCCCTCGCGGCGGCCCGTTTACGCTCAATGGCGATTGTCACAAAAAACAACCTAAAAGATAAAGCAGTAGAACAAAATCAATTATTTGCAAAATACAAGTATATATCAAACAAATCAAACAAACCCGTACATGCCCTTGCCTAAAGCAACAGTTTGCAACAAACTCCTGATTTTTCCATACAATCGTTTAGCAGCTGGATGAAAGCGAATGCCGGCCTCCGCGCCGCTATACTTCCATCTCTCCATGACGAATGTGCGGCATTTCGATTTGAATCGTCGCATGGCGAATGTGAAAGCGTGTTTCCACCAAATCAATCGCCCGCTGCAAAATCACCTGGGCGTCGCGGTCGTCTTCAATCAACAGGTGACAGCTTAACGAATCAAGCCCTGAGGTGATCGTCCAAATATGCAAATCATGAACATCCAACACGCCGTCAATTCCCGAAAGCGCCGCTTTCACTTCTGTTTGATCAATGGCCGCAGGCGTTCCTTCCATTAAAATATGTACCGTCTGCCTGACGACAGCAATCGCTCCTTTGAAAATCAAAACGGCCACCAATACGGAAATCAGCGGGTCAGCCACATACCAGCCGAACAACCACATGACAAGCCCTGCCGCAATCGCACCGACCGAGCCTAACGCATCGCCGAGCACGTGCAAATACGCACTGCGAACATTGACGTTCTCCTTCACATCCCCTTTGCGCATTAATGCCCAAGCACTCACCATGTTCGCCAATAAACCGATAGCGGCAATCAACATCATCGATCTGCTCGCTACGACAGGCGGATTCACAAACCGCCCAATCGCCTCCCAGAGAATCCAACCGGCAATCCCGACTAATGCCACCCCGTTGACCAATGCCGCTAAAATCTCAAACCGATAAAATCCATATGTTTTCTTCGGCGACACCGGTTTGGTCGCCAACCATACCGCCACCAAGCTCAACAGAAGCGACGCCGCATCACTGAGCATATGCCCGGCATCAGAAAGGAGGGCGAGGCTGTTCGTCAAAAGGCCGCCAACAAACTCGAGTCCCATAATCCCTACCGTCATCCCCAAGGCAATGGATAGCCCCTTTTTATTTCCTTCCCGATGATCATGCCCATGATGATGGTGATGATGACCGCAATGGCCGTGTGCATGGTGATGCATCGATCCTCTCCCCCTCACTGGTGTTGTGCGTGATCAATCGCTTGCCTTAACAGTGAAATGACATGCTCATCATCGCAAGAATAAAACAATGTCTTCCCTTCGCGACGGTATTTGACAAGCCGCAAAGTCCGAAGCAGCGCCAACTGATGGGAAACGGCCGATTGCGACATGCCAAGCACTTCCGCGATATGGCTCACATGGCATTCTTCCTGCGACAACAAATAAAGAATCTTCATCCGAGTCGGATCCGCTAGTGCTTTAAAGATACGTGACACTTCCTCGATCACTCTTCCATCTAAAAACGAATGATCCTCTGTTTTCATGGTTGCCCCCTCACACTTTAATATATGAGCATTTGTTCATATATGTGAATCATAAACCGCTTTTCTTTCTCCTGTCAAGCCTATTTCGCCCCACACTCCCCAAAAAGCTCCGAACCACAACCAGAATAAATAGCCCATCCACTCTGACACATCCATCCACGCACCAACGAGCAAAAAAGCAGGGGCCGCTAGACCCGCTGCTTTCACATTACGATTTCAACCGCACCGCCGTCCCAGTCGCAATGCACATCATCATGCCGTCGCGCAGCGTTTCAAAATCGAGATCCACCCCAATGACGGCGTTAGCGCCAAGACTTCTCGCCTTATTGATCATCTCCTTGATCGCCATCTCCCGCCCTTCGGCCAGTTTGCTTTCATACGTTCCGCTCCGCCCGCCAATAATGTCGGTAATACTGGCGAGAAAATCGCGAATGACATTGGCGCCTAAAATGACCTCCCCCGCTACGATGCCTAAATACTCTTCAATTTCTTTTCCTTCAATGGTATTGGTGGTCGTGACAATCACAGCTATGCCCCCTCGCGGCTCATAATGATGGGTGGAAGCACCCAATTCGATTATACTACGGCACATCGTATAACGTCGCCGATGAATCTGTCCGCGGTGCAGCCGATGCGGTATGAGTCCCGTACAGCAACAACTGCGCGATGCCGACAAAATACTCCGATTCGCGAATGATGTGATCGAGCACCACCTTGGCGGTCGGATTTCGGCTTACGGCTGTGCTGTTCGTTTTGATTTTCCGGCATAATTCGATAAACTGAAGGCTCTGCTGCAAGCAGTACGACACAAAATGAAGCACTTGTTGATGCAGTTGTTCAGGAACATAATGGCCGGCCCGAACCACCGATTCGATATAACGGACCGCTTGCTGATGCGTAACGGAAAGCGCCTCTCCCCACTTTTTCAACGCTTCCACATATGGCGCTTCCAATCCGGACACAAGTTCGTGAATGACGACCGTGTGCTCTTCCTCCTGATGCTTCCAAAATTCAATCTCATCCAAAATGCGCAGCGGCATGTGTGGACCATAATAAAACTGCACGCTCTTCCCTCCCTTTTTCCCCTCTTCTTTCAGTGTATGGGCAAAACAGCATCCATATGCGCAATGATCGAAACGATGACGGCCTTCCTAATTCACTTCCAAAATCAGCCCAGCGACACGCACAGGACGACCAGTGAACGGTTCATGCTAGGAGGCTCCCACCAAGCAGGCCAAAACCCCATGCCCCATGGATTCAAAAAAATCAATGACCGTAACGTTTTGAACGGCTTCATCGTTTTTTTCACAGAGACGAACACCGATCCCCCCTCACTGTCTGCGCCGTGAAAAAAGGGGCTGACCCAAAAGATTGTCCTTCTTCACGCAAGATACAATATATAGTTTTGTTAGGGCGTTTCGCGCGTATATATGGTGATCAGAAAGGGTGTCCCGTTACTTTTGGGACACCCTCTTTTTCTTTTCTTATTCCTGCACACGAATAAACTCATCATAAAAAGCCGCCAGCGACGTGTACACATAAGGAATCAGCCATAACAACCCGATGCCGAGCGTCAGAAGGGATAAAATCCCCCAGCCGAGAAAACTCAAATAAAGCAAAAAAAGCTTCCATTTATACCCTTTCATTCGCTTGTTGCTTTCACGAATCGCTCTAAGCGCCCCATACTCCGGATGGTCTTTTAACAAAAAGAACGTCTGCGAGTAAGCCAATGATTTGATAATCCCCGGGATGATGAGCAAAAGAGTCCATAGGAAAACAAAAATGCCGTACAAAATCGATGCGCCGATCAACTTAAGCGGCAGCTTTCCTTGCCGATACACGGTGAAGAGCGGCGCCACCGAAAGCGGCTGCCCTCGATAGGCATCCAAAAACACCCAATAGACCGCGATGCCGAGCGGAAGCAGCGCCGCCGTATACAACAAACTGATCATCTGGGCCGCAAAAGGCGGATCCTCTTGCGCCATCCAAGCGCTCCATCCACCGCTGAGCACCATTTCCAACACTGTTGGGATGACCGTATTCAACACAAAATACACGAGCATGATAAGAACTGCCATTCCCCATTGCCCTTTTAACGCCTGCCTCGCTTGCCTTCTGAGCTGCGATAATGTCATGATGGCTCCCCCTTGACTAATTATGAAAGTTAAAAATCCCCAATGGAATATTATGAATTATAACTGTAATTTATCATATATTCCTATTTTTATAAATATATAGATGCAATTTGAATCTTTAACATTTGTAGTTTTTACAGAGCGATTGGATCGACTGTCGGGCGAGCGAACAACGCCGCTTCCGGAACCATGTATGGGGCTGTGAAGCGGGTGATTGTTCGGTCACCGCCAGTCGAAAAGTGGATAAGCGACTTTTCCGTCAATGATATGTTAAACTTTTTCGTTGCATGTATATAGATCTAAAGACTTAGTCTTCAAACGGTATAGTCCAAAGACGAAAAACGTTGGGTTCCAATATGCGAAAGAAGGCATCCGCTGCAACGCCATCGCCCCCTGGGGCGTCAGCACCAACATTGGCGCTACGATGACAGAGCCAAACCCATTCGGGATGGAACGCGCCATGGCTGGCGCCAACTTAAACCCGCGCGTCGGAGAGCCGGAAGAAATCGCGAACATCGCCCTGTTTTTGGCTTCCGATGATTCAAGCTTCGTCAACGGCACGGTCATTGTGGCTGCTGCCGGGTGGACGGCGTATCAACCCGAAAAACAGAAAAAGCCGTCCCGAAGGTTTTCATTCACCTTTGGGGCTGGCTTTCTTGCATTCCCCGCTTTTTCGGTTCTTTACGCATGGTGTTCCTTTACGACCAAAACGTTTTGTACAAATGAATGGCTAACGCACTGACTGCGGTAATTCCGACAAATGAAAACAGATACACAACCGGCGACCCCGCTTGACCAAACACAGCCTCATTTTGCAACATATCAACGCGCTCCCACGCATTGGCCACATCAGGCTTATAAAGCTTCGTTTTCCAATACCCGATGCTGATCGTTGCTGCGAAATACACGATATGGGCCATCAGTGAAATCAATAAGGCTTGGATAACGGTTTTCAATCCATCTCCCTCCAAAACGGTTCGAACGATCGCTTGACGCTCTCTTGGATTCAGCGGCGGAACGCCCATCATCCACTTGATTTTGCAACACTTGAAACCTTTCCTTCTTCTTCTCCGGCGTGTGGCGGTTAAAAATCATGTATGCCCCGTCTCACCGCTTCACATACAAATACAGAAAAGACGGCGGGACGATAAACAGCTTGCCGCTGCCAGAAGGCTTCCCGAGCGCCCCATTTGTTGGTGTTGGGCTTCCGTTGGCAACAACCGAATTTTAGCGGTGACGACCAATTCCATGCGTTTCACCTCCTTTTTTTCAGTATATATACAACTTTACCATGTATTACTGAAAAACGAACCGTTTTTCGTACAAAAAATAAAAAAAGTCAATTCCTCCCCCACCTTCCCTTCTCTTAGAGGTGGGGGACTCCTTGCCTAATGCCGTTGAACAAAAAAATGAATGAACACTCATTCTTTATGGTATAATGAACACAACCACTTTTGCGGCAAGGAGGTTCCCCTATGTGGCTCGATAAAGTGATCAAAAAGCGGTTTGAAACCGAGACGGCGCAAAACGTGCGCATCGCCAAAGGAACGGCGATGTTTCAAGGCGTCCGTCTTACCGTCCGCTGCTTTGTCATCGATGGGGTGCTGATTGACACCGGCGCAAAATCGATGGAAAACGAATTTACTTCGTTTTTCCAACAACAAGACATCGACCAAGTCGTCATCACTCATTTTCACGAAGACCATACCGGCTGCGCGGCGTTTTTGCAGCGAAAGATGGGCCTGCCCATCTATATGAACGAACTGATGATCTATTATTGCCAGCAAAAGGCGGACTATCCGCTCTATCGAAAAGTGTTTTGGGGAAAGCGCGATCCATTCACCGCCAAGCCCATCGGCGCGACGTTTTCCTCCCGAAATGCAACGTGGGACGTCATTCCCACGCCGGGTCACTCGATCGACCATGTGGCGTTTTTGAATCGCGAAACCGGCCAGCTGTTCAGCGGCGACTTGTACTGTCAAGAGAAAACAAAAGTCATCTTGCGCGAGGAAAACATCCCGGCGATCATCACTTCCTTGCAACACGTGTTGACATACGATTTCGGCGACGTCTTTTGCGCTCACGCCGGCTATCTCCCGAACGGGCGCGAAGCCTTGCAGCGGAAACTTGACTATTTGCTTGAACTGCAAGGGATGATCATCGATTTATACGAAAAAGGAACACCGCCCAAACAAATCCAGGCCATTTTGTTTCCGAAAAAATACCCGATCGTCTTTTTCTCGGGTGGAGAGTGGGACTCGCTCCATATCATCCGGTCAGTCATTCAGGAATATGAGACGAAACAGGCGAGCTGAAGCGGGGCTGCCCGAAACAGCCACACGCGGCTTCGGTCAGCTTTTTTGCGCCTGAGGCTATCATTTTTCTGTAGTTGCATCGTGCCGTTCGCCGCCTGGCAGACGATGGTTCCCTATCCGCCGCTGTCTATGCTATGCTAATAAAAAAAGAGAAAAGGTGTTGGGTATGAAGCCATATATCGTTGTCGGAGCTGGCATTTTAGGCGCCTCGACCGCCTATCATCTAGCCAAGGAAGGCGCCCAAGTCGTCATCATCGACCGTGGTGACAAAGGCCAGGCGACCGATGCGGCGGCGGGGATCGTGTGCCCTTGGCTGTCGCAGCGCCGCAACCAAAAGTGGTATCGGTTAGCGAAAGGCGGGGCGAAATTTTATCCTTCCCTCATTGAAGAGCTGGAATCGTACGGGGAAACGGAAACCGGTTATGCGCGCGTCGGGGCGCTCTGTCTGCACACGGACGAACAGAAGCTGGAACAGATGGAGGAGCGCGCTCTCAAACGGCGCGAAGACGCGCCGGAAATGGGAGAGATCGTGCGGCTTCATCCCCAAGAGGCGAAGGAGCTGTTTCCGCCGCTTGTTGGCGAGCATCATGCCCTTTATGTGAGCGGCGCCGCCCGAGTGAACGGTCGGGCGGTGCGAGACGCCCTCATTAACGCTGCCCAAAAGCGCGGCGCCGCCTACATCCGCGGAAACGCCCGGCTCCTGTTTGAAGGCTCCCGCATCATCGGCGTGGAAGTCGACGGAGCGACATACGCTGCCGAAGCGGTCATCGTCACGGCCGGCGCCTGGGCTGGAGAATTACTGGAGCCGCTCGGCATCAAACTGCTCGTCACCCCACAAAAAGGGCAACTCATTCACTTGGAACATCCGGAATACGACACATCCCATTGGCCAGTCGTCATGCCGCCGAACAATCAGTATATGCTCGCTTTCCCGGGGGGCCGGATTGTGATCGGAACCACACACGAAGATGAAGCGGGCATGGACATTCGCCCCACCGCCGGGGGAATGCACGAATTATTGGACAAAGCGCTTGCTATTGCACCGGGGCTCTCCACCTGGACATATATCGAGACGCGAGTCGGATTCCGCCCGCGCACACCCGGATTTCTCCCGGTCTTTGGAGCGCTTCCGAGGTTTTCTGGCCTTTATGTCGCCAACGGCCTCGGCTCCTCAGGGCTCACCGTCGGCCCGTATTTAGGAAAGGAGTTGGCGAAACTCGTCATCGGCCTGCCGACTGAACTCAACCCAAGCGATTATGACGTGGCAAGCGCCGTCGCACCGATCGTTCAATGAGGGGGATCAGAAAAAGCAACAACGGATCTTCCACAATATGGACAACAGCCAACGTAGCGGCTGATATCCCTTTCTCACCGTCAGGGCAAAGCTGACCGTGTTTTGTCAGCTTTGTCCTTCATATTTTTTCAACTGCTCCGTCAGCGTTTGAAACCATTCCATATCTTTGCGGTCAAGCGCTTGATCGATTTGCATCTTCAAAATCGACACTTCATGGCGTTTCAACGCTTCATCGAGCACTTGCTCGGCCGCTTTCGCCATTTTCTCACGGCGCTCATGCCGCCGGACGTTTTCAAACGCTTGGTGATCAATGAGCCGAAGGTACGAAAAATTCCTTGCCTTTCCTGGAAAATGAAGCGTCAAATAGAGCGGCTCGTTCGGGTGCAGCGCCAAATCGCCCATAATCGCGGCCAGGCTCGTGCTTTTTTGGCCGCGTCGATAAAACACAAGCCCCTCTTCTTCCGCCATCGCAGTCGAAATGATCAGCCACCGCGCTTGCTTTTGCTCGGTTTCCGTAAAATGGACGTTCTCAAGCAAATGGGGGTGCTGAAGCAAATACTTGAGCACAAACCGGGCATCCGGATGCTTTAAGCGATAATTGTGCAAAAACGATGTTAAAAAATTGCGCTTTTCCAAATATGACACCCACCTCATCGCACTGTCCCCTCCTCCCTATTTCCAAACTCTCCTTAATCGAGCTAACTCTTGTATATATCCCCAAAATGAGACTGGGGACATGATCATTTGGTAAAACAAGACAAAGACGACAAAACCAATTCTATTTCTTCTGATCTTGAGATCCAATTTTCGGAACACCGATCTTTGATATCGGTATAGAGCCCAATACGCGATCAACGTCAGCGGCACAACCAACAACGTCATCGGGCCAACAATGTAATAATAACCGAAGAAGGCCAAAATTAATCCCGGTAACCAACATAAAGTATAGATGGTGTCTAAATAAGGGAGCAACAGATTCACCATCGTGAGGTATTTCACAAACAATTGTGGTTGCTGCCACGGTTTTACAACCTTCAATGCCTCGATCATTCCCCTTGCCCACCGAGATCGTTGTCTGCAAAAATGTACCCAAGAAGCCGGAACATCCGTAAACGCCACCGCATGAGGTTCAAAGTAAATTCTCCATCCTTTTTCTAGCAAACGCCAAGAAAGGACAATATCCTCTCCAATGGCATCAGGCCAACCGCCAACTTCTCTAATTGCCTCCGTCTTATATAAGCTATATGCCCCTTGGGCCACCAAAGTTCCTTGGTATAATCCTTGCATTCGCTTAATCGAAGCAATACCAAGAAAATAATCCCATTCTTGAATTCTAGCAAGAAGGTTCTCCCGACTGTTTCTCACTAAAACAGCACCAGCTACAGCACAAACATCCACTGGAGCCGACTCTATCCTAGCAATCAAATATCTTACTGCTGATCGATGAAGCAATGTATCGGCATCTAACGTTATCATCAAATCGGTACTAACATGCTGGAGTCCTTTATTTAACGCGTGGAATTTTCCTGGTTTCTCCTCTTTCAAAATGGTAACATCCAGTCCCAATCTCATTGCCGCACGGCGCGCTTTCTCTACTGTTTGGTCTGTTGAGCCATTATCAACCAATAACACACGTATTTCCCCATTGTAATCTTGCTTAGCAATATAATTTAATGTGTTCTCAATTTTATCAGCTTCATTTCTGGCTGCGATCAATATCGTTACCGCTTTGTCTGGATATTCAGTTTTCAACGGAGGCTGGCGATCAAGCAATAAACTAACAACCAAAAACGCGGTCAAATATCCGGGTATATAGGCTAAACCTGCTATAATCACTACAGAGAGCGGAAAACTTACCAAATGAGCCAAATCAAAAACCCATGGTATGGAGACATAAACGCTAAAGCACAGCCACAAAAATGCAACGATATGGCCTATTATAAATTTGTATTTAACGGGTATATAGGCTTTGGTCCTTGGTTTTATTTCAGGAGAAGACTGATTGAC
>NZ_MQMG01000070.1 GCF_001908025.1 Geobacillus proteiniphilus
TTTTTTCGCTTGCCTAGTGGCTATGGCGGAGGGGAAACACCCGTTCCCATCCCGAACACGGAAGTTAAGCCCTCCAGCGCCGATGGTAGTTGGGGCCAGCGCCCCTGCAAGAGTAGGTCGCTGCTAGGCGAAAATCCCCTGCTGTATATACAGCAGGGGATTTTCTATTTGATTCAACCCAAAAATTTTCGCATTAAGTATTCATGAAGCAGCAACGGAACTTTTTCCGCCGACACGGAGAGAAACTCGAGAATAAAAGTGTGTGCCTTGCTCGGGTAAGAATGGAGAAGCTCGCTCCACCATTCCGTCTCATAGCGCGAAATCATGCTCAAGTTATACAGCAACAAGTAATGGGCGTGTATTTCTGGAAGCGAGAATGTTTTCTCTTTCTTGACTGGAATTCGGAGCGTACCGTCAAGATGGAATAAAAACGGACCTTCTCCGGCCGGCGACAGCGGCGATTCTATATGAAAATACAGAAATTCCCCTTCTTCTTTGGCGAACGAAAGCCGCTTTCCTTGTCCTTCTTCACAGAGATATTGGACAAAGCGGGACAACGACATATGATAGTGATCCAAAATCACTTTTGGGATGGCGAGCATCGGCGGCGAAGCAGTATGTACAACAGGCAAGGATAACGGTTTTTTTCGCCCGCTTAGAAGAAAAAACGTTTCATGCAGCTCGCTAATTCGTTGCAACAGCGCGCCCATGCGAAATTTTTCCCCAGCTTCTTGTTTCACATGAAACATTTTTTCAGAAAAATGTGCGAATAAACCGTTTTTTTGTATTTTCACTTCATCATCTAAAAATTCGTAGCCCTGTTTTTTTCGTTTTCTTGCTGATACACCGTGGGCCAAGACCGATGTCGATTCCGGGTAGTCGGGGTCGACAGTGAGCAGGCATGCCTTTAAGAGCTGCACCATGCCGTAAAACAAGAGAACCGGCTTGATGGACAGCGGCGCCTGCTGGGCAGCGGCGTAAAAGTTTTGCCCGTGTTCCAGGTAATATAAAAATGGGTAACAGTTCGCATAACTGCGTTGAACGGCGTCATCCCGCTGCAGTTGTTGATAGCATTGCCGCAAAAATTGCTGCGCAGTATCGGCCGAGCGGAAAACAGAAAGGCGAAACAGTTGACCGTGATTTCCGAACATTTTTACCCCCCTTACATAGAATTGTCTTGAAATAACTGAAAAGTTGGACATTTTCTTGATTCTCTTGACAGTAGTTTAACCAGTTGTTAAGCTACTAATAATATTTCCGGACAAGGGGGAGAAAACATGTGGGAAGCGAAATTCGCCAAGGAAGGATTGACGTTTGATGATGTTCTTCTCATCCCAGCAAAGTCGGACGTATTGCCGCGCGATGTTGATGTAACGACGAAGTTGAGCGATACGTTGCATCTGAACATCCCAATTCTCAGCGCCGGGATGGATACGGTCACCGAAGCGGAGATGGCGATTGCAATGGCGCGTCAAGGAGGCCTTGGCATCATTCACAAAAATATGTCGATCGAACAGCAGGCCGAGCAGGTCGACAAGGTGAAACGATCGGAACGAGGCGTCATTACGGATCCGTTTTTCCTAACACCGGATCATCAAGTGTATGATGCGGAACACTTAATGAGCAAATATCGGATCTCAGGGGTGCCAATCGTCAACAATCCCGAGGAGCAAAAATTGGTCGGCATTATTACGAACCGTGACTTGCGTTTCATTCAAGACTATTCGATTAAAATTTCCGAGGTAATGACGAAGGAAAACTTGATTACGGCTCCGGTGGGGACAACGTTGGAGGAAGCAGAGAAAATTTTGCAGCGACACAAGGTCGAAAAACTGCCTCTTGTTGATGAAAACGGCGTGCTGAAGGGATTAATTACGATCAAGGATATCGAAAAGGTCATTGAATTCCCGAATTCGGCGAAAGATGCGAAAGGGCGGCTGATTGTCGGGGCGGCCGTCGGGGTGACGGCGGACACGATGATCCGTGTCAAAAAGCTTGTTGAGGCGGGGGTTGACGTCATTGTCGTCGACACGGCGCACGGCCATTCGAAAGGCGTCCTTGAGACGGTGGCCAACATTCGACGCCAATACCCGGACTTGAACATCATCGCCGGCAATGTCGCGACAGCTGAAGGGACGCGCGACTTGATTGAGGCTGGGGCGAACATTATTAAAGTCGGAATCGGTCCTGGGTCCATCTGCACGACCCGGGTTGTCGCCGGGGTTGGGGTGCCGCAAATTACCGCGATCTACGACTGTGCGACTGAGGCGCGCAAACACGGTGTCCCGATCATCGCTGACGGGGGGATCAAATATTCCGGCGACATTGTGAAGGCGATTGCGGCTGGGGCGCATGCGGTTATGCTCGGCAGCTTGCTTGCTGGTGTTTCCGAAAGCCCAGGTGAGACGGAAATTTACCAAGGCCGCCGCTTTAAGGTGTACCGGGGCATGGGATCGGTCGCAGCCATGGAGCGCGGCAGCAAAGACCGCTATTTCCAAGAAGATGCGAAAAAGTTTGTCCCGGAAGGCATCGAGGGACGCGTTCCGTACAAAGGGCCGCTTGCCGACACGATTTATCAGCTTGTCGGTGGGTTGCGCGCCGGCATGGGCTATTGTGGAACACGCAATTTGGAAGAGTTGCGCGAAAAAACGCAGTTTATCCGCATGACGAGCGCCGGGCTTCGTGAAAGCCATCCGCATGACGTGCAAATTACGAAAGAAGCGCCGAACTACTCTGCTTTTTGATCGGAGTTGTGCCGATCGGCTCAACTTTGACGGAGACATGTCCTCCGTCTATTTTTTTGGTCGACGGTATGTTACAATAACGGTTGTGTGAGGAGGGTGTCATTGTGAGGAGGAGAAAACAAAACTGGTTGTTTTGGCTGCTGTCGATTTGCCTTTGTTTAACGTTTGGTCCGTTTCAACAGACGGTGAAGGCGGAAAGCGCCCCGCTTGACATCCGGGCGGACGCTGCGATTTTAGTGGATGCGCAAACGGGAAGAATTTTGTATGAAAAAAATATCGATACAGTGCTTGGGATTGCCAGCATGACGAAAATGATGACCGAGTATTTGCTTCTTGACGCCATTAAGGCGAATCGCGTCAAGTGGGATCAAACGTACACGCCAAGCGATTACGTGTACCGGCTGTCGCAAGACCGGGCGCTGTCCAATGTCCCGTTGCGAAAAGATGGCAAGTATACGGTGCGTGAGCTGTACGAGGCGATGGCTATTTATTCGGCGAACGGGGCTACGGTCGCAATTGCCGAAATCATCGCCGGATCAGAGAAAAATTTTGTAAAAATGATGAACGACAAGGCGAAGGAACTCGGACTGAAAGATTATAAATTTGTCAACGCAACTGGATTAAGCAATGAGGATTTAAAAGGATTTCATCCAGAAGGGACAAGTACAAATGAGGAAAATGTCATGTCTGCACGGTCGATGGCGATGCTTGCTTACCAGTTGCTGAAGGATCATCCGGAAGTGCTGAAGACGGCAAGCATTCCTCATAAAATGTTCCGAGAAGGAACGGAAGACGAAATCAAAATGGACAACTGGAATTGGATGCTGCCTGGGCTTGTGTACGGATATGAAGGTGTAGACGGGTTGAAAACCGGCTATACGGAATTTGCCGGCAACTGTTTCACCGGGACGGCGAAACGAAACGGCGTCCGCCTTATTTCGGTCGTCATGAACGCGAAAGATGCAAGCGGGAAAACAACAAAAGAGGCGCGCTTTAAAGAGACAGAAAAACTATTTAACTACGGATTCAACCAATACTCCCTCGAGACGCTTTATCCAAAAGGGTACCAGCTGAAAGGAAAAGAAACGCTTCCGGTCGTGAAAGGGAAAGAAAAAGAGGTTCGTGTCGCGACAGGGAAGAATCTGGATCTGCTTGTGAAAAACGGCGAGGAAAAACAATACAAACCTGTATATGTGTTGAATAAGAAAAAAATTACAAAAGAAGGAAAGCTAGTCGCCCCTTTGAAAAAAGGGGAAACGGTTGGATATATGACGCTCGAATATAAAGGGGACGACGCCCTCGCCTTCTTAAGCCCAGACATGCAAAAAAACATCCGTGTGCCGCTTGTCACAACAGCTGAAGTCGAAAAAGCCAATTGGTTTGTTCTTTCGATGCGCGCGGTCGGCGGACTGTTTGTTGACTTATGGACAAGTGTCGCCAAAACAGTGAAAGGCTGGTTGTAAAATCGACTCCCCTTGATGGGGAGCTTTTTTCCATTGTGATTTTTGTAAAAATTGAGGTAAAATAAAACAGTGGAATCGTCCTTTTGCATGCCTCGCAAAGCATAAGGATTAGGAATAGGGGGAATCAACGTTGGCATTGACAGGTACGGACCGCGTCAAACGCGGCATGGCGGAAATGCAAAAAGGCGGCGTCATCATGGACGTCGTAAACGCAGAACAGGCGAAAATCGCTGAAGCGGCAGGGGCTGTCGCGGTTATGGCGCTCGAGCGCGTCCCGGCGGACATTCGCGCCGCTGGCGGTGTCGCGCGCATGGCTGACCCGACGGTGATCGAAGAAGTGATGAACGCCGTTTCGATCCCGGTCATGGCGAAAGTGCGGATCGGCCACTACGTCGAGGCGCGCGTCTTAGAGGCGCTTGGCGTCGACTACATTGACGAAAGCGAAGTATTAACGCCGGCTGATGAGGAATTCCATATTGACAAACGGCAGTTTACCGTTCCGTTCGTGTGCGGTTGCCGCGACTTAGGGGAAGCGGCGCGCCGCATTGCGGAAGGGGCATCGATGTTGCGGACGAAAGGGGAGCCGGGGACAGGCAACATCGTTGAGGCCGTGCGCCATATGCGCAAAGTTAACGCGCAAATTCGCAAAGTCGTCAACATGAGCGAAGATGAGCTTGTCGCTGAGGCGAAACAGCTTGGGGCTCCGGTTGAGGTGCTGCGCGAGATCAAGCGGCTTGGACGCCTCCCGGTCGTCAACTTTGCCGCTGGCGGTGTCGCGACACCGGCTGACGCGGCCTTGATGATGCACTTGGGCGCGGACGGTGTCTTTGTTGGGTCGGGAATTTTCAAATCGGAAAACCCGGAAAAATATGCGCGCGCGATCGTAGAGGCGACGACCCATTACGAAGATTATGAACTGATCGCCCACTTGTCGAAAGGGTTGGGCAGCGCGATGCGCGGCATCGATGTCGCGACATTGTTGCCGGAGCACCGGATGCAAGAACGCGGCTGGTAAGCTAGATAAAGGAGCAAAGCAACGATGAAAATTGGTGTACTTGGACTGCAGGGAGCTGTGCGGGAGCATGTCCGCGCCATTGAGGCGTGCGGCGCCGAGGCGGTCGTCGTGAAAAAGCCGGAGCAGCTTGAAGGGGTGGATGGGCTTGTGCTGCCGGGCGGCGAAAGCACAACGATGCGGCGGCTCATCGACCGCTATGGGCTGATGGAGCCGCTCAAGCAATTTGCCGCTGCCGGCAAGCCGATGTTCGGCACGTGCGCTGGACTCATTTTGCTGGCGAAGCGGATTGTCGGCTATGACGAGCCACATTTAGGATTAATGGACATTACAGTCGAGCGGAACTCGTTCGGCCGGCAGCGGGAGAGCTTTGAAGCCGAGTTGTTGATCAAAGGCATCGGCGATGGCTTTGTCGGCGTCTTCATCCGCGCTCCGCATATCGTGGAGGTCGGGGACGGGGTCGATGTCTTGGCGACATACAATGACCGCATTGTCGCCGCTCGGCAAGGACAGTTTCTCGGCTGTTCGTTCCATCCAGAGCTGACCGATGACCATCGATTGATGCAATACTTCCTAAACATGGTCAAAGAAGCGAAAATGGCGTCAAGCCTCAAGTAAAGCGATAAAGCGAAAGCGATGAGAGGAACGAGTAGCGGGATGCCTTTCTTATCAGAGAGCCGGTGGTAGGTGCGAACCGGCAGGGAGAGCCTGTGAATCCATCCTCGAGCAAAACGCTGAACCGTCCAAACAGGCCAGTAGGCGTTTTCGGCCGCCGCCGTTATCGGCATGAGTGGAAGGCATGATTGGCCTTCAATAAGGGTGGCACCGCGGGATTGCTCCCGTCCCTTTTGGGGACGGGGGCTTTCTTTGTATAATAAAAGGCGAAGGAGGTAGAAAACGGTGCTGGATATGAAAGTATTGCGCACTCAGTTTCAAGAAGTAAAGGAAAAATTAATGCAACGCGGCGGGGATTTGACGAACATCGACCGCTTTGAACAATTGGACAAAGACCGCCGCCGCTTGATCGCGGAAGTCGAAGAGCTGAAAAGCAAGCGCAACGATGTGTCGCAGCAAATCGCCGTCCTAAAGCGCGAGAAAAAGGACGCCGAGCCGCTGATTGCCCAAATGCGTGAAGTCGGCGACCGCATTAAACAAATGGACGAACAAATCCGCCAGATTGAAGGAGAGCTCGACGATCTTCTTTTGTCGATTCCAAATGTGCCGCACGAATCAGTGCCGGTCGGTCACTCAGAAGAGGACAATGTTGAAGTGCGGAGATGGGGAGAGCCGCGTTCGTTTTCGTTTGAGCCGAAACCGCATTGGGAAATCGCTGATCGGCTCGGTTTGCTCGACTTTGAGCGAGCTGCTAAAGTGGCGGGAAGCCGGTTTGTCTTTTATAAAGGGTTAGGGGCGCGGCTTGAGCGGGCGCTCATCAACTTTATGCTTGACATCCATCTCGATGAATTTGGCTACGAAGAAGTGTTGCCGCCATATTTAGTGAACCGGGCGAGCATGATCGGAACCGGACAGTTGCCGAAATTTTCCGAGGATGCGTTCCATTTGGACAGCGAAGATTATTTTCTCATTCCGACCGCTGAGGTGCCGGTGACGAACCTGCATCGCGACGAAATTTTGGCCGCCGATGATTTGCCGATTTACTATGCGGCCTACAGCGCCTGCTTCCGTGCTGAAGCCGGGTCGGCCGGCCGCGACACGAGAGGGCTGATCCGTCAGCATCAGTTCAATAAAGTAGAGCTAGTAAAATTTGTAAAACCAGAGGACTCGTACGATGAATTGGAAAAGCTGACGCGTCAGGCAGAGACGATTTTGCAACGGCTCGGGCTTCCGTATCGCGTTGTCGCCTTGTGCACCGGAGACCTCGGGTTCTCGGCGGCGAAAACGTACGATATTGAAGTTTGGCTGCCAAGTTACGGAACGTACCGGGAAATTTCGTCGTGCAGCAACTTTGAGGCATTTCAAGCGCGCCGCGCCAACATCCGCTTCCGTCGAGATCCGAAAGCGAAACCGGAGTACGTGCATACGTTAAACGGTTCGGGGCTGGCCATTGGGCGGACGGTCGCCGCTATTTTGGAAAACTACCAGCAAGAAGACGGCTCGGTCATCGTTCCGGAAGCGCTTCGTCCGTACATGGGGAATCGGGACGTCATTTGCTGAGGAAAGGCGCTTGAGGCAAATCGTTGGTTGACTTTTCCCGACTGCCGTGTTATAGTGAATGACGTTGGCAATGAGGAACAAAACGTCTTGTTCTCGGCCAAACCGATGACGAAGAAGACTGACGCGCATAAAAGGAGATTGTCGTCTGAAACGGCTGTGACCGCCGAAAGCCGTTTCCCATCATAAAAAACCCGCCCTTGACCGGCGGGTTTTTTATGCCTTTATTTTTTTACAACGGTAAACTGATCAGCGATCAGCAGCCAGTTTTGTGGAAAATCAAGGCCAAGTTTCCAATAGCTGACCCCGCGCAAGCCAAGTTTCTTCACGAGATGAAATTTTGCTTGGATAGAGCGGGCGTCTTCAAACCATACTTCATGAACGCGGCCATTTTCGTCGCGATAGCGAAAATGCGGCGCCTGCGCCTCCATATCGTATTCGATGGCGACGTTATACTTTGCGGCGAGGGCGATGGCTTGCTGCGGGCTGATGGCTTGGGCGTACGGGCCGCCGGGTACATATGGCAGCGTCCAGTCGTAGCCATACAAGTTTTGCCCCATCAAAATTTTTCCGGCTGGCATTTCAGAGATGGCGTACTCGAGAACGCGGCGGACCGGGCCGATCGGGGACACCGGCATCGGCGGCCCGCCGCTGTAGCCCCATTCATACGTCATGATCACGACAAAGTCGACAATTTGTCCATGGGCGCGGTAGTCGTGTGCTTCGTACCAACGTCCGCGCTGGGTCGCGCTCGTTTTCGGCGCTAAGGCGGTCGACATCATCCACCCTTCTTGTTCAAACCGCCGTTTCGCTTTGCGCAAAAACGCGTTATACGCCTCGCGGTCTTCCGGGCGCAAATATTCAAAATCAAAATGGATGTCGCGGAAGCCATACCGTCTAGCGGTCGCGACAATGTTGTCGAGCAGACGGTTTTGCAGCGTTTTGTTTGTTAAAATAAGCGCGCCGAGCTCATCGCTGAACTGCCCGTTTTCAATGTTGGCGACAACCATAACGAGCGTGACGTGGTTGGCGCGGGCAATATCCGGAAAGTCGTCAAGCGGCGGCTCTTGCAATGTCGCGTCGCGCCGGATCGCAAAATAAAAAGGACTCAAATAGGTCAAATACGGAGCGGCTTCGCGAGCGCTCGCCTCCAGCGCTGGGCTGACAGTCGCGCCTCGCGGTTCAATATAGGCGTTAAACTCCGCTCTTCGCTTGGCGCCGGGCGGTATATAAAGCCGCTGCCCGACCTTAAGCGGAGCGTTTAAGGAGAGGCGATTCACTTCGGCAAGCCGCTGCATCGGAATCGAAAATCGGCGTGCAATCGACCATAACGTGTCGCCGCGCTGCACCCAGTAAAAACGACCGACGATCGGAATCACGAGCGCCTGGCCGACAACGAGTTTATCAGGGTTTGGAAGCTTGTTGGCCCGGACAATTTCTTCCACCGTGGTCCCGTATGCCTCAGCAATTCCACTTAACGTTTGTCCACTCTGCACTACGTGGATTTGCATACTTGACCTCCTAGTTGCGTCTTTATTCTCCATATTCTATGATGAAAAGAAAGGAGAAATGACCGTTTGTGTGAAGGGGTATACGATGAACACCGACGAGTACTACATGCGATTGGCAATGGAAGAAGCAAAAAAAGCGGAGCAGATCGGCGAAGTGCCGATCGGCGCTGTCATCGTTCAGGATGGCCGTGTCATCGCCCGCGCTCATAATTTGCGGGAAACCAAACAACGCGCCATCGCTCATGCAGAAATTTTGGCGATCGATGAAGCATGCCGGGCAACCGGTTCATGGCGGCTTGAGCGGGCGACGTTGTACGTAACGCTTGAACCGTGCGCCATGTGCGCAGGCGCCATTGTTCTTTCCCGCATCGAACGGGTCGTGTTTGGCGCGTTTGACCCGAAGGGAGGGTGCGCGGGGACGTTGATGAACTTATTGCAGGAAAGCCGATTTAACCATCAGGCTGAGGTGGTAAGCGGCGTGCTTGCTGACGAGTGTGGTTCACTGTTGAGCCAATTTTTTCGACGATTGCGCGAACAAAAGAGAAATGTTGGCGGAAGTGCCAACGAAAATTCCGTCGATTGACATTGCATTTTTTCCGCAGACGAGCTATACTGATAGTGCCGTGCTAAGCGGGGAGGTAGCGGTGCCCTGTACTCGCAATCCGCTCTAGCGAGGCTGAATTCCTTCTCGAGGTTAGTCTGTTGCGAGGTCTGTCTCAAGCAAGTGGTGTTGACGTCTGGGTCCCGCGCAATGGGATTCCGTGAACCCTGTCAGGTCCGGAAGGAAGCAGCAGTAAGCGGATGCTCCCATGTGCCGCGGGGGCGCCTGGGCTGAGCTAACTGCTTGAGCAACGCTCGGGGCAGCTAATCGACAGAAGGTGCACGGCTTTACCATAACGGACGGAAGGGAAAACCCACTCATGACGAGTGGGTTTTTTGTTATTTTAAATTACAATAGGAAGTTATATAATAGATAGGACGAGAGGAAGAGGAGGGCCGTTTTCCGTGGCATACCAAGCGTTATATCGCGTGTTTCGGCCGCAGCGCTTTGCGGACATGGTCGGCCAGGAACACGTGACCAAGACGTTGCAAAGCGCCCTGCTTCAACATAAAATATCGCACGCCTACTTATTTTCTGGCCCGCGCGGTACAGGAAAAACGAGCGCAGCGAAAATTTTCGCCAAGGCGGTCAACTGTGAACAGACGCCAGCGGCGGAGCCATGCAATGAGTGTCCAGCTTGCCTCGGCATTACGAACGGAACGGTTCCCGATGTGCTGGAAATTGACGCCGCTTCCAACAACCGCGTCGATGAAATTCGTGATATCCGTGAGAAGGTGAAGTTTGCGCCGACGTCGGTCCGCTACAAAGTGTACATCATCGACGAGGTGCATATGCTGTCGATCGGTGCGTTTAACGCGCTGTTGAAAACGTTGGAGGAGCCGCCGAAACACGTCATTTTCATTTTGGCCACGACCGAGCCGCACAAAATTCCGGCGACGATCATTTCCCGCTGTCAACGGTTCGATTTTCGCCGCATCCCGCTTCCGGCGATCGTTTCACGGCTAAAGTATGTAGCAAGCGCCCAAGGTGTCGAGGCGTCCGATGAGGCATTGTCCGCCATCGCCCGTGCTGCAGACGGGGGGATGCGCGATGCGCTCAGCTTGCTTGACCAAGCCATTTCGTTCAGCGATGGGAAACTTCGGCTCGACGACGTGCTGGCGATGACCGGGGCCGCATCATTTGCCGCCTTATCGAGCTTCATCGACGCCATCCACCGCAAAGATACAGCGGCGGTTCTTCAGCAGTTGGAAACAATGATGGCGCAAGGGAAAGATCCGAATCGTTTGATTGAAGACTTAATTTTGTATTATCGTGACTTATTGCTGTACAAAACTGCTCCACATGTGGAAGGAGCGATTCAAATCGCTGTCGTTGACGAAGCGTTCACTTCACTGTCGGAAACGATTCCGGTTTCGGATTTATACGAGGCCATCGAGTCGCTGAACAAAAGCCAGCAAGAGATGAAGTGGACAAACCACCCGCGCCTTCTGTTGGAAGTGGCGCTTGTGAAGCTTTGCCATCCATCAGCCGCCGCGCCGTCGCTGTCCGCTTCCGAGTTGGAACCGTTGGTAAAGCGGATCGAAACGCTGGAGGCGGAATTGCGGCGCCTGAAGGAACAACCGCCTGCCCCTCCGTCGGCTGCCGCGCCGGTGAAAAAACCGTCCAAACCGACGAAAACGGGGGGATATAAAGCGCCGGTCAGCCGCATTTACGAGCTGTTGAAACAGGCGACGCATGAAGATTTGGCTTTGGTGAAAGGATGCTGGGCGGATGTGCTCGACACGTTGAAGCGGCAGCATAAAGTGTCGCACGCCGCCTTGCTACAAGAGAGCGAGCCGGTTGCAGCGAGCGCCTCAGCGTTTGTGTTAAAATTCAAATACGAAATCCACTGCAAAATGGCGACCGATCCCACAAGTTCGGTCAAAGAAAACGTCGAAGCGATTTTGTTTGAGCTGACAAACCGCCGCTTTGAAATGGTAGCCATTCCGGAGGGAGAATGGGGAAAAATAAGAGAAGAGTTCATCCGCAATAAGGACGCAAAGACGGAAAAAAGCGAAGAAGATCCGTTAATCGCCGAAGCGAAGCGGCTGTTTGGCGAAGAGCTGATCGAAATTAAAGAATAAACCGTTTAAAGGAGGATGCCAAGATGATGCGTGGCGGAATGGGCAATATGCAAAAAATGTTAAAACAAATGCAAAAAATGCAAAAAGAAATGCAAAAAGCGCAGGAAGAGCTGGCGGAAAAAACGGTGGAAGGCACAGCGGGCGGCGGCATGGTGACCGTTGTCGCTAACGGTCATAAACAAATTTTAGAAGTCAAAATTAAAGAGGAAGTCGTCGACCCAGACGATATTGAAATGTTGCAAGATTTGATTTTGGCGGCGACAAACGATGCGTTGAAAAAAGCGGATGAGTTGGCTAATGAAATGATGGGGCAGTTTACGAAAGGACTTAACATTCCAGGGTTGTTCTAGGGGGAACGTATGCATTATCCAGAACCGCTATCGAAGTTGATTGACAGCTTTATGAAACTGCCCGGCATCGGCCCGAAAACGGCTGCCCGCCTTGCATTTCATGTGCTGGCGATGAAAGAAGACACCGTGCTTGAGTTTGCCAAAGCGCTCGTTGATGTCAAGCGGCATATTCATTATTGCACGATTTGCGGGCATATTACAGATACAGACCCTTGCTACATCTGCAAAGACGAGCGGCGCGACCGGACGACGATTTGCGTTGTTCAGGATCCGAAAGATGTCATCGCCATGGAGAGGATGAAAGAATACAACGGCCTGTACCACGTGTTGCACGGGGCCATCTCGCCGATGGAAGGCATCGGACCGGAAGATATTAAAATCGCCGAGCTGCTCACGCGATTGCAAGATGAGACGATCCAAGAGGTGATTTTAGCGACCGACCCGAACATTGAGGGAGAGGCAACGGCGATGTACATCTCCCGCCTGTTGAAGCCGACAGGAATCAAAGTCACCCGCATCGCCCATGGCTTGCCGGTCGGCGGCGACTTGGAGTATGCGGACGAAGTGACGTTATCAAAGGCGTTGGAAGGGCGCCGTGAGCTATAGAGAGAAAGAAGGTGGGGATCGGTTTGTTATGGCGGCGAAAGGGGAAACTAAAGAGACAATTTGATGAAAAGTTAATGGCTGAACTGCAAAAGGCTAGAACTGAATGGTTTGAGCAGAAACAACTCATCGAAAAAAGCGTCGATCCGTCTCCGGAGGTGCTGAGCGCATTGCAGCTCGCTGAGGCCAAATATTTTTTCCTCCTCCGCGAAGCGAAGCACCGCCGCATCACACTTAAGGAAGTGCGTTAACTTCCTTATTTTTTTGTTCTTTTTTCCCCTGTTTCTCATACGTTGGTAGTACAAGCGTGCAAAAAGGGGGTTCAAACGTTGGAGCCGAAAGTCGTCATTACCGTGTTGCTGGCGCTTATCGCCGTTTTGCTTATCGTCGGTGCCCGCCTCAAAGCGCTTCGCCTGATTGGCTACGCTGCTATCCGCCTGATCGTCGGGGCGCTCGCGCTGTTTGTCATCAACGCCATCGGCGGGCATTTTAATATCCATATTCCGATTAACCTCGTCACCTCAATCGTTTGTGGATTTCTTGGCCTCCCTGGAGCGGCAGCGTTAATCGTGATTGACCGATATATTTTGTAGGCATCATTATTCAAGATGCCTTTTATTTTTTTGTTTAAAAGTTATTGACTTTTATATGATAATACATTATATTAATAAATGTCGCTGTTCATGAAAGATATGTTGACAGCAAAGTAAATGATATGTATAATAATAAAAGTGTGCAAGATAAACAAGTT
>NZ_MQMG01000071.1 GCF_001908025.1 Geobacillus proteiniphilus
CTTCGACCCGGCCTTGGCCGATGATGGAAAACGCCTCCTTGCCGAGCCCGGAATCGAGAAACAAATCGACGATGTCTTTCAAACGGCACGGCTGGCGGTTGATGAAAAACTCGCTCTCCCCCGAGCGATAGACGCGCCGGGTCACGCTCACTTCCTGGTACTCAAGCGGCAAAAAGCCGTCTTCATTGTCGAGTGTGATCGTCACTTCAGCCACATTGAGCGGCTTGCGCGATTCGCTGCCGGCGAAGATGACGTCTTCCATTTTCGCCCCGCGCAACGATTTCGCTGATTGCTCACCGAGCACCCAACGGATCGCATCGGTAATGTTGCTTTTGCCGCTCCCGTTCGGACCGACGACCGCCGTCACACCAGGGACAAACTCGATCGATACACGGTCAGCGAACGATTTAAAGCCGATCACATCCAATCGTTTCAGGAACATGGTATGACGCCTCACCATCTTTCCACTGTGATCCACCACAAACACCCCGGAGCCATTTTGGGGAACCGGGACGTTCGATCTTTTCATCCTACCATACGAACTATCGAAAAAAACGCCTTTCTTCCCCCGCTCAAGGCGCGCATGTTCATCGAAACACCCATGAGCAGCGTTTGCTCTCCATCCCCTCGCACGTTCACAGAAAAAAGACTGACGTAACAGCGCCAGCCTTCACTGCTGGTCGGCAGCCCGCAACGTTTCGAGCGCCATTTGCGCCGCATGCTGTTCGGCTTCCTTTTTCGAGCGGCCGACGCCGATGCCAAGCTCTTGGCCGTTTAACGCTACGCGGGCGACAAACTCCTTGTTGTGGGCCGGACCTTTTTCCTCCAAAATGGCGTATTCAAGCGTTCCGCTGCCGTCCCGCTGCACCAATTCCTGCAGCTGGCTTTTAAAATCCATCACATGAGAAAAAGCACCTTCATCAATTTTCGGAAACATCGTTTGCTCCAAAAAGCGGATGACCGCATCCATTCCTTGATCCAAATACAAAGCGCCGATGAACGCCTCAAAGACGTCTGCCAAGAGCGCCGGACGCGTCCGCCCGCCGGTCAGCTCCTCGCCTTTGCCGAGTAAGACGAGCTCGCCGAACGACAGGGCGTTGGCAAATTTCACAAGCGACGGCTCACAGACGATGGCCGCCCTCAGCTTCGTCAATTGCCCCTCGCTCATATGCGGGAACTTTTGAAATAAATATTGAGAAACGGTCAGCTCCAGCACGGCATCGCCTAAAAACTCAAGCCGTTCATTGTCTTCGTGAAGCCGCCGCCGATGCTCATTCACATACGATGAATGGGTGAACGCTTGAATCAACAGCTTTTCGTTTCGAAAGGTGATGCCGATTTTTTTTTGCAGCTCTTGAAACTTCGCCCGCCTCTTTTCATAGATGCGCTCTTTATCTTTTTGTTTTGACATAAAAATGCCCTCCGACTTCGTTCCAGAACAAAATGGCCTTGTCTTCTTCTATTATATCCGTTCTCCGGTCCGCTAAGCGAGCGGGAATCGTGCGCTTTTTCCGCAAGGCCCGCCGAGCATCCCTGAAAAAGCAGAGAAAGCCCCGTTCGAAGCAACGGGACTTTGCAAAAAAGCGGCATTACAGACGACTTTTTATGTAGTTCACAGCGTCTCCGACTGTGACGATTTTTTCCGCCTCTTCATCGGAAATTTCCATGTTGAATTCGTCTTCAAGTTCCATGACGAGTTCGACGATGTCGAGCGAGTCAGCGCCCAAGTCGTCCTTAAACGACGCCTCAAGCGTCACTTGCGATTCGTCAACCCCCAGCCGGTCAACGATGATTTTCGTTACACGTTCCAATACGTCTGCCATTGTGTTCACCTCCCTTCATGATTATAGTCGATGGAAGAGAAAAATACTAGCGGCGTTTTGTCATGGCATGACCATGCCGCCGTCAACATGAAGCGTCTGTCCGGTCATGTAGCTCGCGGCGTCGGAAGCGAGGAAAGCGACGACGCGGGCGACGTCATCCGGCTCACCGAAGCGAGCAAGCGGAATTTGTTTTAACATTTCCCCCTTCAGCTCCGGGCTGAGCGCTTCGGTCATATCGGTCGTAATAAATCCTGGTGCGACGGCGTTAACGGTGATGTTGCGGCTGGCGAGTTCGCGCGCCGCCGTCTTCGTCAGCCCGATGACGCCGGCCTTGGCGGCGACATAGTTCGCCTGCCCTGGATTGCCGATCACGCCGACGATCGAAGCGATGTTGACGATCCGCCCATAGCGTTGTTTCATCATCGGGCGCGTTGCCGCCTTCGTACAAAGAAATACCCCTTTTAAGTTCGTATTCATCACGGCATCCCATTCTTCTTCTTTCATCCGCATCAATAAATTGTCGCGCGTAATGCCGGCGTTGTTGACCAAAATATCGAGGCGGCCAAAATGGTCAATCGTCGTTTTCACCATGCGCTCAACATCTTCAGCGCGGGCGACGTCCGCCTGCACGGCGATCGCTTCGCGGCCGAGCGAGCGGATGGCCTCGACAACCTCATTCGCTTTCGCCTCGTTGCCGGCGTAGTTGACGGCAACGTTCGCCCCTTGGCGGGCAAGCTCCAGAGCGACCGCCCGGCCAATGCCGCGCGACGCCCCGGTGACGAGCGCAATTTTTCCTTCGAGCATCGCTTTATTCCCCTTTCAGCGCCGCAACGGTCGCTTCGAAGGAAGCGAGGTCGTTCACCGCATAAACGCGGGCGTTGCGGTCGATTTTTTTCACAAGGCCGGACAACACTTTTCCCGGACCGATTTCGACAAACGTGTCGACGCCAAGCGAAAGAAGCGTGCGCACCGACTGCTCCCAGCGCACCGGCGAGTACAGTTGTTCAATGAGAAGGCGGGCGATGTCCTCTTTTTTCGTCACCGGCTCGGCGGTCACATTGGCGATGATCGGAATGGCGGCGTCACGAATCACCAAACTGTCAAGAACCGCTTTCAGTTTTTCTGCCGCCGGCTTCATGAGAGCGGAGTGGAACGGACCGCTCACCTCAAGCGGAATGACGCGTTTGGCGCCGCGTTCTTTCGCCAGCTGCGCCGCTTTTTCCACTCCGGCTTTCGAGCCGGAGATGACGATTTGTCCCGGGCAGTTGAAGTTGGCGGGCTCGACCGGGTCGCCTTGGGCGGCGATTTCATTTGTCACCGCTTCGAGCGCCTCGGCGTCCATCCCAAGCACCGCCGCCATCGTCCCTTCACCGGCCGGCACCGCTTCATCCATCAGCTCGCCGCGGCGGCGCACCGCGTAAACGGCATCGGCAAACGACATGGCGCCGGCGGCGACAAGCGCCGTATATTCGCCTAAGCTGTGGCCGGCGACATAGTCAGCCTTAAGGCCAGCGCCGTCAACGAGCTGCCATAAGGCGATGCTGGCGGCTAGCAGCGCCGGCTGGGCGTTATATGTCAACGTCAGCTCTTCTTGCGGCCCGTTGAACATGAGCTTGGAAAGCGCGAATCCAAGCCGCTCGTCAGCCTCCGCGATGACGGCACGGGCGCGGTCGTCATGGTCGGCGGCGTCTTTTGCCATGCCGACCGTCTGCGAGCCTTGGCCCGGAAATAAAAAGGCGATTTTCCCCATTTTTGATTCCTCCTTTACCGATTATGCCCGTTCCAGCTCCGCTCTGATCGTGCCGATGACATCATGAGCCACCATCTCTCGCGCTTGGCGGATGGCATGGAAAATAGCATTGGCATCGGACGACCCGTGCGCTTTAATGACCGGAGCATTTAAGCCAAACAGCGCCGCGCCGCCATACTCCGAGTAGTCCATCATCTTTTTCAGCCCGGCGAGCTTCGGTTTGAGGACGGCGGCGGCCAGCTTCGCCGCGACGCCGCTTGTCAGCGTCTGCTTGAGCAAGGAAAAGAGCGCCAAGGCCGTCCCTTCAATCGTTTTTAACGCAACATTGCCGGCAAAGCCGTCGGCGACGACAACATCAGCCACTCCTTGCAGCAGGTCGCGCGCTTCAACATTGCCGATGAAATGAAGGTTCGTTTCCTTGAGCAAGGCAAACGCCCGTTTCGTTGTTTCGTTTCCTTTTTGGTCTTCCGTTCCGACGTTCAGCAAGCCGATGCGCGGGTTTTCGACGCCGCGCACGTTCTTCGCGTACACATGCCCCATCAAAGCGTATTGCTGCAAATGTTCCGGCTTTGCATCGACGTTGGCGCCGACATCCAGAAAGACAAAGCCGCGCCCATCCAACGTCGGCAGCGTCGGGGCGAGCGCCGGGCGGTCGATGCCGGCTGCCCTCCCGACGACAAACAGTCCGGCCGCCATGAGCGCCCCGGTATTGCCGGCGGAAATGCAGGCAGCGGCGCGCCCTTCTTTCACTTCTTCCGCCATGCGCACCATCGACGAATTTTTTTTGCGCCGCACCGCCCGCACCGGCTCATCATCTGCTTCGATCACTTCCTCGGTGTGGATGATCGAAATGCGCTCTTCACTCGTCACATGCGGGCGAATTTTCGCTTCATCGCCAATCAGCGTAATCTCGATGTCAGGGAAATGGGCGGCGGCTCTCAGCGCCCCGCGCACGATTTCGCCCGGGGCATGGTCTCCGCCCATGGCATCAACCGCGATATTCATTGCTGTCCCCATCCTTTTTCTCTATGTTTGAACGGTACATTTCAAACGTCCCGGAAAAGACGAGCTCCTGGCCGACGTAGCTGTTCACCTCGACGATTGTGCGCCCGTGCGCCGTTTTGCCGGTCACTTTCGCTTTGGCTACGACCCGCTCCCCTTCTTTCACTTGGCGCACAAAACGAATGGTCGCTTTCGCTGTCAGCGCCAGTTCATCATGGATGACGGCGACGGCGAGCGAGTTGGCCTGAGCGAACAAATGGTGGCCGCGGGCGATGCGGGTGCGCCGAAAGACGTGCTCCTCTTTCACATCGAAGATCGAAATGGCGCTCGCATCCGGCTCGATGTCAATAATGTCGCCGATCACTTCTTCAAGCGGCAACGCCCGCACTTTATCAGCGAACGACTGGCGGGCGACATTCTTGATGCGCTCACGCAGTTCGGGAATCGACAGCTCAAGCCGATCAAGGCGGATCGTCTGCACGCTGACCGAAAATTTTTCGGCGAGCTCTTCATCGGTGATAAACGGGTTTTCCCGGATCGTCTCCTGCAACAACCGTTGCCGTTCGCGTTTGCTTTTTCTCATTGATTCGTGACACCGTCCGATTTTATGACTAGGTACTAAAAGTAATATATAATATCAAAAAACGAAATGCAAGCACAAAAAATGAAAAGCGGCCACATGCTGTCGGCCGCTGTGGATCCGACGCCCCCGCCAAACGGCTTTCCGCTCTATCCTCAAGGCCCACAAACGAAACCGTCGGACAGGCATCTCTTGCTTCCCCCATCCGAGGGGTGAAAATATAGGCGCAAACTAGCCAAAAAGTGAATCAATCACCATAAAAAACAACGGGGCGCGAATGCGAAAACGCCTCCTTCCTGTCTATTAATCTAGCTTTTCCCCGTCGAGTATGCCGGACGCTTCCAGCTCAGCGCGCAGCCCGGCGTACGCCTCATCGCGCCAAAACGCGGCCGAGGAAACGAGTTTGGCGGCATCGCGGCGGGCGACTTCCAAAATGCGGTAATCATGCACTGGATCGCCGTAGCGGAATTCCGGGAGCCCGCTTTGTTTTGTACCGAAAAAATCGCCCGGACCGCGCAGCTCCAAATCTTTTTCGGCCAACACAAACCCATCGGCCGTTTCCGTCATGATGCGCATTCGTTCTTTGCCGACTTCCGATTTCGGGTCGGCGATCAAAATGCAGTACGACTGGGCGTCGCCGCGCCCGACCCGCCCGCGCAGCTGATGGAGCTGGGCGAGGCCAAACCGTTCGGCGTCGTAAATGACCATCACCGTCGCATTCGGTACATTCACGCCGACTTCAACGACCGTCGTCGAGACGAGCACATGGATGCGGTTTTCGCTGAACGCCCGCATGACGCGTTCTTTTTCGTCGGCCGACAGCCGGCCGTGCATAAGGCCGATCTCATATTTCCCGCGATAATAATGGACAAGTTGGCTATGGACATCGATAGCGTTTTGCACATCCAATTTGTCCGACTCCTCAATGAGCGGACAGATGACATACGCCTGATGACCGCGGCGCAATTCCTTTTCGATAAAATCGAGCACGCGGGCGAACTGATGATGCTTCACCCAATACGTCTCGACTTTTTTTCGTCCGGCCGGCATTTCATCGAGCACCGATACGTCCATGTCGCCGAACGCTGTAATGGCGAGTGTGCGCGGAATCGGCGTCGCCGTCATCATCAATACATCCGGTGCATGCCCTTTCTCACGCAAAATGCGGCGCTGTTCGACGCCAAACCGATGCTGCTCGTCCGTAATGACAAGGCCGAGCCGGCGAAACCGCACTCCTTCTTGAATCAAGGCGTGCGTGCCTACGACGATATCGATCGTTCCTTCTTCCAGTTCGGCAAGCACCTCTTTGCGCCGCTTTCCCTTCACTGAGCTTGTCAAGAGCGCGATAGTCACATCAGTATCGGCAAACAGCTCGGCGAGCGAGCGGGCGTGCTGTTCAGCCAAAATTTCCGTCGGCACCATCAGCGCTCCTTGAAACCCGGACAAAGCGGCGGCGTAAAGGGCGACAGCGGCAACGACCGTCTTGCCAGAACCGACGTCGCCTTGCAAAAGCCGGTTCATTTGCCGCGGCGAGCGCATGTCCGCCAAAATTTCGCCGATGACGCGGCGCTGGGCGTTCGTCAAAGCAAACGGCAATCCGGAAAGAAAGGACGAAAGCCGCTCTTCAGAAAACGAGTGAACGACGCCGCGCCGCTCATCGCGCATCAACCGACGGAGCGCCTGCATTTTCAACTGGTACAACAAAAACTCCTCATAGACGAGCCGGCGCCGCGCCTGATGCAACTCTTCGCGCGTGCGCGGAAAATGAAGGGCGCGGAGCGCTTCTTGTTTGTCGACAAGGCGATAAGCGCGGCGCAAAGCGGGCGGCAGCGGGTCGGGGATGTGCTCGCCAAACTGTTCGAACGCCGCTTTCATCAACCGGCGCATCGTTTTCACCGTCAGCGGGCTGCGCACGGAGTAAACCGGCTCGATGCCGGTGGTCTCCGGAGCCGGTCCGAACCGAAGCTCGTAGGCGTTGATCGTTTGCCGATGCCGGTCCCATTTGCCGATCACCGTCACCGTCTCGTTCAGGGCGATTTTTTCCTTCAAATAGGGACGGTTGAAACAAACGACGGTGATCAAGTAGCGATCGGCCAGCATGCGGAAGGAAAGGCGCGATTTTTTCTTTCCGTAATACGTCAACAGCGGGGCGCTGTATACTTTCCCTTCCACTGTCACTTTTTCTTCATGGCGGACGGCGGCCAAATCTTTTTGTTCGTAATCATCATAGCGGTACGGGGCGTACGCAAGCAGCTCACCGACCGTCGCGATGCCGATGTCGGCAAGCGCCGCCGCCGTCTCTTCACCGATGCCTTTGACCGCCGCCACCGGCTGTTGCATCGCTTCGTTCACTTCGATGCCGCAGAAGCGCCGAAAATGCGGGCCGCAATGGCGCGGCCAGTCGGCGTCGCGGCCAACCCCCCTTGCGCCGTTTCTTTGAGCGCCACCGGCATGGCTGCACCGATGCGATACATCGCTTCAATCACTTCATCGCACGGGATGCGGCTTTTAATGCCGGCTAGCGCCATATCCGCAGCGATCATGGCGTTCGCCGCCCCCATCGCGTTCCGCTTGACGCACGGCACTTCGACCAGGCCAGCAACCGGGTCGCATACTAATCCCAACATATTTTTTAAGGCGATGGCCATCGCTTCGGCCGCTTGGCTCGGCGTCCCACCGGCCAGCTCAACCAGCGCCGCGGCGGCCATGCCGGCCGCCGACCCAACCTCGGCTTGACAGCCGCCGGCGGCGCCGGAAATCGAGGCGTTGTTGGCGACAATGTAGCCAAACGCCCCGGCTGTAAACAAAAACTCAATCATTTCCATTCTTGTCGGCCGCAGCTTCTCTTTCACGGCAAACAGCGTCCCCGGGACGACGCCGGCCGCCCCAGCCGTCGGCGTGGCGCAAATGACGCCCATCGCCGCGTTCACTTCGTTGGTCGCCATGGCTTTGCTGACGGCGTCTAAAATCGTCTCTCCGGACAAAAAACGGCCGCCTGCAATATAGCGTTGCATCCGCACCGCATCGCCGCCCGTCAGTCCGGAACGGGATACAACCCCTCGCAGCCCCTTCTCGACGGCACGCTCCATGACGGCCAAATGGCGATCCATTTGGGCGATAATCTCTTCCCGGCTTCGCCCGCTCACTTCCACTTCTTGACGGATCATCACTTCAGCGATTTTGATGTTGTCCTTTTCGGCCAACGCCACAAGTTCAGCCACATTGCGAAACATTCATGCTCACCTATCCTCTCTCCATTACAGCGATGTCTATCCAAATGCTAACAGACACGAAACCGTTTTCTTCCTAATCAACGAGTTTGGCCACTTGGATGATGTTCGGCAGTTGCTCAAGCTCGCCAATGAGATCATCGGTCAGCGGCTGATCGACTTCGATCGCCATGAGCGCCTCTTTCCCTTTCTCCTTGCGCGACACTTCCATATGGCCGATGTTGATTTTCTGTTTCGCCAACACCGAAGCCACCGCCCCAATCGTCCCGTACCGGTCGTTATGCATAATGAGCAGCGCCGGATGGTGACCGGACAGCTTCAAGGCAAACCCATTCAATTCGACGATTTCGATTTTGCCGCCGCCGATCGAAATGCCGACGAGCTCAAGCTCGCCTTCGTCATCGCCAATCCGCAGGCGCGCCGTATTCGGATGATGCGGAATCGCCTCCTCGGCAGAAAACGAAACGTCCACCGCTTCCTCACGGGCGATCTCAAGCGCATTCGGAAGACGTTCATCGAACGTGTCAAACCCGAGCAGCCCGGCGACAATGGCAACGTCGGTGCCATGCCCCCGATACGTTTCGGCAAATGAGCCGTAAAACGAAATGCGCGCCCACGTCGGCTTTCGGCCAAACAACTTGCGCGCAACCAAACCGATGCGCACCGCCCCGGCCGTATGTGAACTTGACGGCCCGACCATCACCGGGCCAATGATATCAAAGACGCTTTTGTATTTCATCTCCGCTATTCCTCCACAAAACAGAAAAATAAGAAAAATAGAAGGGAATGCTCCCTTCTATTATTCTAACATATTATTCGACGGAAATGATGAATGGATACAGCGGCTGCTTTCCGTTATGCACTTCCACTTCGACCCCGTCATGTTTCGTTTCCAAATAGGCAACGACTGTTTCCACATCGCTCTCCGTTGCGTCTTCGCCGTACAAAATGGTCACGATTTCGCTTTCTTCATCAATGAGCGCATCAAGCAGCCGCTTCGTTACGGCGAGTTTGTCTTTGTCAGCGGCAATAATGCGGTCATCCAATAACCCCATGTAATCGCCCTTTTGAATCTCGATGCCGTCAATCGTCGTATCGCGCACGGAAAACGTCACTTGCCCCGTTTTCACTCGCGACAGCGCCGCCGTCATCGCCCGCTCGTTTTGCTCGACCGATTGCGCCGGATTGAACGCCAGCAACGCCGCCAGACCTTGCGGAACCGTTTTCGACGGGATGACGATCACCCGCTGTTCGGAAAGCTCCGCCGCTTGTTTTGCCGCCATCACAATGTTTTTGTTGTTCGGCAGCACAAACACCGTTTCCGCGTTAGCGAGGCGGATGGCGTCAGCGATTTCTTCCGTGCTCGGGTTCATCGTTTGCCCACCTTCAATGATGGCGTGTGCACCGATGCTCCGAAACAGTTCAGCCACGCCAGCGCCCATGGCGACGGCGACGATACCGTACGGCTTTGCTTCCTCTTTGGCAACACCAGGCAGCGTTTTTGCCTCCTTGCCGACGATGTTGGCATGTTGTTCGCGCATGTTTTCAATTTTAATATTGATCAAGCTGCCGTAGCGTTGACCGTATGTCAGCACCTCACCCGGCGTTTCCGAATGGATGTGCACCTTAACGAGCTCGTCATCAGCGACAACGAGCAACGAGTCGCCGAACTGGCTTAACTCGCGGCGGAACGTTTCTTCGGAAAACGGGTGCTCGGCCAGCTTGTCCGGCTCAAAACGGACCATAAATTCCGTACAGTAGCCAAACTCGATCTCATCGGTATGAATATGGCTTTGCGCGCTTTGATGGTGCACCATTTTCACTAAATCGTCCATCCGCGCCTCAGCGCGTGCGGCGCTCACGATTTCCCCTTTCAGAGCAGCAAGAAACCCTTCATAGATGTATACGAGCCCTTGACCGCCGCTGTCGACGACACCGACTTCCTTTAAGATTGGAAGCAATTCGGGCGTGCGCTGCAGCGCCGCTTTCGCCTCGGCGAGCGCCGCTTCCATCACGGCGATCACGTCGCGTTCTTTTTTTGCCACCTCCACCGCCTTGCGCGCCGCTTCTTTGGCAACGGTGAGGATCGTCCCCTCAACCGGCTTCATCACCGCCTTGTAAGCTGTATCAACCCCAGCCTGCAAAGCGGCGGCGAATTCGAAGCTGTTCACTTGCTGTTTGCCTTCCACCGCCTTGGCAAATCCGCGGAACAGCTGCGACAAAATGACGCCGGAATTGCCGCGCGCCCCCATCAACAGCCCTTTCGCCAGCGCCGCGGCGACGTTGCCGATATGGTCGGAGGCGTTCGCCTTCACTTCTTTCGCCCCGGACGTCATCGACAAGTTCATGTTCGTTCCTGTATCGCCATCTGGAACCGGAAAGACGTTCAGCGCATCGACCGTCTTGGCGTTGTTCGCCAAATGTGCGGCCCCTTGCTGCACCATATCGGCAAATCGTCTTCCGTCAAGCGTCCTCATTGTCACCGGCTAACTCCTCCTTACTACGGGTTTGACACCCGAACCCCTTGAACGTAAATATTGATCGACTGAACCGCCAGCCCGAGCGTCTGATCGAGCGTGTACTTCACTTTCGACTGCACGTTATGGGCGACTTCGGAAATTTTCGTTCCGTAGCTGACGATGATGTACATATCGATATGTACCTCGCCGTTTTCTTCGCGGACAATAACCCCTTTGGAAAAATTCTCCCGGCGCAAAATTTCCGACAGCCCATCGCGAATTTGGTTTTTCGACGCCATTCCGACAATGCCGTAGCAATCGACGGCTGCTCCCCCCGCGATCATCGCAATTACTTCATTGGCAACTTCGATGCGCCCGTATTTCGTTTGCCATTCGATCGACATGCTCGTTCCCCCTTTGCGTATCTCGCACAGCTACCCCTATTGTACTATAACGCTTTCTGTTTTCAAAGCGCTTCCCGTCCGCCCACTAGTATTATTTAGCCGAAAACTGAAATATATGTCAAGGACAGTTTCTTGAAAGAAAACCGCACGTCTATTGCAATCCCTACGGTTGTATGGTAAATTATAATAGTGTTTTTAGAGGGATGTGAAAGCAAGGAGGGAAAAACGATGGCGAAATGCTTTGTGACCGGCAAGAAGAAATCGTTCGGCAACTCGCGTTCGCATGCCATGAACGCCAGCCGCCGCACATGGAAAGCCAACTTGCAAAAAGTGCGCATTTTAGTTGACGGCAAACCGAAACGCGTCTGGGTTTCGGCGCGCGCGCTGAAATCTGGAAAAGTGAAACGCGTCTAACGGCCTAACGAAAAGAAGCCGCCCCAAAAGGTTGCAACCCTCCTTTTGTTCGGCGGCAACAAAAAAGCACCAAAAATGGTGCTTTTTTCTTATCCTTTTTTAAATGCGTTCAACACCGCCCGCACGATTCCGCCTAAAAATCTCGGCAGCTTGATCGTATAAAACTTCATCCCGATTCCCTCCTCACACCGATCATAACGAGCTTCCCGCCATTTCCTTATCCATTATATTCCGTCATAAGCCAAGCGCGACTACGGGCAGCCGGCAAAATCGCTGCTCCTTATCATCATTAATATGCCTTCTGAAAACGAAAAAGTACCGGAAGATTGGATAAGTTCGTTACTAATACATAATGTCGAACCGCGGGAAATATGACAGTTTGTTAGCGGATATTTAAATCCGATAAGCGTAAGCTCTGCCACCGTTTCGGAAATCGGGATGTATGACACATAGCGGTATCGCTCGTCGCGCGCGACCGTATGCACGCCGGGCAGATGGACGGTGAGCACGTTTTGCCGGTCGATGAGTTCAATGGGCCGCCCGGCGTACTTTAACAGCAGCTCAACGTTGCCAAACAAATGGTCAAGCCGCCCGCCGGTCGCCCCAAACAGACGGATGGCCCCATCTGTCTGCCTAACCGCCCAGTCAAGGGCGATCTCCATATCCGTTTTGTCTTTTTCCGCCGGCCAAATGTCAAGCTCCGGCAGCATCTCCCTTAGCCGCTTGACCTCCTCTGCCGGCAGCGAATCAAAATCGCCAAACGCCCGCACCGGACGGAGTCCGAAATCCAGCAGCGCTTTCGTGCCGCGGTCGACGCCGACCCACTGCACATCGCTCCCATCATACGAGCGCAAATCGGGAAGAAGGTGGCGCGGACCGCCGCCGACAATATGAATCAACACATGCGTTTCCCCCTTTCGGCAAGGGCCGAGGCGGCCATCTTCCGTCCTTTTCTTTGCTCTCATCACCCTGCGGCTCGATAAGATGGCAAAAGCGGCGCTGCCTTTTGGCTAGTTGGCGCACGCTTCGCGAAGCGTGCGAATGGCGGCGGCTCGATCCCGTTCATTGTAGATGGCCGAGCCGGCGACAAGCACGCTCGCCCCGGCTTCCACGCAAAG
>NZ_MQMG01000072.1 GCF_001908025.1 Geobacillus proteiniphilus
GCATCAACGGAGAATGTTGATGGACGTGTTCTACAGGTGCCACAATCATGCTGAATCATGGCTTCTTTTCACTGTCCCGAGGCAGCCCATGTTTTTGATTTTCCTAATTTTCGTTCTCCTTGAAATCATGAAGTTGATGGTTTCTTTCTGAATCCATGATGAAAACGCGCTGCAACTGCTTAGAGCACTTGATATCATCCATCCGTGAGCCGTCTTGTGCCCGAAAATCATAAATTATTCAATTTGGACTTCAGTTTTTCCAGCAACTCGTTCGTGCTTGCGGAAATTCCCTTTTTGATTAAGTGGACTATGGCCTCATTGAAACTGTTCAATTCATTTCCTAATTGATAAATCCGGATTTGGTTCAATAGATCGACAGGTAGGTCAATGGTCACTTTGTTCTTTGCTGGCTGCTCTTTTTCTTTGTATTCCGCTTGGTCTTCGGGATGTTCATACTTCCATTCTGGCAGCGCAAGGCATCTTCCTTTTTCTAAATAGACAAATTGCAATTCCGGATTGTTCCCGACGTTCATTCTTACATTTCGCTCAAGTGTCTGTGATAAGGATTGAACTGCATCTTTCGCCTGGCTTTGGACAAGCCCTTTTTCCAAAGCGATTTTTGCCAGTTCTTTGGCGCTTAACGGTATTTTCATCTCTTGAAGGATCTTCGCTGCTGCCTGTTGGATGGTCAACATCATATTCACCTCCTTGAATTGCATTATAAATGATTTTTTTGTTTGTTTCAACATAAAAAATCATATTATTGATTTTATTGATTTTTTGTTGTTATAAATCATAAAATCATGTCCGGTTCTTTCATCGCTTCTTAATCTGCATACTTCAGAATAGGGGGGGATATAATTTTCTTTATTTACAAAATCTTTATTATATATTTACATATTTTATCTTTTTTTCTTTTATTTTCAGTTTATATTGAAATTGAAATTGTACAAAAAATGGAGGGAGAGGGAAATGAAGAAGAGGTATATGCCGATAGCGGCATTGTCCGCTTTGTCGCTTGCTGCTGAGGCGGCGGCGCCCGGTTTGGTCCAAGCGGCCGATGCGGGTCGGGCGGAGCAGTTGGTGGCGAAAGCCGAAGCGCTGGCAGGGGCATTGAAATGGGAAGTGTCATATGAGTACCGGAAACAGAAGGTTCCGGATCGGGCGCTTGACTATCCTGATATGCGGCTGTTTCAGGAAACAAAACAAGCATTGCAGGCGGCTGAGCAAGAAGTAAGAAAAATGAGCGGCAAAGAGAGAGAAGGATTGGAAGCACGGCTGTCGGAGCACGTGCGGGTGTATGTGCAGCGGGCGGTCGCCTACATTGATGCCGTGTCGGCGGGAAAAAGCATGGCGAAAAAAGCCCAAGAGCTGGCCGAGCAGTTGAACAAGGGGGAAGCAGGCCGAGCGTTGGAGCAGGCTTATCATGCTTTATCAAAAGAAATTCGTACCAAAACACCGATATTGTACCGCGTCTATGGGGCATCGACGCGCCAAGCGCTGTTTGACGGATATGTAAAGCCGGCGGAACGAGTGAGACAAGTGGCTTTGTATCCGGTATCGATCCAGATTGAGGCGGATCGTTTGCGCGCTTCTGTGGCTGAGGGGCGATTGGATGATGTCATCGCTTGCCAAACGCGCATCGATCGGTGGCTCAAAGAGGGGAACACCTCGGGGGCGATGCGGGAAAACAGCCGTCTGCGCGAGAGCATCCGTGCTTATGCGCAAGCGGCCAAAAACGAAGCAGCAACGCGGTGGACGATTATTGAGGCGGCATCCACCGATCCGAATCATCCGACTGCCGCGGGCGGAACGGCGGGGAAAGAACAGGAGTATGATCGGCCGGTGGTGCTGCTTGCCGGTGATAAGCAGTATGTTCGCTTCGCGTATGCCCATGTGAAGGGAGATGTCTTGATCAAGGGAAAAGGAAATGGCGCCGGCACGGTTGTGTTGGATCATGTACACGTGACCCCTGGGGCGGTTGGCGACGGGAAGCTTATTGTCGATGATATAAGCGAACACACTCTGTATCAACGATCTGTGTCTGCGGAGCAATTGGACATTCGCGATGTGAACGGGGCGCATATTGTGGCCAGCGAAGGAACAAGGGTGAAAACCGTCCGGCTCATTGACGAAGCCGGCAGCGAGGGAACATTGGTGTTGGAAGCGAAAGAAGCCGGGGCGTATGATTCACTTGTCATTGAAGCTGCACATTCTCGGACCTTGGTGGAATTGCGCGGGAATTTTTCCAAGACGAATGTCCAAGTGGCGGGCAATGGGGCGTCTGTGAACATCAAAGCAGGCACGGTGGTGCAACAACTCGATGTGAAAGCGGGCGCAGACATTGTTGCTGAGAAGGGAGCAGAAATTCAAGCGATCGATATCGCAACTGCTAAACAAGGGGAGCGCGTTCAGCTCAAAGGCGATTTGGCGAAAACGACGGTCGTTGTAAGCAATGGGAATGGGCGAATTGAAATTGGCGATCAGACGGTAGTCAAAGAAATTCGAAAAGGCGCCACTGTGCAAGGAACAGTCGAAATCGCCAATCGGGGTGTTGTGCAGACGGCAGTCGGTGTGGCCATTCAGGGACAGACGTCAGGAACCGTCTCCAACCCAGGTTCCGTCAGCGGAGCGAGCGGAGGGGGAATGGCTGATGTGACGCCCCCGCATTTGTCGTTGGCTTCTTCCCCGCGGGTGACGGTCGGAAAAGACATTACCGTCCAATCCGATGAGGAAGGCATCGTCTATGCTGTGCCGAGCAGTGAACAGCCGCATTCCTTGGCGGAGTTGGAAGCGCTCGTATCAAGCGGCAAGGCGAAAAAAATTTCTTTAACCGCTCCCGGGACGAATGTACGGGTGAGCACGTCCGGATGGCCGATTGGCACTTATCGCTTGTACGAGGCGGATCGTTCCGGAAATGTGTCCGCCCCGACGGATACGTTGACCGTTGAGCCGTTTGAGTTGATGATCATGCATACGAATGATACGCACGGGCATTTGGAGCGGGCGGCGCGGCGCATGACAGCGATCAAACAAGTGAGAACCGAACATCCGGACGCGCTGTTGCTTGATGCCGGTGATGTGTTTTCCGGAACGCTGTATTCTAGTGAGTTTAACGGATTGGCCGATTTGGCGCTCATGAATTTGGCCGGATATGATGCGATGACATTTGGCAACCATGAATTTGACAAAGGAACGGGTGTGTTGGCTGATTTTGTGAAAGAGGCGAGGTTTCCGTTTGTCAGCGCGAACGTCGATTTGTCGAACGATGTCCACCTGGGCGGACGATTCCATGACACGATTGCCAGCCAGCCGGAGAACGGAAACGTGTATGAAGGTGTGATCAAAGAAGTAAACGGTGAAAAAATTGGCATTTTTGGTTTGACAACCGCGGAGACAAAGCAAATTTCCAGTCCGGGCGATGGTGTGAAGTTTGAAGATTATTTGCAAGAAGCGCGCAAAGCGGTAGATGATTTGCGCCGCCAAGGAGTGAATAAGATCATCGCCCTCACCCATATCGGCTTTAATGACGGGGGAGGAGATAATGATCTCACTTTAGCGAAGGAGGTGGAAGGCATCGATATTATTGTCGGCGGCCACTCCCATGATAAATTGGCGGAGCCGGTCATCGACCGAACGGGAGAAGAGCCGACGGTCATCGTACAGGCGAATGAATACAACAAATATCTCGGCACGCTCGATGTCCAATTTGATGAACAAGGGAAAGTCATCAGCTATGCGGGGAAGCTGATCGATATTGACCAAAAAACCGGTGAAATGTATGTGTTGAAAGAAGATGAGGAAGCGGCTGCCCTGCTTGATGAGAAGTACACGCCGAAAATCGTGGAAAAGCAAACGACAGTTGTTGGACAGACGACCGTTCCGCTTGTTGGCGGCAATCCTCCGGCGCGGGTCGGTGAAACGAATTTAGGCAATATGATCGCCGACGGCATGTTGGCGCGGGCGAAACAAATCGACCCGAGTGTGTCGATCGCGTTTCAAAATGGGGGCGGAGTTCGCACGTCCATTCCGGCGGGAACGATTACGCTGGGAAAACTGCTTGAAGTCATGCCGTTTGGCAATTCGCTTGCCATTATGCGGTTGACGGGGGAAGAAATCAAGCAGGCTCTGGAAGTCAGTGTAAAAGATGCGCCAACGAAACCATTCGGGGGATTTTTGCAAGTAGCGGGGCTTCGGTTTGTTTATGACAGCCGGCAGCCGGTTGGACAGAAAGTGGTATTTATTGAGGTGAACGAAGGTGGCCGTTACATTCCGCTCGATCCGAACAAAACCTACGGGGTGGCAACCAACAACTTTACGGCGAAAGGCGGCGATGGATATGAGGTGTTCGCCAAAGCGTATCGAGAGGGGCGTGTGAGCGAGCCGGGCTTTGTCGATTGGGAAATGGCGAAGCAATACATTGAATCCCAGCCTGACAAAACAGTCGCGCCGAACGTGGAAGGGCGGATTCTCGATTTGGCCTCTATAGTTGTTCCGGCGGCCGAGTTCAGCGGGACAGCGGACAAGCCGAAAATGTATAACGGCCATGTGGCGGTGGAAGCGAAAGATGTGAACCAACTTCAATATGCGGTCATCAAAGGGAATTTGTATATTCGCGGCAATCATTCTGTCACGCTTGATCATGTTACAGTCGAAGGGGATGTGTATTTGCTTGACTAACGTGCAGGCGTTGGCCCAATCCTCCCGCTTCCGTGGGTGGAAGTGGGGGGACGCATTGGCGCCGGTTGTTTTAGAAGGTCGGTGATCGAATGGAGAAAACGGATGCAGCAAGGATTTTTTTGAATTGCAAAACAGCGTGGAAAGGGGACTTTCTTTGCATTCATGAACCGATGATTTGAAGAAACTACTGTTTATCACCAGTCCTTTTCGATTTGAAAACAACTGTCGACGCTTGCAGGCGGGAAAAATTGAAACCTTTCTGGGGGAGCTTATGATGAAAAGCAAACGGTGGAAAACGGCGGTTCTGATTGCATGGCTGTTCGCTTTGGCGCTGTCGTTGTTGACACCGGCGGTTTCTCGGGCCGATGGGGCTGTGACGGTGGCCGAGGCGATTGCTCGCAACAGCGGGACCGCGACGGTAGAAGGCTATATTGTTGGCGTGGTTCAGTCGGGAAGCGGCGCATCTGTGACCTATTCATTGTCCGCGCCGTTTACAGTGGAGACAAACATCGCTCTTGCGGATCGTCCGAATGAAACTGATCGAAACAAAATTCTGCCTGTGCAATTGCCGCCCGGAGCGATTCGGGAAGCATTGAATCTAAAGGCCCATCCGGAGAATGTCGGAAAGAAAGTTCGTATTACAGGAAGCTTGGCCGCATATTTTGCCGTGCCGGGCTTGAAAGCGCCGACGGCGTATTCTTGGGTGGAGAGCGCGACATCTAGAGTTGAACCTGTGACCGCTGCGCCGGGGCCGGGGGCGGTGCCAGAAGGGACGTTTATTCGCCTAGTGACAGCGACCGAAGGAGCGACGATTTATTATACAGTGGATGGCAGCGAGCCGACGACATCCAGTTTCGTATATCGTGAACCGATTCCAGCGGAAGCGATGACGATCAAAGCATTTGCGGTAAAGGAGGGCATGGAGCCCAGTGTTGTTTCGGTGTTTACGTATTCGGTCCTCACTCAAGCAGTGCGCATACATGACATTCAAGGTGTCGGCCATCGTTCGCCATGGGACGGGAAGCAAGTGACAGGCGTCGAAGGCATTGTCACGTATGTCCCGGACTCCAATCATTTGTACATGCAAGATCCAAAGCCGGACAACGATGAGCGCACGTCGGAAGGCATTTTTGTGTACAAGCCATCCCATGGCGCCAAGCCGGGGGACATGGTTTTGATCGATGGAACGGTCACGGAATGGCTGATGGAAGGGTATGCGGAAAAAGCCGATACCGATTTGACAGTCACAGAAATCGATGCATCGAAAGGATCGCTTCGCATCGTGCAAAGCGGCCAACCGTTGCCGGCTCCTGTGGTCATTGGGCGGGACCGGGCATTGCCGACGGAGGTGATCGATAATGACGGTTTTTCTGAATTCGATCCTAACGAAGATGGCATTGACTTTTTTGAGAGTTTAGAAGGCATGCTTGTTCAAATCGAGGAGCCGAAAGTGATCGGTCCGCAAAAGTACGGGCAAATCCCGGTTGTTCCGCAGTCCATCCCAGTCGATACGCGAGCAGGGGGATTGCGCCTGTCCGAGAATGATGCCAATCCAGAGCGAATTCTTCTGTATGTGCAAGACAGAACATTCGTCGCCAAAACTGGAGATTCGTTTGCCGGACCGGTCACAGGGGTGATGAGCTACCGCTATGGCAATTACAATGTGCTTGTTGACCGCGAGCGACTTCCACGTCTTCTCGAAGGCGCGGTGTCTCCGGAGACGACGGACATTGTTCCCGATCCCGACCAATTGACGATTGCTTCGTACAATATCGAAAATTTTTCCGCCCGATCGAGCGACGAAAAAGCGAACCAGTTAGCCGATGATCTTGTTTATAGGCTGAAAAGCCCGGACATCATCGGATTGATGGAAGTACAAGACAATGACGGAGAAACGGATAGCGGAGCGACAAACGCTGATCAAACGATGGCACGTCTCATTCAAAAGGTGAAAGAGCGTGGAGGGCCGGACTATGTGTATATTGATGTTGCGCCGCAAAACAATCAAGATGGCGGCGCGCCCGGGGGCAACATTCGTGTCGGATTTTTGTACAATCGGGATCGCGTGTCGCTTGTGGACGGAAGACAGGGGGCGGCGACGGAGGCGGTGGCGTTTACCGATGGGCGCTTGACGCTCAATCCAGGGCGAATTGATCCAAACAATCCCGTTTTTCAAGGGACTCGCAAGCCGTTGGCAGCTCAATTTGAATTTCGCGGCCAAACGGTGATCATCATTGCGAACCATTTCAACTCCAAAAACGGGGATGCACCTCTGTTCGGCAAAATCCAGCCGCCTGTGCGCCCAAGTGAGGCAAAACGCGTGCAAATCGCTGAGGTCGTTCATCGTTTTGTCCAAGATGTGTTGGAGAAGCAGCCGAATGCCAATGTCGTTGTACTTGGCGATTTGAATGATTTTGAGTTCTCCGCTGCTGTAAAGACGTTGAAAGGAAGCGAATTGGTGAACATGATGGAAAGCGTGCCGGCGGATGATCGGTATTCGTATATTTATGAAGGCAATTCCCAACTCCTTGACCATATTCTTGTGTCAAAACGCTTGGCTTCCTCAACGAAGGCGGATATCGTCCATATCAACGCTCCGTTTATGGAAGGAAAGCGGGCGAGCGACCATGACCCTGTGCTTATTCAAACATCGCTTTCGAGCAAGGAGGAAACAACTCCACAACAACCATGGACGCGCTTGGCAAATGTATCCTTGAACCGGCTTGTCGTGCAAACGGTGCACGCATTCTTGTCAGTGGAGGGCATGTCTTCCATTCGCGACGGCATATGGCTGCAACACAACGCTGTGCTGCGGGGAGAGGGGCTTCGGCACACGAAGGTGGTCATCTGTCCTGTTGCTCCGGGGGCTGTCGTGGATTTTCAAGGAGCCGTCGTGAAAGAGGTAGTCATTGCGAATAGACATGTAAAGGAAATTCGCGGGGCAGAGTATGTGCAAACATGGAACATAGCTGACGGGGTTGACTTGTCCACGATCGTGATCAAACGTTCAAACGGCGAGCCGATTCATCCGACCACGGTTCGACCTTGATGGAAAGTAGTAGCGATTCCCGCCCATGTGGCGGGAAAGGTGCTGTTTTCTTTTTCATTCGTCAAAAATGGACCTTCCCCAAAAGGTGTACGTGACTTTTAGAAAAACAAACATGATAGAAGTTTCGCTCAATCGATTTGAATGATCTCCCACCTACGCAAATGCTTAGAGGTGGGAGATTCTTGGGAACACCCGCCCCACGGCAGGTTGCCAGCCAAGCCATCCCCGTGCGTCCCATTGTTTAGCTGTCTTACGAAGACAGCCAACGAAGTCCTTCTTTCAAGATATTTTAGGCGGCGTTGGGGAACATCCATGATGGAAGACGCTGATTCATTCCCCACTTCCGCTGATCGCGCGAAAGTGGGGGCTTCTCGGTTAGAGATGATAAATGGTAAAAAGAGAAAATGATCTTTTTGATTTCGTCTACCAGGAAACTTCCTTCTGTCAAGTACATTTTGTGGTAAAGAGTATTTTTTCTAACAATTTTGTGTTTTTTGTGATATGATGGCAATGGTACAAATCTTTCGAACCACTAGAGGGGGATGGGCATTGAAAAAACGGAAGAAATACGGGGCGGCGAGCGTGGTGTTGGCGTTGGGGCTGCTTGCTCCGGCTGTGTTGCCGACCGCAGCGGGCGCGGAAGACCGAGATGTCGTCAAGCTGCGCATTTTAGAGACGACGGACGTACATATGAATCTCGTCAACTACGATTATTTCAAAGATAGTCCGACGAATGAGTTTGGGTTGTCGAAGACGGCGCGTTTGATCGAGCAGGCGCGCGCTGAGCAGCCGAATACGCTTCTGTTTGACAACGGGGATTTGATTCAAGGAACGCCGCTTGGCGACTATGTGGCCAAAGTGAAGCCGTTGCAAGACGGAGAAGTGCATCCAGCGGTGAAACTGTTGCATTTGTTGAAGTACGATGCGGCGACGGTTGGGAACCATGAGTTCAACTATGGCTTGGATTTCCTCAATGAAGTGTATGACGATGCCAAGCTGCCGATCGTGAATGCGAACGTGTACCGTGACGATCATGACCAAAATCCGGATAACGATGTCAACTATTTCACGCCGTATCAAATTTTAGCGAAAGAAGTCGTTGATGAAGACGGGGAGAAGCATACGCTGAAGATCGGCGTCATCGGCTTTGTGCCGCCGCAAATTATGGATTGGGACAAAGCGAATTTGCAAGGGAAAGTGATTGCGAAAGACATTGTGCAGTCGGCGCAAAAGTATATTCCAAAAATGAAAGCGGAAGGGGCCGATTTGATCGTTGTGCTATCGCACTCGGGCATTGAGACCGGCGGAAACAGCCCGAATATGGAAAACGCATCGTATTATTTGACGCAAATTCCGGGGATCGACGCCGTGTTGACCGGCCACCAGCATAAAAAATTCCCGGCCCTTCCAGGCACGACACCAGATTTTCCGGACGGAAACGGAATCAACAATGAAACCGGCACGATCAACGGTGTTCCGGTGACGATGCCGGGTTCATGGGGAGATACGCTCGGCGTGATCGACTTGACGGTCGAGCAAGTCGACGGAAAATGGAAAGTGACGCAAGCGAAAGCCCAACTCCGTCCAGTGTATGACAAGGCGACGAAAACGCCGCTTGTCGACAGCGACCCGGCCGTTGAGCAGGCGATCCAAGCGGAACATGAAGCGACGATTCAGTACGTCCGCAGCCCGGTTGGAAAAACAACGAGCCCGATCAACAGCTATTTTGCGCTTATAAAAGACGATCCGTCCGTGCAAATCGTCACGAATGCGCAAAAATGGTATGTCGAAAAGATGTTGAAGGGGACGAAATATGAAGGCCTTCCGGTGCTGTCGGCCGGCGCTCCGTTCAAAGCCGGCGGACGCGGCGGGGCGAGCTATTATACCGACATCCCGGCAGGGGAAATCGCCATTAAAAACGTCGCCGATTTGTACTTGTATCCGAACACGGTGTATGCGTTGAAAATTACGGGAGCCGAGTTGAAAGAATGGCTTGAGTGGTCGGCGGGGCAATTCAACCAAATCGACCCGAACAAGACAGACGTTCAGCCGCTCGTCAACAATGACTTCCCGACGTACAACTTCGACATTATTGATGGAGTGACGTACGAGATCGATGTCACCGAGCCGGCGAAATACGACAAAAACCAAAATGTGATCAATCCGAACGCGAATCGGATTAAAAACTTGAAATTCGAAGGCAAGCCAGTGACGCCGAACATGGAATTTATCGTCGCAACGAACAACTATCGGGCGACGACAAACCGGATCATCAATCCGGGCGGGAAAAACACGATTTTGGCTGCGCTGGATGAAAACCGGCAAGTGATCATCGATTACATTCGGGAAAACGGAACGATCAACCCGTCGGCGGATGGCAACTGGCGGTTTGCGCCAGTGAAAGGGAAAGCGCCGGTGACCGTCACTTTTGAATCGTCGCCGGAAGCGCAAAAATACTTGCCGCAAGACGGCAGCATCCGCTATGTCGCCGCCTTGCCGAGCGGATTTGCCCAATATGAATTTGCCTTGCCGCTTTGGAAGGAAGAAAAGCCCAACCCGCCAAAGCAGCCGGAGAAGCCAACCACTCCTCCAGGCCAAGTGAAAAAAGTCTACTGGGATGGTGTGGAGCTGAAAAAAGGGCAAATCGGCCGCTTGACGGTGCAAAAGCCGATCAATCTATGGAAGCGGACGAAGGATGGGCGCCTTGTGTTCGTCCGCATCTTAAAGCCCGGGGAAGTGTACCGCGTCTACGGGTATGACGCGCGCTTCGGCGGGCAGTACGCGGTCGGCGGCGGGTATTACGTAACCGACATCGACACGCACATCCGCTACGAAACGCCGTCAAAGGAGAAGTTGAAGTTGGTGAATGGGGAGTAAGCAAGAAAGCGAGGCTGTCCGAATGAATGGGACAGCCTCGCTTTTTGCATGTTTATCATTCCGAATTGAGAAGACCCCACTTCTACGCGTGAGCATAAGTGGGGGATGAATCGCTGTCTTCGTAAGACCGCTGAACCGTGGGACGCACGGGGATGGCTTGGTTCATAGCCTGCCGCGGGGGTTCCCAAGAATCTCCCGCCTCTAAGTGCAAGCATAGGGGGAGAGCGTTCAAGTTAGTTGGTAATTAATGAAGGTGTTATGATGTTCACAGTTCAAATCATTTGACGGAGTAATAGTCAGTGGCAGTGACGTCGCTGTTAAAGTGTAGCCATAGACATTGCGGTTGACCAAGGACAGTGTTTGGAACACAGTCAGTATGATATGGAGCCTCCATAGGCATTATTTTGCTCGAATGGCGATATATGAAGATATTTCGATAGGCAACCAGCCGATCATGTCTCTCCCTCCATATTAACACGATGTCTTTCCGGGAGTGGAGTGGATCACGTTTTCATGAGCGAAATGGTTCAATATTATATGTGAAAATAACGGTAGGAATTTTACTTATTGTCGGCATATAATAATAAGTGGATGCATTAAGGTGAAAAAAGAGGGATATTGTGAGTAATCGAGAATAAGTATATTAAACGTTTGCAATGAATGATAAATGCCGACGTTTAGGTGAAAAGAGTGGTGATAATTAATGAATAAAGAAGTAAGCAAAATAATAAAAGATATTTTTGTGCGTCAAAAAGGATTTGCGAAGACAGAAGACTTAACCAGAGAAGGAGTGAGCAAATATTATATTCGAAAGTTCGAGCAAAATGGAGAAATCATTAGGATAAAACGTGGGCTGTACCGTTATGCTGCATTTGAAAATGATCAAAATGAAGAAGTGGTTGAAGTATCAAAAGTGATCCCGAATGGTGTTCTTTGTCTTTTGTCGGCATTGTCTTTTTATGAGTTAACAACTTATAACCCGTGGGAGTACCAAATTGCTATTGAAAGAAAATCAAGGAAACCCAGTTTGCCCGATTATCCGCCAATTAAAATTTTCTATTTTTCAAAAAAACAGTTTGAATATGGAATTGAAGAAGTGGAAATAGGCGGCCATAAAATAAGCATTTATAATCGTGAAAAAACGATTTGCGACATTATTCGATACAGAGAAAAAATAGGAATCGATTTAATGAAAGAAGGTTTGCGAAATTATTTACAAAGTCCTGAAAAAAACATAAATAAACTGGTGGAATGTGCTGAGAAAATGCGCATCAAGACGGTTTTATTAAAATACTTAGAGGTGCTTTTATAATGGGAAATGTTAAAAATATACCTGCTTCAGTTGGAGAAAGACTAAAGAATATTGCTAAACAAAGCGGAAAAACCTTTGATTTCATTTTATTGTTGTATTTTCAAGAAAGGTTGCTATATCGACTTTCCATTTCTAATTATCGGGATAAATTTGTTCTAAAAGGCGGTCTCTTTTTATTTTCCTTAACACAATTTAAATCTAGGCCAACCAAAGATATTGACTTTTTAGCCAGACAAATTTCGAATGATATTCAATATATCAAAACTGCGTTTGAGTCCATTTGTACGTTAACTGCTGAAGAAGATGGAGTCGAATTTGATGTAAAGGGCATTACGGCTGAACGAATTAAAGAGGGTGCTGATTATGAAGGGATTCGTATTAAAATTCCGGCAGCACTTGGCAAAATAAAAAAGCAATTGCAACTGGATATTGAATTTGGTGATGTCGTGATCCCAAAACCACAAGAGATGCAGTATCCTACTTTATTAAAAACGTGCATGAAACATTGCGGCACCCGGGAGTTGTGACAAAAAGCAAATATACTGTACACGAATTTCAACTAGGGATTTAACGGTGAAGCAGGAATGTTTGAGACATATATGAAATGGTTCAGAGGTCGAAAATAGTCATTTCGTCTTACTTCCTCGCGAAGAAAATCACGGTA
>NZ_MQMG01000073.1 GCF_001908025.1 Geobacillus proteiniphilus
GGTGGTAGCCCCTTAGCTTTCGTTTTACGTGCCTTATTGACAACCATCCTTCTCACCTCCTTTCAAGGGTAGTAATTTGGTAGAATCAAGTTGATAAATGGGTTTAGGAAGCATTGTGAATATTTTTTCTATTCGATTTGTAAAGATGAGATAATGTGCATTCGAAAAATCATCTTTTAAGAAATAATAAAACTGTTCTAAGTCTTCGAAGTCAAAGTGTTTAGTCGGCTGATCGAAAATGAACACTGTGCGATTCAGTGACTGTCCAAGGGAAACAAGATAAATCAGCCGTTGAAACATAGTGAATGAATCGATTGATGCATGGGAAGGGAGGCGATATTTTTTCCATAGCGCCGATTGTTGAAATGGCCGGTTCAGCCATATCGAAATATCTTGCAAACGATAGTTTCTCCACAGTTGATGGTAGTTCTCAGGAATCACGAAAAATACGGTTTTATTCGATTTTTCCTTTCTTTTTGTTGCCTGTTCATCGAAATGGATTTCCCCTCCATCGATAGGATGAAAGCCGGCAAACGCTTTAGCGACAATATCTGTGCGAATGTGATTTTTGGCTAGAATGATAGATTGAGAAGGAAGATTGACGGAACAATGATGCAAAATAAGTTGGCGATTGTGCTTGAGGGTCACGTGTTTTAATTCCATCATTTGTCTCCTCTCCCCCTTTCTTGCACTAGTTGAATCAATATTTTTTCTTTTTCTTTCATCGATAATGCCATGTAGTGCTCCCACGCTGTTGAGTCGATGGAGGATTTTTCCGCTATCCTGTTTCCATATCCGATAGATGGAATATGTAGTTTTTCCATTAAATACAAGCCGGCGAAGAGGCTGAGCCGTTCGTTTTCGAACAATCGGTATGGGATGAAAAACGCAGCCAACTCCTGAATATGTTTGGTTACCGGGCTGCCATTGACGTCCAAGAACGGATCAATGTAAAACGTGTAGTTTCCGTCAGCCATCGTGCTGTCATACAGCGAAAGATTTGTTGTGTTGATGCTTTTCGGGATGATCGAGACGCTCTTGACTTCTTTTGTGCAGTAATCTATGTTTGCAAGATCCGGAAATACGTGACATAGCTCATTGCGGATGGAAACGAGTTGACGCTTCAACTCCATATAATTTCTTGTTGTGGTGAGAAACGGTTTATAAACAAGGAAACGAGTATGTTGCACTTGAATTTGTTTGTAAGGACCGTTGATCATGGAGAGACAAAGGGGATGGTCCCCACGCCAACGGTACTTTTCCTTTCCGACAATCATTTTGACCCGTGTACATGTTTTCGTTTCCACATTGGAATGAAGCGTTCCGGATGAGTCGAGATCGTAAAGCGTTGAATCCACTGATTGCGGATACCAGTTGGCTTCAAATGGCAACAAAGTGACGCCCGATGTCAACGGATAAAAGGTTGAGCCGAACGTATGCTGATAATAGATCGTCATGGATGGCGCACCGTTGGTCTCCACCTGAACAACGTTTCCTTGTTGTTGAAAGGGTAAACGCTTCCCTCCGCCTTGGATGTGATCGATTTGAAATTGCTCGTTGATCGAAAAACGAACGGTGCGTTCTTTCGGATGCAGAGAGAGTGTGACTTTGATCGGATACGTGGATTTCGGATTCACCTCGATCTCCTTGATTTTCCAATATCCATGCAACGGGATGTTCTTGGTTTGATCCTGATGTTTGATTTGTTGATAAAGTTTGACGTCGTTTGCCAACAGAATGTCATCCAACTGGAATTTTGATTGTGCATGTTGAAGGAAACTTGTTGCGAAAGTAAGGAAAATCGCACTAGCCGCGAGCCCCGCGAAGGATCGCCGCATGCTTCGAAAAACGCCATAAACGGCGATGGAAGAAAGGATATACGCCAACTTGATCAGCACGCGTTCTTTTTGAAAGGTTAGGCTGAATAACGGGTCAATGTAAGGCCAACGATGGTTTGCCCACAAGGAGAAGGATGGGTTGCGATATTCCAAAGAAAACAGCACGATGATCCACAAAACAAACACACCAACGAGCAACATCGCTTTTTTCGGAGAATGATAGGCGTAAACAGCGCTTGTGGACAATCCGATCATCCACGCCCATAGAAATGGTAGAAGAAAATGAATCAAATACAATGGAAACAGAAAGGTGAAAAGATCCCAACCCGCTGAATAGTTGATCACCACCGCACCGGCGATGATCCCGGCCAAGGCCAGTTGCCAAGCGAAAAAACAAATAAATGCGATCAAAGCTTGGCAGAAGACGATCTTTTGCGGGTTTGGCATGATGTCGTTCATCGCGATCCAGTGAATCGGCGTTGAGGCGAACAAGGAAACGTGCAAACGAAAGCTGAAAAGCAGCCAGACCGCCATTCCAATCGGAACCAAGTACTTCGTATATAAGATCCATTCGGCTGGATTGATGGTATGGGGATTGAGGCAAACAAACATCAAAACCCCAGAAAATACGAATATGAAAATGGCTTCTGCTTTTAAGCGGGACGCCATTCTTGAAATGAACACCCATTTCATATGGAATGCCCTCTCTGATCATCAATTTGAAATGTTTGTAAAATTCAATGGCATTATAGAAAAAAAAAAGAAGATGTCAACCTTTTACATGGAAATTCACAGTATATTCACAAATAATAGGAAAATCGTATTGTCATGATGACGATTTTTGGCAAATTTTGCGTCTTTAGGTGTAGGGAGTGTCCATTGTGCGACGTGCTTTTTTTCGACGCGCTGAACGAAGCGATCAGGCGCGAAATCGAGGGTGAAGGGAAAACGATTTACGAAAAAGCCCACTCATAAACCGCGCCTCCGGATTTAGCCGGTTCGCTTTCTCACTTGAGGGCGGCCTTTTTTTGCCCTTTCGCGGCTGTTTGGGCAGATGGGCTTCGGGACGGGTGTGCATGTGAGCCAAGTATTGTCTGTTTTTCCTTGCATCGAAAGCGCCGTCATCTGTACAATGAAGTCGGCAACCATTGGCAAAGGAGACTCGCGATGAAAATCGGCTATCGGACATTGAAAACGGCGGTGGGGGCGGCGCTGGCGATTGCCATCGCTCAGCTCATCGGTCTTCATAACTTCGCTTCCGCTGGCATTATCGTCATCTTATGCGTCCAAGTGACGAAAAAGCGGTCGCTTGAGACCGCCCGGGCTCGTTTTGCGGCGTGCGTTGTCGCGATCGGGTTTGCGGCGTTGTTTTTTACCGTCTTCGGCTATCATCCGTGGACGATCGGGCTGTTGCTGCTGCTGTTCATTCCAGTGACCGTCAGGCTGAAGGTGAACGAGGGCATTGCCACAAGCTCGGTCATTATTTTGCATTTGTATGCGGCCAAGGAAATCACGTGGGGATTGGTCGCCAATGAGATCTTGCTGGTGGCGGTTGGCATTGGTGTGGCGCTGCTTATGAATATGTACATGCCAAGCGTCGAGAAGCAGCTCAAAGAGTACCAACGCATCGTTGAGGATTTGTTCCGCATCATTTTAAAAGAAATCGTTCGCTACTTGCGCACCAATGAACTCGATTGGGACGGAAAAGAGCTTCCGCTCGCCGCCGAGACGCTCGAAAAAGCGAAAAAACTCGCCATGCGCCACGCCGACAACCAATTATGGCGGAATGAGGATGAATATGTCCGCTACTTCCGCATGCGCGAGCGGCAGTTGGAAATCATTGAGCATATGCTTCCGCTTGTGACGTCGCTCGTCTACACGGTCGAGCAGCGGATGATGATTGCGGATTTTATCGACGAATTAAGCGATGCCATTCACCCGGGAAATACGGCGGACCGCTTTTTGCGGCGCCTCGCCGAGATGCGCGAACAGTTTAAGGCGATGCCGCTGCCAAAGACGCGCGAGCAGTTTGAAGAGCGGGCGGCGTTGTTTCATTTAGTGCGCGAATTGGAGCGATATTTAATCATCAAAAGCGAATTCCACCCCGGAAACGAACCAAAACAGCAGCGGCTTAAGGCATGATACAGGGCATATGTCCATCCATTTTGGCGCACACTATAGCCAAACATTCAAGCAAAGGATGGACTTATATGCGGGTATGGTTGGCCATTTGTCTCGTGATAACCGCAGTGTTGGGGGCGCCTTTCCAGACAGCGGCGGAGGCGAAGCCGCTCGTGATTGTGAACAAAGCGATCAATAAGCTCGCGCTCGTCCGCGACGGCCGCATCGAAGCCGTTTATCCGGTGGCGACCGGGGTCAATACCGATTTGACGCCGGAAGGAATGTTTACGGTGACGGTGAAGGCGAAACACCCGTATTATCGGAAAAAGAACATCCCGGGCGGGGCGCCGAACAATCCGCTCGGCACAAGGTGGATCGGCTTTAACGCGCGCGGGACGGACGGGCGCACGTACGGCATTCATGGCACGAACAACCCGGCGTCGATTGGCGGCTACGTTTCGCAAGGCTGTGTGCGCATGCACAACCGCGATGTCGAGCAGCTGTATGAACGGGTGCCCATCGGCGCCAACGTGCTCATTCTCCGCAGCAACGAATCGTTTTACGCCATTGCCAAACGGTACGGCGCTGTCCAATGAAAAACGCAAGCTTCCGGTTTCGGAGCTTGCGTTTTTTACGCCGGATCGCGCTTAAAACCACATGCTGATGCCGGCGAGGAGCGTCGTCAGCAGCATGCAAATGAGCATCAAGTAAACAACGAATTTTTGCGTTTTGCGCGACAACGGTCCGTCCCCCTTCCCGTCCGCTGTTCTGTTTTTTATTGTAACCGGAAGCAGCGGAGCGGACAAGGAAAAACAAAAAAGCAGGATTTTTTGTCGAAACGGCGAATAATAAAACGTTGGCCTCATCATTTTGCAGCAAAGGAGACAAAGACGATGCAGGTGAAAAAAGTCGACCATATCGGCATTGCTGTCCGCTCGATCGAGAAAGCGCTTCCGTTTTATACGGATGTGCTCGGCCTGCCGTTTCTCGGCATCGAGGAAGTTGAGTCGGAACAGGTGAAAGTGGCGTTTCTGCAGGCCGGAGAGGCGAAGCTTGAGCTGCTCGAGCCGCTGTCGCCAGAGAGCGCGGTGGCGAAATTTATCGAGAAACGCGGCGAAGGGATCCATCACGTGGCGCTTGGCGTTGAGGACATCACCGAGCGCATCCGTGAGCTGAAGGAGCATGGCATCCGCATGATTCAAGATGCGCCAAAACGCGGCGCCGGCGGGGCGCTCGTCGCCTTCATGCACCCGAAATCGACCGGCGGCGTGTTGTACGAACTTTGTGAACGGACGAACCGAACGGAGGGACACCAATGAGCGACATGTACGACAAAATCAATGAACTGTATGACCGCCGACGTGAGATTGAACTGGGCGGCGGCGATGAGAAAATTGAACAGCAGCACGCGAAAGGGAAGCTGACGGCGCGCGAGCGGATTGACTTGCTTTTGGATGAAGGAACGTTTGTCGAACTCAATCCGTTCATCGAGCACCGTTGCACCGATTTTGGACTTGGCGAAAAGAAGGGACCGGGCGATGGAGTCGTCACCGGCTACGGGAAGATCAATGGACGCACCGTATTTGTGTTCTCGCAAGATTTCACCGTCTTCGGCGGGGCGCTTGGGGAAATGCACGCGAAAAAAATCACGAACATCATGGATTTGGCGGCGAAAACCGGGGCTCCGGTCATCGGCTTGAACGATTCGGGCGGCGCCCGCATTCAAGAAGGGGTCTTGTCGCTTGACGGGTACGGGCACATTTTTTACCGCAACGCCATTTATTCCGGCGTCATCCCACAAATTTCCGTCATTATGGGGCCGTGCGCCGGCGGGGCCGTCTATTCGCCGGCCATCACTGATTTTGTGTTCATGGTCGAAAAAACGAGCCAAATGTTCATCACCGGTCCGAAAGTGATTGAAGCGGTGACCGGGGAGAAAATCAGCGCCGAAGATTTAGGCGGCGCCCGCGTGCACAACACGATCAGCGGCAACGCTCATTTTGCGGCGGCGAATGAAGAGGAGGCGCTCGCCGAGGTGCGGCGGCTGCTTGGCTATTTGCCGTCAAACAATAACGAGAAGCCGCCGTTTGGCCCGATTCCGGACGGGGACGACTACCGCCCCGATTTGGCCGATGTCGTGCCGATTGACGCCGTCCGCCCGTACGATGTGCGCCACGTCATCGCCCAAGTCGTCGATGACGGATCGTTTATGGAAGTGCAAAAAGATTTCGCCAAAAACATCGTGATCGGCTTTGCCCGCATCAAAGGCGAAGTGGTGGGGCTTGTGTGCAACCAGCCGAAGTTTATGGCCGGCGGGCTTGACATTGATTCGTCCGACAAGGCGGCGCGTTTTATCCGCTTTTGCGATTCGTTCAACATCCCGATCATTACGTTTGAGGACGTCACCGGCTTTTTCCCGGGCGTCAAGCAGGAGCACGGCGGCATCATCCGCCATGGGGCGAAAATTTTGTACGCCTACTCGGAAGCGACCGTGCCGAAAATTACGGTCATTTTGCGGAAAGCGTACGGCGGCGCGTACGTCGCCTTAAACAGCAAATCGATCGGCGCCGATGTCGTCTATGCGTGGCCGAACGCCGAAGTGGCCGTCATGGGGCCGCAAGGGGCGGCGAACATCATTTTCGCGAGCGAAATTGAAAAAAGTCCGAATCCGGAAGAAACGCGGGCGCAAAAAATTGCCGAATACCGCGAGAAATTCGCCAATCCGTATGTCGCCGCCAAATACGGCATGATCGATGACGTCATCGACCCGCGCGACACGAGAATCAAGCTCATTCAGGCGCTCGAGATGCTTCGCCATAAGCACGAAGAACGGCCGAAGAAAAAGCATGGCAATATTCCGCTGTAAACGAACGGGGGCCGAGGGGCCCCTTTTTTGTTGCTCGGCCCTTCATTTTCGCACGGGGATTCACGTATGTCAGGCTCTTTCCGATGCCGCGCTTTCCAATCGCTCACCGGATTTTTTCGCCTATATACGGACCCGACATTTGATCCGGCAGTCCGCGCCGGTACATTTCGAGTGCGTCCGTATGCGTCTTGAGCGTGCGGATCGTTCCGGCGTCCGGTTTGGTATAAATGATGGGAAAATCTTGTTCTCCGTATGCCTGCTGAACAGGAAACGCCAGTTTTTCTTGATCAAGGGAAAATTCCGCCTGCACGCCAGGCCTATTGCCGCGGGCGTCAAGGCGGATCCAGCGGCGCAATGAATGAAGATAAACAGCATTCAAGGCGTGCAGGCAATACCCTTGATCCGGTGTGTCAAACAGCATCAGCTTTTGGTAGCAAAATCCAACTGGAATTCCTTGCGACCGCAATAAGGCCGCCAATACATTCGCTTTGGCATAGCAAATGCCTTCCCGGTGCAACAGCACTTCAGAAGCGCGGCAAGTCACCGTTGTGCTTTGGACGTCCCATGAGTGGGCGATATGATCTCTCACAAATTCAAAGGCCATTTTTGCTTTGTCGATTTCCGATTGCAGGTTGTGAAACAATTCTTTCGCCGTTTGTTGAATAAGCGGATGAGAGAAATCAACAACATCCGTTTCTTCCAGATAATCGTCCAACCGGGCGGATTCAGGAATAAGATGCATAGAAACGCTCCTTTCATTCAGTAAATTTTAAATAATTATACATATAATTGAATATAAATTCAATCTTGTGTTTTGCCAGACGCATGTTTGGCTCTTGGCGGAACATTTAGGTATACTTGAGGTGGAATACATAAACAGGAGGAGGAAAGCTATGGTCAATGAACAACGTCTTGTCGACGAGTTTTTAGAACTCGTGCAAATCGATTCAGAAACGAAGCATGAAGGAGAAATCGCCAACGTGCTCAAACAAAAGTTTGAAGCGCTCGGCCTTGAGGTGATCGAAGACGATGCCGCCGCGAAAACCGGGCACGGCGCCGGCAATTTGATTTGCACGCTCGCGGCGACGAAAGACGGGGTGGATCCGATTTATTTCACGTCGCATATGGATACGGTCGTGCCGGGCAAAGGCGTGAAGCCATCGATTCAGGACGGCTATGTCGTCACCGACGGGACGACGATTTTAGGTGCGGATGATAAAGCGGGCTTGGCGGCGATGTTGGAAGCGATTCGGGTGTTGAAAGAGCAAAACATCCCACACGGCGTGATCCAGTTTATCATCACTGTCGGAGAAGAGTCGGGGCTTGTCGGGGCGAAGGCGCTTGACCCATCGCTCATTCAAGCGAAATACGGCTATGCCTTGGACAGCGACGGCAAAGTCGGCAACATCGTCGTCGCCGCCCCGACGCAGGCGAAGCTGAAAGTGGTTGTGCACGGCAAAACCGCTCATGCCGGTGTGGCTCCGGAGCGAGGAGTGTCAGCCATTACGATTGCGGCGAAAGCGATCGCGAAAATGCCGCTCGGCCGCATCGACGAGGAAACAACGGCCAACATCGGCCGCTTCGAAGGCGGCACGCAAACGAACATCGTCTGCGACCGCGTCGATATTTTAGCCGAAGCCCGCTCGCTTGTCCCGGAAAAAATGGAAGCGCAAGTGGCGAAAATGAAAGAGGCGTTTGAAACGGTCGCCGCGGAAATGGGCGGCCGCGCCGATGTCGAGGTGGAAGTGATGTACCCGGGCTTTAAGTTCAGCGACGGCGACCATGTCGTGGAAATTGCCAAACGGGCGGCGGCGAAAATCGGCCGGCCGTGCGAGCTCGAGCGAAGCGGCGGCGGCAGCGATGCCAATATCATCGCCGGCTTCGGCATTCCGACGGTCAACCTCGCTGTCGGCTATGAAGAGATCCATACGACGAACGAGCGGATGCCGATTGAAGAGTTGGTCAAACTGACGGAAATGGTCATCGCCATTGTCGAAGAAGTCGCCAATGGCCAGTGAGCATCCCGAGGCTGGATGCTCGTTTTTCTTCGGACGCTGAAATCCGGTGAAAATTCAGCCGGAATCGGCCGATAAAAAAAGCAGGCACGATTTCAATCATGAGAGAGGTGGCGGGGGAATGGACAAATATGTTGTCTTTCGCGTCGAGCGGGAACAGTACGCCGTTTCGATCGCGTATGTCGTCTCGATTGAAAAAATGACAGAGCCGACCGCCGTTCCGCATATGCCGGACTATATGGCCGGCGTCGTGCGCATCCGCGGCGAGCTCGTGCCGGTGCTTGATATGCGGGAATTGTTGTACGGAAGAGCGATTGAGGAAACGGATCAGACACGCCTCATTGTCGCCGCTGTGGATGGCTTGTCGGTCGCGTTTATCGTCGATGAGGCGAAAGAGATCGCCGATATTGAGCCTGAGGCCATTAAACCGCTTCAACTGATGTCCGCGGAGCGCACGCCGTATGTAGTCGGGATGGCGGCGCAAGACGACCGGCTGTTGACCGTGCTTGACCCGCGCGTCTTGTTTGCCCATTTGGACGAGGCAGAGGAGATTCGCGAGCAGGTGGCCGCTGCCCAAGCCGCTGCCCGGGCAGGAGAGACGGTATAGGTGTTTGCCTATACCGTTTTTTCTTCCGCGCATATCCTAATCATGGAAATGAACTTCAACTCATGAAGAGGAGGCGCATTCCATGGTTCGACCGTTTGGCCCGTATATGGGCGGCTTTTATCCGCCGTACTTTGGCGGCTACGGCCACTATCCGTATGGCTACTATCCTTATTGGCACGGGGGCTACGGCGGCTATCACCATTTTCCATACGGGATGCATGATGGCCACTATCCGTTTTCCCCATACGGCTTCCCGCACTATGGAGGCTACTAAGCATGAGGGGCGTTGCGCCCCTTTCATTTTCAATATGAAAATGGCAAACAAATCCGTCGTGCAGACTCGTTCATAAATCGGTTTAGAAAAACTTGCAGGCAAGCGTAAACGTATGGTATGTTGTTTGATGAACAAACAAAAACGGAAAGGGACGTTGAATCATGGCGAAACAGCAAATCGGCGTCATCGGACTGGCGGTCATGGGGAAAAACTTGGCGTTGAACATTGAAAGCAAAGGCTATTCAGTGGCGGTATACAACCGTTCGCGCGAAAAAACGGACGAGTTTTTGCAAGAAGCGAAAGGAAAAAACATTGTCGGTACATACAGCATCGAAGAATTCGTCAACGCCTTGGAAAAACCGCGGAAAATTTTGCTGATGGTGAAAGCGGGAGCGCCGACGGACGCGACGATCGAACAGCTGAAGCCGCATTTGGAGAAAGGCGATATTGTAATTGACGGCGGCAATACGTATTTTAAGGATACGCAACGCCGCAATAAAGAACTCGCTGAACTCGGCATTCACTTTATCGGCACGGGTGTCTCCGGCGGCGAGGAAGGGGCATTGAAAGGTCCGGCGATCATGCCGGGCGGGCAAAAAGAAGCGCATGAGCTCGTGCGCCCGATTTTTGAAGCCATCGCCGCCAAAGTCGATGGCGAGCCGTGCACGACGTACATCGGTCCGGACGGCGCCGGGCATTATGTCAAAATGGTGCATAACGGCATCGAATACGGCGACATGCAGCTGATCGCTGAAGCGTACTTCCTGCTCAAACATGTGCTCGGCATGGATGCTGCAGAGCTGCACGAAGTGTTTGCCGACTGGAACAAAGGCGAATTGAACAGCTACTTAATCGAGATCACCGCTGACATTTTCACGAAAATCGATGAAGAAACAGGCAAGCCGCTTGTTGATGTCATTTTGGACAAAGCCGGGCAAAAAGGGACGGGCAAATGGACGAGCCAAAACGCCCTCGATTTGGGCGTGCCGCTGCCGATCATCACGGAATCGGTGTTCGCCCGTTTCATCTCGACGATGAAAGACGAGCGCGTGAAAGCAAGCAAAGTGCTCGCAGGCCCAGCGGTGAAGCCGTTTGAAGGCGACCGCGCCCACTTCATCGAAGCCGTGCGCCGCGCGCTTTATATGAGCAAAATTTGCTCGTACGCCCAAGGATTTGCGCAAATGAAGGCGGCTTCTGAGGAATACAACTGGAACTTGCGGTATGGCGATATCGCCATGATCTTCCGCGGCGGTTGCATTATCCGTGCGCAATTTTTGCAAAAAATTAAAGAGGCGTACGACCGCGATCCGGCGCTTTCGAACTTGCTCTTGGATCCGTATTTCAAAGACATTGTCGAACGCTACCAAGACGCGCTCCGCGAAATCGTCGCCACCGCGGCGATGCGCGGCATTCCAGTGCCAGGATTCGCCAGTGCCCTCGCCTATTACGACAGCTACCGCACCGCGGTGCTCCCGGCCAACTTAATCCAAGCGCAGCGCGACTACTTCGGCGCCCACACGTACGAACGCGTTGACAAAGAAGGCATTTTCCATACGGAATGGTTGAAATAAGCGAAAAACCCTTAGAGCCGAAGGCGGTTCTAAGGGTTTTTTGGTGCTTGATGAAAATTCTCTCCAACCGGTAAGTTGCCCGATATCGTCGCCCGGCAGACCTTTCCGTTCACGCTGGGCATCTGATTACGTGCGTCGATAAATGGCATCGCCGACAATAATCGTGATTAAAGAAATGAGCATCGTCAATTTGACCACTTTGTAGTCTAAAAAGCGCAGCACTTGTTCTTCAAACATGTAGATGAAAAAGAAAATGATCATCAGCAAGGCGACAAATAAGACAAATCTTTTTTTTCGATTCATGGACATGGATTCTCCTTCTATCAGAATGTATCCAATACATTGCCCGTCGTTTTGATCATATCATCAGAAATGTATACTCGTTTCAGATTTGTTCGCTTACTGTCGCTGTAAACAAAATGATAGGCGTCGTATATATACTGATCATAATAATCACTGTAATACCGTATGATTTTCACTGTTGTCCAGTATGGTTTTAGATTAATATATTCCCCTGCTAATGTACAAATCGAAGCAATGGTTGTTGCCGCTCCGGGGCCAAACGTATATCCAGCTGCTGTAGCAATAGCTGTCAATCCCATCTTTAATACACTGCTTACAAATTTAGCGGCATCGTTATCAAAAGCATAGTATCTAGCTCCAATCACAGTTCCGTCGCCTGGATTAGGGATCACTTGGGGCATCACTTGGTTGTTGTTTGAGGCGAAAAATGGTGAAGAACGCAGTAGCTCTGAATCAATCATTTGCTTTACGATCGTTATTTTCTCTGATGCAATCATGTTGTCGGGGGAATTAATAATTATTTCAACCCCGTTATACGTGATTTGATATATATTACTTTTTCTGGTCATGCTATCTCTATTCTCTCGTGTTTCTGCACCTGCTATCGAAACACTAAATGACATAAAGAGGAAGCTGATAACAAGAATAGAAGACAATAGTTTCTTCATAAAGAAAAAACTCCCTTCATGAATGATATTAATTGACCTTCGCATTCCTTCAGCTAACAAAAGAGGACTAGTCTTACAAGTATTCCTAATTAAAGGAGATAAGGATGTTGGACACATTCCTAACCAGTTGACATATTGCTTGTCAAGTACAGGTTATAGTGATGGACCAATACTATAAATTCCTCCTTCCCTTTAATATATTTACAGT
>NZ_MQMG01000074.1 GCF_001908025.1 Geobacillus proteiniphilus
GATGTAAACAGGGAGGGTGTTCTATATAAAAATTTCCATATATTTCACTATTTTCGTCCCTTTTATGTCCCTATATACTGAATTCGTATATACAAACAAACGGAGGTCACGACATGAAAAACATCGTTCCTTTTGCCTTGGCCGCATCCATAGCCACTGTATGGCCAGCTTCAGCGTTCGCCATTGAACGCAACGATCCAGCTTTAGAGCAGTATTTAAATGAAGCAGGGATCACAGTCGAAGAGCTGGAAAATTATTTGGACTATGAAGGCTATTCGCTCGATGAGTTTGACAGCGTGGACGAAATGCGCCGTGAGTTCGGCGAGCCGCTCACGGAAGAAAATTTAGCTCAGTTGCTCGCCAAACACGGATTGACCGAACAACAGCTTCGACAAATGCTCATCGACAATGGAGAAATGGAAGAGTCACAGGCCATTACTGATGTGTTTTTATTTTACAATGATCTGGAAGAATATATCGAACTGTTTAAAGATTACTCCGTTCCGATCACTGATGAAACGCTGGCCGCCTTTCTAAACGAACGCGGAATGACAAAGGAAGAGCTCATCGCCCTTCTTGATCGGCACGGCGAATCGTTGGCCGATTACCACTCGATCGGCGAGCTGAAAGATATCGTCGATTATTATCGAAATTTGACGCCGTTGACCGAAGAAACATTAAACAAATTTTTACAAGAAATTGGCATGACGAAAACGCAATTAGAAAAACTGCTGTCTAAAAACGGCGATTCGCTTGACAATTATGCGACGGTCGAGGAACTGTCGGAGACAGTCATCGACTACTTGCTTCCGGATTTAGACGAGCTTGGTTTGACGGACGCAGAGTTGGAAAAGCTCTATAACCATTTTGAATCGCTTAATATGGAAGATCCGCAATTCGCCGAGAAAATGGAAGAAATCGGCCAACGGCTTGAGGCGATCGGTGCGTACGATTTTACGAGCGTGACGGAGCTATCGCCAACGCAAATCGCTGAGATCGCCAATGTATGGACCGACCTGCTTTCCACATTTCAGCTGGAAGCGAAGTTTTATTTGACAAAAGGTGGCGAGAAAAAGCCGCTCAGCCTGTCGACGCTGCTGACAATGGAATCAGCGAACGGCTACGATTTGCTTGTTGAAATTTACAGCACCGGAGGCGAGCTGCTGGCTGATTTTGTCGTGACCGAAGAGATGTTTGCCTCCGACATATTCGATGAAATCGGCGAAGACTTGCAACAGAGCGGCCAGGCAGCGAAAATCGAAAAAGTGGTGAAACCGGCGCCGCCGAAACCGCTGAAGCGGACCGAAGCCGGAGCGAAACTGCCGAAGACGGCATCCCCGTATGCCGCTTATATGCTTTTTGGTTTGACCTTAATCGGTGCCGGCGCATTCCTTGTCCGCTTCCGCCAAGGAGCCGAGGCGAAATAAATGAACCGGAAACGGCTCGTGCGCTTTTTTGGAGCAAGCTTGATCGCAGCAGGAATCGCCGCAGTCGGCATTAGTGCTCTGAAATGGAAAAGCGGCCTGGAAGCGGTCAAGCCGCTGGCCGCTGAAACAAAGCGATCAGTGGACGCCGCACCGATTCAAATCCAGGCTCCACTCTACCCAAAGCTGCCAAAAATCGGTGAACAAATCGGCGAGCTGATCATCCCGAAGCTCAACATGAGCCTAGCGATTTACCACGGTACAGATGAAAACGAGTTGGAAAAAGGGGTCGGCCATTACGCCGGCAGTGTCCTGCCAGGAGAGGCGGACAACTGCGTGCTTTCTGGCCATCGCGACACGGTCTTCCGCCGTCTTGGCGAAGTCGGCCAAGGCGATATCTTGATCGTCCGTACGTCCGCCGGCACATTCACCTATAAAGTGCGCAAAGTGCGCATCGTCGACGCCGACGACCGGACGGTCATCGTTCCAAAGCCGAAAGCGACACTCACCGTTTCCACGTGCTATCCGTTCCGCTACGTCGGCCCTGCTCCGCAGCGGTACGTGCTCGTCGCCAACTTAATCAATGATCGCTCTTAACCTTGCAAAAAGCGAAAGGATGGCCGAAACAAGGGCCATCCTTTTTTACTTCACTTCGTACGCGGTCCAAGTCGGCTTTTTGATTTTCGCCGACAGCGAGACAATTTTCCGTTTCACTCGGGCTGCTTCCCCTCCCGCTAACGGCATCGGCTGATAATTGTTTCTTGTCGTCACCGATGAAATGCGAAATGGGATGACGCGGATTTCTTTTTTGGCCGTCCGCTTGCCGTTTTGAAAAGAGAACACTTGCTGGAAGACAAACGTATCTTTGTCGCTCGGATTTTTGTTTCCGCCGAACATAAAATTGCCGAGGCTGTAGACGATGAACTTCCCTTTATACTCCTCAATCCCTTGAATGACATGCGGATGATGACCGACGACCAAATCGGCGCCGCTGTCAATCGCAAAGCGGCCGAGCGCCTTTTGCGTGCTGTTTGGCACATAGCTTCGTTCCACTCCCCAATGGAAATGGACGAAAACGATGTCGGCTCCTTGTTTCCGAAGCGTGCGAATATCGTTGGCGATTTGCTTGCGCAACGTGCTGGTGTTGCTCCAGCCTTCGTAGCCAAGCGCTCCAACTTGAATGCCTTTGACCGTTTTCAACAGCCGGAGCGTGCGGCCGAAATAACCGATGTTTTCCTTTTTTAAACTGGCAATCGTGTCATTGTATCCTCGTTGCAAGTAATCGTATGTATGATTATTGGCCAGATTCACAGCATCAATGCCGCCATAAGTTAAGATTTTCGCATAACTCGGGTGGCCGCGAAAACGAAATTTCTTGCTTGCCTTCCGCGTCGAGGTCGTCAGCGTCGTTTCCAAATTGACGGTCGTAAAATCGTCCTTTTTGAAGATCGGCTCAATGTATTTCGTAAAATAGCGCAAGCCGTGCTTCTTCGCTTCTTCATCAAACGAATACGCATAGCCATAATTTTCATCGCGCCCGAGCGTCACATCGCCCGCCGCGCTGATGGTGATGCGCACTTCGTTCGGGTTCGGCGCCGCTTGTTTGGCAGAGGCTGACGCTATCACCATCTTATCGATCGGACTCGGCAGCGGTGGATGCTCGATTGTTTGCCCCGCCAGTTCGTTTGGCGCCGCCAGCACTTCCTTGGCTCCCCTGTTGGCAACCTGGTCGCATGAAAATAAAAACATCAACAGAACTACCATAAGCAGCACATTTTTTTCCTTAGCAAACAAGGCTAACGAGTTCATCCCCATCCCCTGTCTCTCCATTGATTTTTCTTCTCTAAACAGAGTAGCAAAAAACTAAGAACAGCAGAGCGCTTCCCTTTTTCAAAATCCATTCTTTTTCCTTGGAATTGCCCGTTGTTTCTCTAAAACATCAGCAATATACTTCTTCGACGCTCCCCTTCTATACTCCTCTTTATTCATGGATTCGCTGTTTTCTTCGATCATAAAGTTTCCGCACAATCGATGGACATAATGACAATCAAGCTTCGCGCATGGAGAAGACGACTGCTTCAACGTAGATAAGAGGATTCATTATGCATTTCGAAAACCGTAAAAAATCGTGGAATTGAAAATGAACGGAGTAGCTTGGGTGCGACCGATCTCTTCACAAATATGTTGAAAAGCTGTTTCATTAACCGGTTCATCCACCAACTGATAAATACCTTCTACAGACCGTACAACCACGAGTGCACAAGGATTGGTTTGGTATATCCTTTGCACCATCTGCTCTTTATTGGGAACCGAACTAGAAATCCACACGACATCACAACTTTGGTAGTCATATGATGTTCCATCCACCAACCTGTATAGCAACAAATGTTGCATACCATAATGCTCAGCCAAGGCTTTCCCCATCTCATATGCCTGGGGATTGGCATCTAAACAAACAACGGGAGCTCTCGTATACTGTTGAATCAATATAGCACTAAGGGGCAGTGATCCAGCTCCAACAAAGACAACAGAAGGCCATTTCCATGATCCCATCATCCTTTCAAACTGAGCCAACTCAATATGAAGCAGGTTTTCATAATGATCCCAATATATAAATTTTCTTAAACGACCGATATTGGGGCGATCCTGTATAAATTGTTTGGCATAGTCCAATTCTATCATTGTTTCGGCTAGTTTCCATTGGTTGATCATCTCTTCTCGAATCTCGACAATAGTAGGATCAGACAGAACTTCGTCCTCTAAACCTTGTTGAAAGCATTGCCCTAAACGACTTACGAGCCCACAAAGGATCTCTTTCAACATTGTAGTCCTTGAAAGCCAATCATGTCCCGCCTTGAAAATTTGATAGGCATTTCGATATTCATCAATGATTTGTTCTTTGAGCCTTATTGATTCTACAAATAACACGAATCTCACCCCATTCGCCTACCCAACTTCTATGACAACCGCAAAACGGAGAAAGAAAGCAAGGAAAATCATGACAAATAACCCTCAAATACGCCCTATGGAAAGATCATCGCTCACTATATGAACAATTTATGGAAAAAGCGTCTGCTGATAGCAACGAGGTGATTATTTACTGTCTACATAATAACAAAGCTTCCTTTCTCCTAACTCTTTTACCACCACCCAAAATGCAACAGAAAATACATTAAATTGAGTAAGATGCTTGATTAGACAGCCACAACATTGCAATCCCTCGTTTAATACTGGCATCAAATCTTGAACGCAACTCTATCTTTCGCAACTACAGATCAAGTGCATCAGTGATTCGGATCTTTAATCCATATGTCGTTAGCATTTGCCAATACGCCCACAAATCGTAACGATTACTATTTTCATTATATGCTATTTTCCTTATAATTGTAAAGTGACCAACTCTCTTCTTCGTTGTACAAATGGTATATGAATAAAGTTTGTGCAATTAAAACCTGAGTTCGACAGTTTTGAGGTCATTTTAGGCAAATGGAAATGACCAAAATGCTGTTATATCAAGGGTTTCGTAATGCGGATCCTAGGAAAAAACGCCAAATTTAATAGGCACACGATTTATTCATTTTTTCTTTTAAAAATAAAATTTATGCGTTATAATATAGGCATGTACATACGACGAGTCACACGAAAAAACAAGGATGGAACAACCGTTGCTTATCTCCAGCTTGCTCACAATGAATGGGATCCAAAGGCCAAATATGCGAAAGCGAAGGTGATTTATTCATTCGGGCGCGAAGACGAGGTGGATCGCGCCGTCTTGGAACGTCTGGCCAAAAGCATTTCGCGATTCCTTTCGCCCGAGCAAGCTTGGGAAGTCGAAAAGTTGGCAGGAGAAACTGCCGATGACTTTCAATTCCAGTCATGCAAACACCTCGGCGGCGTTTGGCTCTTGGATCAGCTCTGGAGACAACTGGGGTTGGGAGAGATTCTCCACTCCTTGTTTACCTCCCGACATCACCAGATTTCGCTGGAACGGCTGATTTTTGCCATGGTGGCCAATCGCGCCCTTCATCCGTCAAGCAAGTTGGCGATGAAGGAGTGGGTGGAGAAAGACGTGTATATCCCTCACCTTCCTCAAGCCGCCAGCCACCAGTTGTACCGGGCGATGGATGAACTGCTGGCCGTGCAGCCGGAATTGGAACGTCAAGTGTTCCATGCCGTGGCCGATTTATTGAATTTGGAAGTCGACTTGATTTACTTCGATACGACTTCGTCGTACTTCGAAGTGGATCCCTCTGAAACACCGGAAGGAGAATCGCTTCGAAAACAAGGATTCTCGAAAGACAAACGCCCAGACTTGGTTCAAATCGTCATTGGGCTGGCTGTCACCCGGGAAGGAATCCCGATTCGCGCTTGGGTATGGCCTGGCAATACCATGGACATGACGGTCATCAAACAGGTGAAACAAGACTTGATTGGCTGGAAGCTTGGACGTGTGATCAGCGTCATGGACCGCGGCTTTTCCTCTGAAGAGAATTTGCGAATCTTGCAACAGGCCGGCGGACACTACATTGTCGGCGAAAAAATGCGATCCGGCAAAGCCACCGTCGAAGAGGCCTTAAGCCGTCGCGGACGTTATCATGAAGTGGACGAGAATTTGCACATCAAAGAAATCATCGTCGGCGACGGAGAAGCGCGTCAGCGCTATGTTCTCGTGTACAATCCAAGCGAAGCCGAACGCCAACGCAAGGAGCGGGAAACGCTGCTCGAATCGCTGAAAGAAGAGTTGGAAGGGCTTCGTCAACTCCCAAACGAAGCCTATCATAAGGCGACCTGCCGGCTGCGTTCCCATCCATCCTATGGAAAATACTTACGCCAGTTGAAGGATGGAACGCTTCGCATCGACAAGCAAGCGGTTCGTGAAGCGGAAAAGTACGACGGCAAATATCTCATCCGGACATCTGACGACACCTTGTCTGCCGAAGATGTCGCCATCGGGTATAAGCAGCTGGTGGATATTGAGCAGGCCTTCCGAACATTGAAGTCTACATTGAAATTGCGACCTATGTATCATCGCTTGGAAGACCGCATTCGGGCGCATGTGCTGCTCAGTTGGCTTGCTCTCTTGTTAGTTCGGATCGTGGAGATCCGAACTCATGAATCATGGTCAAACGTAAGAGACGAATGTGAGCGTCTCATGCTTGGTCATTTTTCTTCCAAAAACGGAGACCTTTATCAACGAACCGAACTGACGGCCAAACAAGCGCAACTCTTTGCGGCTCTAGGGCTGGAGCCTCCTCCGAAGATCCTAGGCATCCATCCTCGCGCCTAGATACACGCCCAAAGTGTGCCCAAATGTCTCTCGTCCCTTTTGCCTCAAGGGGCGAGAGGCATTTTGTTTGCCTAATGACTGTCGAACTCGGGTCCCTAAATCCCTGCCTTAGAGTGTACTTTTTTACCGGCCTTTTAGGAGTGATGGCCTAGCCAAGCCATGATATAATGAGCTTGCAGGCGTTTCCTCCCCTATTTCCACATCTTGGACTCCTCACGTTTCATGGTTGAAACGCCCCGAGTGAATCCCATCTCGATAAGGAGGTTTCTTCATGGAAGAGCTGTTGCGGCAGTTAACCACACTTGTTCAAGGACTTGTCGATGACATGTCCGTCCTGAAGCAAGATATGCAAACGATGAAGCAAAAATTGGGTCAACTGGAACAACGAATGGACAAACTGGAACAACGGATGGACACATTTGAACATCGGATGGACAAACAGGAAGAAGAGCTGCGCTGGCTGAAGGAGCAGATGAAAGAAAACACGGAAATGATCAAAGCGATCCGCGACAATCAACTCGAACAGCGCAGCATTCAAGACGGCATGCGTCATGAAATCGCCAGCCTCCGCGGAGAAATGGCCGGCATTCGCGAGCAGATGGCAACAAAAGACCAGCTCTCCCGACTTCGCGAGCAAATGACGACAAAGGAAGACATCTCCCTCATTCATCAGCGGCTTGATTATCAACTTGGCCGCATCGCGAGAGTGGAGGAGGAGATTCATTTGCTGAAAACCGCCACCTAGCAATCTTTGCGGCATTGGTTGTGATTTTCAAGATTGATTGTCTAAATAATCGTTTTTCTCTGTCCATCAAGCTAGGCTAGTCCTGTTCTTTTGGCATTGGCTTCATTCTTTTGCGGCACAATCGGCATCCTTGCTTCGATAACAAGCAAAAAAAGCCGCACGGACTTCAATTCCGGCGGCTTCTTTCGTCACTGTCTATCATCTATTGAACTAATTTGCCGCCCCCTGCAACGCCTGGTTCGTTTCTTCCGCTGCTTGATTGAGCGCTTCTTGCGGATCGATGCCTTCATACAACCGTTCCATCGCTTTCACGACATGTTGCCGAGATTCAGGGAAGACGGTGATGAGCGCTCCTTGGGTGGCAGGGGTTGATTTTGTTTCATGCAGCTGGTCCACCGTCACTTTTAATTGAGGGTATTTCGTCCATTCCTCTTTGACCAGCGGCTCATCGTACGCAGCTGGGTTGATGGCGAAATAGCCTGTGCGCACATGCCACTCGGCTTGGACGGGAGCAGTCGTCAAGTATTTCATGAACTCCCACGCCGCTTTTTGTTCCTCTTCGCTGCTTCCTTTCATCATCCAAAGAGAAGCGCCGCCGATCACGACGCCTTGGCGCTCCACGCCATCCGGAACAGGCAAATACGAAACGCCAACGTCAAACGGCGAGTTGTCGATCAACGTTTTTACGCCAGCGGACGAATCCAAATACATGGCGATTTTTCCCGCTTGGAAGGCAGCGCGCATATCGTCCCAATTTTGGCCGACGTTGTAAAACGTGCCGTCTCGATACATGTCACGGATCAACTCAAATACACGTTTCCCTTCCTCTCCATTAAATACTGCTTTCGTTGCATTACCGCTCCGGCCATTGTTGTTGTTCACATATAGCCCGCCTTGTACGGCCACCATTTCTTCAAAAAACCAGCCGTAGTTCAAAATCGAGAATCCGTACCGTTCGGTTTCCTTCCCTTTTTTCTTTGTCAGCTTTTTCGCCGCTTCTTTCAACTCGCTGTAGGTCAGCGGCGGCTTTTCCGGATCAAGCCCGGCTTCGCGGAACGCATCTTTATTATAAATTAACACAGGGGTTGACGAGTTAAATGGCATCGAGTAAATTCGCCCGTTCACGGTATAATAATTGACAATGTTTTTCTCCCATTGCGAAACATCATACTTGTCTTTATCGATCCACGTTTGCACCGGAACAATCTTTCCGCTGTCGATCATATGCTTTGTCCCGACTTCAAACGTCTGCATGATCGTCGGCGCATCTTTGGTCCCCGCTACCGCGTTCCATTTCGTCAGCGCTTCTTCATATGTGCCTTGAAACACCGGCTTTACCTCAATATCCGGATGGGTTTGGTTAAAATCCACCACAAGATCATTCAACACCGGCTCCAAATCCCCGCTCATCGAGTGCCAAAATACAACTTCGGTTTTGCCTCCCGCCGCTTGGCCAGCATCTTCACTTGAACATCCCGCAGCAAGCCCAACAAGCGCTAAGAACAAGAAACCAGCCAAAACCTTTCTCATCTTATTTCTCCTCCCCGCTATTGAATCGCTCCTTGCATAAGCCCCTTGCGCAACTGCTTCTGTCCGGCAAACAACAGCAACAATGTCGGCAGCATCGCTATGATGGCTGCTGCCATGACGACGCCCCAGCTGCTGGCGATCTCTTGCGTCTGCAGTTGCTTGAGCCCGATCTGCACAGTGCGGACGCGGTCATCATTTGTGACAAGCAACGGCCATAAATACATATTCCAAGCGTCTAAAAAACTGTAAACGGCCAGCGTCACCAAACTCGTTTTCGAAAGTGGCAGCACGACGCGGCAAAAAAAGCGGAAATTCCCGATGCCAGACAACTGTGCCGCCTCGTACAGCTCGTGCGGAATTTGCTTAAATTGCTGACGCAATAAAAAAATGCCAAACGCCATCGCCCAAAACGGCACGATGAGTCCTACGTAATGGTTTGTCCAGCCAAGCGCTTGGATTGTTAAAAAGTTTGGGATCACAGTCGCTTCCCACGGAACGAGCATTGTTGCGATGCAAATATAAAACCACCGATCCCGGCCTGGAAAGCGAAGAAACACAAAGGCAAAAGCAGCCAAGCTCGAAACGATGAGGCGCCCCAATGTAATCACCGAAGCAACGAGAAAGCTGTTCCATAAATAACGCCCGAGGGGTGCTTGCCTAAACGCATCCTCATAATTCGCCCATGTCCATTCCTCAGGCCATAAGCGTCCCGCTAAAATAGCGGCCCCATCCATAAAACTCATCAGAAGAGCATAAGCCATTGGAAACAAGATCACAGCCGAACATAGGCATAATAACGCATAATGAACGGCTGTCCGCACCGCTCTCATTGGTAGTGCACCTTCCTCTCGGCAAACCGAAACTGCAAAAAAGTGACTAGAGCGATGATCAGAAAGAGCAAAATGGCTTGCGCGCTCGCGGACCCGAACTGATAATTGACGAACGCTTCCCGGTAAATCGCATAAACGAACACATTCGTGGCCTCGACCGGCCCGCCTTTCGTTAAAAAGTCAATCTGCCCAAATGTTTGCAACGCTTGAATGAGCGAAACGGTCGTGACAAAAAACAATGTCGGCGACAACAGCGGCACGGTCACCATCCACAACCGACGCCAATAGCTCATTCCAGCGATGCGCGCGCTTTCGTACAAGGATGGATCGATGTTTTGCAGACCGGCCAGCAACAATAAAAAGGTCAGCCCGATGTTCATCCAGATCGTCGCCGCCGCCACCGCATACAATGCCGTGTCCGGGTCAAGGAGCCATGAAGCAGGAACCCCGCCGATCGCAGACAACAAACGATTGATGATCCCGATCGCTGGATTGTACATAAACATCCAAATCACCGAAGCCACTCCTACGCTCATCCCCATCGTAGAAGCAAAAATCGTCCGGAAGATCCCAATTCCTTTCCGCGTTTCATGAACGAGCAACGCCAAACCGAACGAAACAGCGACCGTCGTCGGGACAGTGAGCACCGCAAACAGAATCGTCGCCTTCAAACTATGCCAAAACGAAGCATCTTGAAGCAGGGCGACAAAATGCGCCAAACCAGCAAATTCCGTCGGCCGCCCTTGATAATCAGTGTGAAACACGCTTAAATACATCGTCCTCCCCAACGGATAAAAGAGAAACACGCCAAATAGAAGGAGCGAAGGAAAAAGATACAGCATTCCCTCCAACCACGATTTCATCGCGGCCTGACGCGCTGCCCGCTTCGTCCGGACCGACCATGGCGCCGGCGGAAAGACCGGCGAAACGCGCTCATTCATTGGCCAATCCACACCTCCTCCCGTTTGATGAGCGGCGGCCCGATCCGTTCCCCGCGTTCATCGAAAAAGAGCAGCGCCCGCTCATCAAACGCCAATGACACCACTTCCCCCAGCCTGATGTTCCATTGCCCGTTCCACCGCGCTGTCCAATGAAGATTTTTCGCCAACTCAAACGTCACTAACGTTTCATTGCCAAGCCACTCGATATGGCTGACTTTGGCCGCCGTATGTTCTTCTCCGGATTCCGCTCGATGAATATGTTCCGGCCGGAGTCCTACAATCACCCGTTCAGCCTTCGGCAAGGGACGGCGCATGAGGCGGACGGGCCGTTCGTTTTGCAATAAGAGCGAATGTTCCAGCACATGCGCTTCCGCTAAATTCATCGGCGGTGTTCCAATAAATGAAGCGACAAACGTGTTATCCGGACGATTGTATACATCGAGCGGACTTCCGATTTGCTGCGGACGGCCGTCACACAAAATCATCATCCGATCAGCCATTGTCATCGCTTCCGTTTGATCGTGAGTGACATAAATAACGGTCATGCCGAGCTGACGCTGCAAACGGCGGAGCTCACTCCGCATTTTCGCCCTCAGTTTGGCATCTAAATTGGAGAGCGGCTCATCCATTAAACAAAGCGGCGTTCTCGCCACGATCGCCCGCCCTAAGGCGACGCGCTGACGCTGCCCCCCTGACAATTCCCGCGGCTTCCGTTGCAACACATCAGTCAGCCCGAGCATTTCCGCCGCTTCCATGCAACGTTTCACTTGTTCTTCTTTCGGCACTTTTTGCGCCTGCAAAACAATTCGCATATTTTGCTCCACCGTCAAATGCGGATATAACGCGTAGTTCTGAAAGACCATCGATAACCCGCGGGCATGAGGAGGCCAATCGTTCGCCACTTGCCCATCGATCAACACATATCCCGATGTCAGCGGCTCAAGGCCAGCGATCAGCCGCAAAATCGTGCTTTTGCCGCATCCCGATGGGCCGACAAGAACAAAAAACTCTCCTGATTCAATCGCGACATTCACATTCTCGACCGCCCTCTTTTTGCCTCCATACGATTTCGTCACCTCCACCAGTTCAAGAAACGCCATCCGCTTCTCTCCCCCTTTCCTCTTGTCTATTCCATCGTAATCCATTTTTGTAAATACTGTCTGAATTTGTTTTTTGATTTATGTAC
>NZ_MQMG01000075.1 GCF_001908025.1 Geobacillus proteiniphilus
AAGAAATTGCTTTGAGGTGGATAATGTAATGACGACTAATTTGTATTTTGTTAGGCATGCTCACTCTACATATACTCCAGACGAATTAGGAAGACCATTATCCGAACAAGGCTATCGTGATGCAAATACTGTAACCGAATTTCTAAAAACAGAAAATATACATCATGTTTATTCAAGTCCATATAAGCGGGCAATTCAAACAGTTGAAGGAATTGCTAAATACATAAATAAAGAGATTGTTGTAGTGGATGAATTCAAAGAAAGAGTTTTATCGGAGAAGCCTGTGATTGACTTTACAAGTGCCATTACAAAGGTATGGCAAGACTTTGACTTTTCATGGGAGGGTGGAGAATCAAATCGAATGGCTCAAAAAAGAGGTGTCAATGCGACAATACAATTATTAGAATACAATGACGGGAAAAACATTGTTATCGGTACGCATGGTAATATTATGGTATTAATCATGAATTATTTTGATAAAAAGTATGGATTCAACTTTTGGAAGGAACTTGGAATGCCAGATATATATAAATTGTCGTTTAATGGAAAAAGGATGGTGGATGTACAAAGAATTTGGAAATGACCCGAAGAAGATTATCAATAAGATAAGCAAAACTCCAAACGAAATGAGGATGTTTTAGGGTGAAATGCAGGTGAAACCGATTCGGAATCACTCCAAATACTCTGCCAATTTGACTTTGGCCAGGAATCCCCCACTTCCACGCGATCCGTGTAAGTGGGGAAACCTATGGATAAAGCGGATTGGTTTTGGGTTGTACCTCAAGAAACTGTCCTGACTAGACCGATCTCGGTTGCAAAGTGCGAAAGGGGCGTCATTCACGCCGCCCTATGCAATCTGCGAATGACAAAGCTTGCAAGCAAAATGAGGATAACGGAACCGATCAGCGCGGGGATGATGTCAAATCCGCCGATGGTCGGCCCCCAGTTGCCAAAGAGCGCCGTTCCAAGCCAGGCTCCGATAAACCCGGCGATCACGTTGCCAATGATCCCTCCTGGAATATCGCGGCCCGTCAGAAGACCGGCCAGCCAACCGATGACGCCCCCGACGATTAAGCTCCAAAGAAACGACATGGATGATTCCTCCCTCAAATCATGAAAAGGCTTCTTTCGTATTTATATTGTGCGTCAAAAGGAGCAGCAATTATGCACGCAAAAGCCCCGTCAACTTTATCGGCGCGCGTTCTCTGTTTTTGGCGTTTTGTCCGGGGACAGAGTTTTGGTTGCGTATTGGAAACCAATTGTGTTCATGATGACGGATAAATCGTCAGCTTCTCTTCCGCCTTCGTGCGCGGCCGAGCAGGGGGGATTTGATCCGGGATCAAAGAAGCCGAGATGCAAAAATCAAAGCCGCGCTTGACTCGCAGTCAAACGCGGCTTTCGGATGAAGGAAAACTAGCGAATGGATTCAAGCTGCTTGGCAAGATGGAGGAGTTTTTTCTCATGCTGGATGGTTTTGGACGCGAGGAAATGGACGGTTTCTTGCGTTTCGGTCAGCTCCACGCGCAAGCCAGCGAATTTTTGTTCGAGTCGGTCGAACCGCTCGTTCACCTCGGCGCGAAATTGCTGCATCTCCGCTCTCAGTTGGTTGGCCGTTTCATGCATCTCCGCTCTCAGCTGGTTGGCCGTGTCTTGCATCTCAGCCCTCAGTTGATTAGCGGTGTCCTGGATTTCTGCTCTTAGCTGATTAGCAGTGTCTTGGATTTCCGCTCTCAGCTGGCTTCCCATTTCATCAATTTGGGTGCGGATGTCGCGGGAAAATATTTTCAGCGCCTCGACCACTTCTTTCACAACCGTATCGCGCTCCATGCTTGTTCACCTCCTCTTTTTTGATTATACAACGTGGAGTGGGGAAAGAAAACTACGTTTTGAATAAGCTTTTTCTCCGTTTTCATTTGATTGATCGTTGGCTCGAGTTGCGGCGTCGTGAGTGAGGTTGGAAAGTTCATGTCAATGATCATGGCGGCGTTTTGAGGGAACGGGTGGATCTGCCTCTTCGTTAATCAAAGTATTTGTTTCTCGTTTATCACTTTTAGGAATTTATAATAAGTTATTACTTATTATAAAAATAATAAAATTTTATTTTACTTATTGACAGAAGGGACATATGATAAAAACAGTTATGTGATACCAATAGGGGGGATTAGAGTGGAGAAGCGAAAGATGGCTGTTTGGCCATATTCGACTGCCCATGAACAGGGGAAACGTTTTTGGTTAGGGGGAGTGGCCTTTACGTTTTTGACGGCCGCTATTGGAATGGCATTGGCCTTCCTACCTGGATTAGATCATGTCGGTCCGCTTGCTTGCGCCATTTTGCTTGCTGTGATGTATCGGCAGCTGTTTGGCTATCCAGAAGCGATTCGACCGGGCATCCAATTTGTCTCGAAATATTTGTTGCGATTGGCCATCATGTTATTTGGTCTAAAGCTGAATATGGATGTTTTGATTCATCAAGGATGGGGGCTTGTCATTCGCGATGCGGCGGTCATTGTGTTTGCCATTCTCATGACGATTTGGGTTGGAAACATGTTGAAAGCAAGTCCTTCTTTATCCTTATTGCTGGGCATTGGAACAGGGGTATGCGGGGCGGCCGCGATTGCCGCCGTTTCTCCCATTTTAAAATCGAACGACGAGGAAACGGCCATCTCAGTTGGAATGATTGCACTTGTCGGCACGGTGTTCTCGATCGCGTATACACTGATTCGTCCTGTTTTGCCCATTTCGTCTTTCCATTACGGCATTTGGAGTGGGATGAGCTTGCATGAAATTGCCCACGTCGCGTTAGCGGGCGCTCCAGCTGGGCAGGATGCATTGGCTATGGCGTTGCTGGCAAAGTTAGGAAGAGTACTTTGGCTTGTGCCGCTCAGTTTTGTCCTCATTTATTGGAGAAGAAAAAAAGACGATGGCCAGGAGGGGGGAGAAACGAAAGTAGAATTTCCTTGGTTTTTGCTTGGATTTATCATGATGAGTTTGCTTGGCAGTTATGTGCTTGGAAACGCCATTCCTGTTTCTCAAAACGTCTTACGCTATATCTCTTCCTTCACCTCATTTCTTTTGACGGCGGCAATGGTCGGCCTTGGATTGAATGTGGATTTGCGAAAATGGCGGACAAACGGATGGCGTCCTCTTCTTGCCATGTGTATTGTGTCTCTTTTCTTGTCTTTTTTCTCTTTTTTTATCGCTTAACGTTCAAGGAAAAAGACGGCCCGCAAACGCTGCCGGGCGTCTTTTTATTAGGGAGATGGGGGTTGTGGTGAATGGATGATGGAAGGTTGGTGAGTACGTACGATGGTTAAAAACACCTCCATGGCTTTTGTATAAAACGGAGTTTTCGATGTCACGAGAGAAAAGTGGCGAAAAAATGGTTCATCATCGATCGGGATGATTTTTAACGTGCCAAATGAAAGTTCTTTTTTGATCGTCCAGAGAGAGAGAAATGTCAGCCCCAAACCAGCTTCTACCGCTTCTTTAATGAGCTGTGTACTGCCGAATTCCATGATTGAAGACGGAAAGAAGTTGTGTTTGAGAAAAAATTCGTCCGTTGCTTTTCTTGTTCCAGATCCTGTTTCACGAACGATCCATGTGGCGTTGCGGAGGTCGTCCATCTGTACGCTCTCTTTTTGGGCATACGGATGATGAACAGAAGCAACGACAACCATTTGATCTTTGGCAAATGGTTCAATATATACATTTTTTGGTTCGATATCCATTTCGATGATCCCTACATCCAGTTGATGGCTGCTTACCATTTCGACAATTTCATTCGAGTTCCCGATGGTGATCGTTGGTTTGATTAGTGGATAGTGTTGATGCAATTTTGCGATCATCTGTGGAAGAACATACTCGCCATACGTGTAGCTGGCCCCAATAGACAGCTCCCCGCTGGCTCGATTCATTAAATCATCAAGCAGTTGATTCATGCGTGTATACAGTCCGAGTATTTCTTTCGCATAGTGATACACAATTTCGCCGGCTTTATTCAATTTGACGTACTTGTTTGTCCTGTCCAGAAGTTTCGTATCGAATAATCGCTCTAGGGTTTGGATATGCTGGCTGACAGCAGGCTGTGTCATATGCAGCTCCTCAGCTGCTTTCGTGAAGTTTCCTTTTTCCACTACTTTTACGAACACGTATAGCAACTGATCCAAGGTTGTCCCTCCAAACTTTGTTTGAATATACGCTTAGTTTATCATGGGTTTCGGTTAACGCCAATCCATTCATCTCCTGTTTTTCGGTGATTCAAGGAAAAGATCCATGGGCAACTTTTGCCCTCCACCCGGGCATGAAAATCCCCCTCTTCTCTCGCAAAGAGCCGTTCCACCAACTACAACTGAAAGGCAGACAGGTTATACGAGATGCCTATCAAGTCATGATCCAAATGAATTCGTCACGGATTCAGGTTTTTCGTATTTCACCTAAATTTCACCTTCCTCCAGTAAAGTAATAAATCGATCACATTCTTGACATTATGCAGCAGTCATTTCGATGTAAGGGGGAAGCAGATTGAGAAAGAATTATGTGAAAATGGTGCTCGACTTGTCCATGGCGATTACGTTTGTGTTGTTAATGAATCCAAAGGTGTTCAACGGGTTGCCGTTTCATGAAATGGCCGGTTTAGTAATAGCAGTAGCTATTCTTATTCATATCGGGTTGAATTATCGCTGGGTGATCAACACGACGAAAAAAATTTTTGCTCTGGAACTCCCGCGAAAAACACGGTTCAGTTTTTTATTAAACATCTTGCTGCTTATTTCGATGACAACGGTCATTGTATCCGGAATTTTGATTTCGCGAGTCGTTTTTCCGAATCTTGCCATCGAAGGCAACCACTTTGTTCGCGGGATTCACGACCTTTCCGCCAATATGACGCTCGCATTAGTAGGTCTTCATATTGGCGTACATTGGCAATGGATTATGAGTACTTGTAAAAAGGCGTTTAAATCGAAAGAAGGAAAATGGAGAAAGGGCGTTATTGCCTCTGCTGTGCTGTCGCTTGCTGTCTTAGCCGGCGGAATGTATTGGATTTCATTAAACGTCAAGCCCAGCGAAGGGGATTTCAAACCGAAATTTGCTGAACAAAACGCCCCATCATTTGATGAAAAAACGGCTGGAACAATGCCAACGCCGCCGGACGGAGAGATACGGGACGGAAAATTCCGTAAAGAACGGGGAAGCAACAACCCGCTGCTCGCCCTACTTACCTACTTTGTCATTTGGGCCGCGATCATCATCCCTACTTACTATTTTGAAAAACGAATGTTGAAAAATAAACGTGCAAAGGAAGCGAGTGTGTAAACTTGCTATTGCTAGGCTAGCAAAGTTATTTGTGGTAAACTAATGAGGGGGAGCACTGGGGAGGTGCTCTCCTTGTTTATTATGCGCATATAGAGAAGGAGGAATAAACCGATGAATAAAAAGTTTTCAGAAGGCTTTTTATGGGGAGGGGCGACGGCTGCCAATCAAATTGAAGGTGGATGGAATGAAGGGAATAAAGGCTTGAGTATTGCGGATGTTCTTCCCGGCGGGAAAGAACGACTAAAATTATTGAAAGAACCAGGTTTTACCTTTGAAATCGACAAAGAAAAATATAATTACCCAAACCATGAAGCGATTGACTTTTACCATCGGTATAAAGAGGTGGTGTGATTGTTTGAGCGTATATCGATTCTGATTCCGTACAAACCTGATAATGGGATTCGGGATATCAATTTCAATTGGATTAAAACCTTTTACGAAATGATGATTCCCGAAGTGGAAATTTGCGTCGGGGTTTCTGCCGATGAGCCGTTTAACCGGGCGCGGGCGATTAATTTGGCGGCCAAACAGGCGACCCGAGACATATTCGTGATTGTCGAGGGCGATATTTTTTGCGATCCCGAAGTGATGAGGGATGCGCCATGGGTCATCCCTTTCCGGAAGATCGTCGGAATCTCCGAGGAAAACTCCAAACATCTCGTAAGTGCCCCCTCCCCCCCCCCCCCGACGTGGCCGGTTGAGGTGACGGACTTTGACATCATTCATACGTCACCGTTCACTTATGTTGGCGGATTCAACGTCATCCCCCGCGAGCATTTTTTGGCGGTTGGCGGATTTGATGAACGGTTTTCTGGATGGGGAGGGGAGGATGATGCGTTTAGCAGCGCCGTGAATACGTTGTGCGGCCATTATAAGCGGCTCGAGCACACGATTTATCACTTATGGCATCCGGTCGTCGGCTACGAAAACAACCTCGCATAGCGAATCACCGTAAGCATGCCGCCCATTCCCCCCATTGCATGTGCGTTCGTTGTATGGTGAGGTTTATGACAGTGAAAGACCCAATTTCCCGGGTTGTTGGCCAAAAATTCGATGTTCCATGTTTCTCCTGGCGCTATATTAATCGTGTTTCGTTTTAATCTTGCCATCATAGGAATCGGATTTCCATCAACGGCGGTGACAATAAAATCATGCCCGTGAAAATGCATCGGATGAGAATCCATACTTACATTGCCAAGGCGAATACGGACGCGTTCGCCATATTGGACGAATAAAGGAGCGGTATCAGGATAGGCTTTGCCGTTAATTGTGAAAAAATTAAACATCATTGACATTGGATCGATGTCATATATATTTGAAGCCGATTGTTTGGAAGGATGATCATTCATTGGATGGCTGCTAGTTTGCTGATGCATCTCCATCTGCACAGCCCACTCTTGAAGCAACAGAACATAATCGCGGTCCACAGGTTCTTCGTATATGCCGCGCGAAATAAGCATGCCTGCTAATCCCATTAACTCTTGTTTTGCATCATGGACATGGCTGTGGTACATAAACGTTCCTGACTGTTGGATGCGAAATTCATACGTAAAACTTTCCCCCGGTTGGATCATCGGGCTGCCCCCAGGGCCGGGTACGCCGTCCATTCGGTTGGAAACAATTAATCCGTGCCAATGGACGGATGTCGCTTCTGGCAAACGGTTTTCGACTGTAATTTGAACATAGTCCCCTTGATTGACAAGAATCGTCGGCCCGGGAATACTTCCGTTGTATCCATACCCGCGGATTTTAATTCCGTTTACCAACTCATGCACGACCGGTTCCGCCCGCAAGTGGAATTGTTTTACCCCGTTTTTGAGAACCCGAAATGGCGCATCTTTTACATTGGGCGTGATAATAGGCGTTTGAGGATTTCCCGGCAAGTAACCATGCATTCCCTCTTCCCCCTTTAGAGAAGGTATCACCATTTCATCATATGCTTGTGGATAGTCGTTTTATGAACAGAATACATGCAGGTGTAATACAAAAAGCTGTAATCGGATGAAACGCCCTCTGTTTTCGTTCAAGCTCAGCTGGTATGTTCACTGACATGGACTAACCTGTTATTTGCACACATATATGTGTACAAATAAACATTTGCAGGAGGGATCATCCGTTGCCGATGTTATTCACTGGGGGGATCGCGGCGGTTTTGTCTTTCATTGTGATTGCTTTCATCTTTATCAAAAGGAAGAAAATCACATGCATGGCTGGAATGATGGCGGCGATGGCGTTAGGAATGTTGGCTGGGCTGACAGGCGGCCTGCTGGCTGGGATTTCTTACAACGGCAATCTCTTTTTGTCAACCATTTTAGGAATGGCTTTCGGGTTTTTAGCTGGATTTTTAGCCGGGATGCCGATTAGCATCATGGCCATCATCGACGGTGTTTTATCAGGAGTCATGGGCGGTATGATGGGAGCGATGTTAGGAGAAATGATTGCGCCTGAATATCGGGATTCTACGGTTCACATCATGATTGTTCTATTTGTTGGAATGGCTTGTATTGTTCTATACATGCTTCAACAAGAAACGGGTTTTAACCGTGTGTTTTTGATCAATAAACTATTCCATAATCCGCTATGGTTAGCAATCGTCCTTTCGCTGTTTTTCTATTTGTATAACCATTTATACAATGAATTTTCTCGATCTTCTAATCTTCCGGTAACGAATCCGCCTATGAACCATTTTATGGAGAGCCACAACCAAACTGCATCTCCGTTAAGCATCGAAACAAAGGGGAAAAAGGTAGTGGTTGAAGCGACTGAATTTTATTACTTTCCTGAGAGTTTGCAACTGACTGTAGGACAGCCTGTTACCTTAATTCTGAAAAATAGCGGTCAAATGGAACACGATATCGAATTCGAAAATATGAAGATTTTGTTACAGCAGAATGACCATGGAAATCATGCAGAAAATGCGGGTGTTCATGTTCATTCCTTGCCGGGGAAAACAGCCGAGGTGACGTTCATACCAATCGAAAGCGGTGTGTTTCGATTTTATTGTACGGTTCCAGGGCATAAAGAATCTGGTATGGTTGGATTTGCGAGAGTTTCATAAGATGATTGGCTGCCGAGATCTTCTCGGCATTTGTTTTGACCAATAGAAGGCGTGGCGACTAAAAGGGAAATGAACTTTTGTGAAAGCCTTGACAAATATTTGTAGGTTTTTATCAATATTTTCTCCACACTTTTTCTCTATTCTGAAAGTAAAGCAAAAGGGGAGATGATGAAAACGTTGTGGATCAATTTTTGGCTGCATCAAGTGTGAATGTGGGAGTATTGGTAAATGCTAAAGGTGAGGAAAAGGGTGCTTGGAGTTCCAATTAGATTTTTCATTCAAGTCAGGTGAAAAAGAAATGGATGATTTATGACATAAATGGTTAGCGATAGGTGAGAATGATTTTTCGATCATGCAGGAGGTGATGAGGATGATGGGCGGGATGATGAGTGGCTGGGGGATGATGGGATTTGGCATTCTCGGCTGGTTTCTGAATTTGCTTGCCATTGGATTGGTCGTGTATTTTGCAGTAAAACTCGCATTGCGCGATAAACGCTGATCGATTCACCTCTTATTTCACGCACCTCCCTATATTAGAGATGGCAAGGAGGGGAAATCTTATGTTGAATCGACGAGAGTTTCTTAGCAGGTCGTTAAAGGGGGCGGCTGGACTGCTGGCTGTTTCGGTATTGCCTGCAGGACTGGCTGCTTGCAACAACGATAAGAAAACGGTCAATACAAGTTCAATGGCTAATCTCGGTCCTCTAAGCGAATTAGAAAAAGGAGAATTCCCCAAAAAGGTGCCGTATAAAGTCACCATAAAAGATGCATGGACCAAACAGGAAAGGGAAGGGTTTGTCTACATTAACAAAAATGAAGATGGTTCCTTACTCATTATGTCCCCGATTTGCACCCATCTAGGGTGTACCGTTGGAGATGCTGAGGAGAACATGCAGAAAGCAGGCATCCGCTTTTTATGTCCGTGCCACGCGGGGCAATATGACGAATACGGCATCAATGTAGGAGGGCCGCCGCCAAGGCCGTTGGATATATTTGATCCTTACATTCAGGACGGCAATGTTTATATTGCTGTACTGAGCCCGAGAAAAAGAGAAAAATAAAAAAGACTAAAGGGATGCTGTCACAACAAAAATGAAAATCAGAAGAAAATCCCCTTGTTTTTTCATAATTCCGTAAATAGAAAAGAAAAAGCAGCAGGCTGAAAAATTCAACCTGCTGCTTTTTATTTATGGCATGATGCTGATCCCGTTCGGAATTTCACCTACTGGAACCGTTTTGATTGCTTTGTTTCGCACTTTATCAATGACACTCACCGTGTTGTCAAACATATTGGTGACGAAAACATATTTTTGATTCGGGCTTGTGACAACTCCGTGCGCTCCTTTGCCAGTTTCAATCGTGGCAACCACTTTTTTTGTTTTTATGTTTATTTTGCTTACGGAATGAGACGGTGCCTCCTTCGTTCCTTGATTGGCTACATAAGCGAATGTATCATCTGGATCCATGTACACTTGGGCTGGCCCCCGACCGACCGGCACTTTTTCTACTTTACCGCTTGTTAAGTCAACAATGGCGAGGGCATTCTCTTTATTTAACGTTACGGCTAATGTTTTGCCGTCCGAAGTAATACCGGTTGTTACAGGAGTAGACCCTACTTTTATTTTCTTTTCTTCTTTCATGGTTTCTAAATTGAGGATGCTGACGCTATCTTCTCCCATGTTGGCAATATACGCATAACGGCTATCTTTAGAGATCCGGAAACCATGCGGTCCTTTGCCAGTTGGAATTGTTTGGATGACTGAATAGCTCGCCATATCAATGACTGAAACGTTATTGTCTTCATTATTGGTAACGAGAGCGTACTTTCCATTTTCGGTAAAAACGATGTGAGCAGGATGCTTCCCAACTTCCACTTTCTTTATTAATTCGTCCGTTTCTGTATTATAAAACAATGCCATTCCATTCATTTCCATGAAGTGATCATTCCCGTGCTGCATTTTCGGCACTAAAGTAGCGCCGAGAATTTTTCCGTCCGAGGAAACTTGCACATTGTGAACAGAACCGTCTACTTTGATTGTTGAGACGACTTTATTTGTCTTTAAATCAATTTTTGAAATGCTTCCGCCTTCGTTAGCGGTAAAATAATATTTTTTCGTTTCTTTTTTTTGCACTTTTGTGGCGGCTGCGGATTGTTTATTGTCCCCTAAAGTAGTGTTGCTTTTTTGAGAATCCGTCCCGCAACCTCCTAGAATAAACGTAAACATCGCCAATAAGGCTAACAAGGCAATGGTCATTTTACGCATCCAAATTCCTCCTTTTGGTTTATTGAGTCTAAAGACATGATATTAGCCAAAATATTTAATTGCTGTGATGAATTTCACAATAAAATTAAAATTGTTCCTAACCATTACAATTTATTGAAATCCATCAATTCTGCAAATTTATCATGTAAAATGAAAATAATTTAATTTTTAGGCGATGTTTTCAATAAGGGGAGGAGCTGTTGTGAGTGCGAACTTCGAAAGAATGATTCAAGAGTATCGGAGTGACATGGAATCGGTCTATCAAACTTGGTTTATCGATAATGACCAAAGATTAAAAGCATTCCGTACGATCCGAAACGGTGTTATGGAGGTCATTAAGGATATAGACAACAATACATTTGGAAATGACTTCAAGGGGTCTTCATTAGAAATTGTAGTTACAGCCATTGCAGAACAAAAACAAGTTTTTGAAGGAGCTGCACACGCGTTTTATTGGAAGCCGAAACTTCGAATACCGGATATTTATGAAAATGAACGTAATAAAAAAGCTTTTGGGAGATTTTTAAAATCATGTCTTCAAGCAACAACGGAAAAGCAGCTTATAGAAGAAATTGTAAAATTAGATCAGCTGCAAATTAAGGGGCTTGGACCAGCTGTAGCTAATATTCTCTATTTTCTTCACCCAACTGTTTTTCCTCCTTTTAATACAGCTATTGTAAAAGGTTTTAATCTTTTGTTTGATCAAAAAATTAAACTTGGCTCTTGGCAAGAATATTTAAAAATGAGAGAAATTATTTTAGATTTTAATGAGAAATATAGAAACTTACTATCAAAGGATCTTGGTGCGGTAGGAGGACTCCTGTTTGAAATTGGAACGGGAAGATTAGTCATTAGTGAAAACTATGAAATCACATTAGAAAATATGGAAAAGCAAAAAAAAGCAAAAATGAAACGCCATGCTGAAGTCATAAATGATGCTATCGAGGAAAATGATCATTCGGAAATGCAATATCATTTAGCAAGATTAGGAAAAGCACTTGGCTATGATGTATGGATTGCTCAAAATGATCACAAAAGAGAGTGGAATAATCAAAAGTTAGGAGAATTTTCATTAAAACGCTTAAATCTGCCAAATATCTCTCAATCAGTGAAGGAAACCATTGCTTTGATTGATGTCATTTGGTTGGACAAAGAAGGAAGAATTGTTGGTGCGTTTGAGGTGGAAAAAAGTACATCTATCTATCCTGAAAA
>NZ_MQMG01000076.1 GCF_001908025.1 Geobacillus proteiniphilus
ATTTAACCAAAGAGGCAGAATAGTTTAAGAAGAAAGTATAAGTGAAAGTATCGAATTTTCTATTGGGGTGAAGTAATAATGCTACACAAAATGGGATTATATGAAGAACCCTTTCGATTAATTAAAACAGGTGAGAATACCGTTGAGGTGCGATTAAACGATGAGAAAAGAAGAAAGATTAAAATTGGAGATACAATTGAATTTATTAAAGTGCCTGAAGAAAACGAAGTGTTAAAAATTGAAGTATTGGAATTAAGAAATTACGATACATTCAAAGAACTGTATGAAGATATTCCGTTTAAAGACTTTGGCTGTGAAGGATGGACAATGGAGGAAATGTTAGAAGCAACATATAAGATATATTCACCAGAACAAGAAAAACAGTGGGTGCATTAGCTATTACAATTAAAGTATTAAAGTCATAATTTCTAACTAACTGATGTGTTAGTCCAATAAGACAGTAAATGAGTATTAAAAACAAAAATGGTAAATGGTGTTAAAATAATAAAAATAATCGGGAGGGGAAATCAGTGAAAGTTAATAAAAAGTCTTTACAAACAAAAGATAAAAAAATTAGTTATACACATATTGAAACAGGTTCTAAAATTATTTGTTTTATGTTTTCTGGTGCAGGATACACATATGATAAACCACTATTTTATTATGCAACAATGACGATGCTTCAAAATAAAATTGATGTCGTCCATATTCATTATTCATATAATGAAGATTTATTTAAACAGCCTCTTGAAAATATAACACAAACGATTATGAATGATGTAAATCCTGTTATTTTGGACGTACTTAAAAATGGACAATATACCGAAACAATTTTCTTAGGTAAATCACTCGGCACAATTCCTATTGCTAATGAAATAATGAAAAGAGAGTCTTATTTAGAGTCGAAAATGATATTACTTACCCCATTATTAAAATTTGATTTAATTTTCGAATCTATACAGAACAGTAAGCATCAAGGACTTCTTGTTATTGGAGATAAAGACCCGCATTACGATTCAAATAAACTTGAACAATTGAGAAAGACAAATTTAAATTTAGAGATTATTCAAAATGCAAATCATTCTTTAGATATTGAAGGATTCGAGACAATAAATTCAATCTCATCTTTATCACGAGTGATGGAAAAATTGCAAAATGTGATAAAAGCGAATTAGTAAAAAAGAAATTGTTTATAAATACATTTATTTAAAAAGTTAATTTGCTTGTTAATATATGTATAAGAGAGGTGCGAATTGCACCTCTTTTTAAATAGTTATTTATTATTTTGTAATTCAAATCCGAACCCGTTAGTAAAAATCGGATCGAGTTTTACAGGACAAGACTTTTTTGTCAAATAACAGTAATAGGAAAAACCAAAGCCTGCTGGATTCACCAACAGGCTTTCAGTTCCCGACTTTTTTGTTCGGTACCCAACTTTTTTGTCCGGTTCCCGACTTTTTTGTCAAGTACCCGACTTTTTTGTCATTCAACAAGTCATTCAACAACCAACGAACCGCTCACTCCACCGTCACGCTCTTCGCCAAGTTGCGCGGTTTGTCGACGTCGCAGCCGCGGTGCAAGGCGGCATAGTATGCGATCAGCTGCAACGGCACGACGGACACAAGCGGCGTAAGATCCGGATGGACAGCCGGGATGATGAAGCGGTCGCCGTCGCCTTCCAGGCCGCGCATCGAGATGACGCACGGGTTCGCGCCGCGGGCGACGACTTCTTTTACGTTGCCGCGAATGCTTAAGTTGACGTGCTCTTGGGTGGCGAGGGCGATGACCGGCGTGCCGTCCTCAATCAAGGCGATCGTGCCGTGTTTCAGCTCGCCGCCGGCGAACCCTTCCGCTTGGATGTAAGAGATCTCCTTCAGTTTCAGCGCGCCTTCTAGGCAGACATAGTAGTCAACGGCACGGCCGATAAAGAAGCAGTTGCGCGTCAACGTCAAGTAGTCGCTTGCGATTTTCTCCATTTCTTCTTTCGCATCACACAGCATTTCCATCACATTGGCGACGATGGCGAGCTCTTTCGTCAAGTCAAAGTCCAGCTCAAAGCCTTTCGCTTTCGCCGCCGCGGCGGCCAAAATCGCAAGCACAGCAATTTGCGCCGTATATGCCTTTGTCGAGGCAACGGCGATTTCCGGGCCGGCGTGCAACAGGAGAGTATAATCGGCTTCCCGCGACAGCGTCGAACCTGGGACGTTCGTGATCGTGATCGCTTTATAGCCGAGTTTGTTCGTTTGCACGAGCACGGCGCGGCTGTCGGCCGTTTCGCCGCTTTGCGAGATAAAGATGAAGAGCGGCTTTTCCGACAACAGCGGCATGTTGTACGAAAATTCGCTGGCAATATGCACTTCGACTGGAATTTTCGCCCACGACTCGATCAATTGCTTGCCGACAAGACCTGCGTGGTAGCTCGTTCCGCACGCGACAATGTACAGGCGGTCGGCGTTCAGCACCTCATTGATGATCGCTTTGTCAATGGCCAATTCACCGTTGTCATCTTGGTATTTTTGAATGATGCGGCGGATGACGAACGGCTGCTCATCAATTTCTTTCAGCATGTAATGCGGATACGTCCCTTTTTCAATGTCGCTCGCATCGAGCTCAGCCGTAAATGGCTTCCGTTTGACTGTTTCACCGTTTAGCGTTTGAATCGTGACGTTCTCGCTCGTGACGATGACGAGTTCCCCATCCATCAGTTCGACGAATTGATTCGTCACTTGGAGCATCGCCATCGCATCGCTCGCCACGACGTTAAATCCATCACCCAATCCGACAAGAAGCGGGCTTTTGTTTTTGGCCGCATAGATGGTGTTTTCGTCTTGTGCATCGATCATGGCGATGGCGTACGATCCTTTTAACAGCGAGAGCGTTTTTCGGAACGCTTCTTCCGTTGTCAGCCCGTCACGGACGAATTTTTCCACGAGCTGGACGATGACTTCCGTGTCCGTGTCGCTTTGAAACGCAACATCGGCTAAATAATCGCGCTTGACCATTTCATAGTTTTCAATGACACCGTTATGCACAAGCGTAAAACGGCCTGAGGCGCTTTGATGCGGGTGGGCGTTCACTCGGCTTGGCGCCCCGTGTGTCGCCCAGCGTGTATGGCCAATGCCGACCGTCGCGTTGACGTTCGGGTCGACGATGCGGCGCAAATCAGCGATCCGTCCTTTTTCCTTAAACACATGCACGCCGCTTTCGTTCAATACGGCGATCCCCGCCGAATCGTAGCCGCGATACTCGAGTTTTTCCAATCCGCGCAATAAAATTTCCTTCACATCTTGATAACCGATATAGCCAACAATGCCGCACATGGCAAATGTTCCTCCTTTTCATCTTGGAGGCTGCCGCTAACGAGAACCGTCTTTCCTGTTCAGTTGTCAAAGAACATGTTCGGGGTCTCGCCGATCCACGGGCGGCAGACTCCCTTCTTCGTTTCGCGCGATGACATCCTCCCCTTTGTGCAAAGGGTCACCCCTTTGTTTTAAGAGAGGACTTGCGGCTGTCATCGCTCCAGCCGGGAGGCATCCGCCGAAAACCTCGATAAACCTCCTCCTCGTCAACTAAGCGTTCTTCCGTCCAACGCTTAGTCCAGGCGCTTTTGTCTCGTCAAAACCGATGCAACAACCAACCACCTTTTTGCTTTGTTGGCCATGCCTACGGTTGCGGCAAGCCATCACTTCACCATGTTCCGCTCTTCGCCCTTCCATCGCCTCCTTTCAAGAAAAAGGCAACAACGTTAATATTACAGGACATTCCCAGCGGCGTCAACTATCATCTATCCATCCCTTTATATAAAATAACCTATGCATAAACGGAAGCGAACGTTCCGTCTATGCATAGGGTGGTTGTCCAAGCGGTCGGTTATTCCACTCCCATTTCACGGCGGACGACATCCGCGATCCGCTCAACGTAGGCGCGGCACGCTTCCTCGGTTTGGGCCTCCGCCATAATGCGCACAAGAGGCTCAGTCCCCGATGGGCGGACAAGAACGCGGCCATTGCCGTTCATCTCTGCTTCCACTTCCGCGATCACTTTCTTGACTTGCTCATTTTCCATCGCTTTTTCTTTATCTTTTACCCGGACGTTCACAAGCAGCTGCGGGTATTTTTTCATTTCCCCCGCCAATTCGGAAAGCGGCTTGCCTTTGATTTTCATGATGTTGACAAGCTGGAGCGCCGTCAACATTCCGTCCCCCGTCGTGTTGTAGTCAAGGAAGATGATATGTCCGGACTGCTCGCCGCCGAGATTATAGCCGTTCTTCTTCATTTCCTCGACGACATAGCGGTCGCCAACGGCCGTTTGTACACTTTTGATTCCCTGCGCCTCAAGCGCCTTGTAAAACCCAAGGTTGCTCATGACAGTCGAGACGACGGTTTGCTGTTTCAAGCGGCCGGTTTCTTTTAAATATTTGGCGCAAATGTACATAATTTGATCGCCGTCAACAATGTTGCCGCGTTCATCCACGGCGATGAGGCGGTCGCCATCGCCGTCAAAGGCGAGCCCGACATCGGCTCCTTTTTCTTTGACAAACGCCGCCAACGCTTCCGGATGGGTGGAACCGACTCCTTCGTTAATGTTGAGCCCATTGGGCGAAGCCCCCATTGTCACGACATCCGCATCCAAATCGGCAAATAAGTACGTCGCAAGCGATGACGTCGCCCCGTGCGCGCAGTCGAGGGCGATTTTCATCCCGGAAAAATCTTCTTCATCGATCGTTTGTTTTAAATACTGCAAGTACTTTTGTCCGCCTTCAAAATAGTCGTTTACTTGCCCAAGCCCAGCCCCGATCGGCCGCGGCAGCATATCCTCCGCGCTGTCGATCAGCGCCTCAATTTCCGCTTCCTGCTCATCCGACAGCTTGAACCCGTCCGGACCGAAAAATTTAATGCCGTTATCTTGCACCGGGTTGTGAGAAGCAGAAATCATGATGCCGGCCTGCGCTCCAAGCGCCTTCGTCAAATAGGCGACACCTGGCGTGGAAATGACGCCAAGGCGCATCACTTCAGCCCCGATCGACAAAAGCCCGGCGACAAGGGCGCCTTCAAGCATATGGCCGGAAATGCGAGTGTCGCGCCCGATCAATACTTTCGGGCGCTCAGCGCTTTTGGTCAGCACGTATCCGCCGCAGCGGCCGATTTGAAACGCCAACTCTGGCGTCAATTCACGATTTGCGACTCCTCGTACACCATCAGTGCCAAAATATTTGCCCATTCGTTCACTCTCTCCTTACTATGCAGTTTATTGTGCAGTTGCTTTGTCGCTAATATGGACCATCGCCGTTTCCGCCGACGGCTGCCATTGGACTTGTTCAGGGTGGTTCCATTGAATGGGAACTTGATGTTCGCCAATGCCGAGGCCGCTAACATCGACATACAAGCGGACATCATCTTTCGTCAATCCACGGACGACATCGGGCGGACCGACAAGGCGGACCGTAATTTTGCCTTCAAGCGGTTTGACAAATTCAGCTTTGTATGAATCCGGCAAGCCGACGACGGCGATCGGCACGTCTTTCCACGTTTGCGTGACGTCTTTTTCCACATCAATATGCACCTTGATTTTATCTGGATTGACGCTTTTTGCCCCATCAGGGAGCGGAACGTTGAGCTCTATCGTCGAATCATCCGTAATATCGTCCAAATCAACGGTCAACCCTTCCAGCTTGTCAATACGGTTCAGCACATCCTTCGGCCCATAAATCGTCACCCGATCCGGCTCCGGCGTGATGCTGACCAGATGCACCCCATCCGGCAGCTCCCCAGTTGTTCGCACTTGAACCGACACCGTCTTGCTCGGGCTTTTCACCGGCACGGTTACTTCCACCGACGATGGCTCTGGCTCAATATCCAACTCATTTCCCCGTCGATCGTACACCCGAACGCGCGCTTCTCTCGTCAGCGTTTCCGTCGCCCCATCTAAGTCGACGATGGCTTTGACAAACGCAATCTCGTCGATTAGTTCCTTCGCTCCAGTAATCGTCACAGCAACTGGTTTCACAGTCGGTTCTCCAACGGAATAGCCATCCGGCATTTTGTTTCGATTGAAAAATTCAACACCGACAGGAAACCGTTTCGACACTTTTTCACGAATCGTCACTTTGGCCGAGGAAGGCTGAATCGTCACTTTCAACTTGTCGGAGATGTCCCTGTATTTGATCGGCACCGTGTATGTTCCTAACGGCAAATCGGTTAAATCGACGTACACCTCGAAATTTCGCTGCAAAGCCGTCGGTTTGACGATGCTTGCCGGGCCTTGGAGCGTGACGTTCACGTATTTCGGGACGCCAGATACGACCAAGTTGTCTTCATCATAGTAAGCGACCACCGGAATATCGATCAACGTTTCCGTATCTTCCTGGCCAAACGTGTTGCGCGTCTCACCGGTTTTCGCCCCGACATTGGCCGACATATACAGCATAATCGCCAGCAATAAGGAGACAACGCGAATAAACCAAGGATGGTCCATCAACTTATCCATGTTTCTTCCCCCTCCATTGCCAACGGGAAGAAGCGGGCGCCTTCGTCGCTGGAGCAAGTTCGCCGGTCAACAGCTCCCGAAACTCATCGATCGTTAAATCGCGGTACAGCTCGCCGTTTTTCGTCAACGATACTGCTCCCGTCTCTTCCGACACGACGACGGTGACGCTGTCAGTCACTTCGCTGATGCCGAGCGCCGCCCGATGGCGTGTTCCGAGCTCTTTCGAAATAAACGGACTTTCCGATAATGGTAAATAACAGGCCGCCGCAGCGATTTGGTTTTTTTGAATAATGACCGCCCCATCATGAAGCGGCGTGTTCGGAATGAAAATATTAATGAGCAGTTCCGGCGATACATGAGCGTTTAACATAATGCCGGTTTCGACATAATCGTTCATTCCGGTTTCCCGCTCAATGGAAATCAGCGCGCCGATGCGTCGCTTCGCCATATACTCGGTCGCTTTTACAATGGCTTCCACCATTCGCATCCGCTCTTCATCTTCATTGACCGTGTTGCGGGTGAACAGCCGCCCGCGGCCGATCTGCTCAAGGGCGCGCCGCAATTCTGGTTGAAAAATGATGATGATCGCGAGAAATCCCCAAATGATCGCCTGATCCATCAGCCATTGCAGCGTCGTCAATCCGAGGTAATTGCTCACGAAACGAACCAAAATAATTAAAAAAATGCCTTTTAACAGCTGAATGGCCTTCGTCCCGCGAATCATCATGATCAACTTGTAAATCACATACCAAACGACAAGGATATCAACCACTTTTAATAAATATGACACGATGGGGAGCTCTTCGAAGGACATCTTCACACTTCCTTTATCTCTAATTCCAATCTGCTGATGGTCACGGAAAAAGCCATCGAACGATGGCTGCCATCATTCAATCGATTGGAGCGCACGATTGAACTTTTCTTTAATATTATACCAAATCCATTCGAACACTTGATTAATTTCCTCCACTTCCCCTGTCACTTGCCCGGCGGACGCCATATATTTCTTTCCATGAATCACAGTCACGTCCCCATCAACCGTTCCTTCAATCCGAATCGAGCCATTGCGGACGACAATATCCCCTTTGACCGTTTCTCCTTTCGGCACGATGACAGTATGATCGCGGATGATGACATGTTCATCAGCTGAGACGGAAAACGCGCCTCTTTCCCCCCATGAAGAAGCTAAGCTGCTTAAAGTGAGCGCTAAAAACAACGAGGCAGCCGTAAGCAGCGGGTGACGATGCATAAAACGGCGCAGCCGCGCGGTCTTTCTCTCTTTCGGCATCGCCTCCATGACCTTGGCCGCAAACGACGGCGGCGCCGCAACGTGGGCGGCATATTGGAGGAAAGCAACCGTCTTTTTCAGCTCGTGAAAATGGGCAGCGCACGCAGCGCACGAACGCAAATGTTCCTTCAGCCGCTGCTCTCCTTCTGGCTGAAGATCCCCATCAAAATAGCTGTGCATGAGTAACACGATTTCTTTCGGACATTCCATAGTCTCCCACCCTCTTATAAATGACCCAATTGCCTGCGCAACGCTTCGCGGCCGCGATGCAGCCGCGTTTTCACCGTGCCGACCGGCAACCCTAAAATCTCGCTGATTTCTTGCAACGACAAATCTTCCATATATTTCAACACGATCACGCTTCGATATTTTTCTGGCAACCGCTCAATCGCCCGCTGCACCGTCTCTTGCAGCTCCAGGCTTTCCACTGCCTCCTCCGGGGATGCTTCGCGGGAAGGAAGCTGAGCCTGCATCGTCAACCCGTCCGTGCCTCCGACCTCTTCATCTAAATACACGTCCGGCTTCCGTTTCCGCAATTTATCGATCGTCAAATTCGTTGCGATTCGGTACAACCAAGTGGAAAACTTCATTTCAGGATTGTACGTATCAATATGGATGTAGGCGCGGATAAACGCCTCCTGCGCCGCATCTTCCGCCTCATGCCGATTGCCCAACATTCGATAGCAAAGACGGTAAATCTTGTCCTTATACAAATCGACAAGATCCGCGTATGCGTTTTGATCCCCTTTTTGGATCGCCTTAATTCTCTTTTTAATAAATAGATCCATAAAATACAATACCCCCGCCTCACGGCTTACCGTATATTACGGCGCTCGATCAAGAAAAGTTTCATGCAACATATTTATTGTATCATACAACTGAAAAAGAGGGGACGCCAAACAAATGGCAGCCCCTCTTTCACAAACAGCGGGAACAAATCATCATCATATCCGTGAATCCCGCAACCAACCCTCTTTGCCCACATGCATTAAATGAGTTTTTCACCAAACAACGACCCCATCAGCGCTACAGCAACTGATGCTGTTTTGTTCCGCTCATCCAAGATCGGGTTCACTTCGACAAATTCCGCTGAAGTGATGATTTGTGCTTCGGCCAGCATCTCCATCGCCAAATGGCTTTCGCGGTATGTCAATCCTCCAATGACAGGCGTTCCGACTCCCGGTGCGTCGCTTGGGTCAAGGCCATCCAAGTCAAGCGACAAATGAACGCCATCCGTTCGTTCTTTTAAATAGGCGATCGTTTCTTCCATCACCCTTGTCATTCCGAGCCGATCAACCTCATGCATCGTGTAAATTTTGATTCCTTTTTCGCGAATAAACTTCTTCTCCCCTTCATCAAGGGAACGGACGCCGATCAACACGACATGTTCCGGCTTGATTTTGGGGCTGTATCCGCCGATTTGCGTCAGCGCCGGATGGCCAAACCCGAGGCTCGCCGCCAGCGGCATGCCATGAATGTTTCCAGACGGCGACGTTTCCTCGGTGTTGACGTCGCCGTGCGCGTCATACCAGATCACTCCAAGCCGCTCATAATGTTTCGCCACCCCGGCGAGCGTGCCAATGGCGATGCTATGGTCGCCGCCCAGCACAAGTGGGAAGCGCCCCCGCTGAACGACTTGGTCAACCGCCGCCGCGAGTTTCTCATTCGCCTCCGCGACCGCTTTCAAATTGCGCAACCGTGAATCTCCTTGCTCGTGCAACCGCTCTGCTTTCCCAATCGGAATATCTCCCAAATCTTCAATATCGTAATGAAGACGTTCCAGACGTTCGATGACGCCTGCATAACGCATTGCGCTCGGCCCCATATCAACGCCGCGGCGTGTCTGCCCTAAATCCATCGGAACCCCGATAATTGAAATTGGCTTCATGCTGTCTCCCACTCCTTTCCGGTTCCTGTTACGTCTTTATTGTAGAGGAAAGAAAGGGGATGACTCAACTTGACAAAATTTTGAATATTTATACCGATATAACAAAAAAGAGCAGGCTGCTTTTGGTTGTCAAGCAGTCTGCTCTTGATGGAGCCTATCGGGATCGAACCGATGACCTCCTGCGTGCAAAGCAGGCGCTCTCCCAGCTGAGCTAAGGCCCCGCCCCAAGCGGAAGACGGGACTCGAACCCGCGACCCCCACCTTGGCAAGGTGGTGTTCTACCACTGAACTACTTCCGCGCTATGGTGAGCCATGGAGGACTCGAACCTCCGACCCTCTGATTAAAAGTCAGATGCTCTACCTACTGAGCTAATGGCTCATGGTTAGGATAACACTCTACAGCTTCGTTTCACTCTACCTGCCTCTTCCTCTCCCAGCCGATTCAAAGATGCCAAGTGCGTCGAGGCAACTCGAAGCAAACTCGAAGATGCAGCGCTCGTTACTGAGCTAATGGCTCATAGTCAAGTATACACTCACAGTGAACGATGTCCCTTCCTCTACAAGCATATTCAAGGAAGCAAGATGCGTCGGGACAACTCGAAGCAAATCCGAAGATGCTTTGCTCGTTGCTCTACCTACTGAGCTAATGGCTCATGGTTAGGATAACACTCTACAGCTTCGTTTCACTCTACCTGCCTCTTCCTCTCCCAGCTGTTTCACAGATGCCTAGTGCGTCGAGGCAACTCGAAGCAAACTCGAAGATGCAGCGCTCGTTACTGAGCTAATGGCTCATGGTTGAGTATACACTCACAGTGAACGATGTCCCTTCCTCTGCTAGCATATTCGAAGATGCAGGATGCGTCGGGACAACTCGAAGCAAATCCGAAGATGCTTTGCTCGTTGCTCTACCTACTGAGCTAATGGCTCATGGTTGGGTATACACTCTAGGTACTACCTAGCTCTACCTGCCTCTTCCTCTCCCAGCCGATTCAAAGATGCCAAGTGCGTCGAGGCAACTCGAAGCAAACTCGAAGATGTAGCGCTCGTTACTGAGCTAATGGCTCATGACCATTTTTATGTACAAAAAAATAATGGCTGGGCTAGCTGGATTCGAACCAGCGCATCACGGAGTCAAAGTCCGTTGCCTTACCGCTTGGCTATAGCCCAACGCGATGAGAAAGAAACGCTGTATTCAATTGCTATTATATCTCAGCAATCAGGGAAGTATACACTTTTCATTTCGGCCAATCATCCTTGAAAGGACGACTGGCCGAAATGGAGTGACCCGTACGGGATTCGAACCCGTGTTACCGCCGTGAAAGGGCGGTGTCTTAACCACTTGACCAACGGGCCGGAAAATAAATGGAGCTTCCAACCGGGCTCGAACCGGTGACCTCTTCCTTACCATGGAAGTGCTCTACCTACTGAGCTATGGAAGCGTAAAAATGGCTCCGCAAGTAGGATTCGAACCTACGACCTACCGGTTAACAGCCGGTTGCTCTACCGCTGAGCTATTGCGGAATGATGAATAACTATATGTCATGCACATCTTCCCAATGTGCTCGTTGCCTCTTCCTCTGCCAGCTAATTCAAGGGAGCGAGATGCGTCGAGGCAACTCGTAGCGAATTCGAAGATGTGAAGCTCGTCGCTGAACTATTGCAGAATAATGAAACATTGCCTAGCAGCGACCTACTCTTGCAGGGGCGCTGGCCCCAACTACCATCGGCGCTGGAGGGCTTAACTTCCGTGTTCGGGATGGGAACGGGTGTTTCCCCTCCGCCATAGCCACTAGGCAATGGTTATCATCTTGGACAGTAATTATTATATCCATCCTGTTGGATTTGTCAACAGGATGTTCATTCCTTCAAAACTAGATAACCGTCGGAAGAAGCCGCTCGCCTGCGCTTTTCGCATTGTCCAGCTCCGGCTCGCCGCCGCTCGGGGCCAAATAACCTTCGCCTTCGGGATGTGAACATCCCTGCAGGCGAAGAACATTTGCCCGTCGCGGCGACCCGCTCGCCTGCGCTTTTCTTGCTAGGTCAAGCCCTCGATCGATTAGTATCCGTCAGCTCCACGTGTCGCCACGCTTCCACCTCGGACCTATCGACCTCGTCATCTTCGAGGGATCTTACCCGCCTAA
>NZ_MQMG01000077.1 GCF_001908025.1 Geobacillus proteiniphilus
GCCCAGTTTTGGATCGTCGTGTAGCGGCAGTAGGCGCCTTTTTTGACGATGATTTCCACAACCGCGCTATGGAGCGAGTTCGTCGTGTAAATCGGCGCTGTGCAGCCTTCGACGTAATGGACGTGAGCCCCTTCGTCCACGATGATGAGCGTCCGTTCAAACTGCCCCATGTTTTCCGAGTTGATGCGGAAGTACGCCTGAAGCGGCGTATCGACTTTGACGCCTTTCGGGACGTAGATGAACGAACCGCCCGACCAGACGGCCGAGTTGAGCGCGGCAAATTTGTTGTCCGTCGGCGGCACGACTTTGGCGAAATACTCGCGGAACAAGTCTTCGTTTTCCTTCAGCGCCGAGTCGGTGTCTTTAAAGATGACGCCGAGTTTTTCGAGGTCTTCTTTCATGTTGTGGTAGACGACTTCCGATTCGTATTGCGCCGAGACGCCGGCCAAATATTTTTGTTCCGCCTCTGGAATCCCTAATTTATCGAACGTCGCTTTGATCTCCGCCGGCACTTCATCCCACGAGCGGCCCGATTTTTCCGTCGGCTTGACGTAGTACGTAATTTCATCGAAATCGAGGCTTGACAAGTCGCCGCCCCATTGCGGCATCGGTTTGCTGTAGAAGATGTCGAGCGCTTTTAAGCGGAACTCGAGCATCCATTGCGGCTCGTTTTTCATCCGCGAAATTTCTTCGACGACTTCGCGCGTCAGGCCGCGTTGGGCGCGGAAGACGGAGACGTCTTTATCGACGAAGCCGTACTTGTATTCACCGATTTCCGGGGCTTTTTTCGCCATCTCGGTTCACCTTCCTTCATGTTCATGATTGTTGCAGCCCTTTTTCGAGCGCTTTCCACGCCAAGGTTGCGCATTTAATGCGGGCTGGAAATTTAGAGACGCCTTGGAGCGCCTCGATGTCGCCAAGATCGACCGAATCGTCGTACTCTTTCCCTTGGATCATGTCGGAAAAAATGTGGGCGAGCCGAAGCGCTTCCTCCACCGTTTTTCCTTTGATCGCCTGCGTCATCATCGACGCCGACGACATCGAAATCGAACAGCCTTCCCCTTCAAACTTGACGTCGGCGACTTTTCCGTCTTCGACTTTCATCGTCAAGTGGATGCGGTCGCCGCACGTCGGGTTGTTCATGTTGACATCGACGTTCGTTCCTTCAAGCACCCCGCGGTTGCGCGGGTTTTTATAATGATCCATAATGACTTGGCGGTAAAGCTGATCCAACGGATGGTTAGAAGACATGGCTGAAGTACTCCTTCGCTTTCTGTAATGCCGCAATGAACCGATCGATTTCTTCTTTCGTATTGTACAAGTAAAAACTTGCCCGGGCGGTCGCCGTCACGCCGAGCCATTTCATGAGCGGCTGGGCGCAATGGTGGCCGGCGCGGATGGCGATTCCTTCGGCGTCAAGGACAGTCGCCACATCGTGCGGATGCACCCCGTCGATGTTGAACGTGACAAGCCCCGCCCGCTCTTTCGGGCCATAGACGGTGACGCCTTCGATGTCCGCCATTCGTTCAAGCGCATATTGCGCCAGCTCATGCTCATGGGCGGCGATGGCGTCCAAGCCCACTTGTTCAAGGAAATCGATCGCTGCACCAAGGCCAATCGCCCCGGCAATGATCGGCGTGCCGCCTTCAAACTTCCACGGCAGCTCTTTCCACGTCGAGTCGTACAGCTCGACAAAATCGATCATTTCGCCGCCGAACTCGATCGGCTCCATCTGCTCAAGCCATTTCTTTTTGCCATATAATACGCCGATTCCCGTCGGCCCGCACATTTTATGGCCGGAAAGGGCGAGAAAATCGCAATCAAGTTCCTGAACATCGACCTTCATATGCGGAGCGCTTTGCGCCGCATCGACGACGACGACCGCCCCGCGCTCATGGGCGATGCGGGCGATCTCCCGCACCGGGTTGATCGTCCCGAGCACGTTGGACACATGGGCGATGGCGACGATCTTCGCCGCTTTGGTGATGGTCGCCTCAACATCGCGCAAATCGATCGTGCCGTCTTCCTGCAGCGGAATGTATTTCAGCGTTGCGCCCGTTTGTTTTGCCAGCTGCTGCCATGGGATTAAGTTGCTGTGATGCTCCATGTACGTGATGACGATCTCGTCGCCTTCTTTGACATTGGCGCGCCCGTAGCTTGAGGCGACCAAGTTGAGCGACGCCGTCGTGCCGCGCGTGAAGATGATTTCCTGCGCCGATTGGGCGTTTAAAAACCGCCGCACTTTTTCGCGCGCGCCTTCGTACGCGTCGGTCGCCTTCGTCCCGAGCGTATGGACGCCGCGGTGGACGTTCGAGTTGTACTCGCGGTAGTAGCGGTCAAGCGCCTCAATCACCGGCAGCGGCTTTTGCGACGTCGCCGCGCTGTCAAAATAGACGAGCGGATGGCCGTTCACTTGCTGATGCAAAATCGGAAACAACGCGCGAATTTCATTGACATTCATGATTGAACTTTCCTTTCAATCACTTCAATTAATTGGTTTTTCACGCCTTCAAGCGGAATCGCCTCGACAACCGGCGCCAAAAAGCCGTGGATGATGAGCCGTTCCGCATCGCGTCTCGGAATGCCGCGGCTCATCAAGTAATACAATTGAATCGGGTCGATGCGGCCGACCGACGCCGCATGGCCCGCCATGACATCGTCTTCATCAATGAGCAAAATCGGGTTCGCATCGCCGCGCGCTTTTTCGCTCAGCATCAAGACGCGCGACTCCTGCTCGGCGTTTGACTTCGACGCGCCGTGCTCAATTTTGCCGATGCCGTTGAAAATCGAGGTCGCGCTGTCGCGGACGACGCCATGTTTTAAAATGTAACCTTCCGTATGCTTGCCGTAATGGACGACGCTGGTCGTAAAGTTTTGCACTTGCTCGCCGCGGCTGACCGCGACCGTTTTCGTATCGCCGAACGAGCCGTCGCCGACAAGGCGGGTGATGTTCTCGGAGACCGTGTTGCCGTCATTCATCAGCCCGAGCGCCCATTCGATCCGTCCGTCGCGCCCAGCGATGCCGCGCCGATTGACATACGTCGTTGTGCCTTTCGCCAAATGGTCGACGGCGGCGAAAAAGACGCTTGCGTTCGCTTGGGCAAACACCTCGGCGACCACATTGACGACCGCTTTTCCTTCTCGGCTTGCCGATATATAGTTTTCGACAAACACGACGCGGCTGTTGTCTTCCGCGACAATGATCACGTGGTTAAACAAGGCGATGTCGTCTTCGTCTTGAATATAGACCGCCTGAAGCGGCGTTTCAATCTCCACGTTTTTCGGGACATAGACAAACACGCCGCCGTTGAGCAGCGCCGCGTGGAGCGCAACGAGGCGGTGCTCATCCGGCTTGACCGCTGTCATAAAATAGTTTTTCAGCAAGTCGCCATGCTCGCGCGCTGCCGTGAAGATGTCGGTAAAGATGACGCCTTTTTCTTTTAATTCATCGGACAGCGACACATACGCCGGCGTATGGTTGCGCTGCACGTACAAGTTTTTCGTTCCTTCGCCCGCTTCAATGAGCGCCTTGACCGCTTCCGGCAAATCGTCTAAGGCAGCATACGGCGCGCTGTCGACCGTGTGGCGGGCAAACTCGGTGAAATTCCATTTGTCAATTTTCGTCTTCTCCGGTTTCGGAAGCGGCAGCCGCTCCGTCAGCTCGAGCGCCTCAAGACGCCGCGCCGTCAGCCAATCCGGCTCGCCGCGCCCGCTTGAGAACGTGCGGATGTATGTTTCATCGAATGGGATTTTCGTTTCTGTCGCCATAATCCTCCTCCTAACGCTTACGCTTCTTGTCCGACCGTTTCGTCTTCGATGCCAAGCTCTTTTTTGATCCAGTCGTACCCTTCCGCCTCAAGCCGCTGCGCCAGTTCCGGACCGCCGGACTTGACGATGCGCCCTTGCATCATGACGTGCACGTAATCCGGCGTGATGTAGTTCAACAGCCGTTGGTAGTGGGTGATGATCAAACAGCCGAACTCGCTGCTGCGCATTTCGTTAACGCCTTTGGCGACAATTTTCAGCGCGTCAATGTCCAATCCGGAGTCGATCTCGTCCAAAATGGCGATTTTCGGCTCAAGCATCATCAGCTGCAAAATTTCGTTCCGCTTTTTCTCCCCGCCCGAGAACCCTTCATTCAAATAGCGGTGCGCCATATCCGGATTCATTTCAAGAAACGCCATTTTTTCATCAAGCTTGCGGATGAATTTCATGAGCGAAATTTCGTTGCCCTCGCCAAGCCGGGCATTGATCGCAGCGCGCAAAAAGTCAGCGTTCGTCACCCCGCTGATTTCGCTCGGGTATTGCATCGCCAAAAACAGGCCGGCGCGCGCCCGCTCGTCGACTTCCATCTCGAGGACATCTTGGCCGTCAAGCGTCACCGATCCTTCTGTCACTTCATATTTCGGATGGCCCATAATGGCCGATGCCAGCGTCGATTTCCCCGTTCCGTTCGGACCCATGATGGCGTGGATTTCCCCGCCTTTGACTTCCAAGTCAACTCCTTTTAAAATTTCTTTTCCCTCCACGGCGACGTGGAGATTGCGAATCGTCAAGACTGCCATGCAACATACCTCCAATTCCCGATTGAGAGTCATCCTAGCTCGCTGGTCTTCTAGCGATCGCTCATTCTCATTTTATTCTCATTACAATTTTATAACAAATGAAAACTGTCTGCAACTTTCCCGCTCTGTTTTCACTATGACCGTGTGAAAAAACAGCGCCTTTTATTATTTTACACGAAAACCGCAAGCTTGTACGAGTTTTTGCAAAAAAAAAAGACCCCGTTTTTTCCGGAGTCTAGTGAGTCGTCCGCAGCTCGCGGAGGCATTCTTGCACGAGCGTCACCGCCTGGCTCATCGCCGCCCCGCCGCCAAACGCGGCCGCCACCGCGCACGCTTCCAAAATTTCTTGTTCGGACGCTCCTTCATCGAGGCAGCCTTTCGCATGGTAAATCGTGCAATATTCATCCTGCGTCGTCAAGCTGATGCCAAGGGCGATCAATTGTTTTTCTTTTTTCGACAGCGCTCCCTCAGCAAAACAAGCTTCCGTAAATGCGTTAAACCGTTCCGCCACATTCGGAAGTTTTTTGGTGAACGCCCCAATTCCCTCTTTGTAGCGATGAAGCGCGGATTCGACCGATGCATGTGTTCCGTTGTTCATCATCATTTTCCTCCCTTTGTTCGTTTCTGCTGTTAGTATGCGTCAACTACCCCCACTTCGCTAACGCTTGAAGTGGGGGCTTGCAACTCCCCAGAAGTGCAAACGGACTTCGTCCTCCTTCCTTGACTTGGGGTTGCATCAGGGGGCAGGTTGACGACTACCCAACGACGCAGGTCATGCCTGCATCGTTACCGATTCTCTCGGTGTGTCTGTTGGCAGTACTTGGCTTCCACACACAACAGACGGACCTACGCTCGATGTTTTACGGTTGCAGCGTTTCCTGCAACCAACTCCATACATCGAGCAGCCGTTATTGGAGTGCCTTTATTTAACAGTTTTCTCCACGTCTTTATTCTATCATACACAAAAGAAAGGGGGAACGAGCATTCCTCTCCCACTTACTCCCTTTGGTCGTTGAAGTGGGAGTCTCCTGCGCGAAATAGGATGAAGGAAAACGAAATTAAACAACGAATGGTATTGAAAGGGTGTGGAAACACCACCGTTTCGCGATCATAGATGGAACGTCATGATGAAAACCGCCTGTTCTGTTCAACTTCCATCATCAATACAAAAGGGGGAAATGCGATTGATTCGTTGGGTTGTCTTTGCCTTAACAGCCGCTTTCGCTTCGTTTTTGACGTGGATCATCATCGGCAACACCCTCGGTGAACAGGGAGACGGCGCCTTCAGCTTAACGGCTGTGATCGTCCTGCAAAACTGCGTCATCATCGTTATGCTCGCCGCCGTACTGGCGCGTTTGAACGGCCGATGAAGAGCGGAGAAACAGGTCGGCCGCGGCGCCCTCGGATTCAGAATCGTTTTAACCTTTGCTGCTTTCTTTTCGTTTAAGGGGAGCGGCTTTTTGGGGACAAAAAAGAAACGGAAGCGAAACGCTCCCGTTATTGATTGTTTTCCGCCGCTGGAATGACGGCGCCGTGGTATTTTTCTTTAATGAAATCTTGGATTTCTTTCGATTGCAGCACTTCGACAAGCGTTTTGATTTCTTTCCGGTTTTCATCGCCTTTGCGCACCGCAATAATGTTCACATACGGATTGTTTTTCGGCGACTCAACGGCGATCGGGTCTTTCGCCGGGTCCAAACCGGCGTCAAGCGCATAGTTGGCGTTGATCAGCACCGCATCGCCTTCGCCGTTTTTGTAAATTTGCGGCAGAAGCCCGGCGTCGACATCGGCCTTAAATTTTAAATGCTTTGGATTTTCGATGATGTCATTGACTGTCGCTTTCGTTTTATCGACGCCCGGTTTCAATTTAATGAGCCCTTTTTCTTGCAGCATCGATAAAATGCGGCCATGGTCGGCGACCGAGTTGCTCATGATGATCGTCGCGCCGTCCGGCAGTTCTTCAATGCTTTTGTATTTTTTCGAGTATAAGCCGATCGGCTCGATATGAATGCCGCCGGCGTTGACGAAATCATAGCCGTACTCTTTCTTTTGCGATTCCAAATACGGAATGTGTTGGAAATAGTTTGCGTCGATTTGCTTCTCAGCCAGCGCTTTGTTCGGCAAGATGTAATCTTGGAACGTAATGATCTCCAAGTCGATGCCTTTTTTCTTCAAAATCGGTTTCGCTTTTTCCAAAATTTCCGCATGCGGCACGTTCGACGCACCGACTTTCAACTTCACCAATTTGCCGTCTTTGCCGCCTTCCGCGCTGTCGTTATTGTTGCCGCCGCATGCCGCCAAAGCGAGCACGAGAATGGCGGCGAGCAACACACCCAACCATTTCTTCATCAGTTGTTTCCCCCTTTATCGTTTATCGATTTTCGAAGTGACAAAGTCACCGATCAGCTGAATGATAAATACAATGACCAACACCAATACGGTTGCGACAAATGTCACATCGTTATGGTTGCGCTGGAACCCTTCCAAATACGCCAAGTTCCCAAGCCCGCCGGCGCCGATGGCTCCAGCCATCGCTGTATAGCTGACGAGCGACACCGCCGTCACCGTAATGCCGGAGACAAGCGCCGGCAATGACTCCGGCAGCAGCACTTTCCAAATGATCGTCCACGTTGAGGCGCCCATCGCTTGGGCTGCTTCGATGACGCCTTTATCAATTTCGCGAAGAGCGATTTCGACCATGCGGGCGTAAAACGGCGCGGCCCCAATGACCAAAGCCGGCAGCGCCGCATTGGCGCCAAGCATCGTCCCGACGAGCCATGTTGTAAACGGAATGAGCAAAATGATCAAAATAATAAACGGAATAGAGCGGAAAATGTTCACAAACGCAGCAATCACTGTATTGACAAACCGGTTTTCCCATAGGTTGCCCTTCGCTGTCAAAAATAGAAGCAAGCCAAGAACGATTCCGAGGACGAAAGTGGCCGCCACCGCCACTCCCGTCATATACAGCGTCTCGACCGTCGCCGCCCACATCGTCTCCCATTGCACGTTCGGCAGGAGGTTAGCGAGCATCGTGAATCACCTCCACCGCTACTTGCTGGCGTTGAATATAGTCAAGCGCCCGGTCGATTTCATCCCTCGCCCCGTCGAGGTGCACGAACAGCACCCCATAGGCGCCTTGATGGGTTTGCGAAATTTTCCCTTGCAAAATGTTGACATCGACGGCAAACTGACGCACCACTTCGGTGATGAGCGGCTTTCCGGCTGCCGCGCCGACGAACGTCAGCTGCGCGATCAGCCCGCTCGGGTATTGGCCAAACAAATGGGAAATCGCCTCTTCCGTCTCCTCGGGCTCGATCAGCTGCTTGACGAACCGTTTCGTAATCGGTTGCTGCGGGTTGCGGAACACATGCAGCACTTCGCCTTGCTCGACGATTCGGCCGCTTTCCATCACCGCAACGCGGTCGCAAATTTTGCGGATGACGTGCATTTCATGGGTGATCAGCACAATCGTCAGCCCGAGACGCTTGTTGATGTCAACGAGCAAGTCCAAAATCGCATCGGTCGTCTGCGGGTCCAACGCCGATGTCGCCTCGTCGCACAGCAAGACTTTCGGGTTGTTGGCGAGCGCCCGGGCGATGCCGACCCGCTGCTTTTGCCCGCCGCTCAGCTGCGACGGGTAGGCATCCTCGCGCCCGGAAAGGCCGACAAGCTCGATCAATTCATCCACCCGCTTGTTCCGCTCCTCTTTCGGGACGCCGGCAATTTCAAGCGGAAAGGCAATGTTTTCCCTGACTGTGCGAGACCAAAGCAAGTTGAAATGCTGGAAAATCATCCCGATTTCTTGGCGCGCCTTGCGCAGCTCCCGCCCTTTCACGCGCGTCATATCGCGCCCGGCGACGACCACCCGGCCGCTCGTCGGCTTCTCGAGCCCATTGAGCAAGCGGATGAGCGTGCTTTTCCCAGCGCCGCTGTAGCCGATAATGCCGAAAATTTCTCCTTCGCGAATCTCAAGCGACACATTGTCGACTGCCGTGACCGAACCGTTGGCCGCTTGATAGATTTTCGTCACTTGTTCGAGTGTAATCATCGTTTCACCTTCCTCCCCAAGCGGCAGAGCGCAAAAAGAAAACCTTTCTGCCCGCAGAGAACAGAAAGGTATTGTGCACCATTCCGTCTCTTATCTCTCAAAGCAGGCCGCTTTGTGTGAATTGGCACCATTTCAGCACATGCGCTGACGGTTGCCGGGCTTCATTGGGCACATCCCTCCACCTCTCTTGATAAGAGCGCAACAATCGCCTATTCAATTGACTACGAATGTGATTGTATCATTGTCTGTCGAAGCGTGTCAACATCTTTTTTATCCGACGTCCCGATAAGGCTTGGCCAAATGGAGGAGCGATTCAAGAAGCAAAAGCTGGCGGAAGCTTCCTGACACGTGCACTTCACGCAACCGGACGAGCTGCTGCAGCTTCAGTTCGCCGTTCAGCAGGGACGCGAGCGCCTCTTTGGAACCGCGCACCGTCAATGTTTTCCGTTCATCGTTTTCCATCCCTCTAGCGGCTGATTCCTTGCCGATCAACAGCAAGGCGGTTTCGTCATCGCTTTCAAACCGAACATACAGCTGCTCATCCGGCAAAATCGGCACCAAATGGCGCAACACTTGCATCCGTTCCACGAACTGCCCAACTAATTCACGCATTTCCATGGATATCCCCTCCCCCATTTTTATTTTTTCACTTCCACCTGAAGAGGAGAAATCCTTTACAAAAATCTCGACAACCCGTTGACGAACGAGCGCCGTTTTTGTCATTTCCCAAGAAATGTGTCAAACAGCGTCAAAAAAAGGCGAATCATCGGGACGGCAAGCAGGCTTGAATCACTTCGTACAAATACGGAACGGAATGAAAGGCATACCACTTGCCTGCGACCGTTCCGTCCCTAAAAAGAAGCAGGCAAGGAACGCTTTCAATTTTCCACGCAACGGCCTGCTCAGGGATATAGTTGATGTCCGTTTCGTAAAACGGCAGCGCCGGAAACAACTGCTCCACCACCGTGAGCATCCGCCGCGCCAGCTGGCACGTGCCGCACAGCGGGGTATACAAGTAAAGGGCCAGAAGCGGCTCGACTTCCACCACTCGCATGACATCGTTTCGGTCGATCGCTTTCACTCGCCTCTTCCCCTCATGAGCGATTCGATGCGGACGTCGAAACGAGCGCGCAACAGCACTTGCGCCAAGTGCCAAGGCGGAGCGGCCGCCACTTCGCGATACGCCCGGTCAATGTAAAGATGCTCCGCCTCTGGAAACATGCGGCGAAACTGCCGGCGCAATTTTTCTCCCGCCTCATCGGCATCGGCCAAGACGTATACATCGCATCCTTCCAGCTCATCGGCCAGCTCCTCAAGGCGCGCATCACTGATCGTGCCGTTTGTGCAGACGATGACGACTGGTTCGTTCAGCACCGCCGCCACTTTTTGCTTGTCTGATCGCCCTTCGACGATGATCACTTTTTCCACGCGTCGCATGTCCGACCCACCTAACTTCAAATGAGGATACTATTATTGTATGTCTTGCGCCGGCCAAATGTTGAAAATGAAAAGCAACGGCCATCCACCGTTGCCTTTCAACACCAGCCCGCTTCCCCGTCGCAATCGACATATTTTTGGTCCGGCTCAACGGTAGCGGTCACCTGTTTGTAAATTCTTCCGTTTTGTTCGGTATACCCCTTTTTCAACGGGACGGCCGCCGGAAGCGGAAGGCGCCCGATGAGCTCTCCTTCCTCGTACAACTCCAGCGAGCGGCCGTTCAGTTTGCCGATGATCCGGTCCGTGACATCTATGCGCGTCGTTTGCAGCGCCATCGCGAGCACCCCTTTTTTCAATCAAATTCCGGTATGTATAGAGTGCCCGAATCGAAGCGAAGATTGCAGGAACGTTTATCCTTCGTTGATCATCGCCTCGTATTGTTCCGCCGTCAACAAATTGTCGATTTCGCTCAAATCATTCGGTTTGACGACGATCATCCACGCTTTGTCATACGGCGATTCGTTCACGTACTCCGGATGGTCATTTAACGCCTCATTCACTTCAACGACCGTGCCGCTGATCGGCGCATACAATTCCGAGACCGTTTTCACCGATTCAACGCTGCCGAACGGCTCGTTCGCCGTAACCTCTGCGCCGACTTCCGGCAGCTCGACAAAGACGATGTCGCCAAGCTCTGATTGGGCGTAATCCGTAATGCCGATGCGCACGTTCTCTCCTTCCACGCGCACCCACTCATGCTCCTTTGTATAGCGAAGTTCTTTCGGCGTGTTCATCGTATCCCTCCATTGCGACAAAATGTATATTCCTTTTCATCATAACCGATTTTCCGCAAAAACTCACTGAATTCACCCGATTTTGCAAAAAATTTTTTATGTCCCCGCCGCGAAAAACGCCTCGTATTCTTGTTCGCGAAAGCCCACGACGACCCGCTCGCCGTCCGTCAAAATCGGCCGTTTGACCAACATCCCGTCCGAGGCGAGCCAATCGAGCATCTCGTCTTCCGATGCGCGGTCGAGCTTGTCCTTCAAGCCAAGCTCGCGGTATTTCATCCCGCTCGTGTTGAAAAATTTTTTGAGCGGCAGCCCGCTTTGACGGTGCAAACGGGCGAGCTGCTCTTTCGTCAGCGGCTCGTCGACCAAATGCACCGTTTGCACCTCAATGCCGTGTTCATCCAACCATTTTTTCGCCTTCCGGCACGTTCCGCATTTT
>NZ_MQMG01000078.1 GCF_001908025.1 Geobacillus proteiniphilus
ATTTGCCCGGTAGGCCATAGCCTAAAAACGTGAGGTCAGGTCGCTGCTTCAACCAGTTCATAATCGGTTTCGCTTTTTTGGACCGCTCATCATTGCCGTAAAAGCAGCGGTCATATAAAAACGGCGGAATGGCAAAGACGGCGTTTGTCCATTCGTTCGTTTCCGCTTGAAAGAGAAAGCCGCGGACGTTTTCCGTCTGCGGATCGATGCCAAGCGGCGAAAAGCGGCAGACAGAAATGCCGTAGCGTCTGGCGCGTTTCGCCACCTCGGTGCAATACGCGCGGTCTTGCTGTTCGTCAAGGGTGACAAAACCGAGTGAAAGCAAAACGGTTCACTCCTTTTCCTCCATCAATGTCAAACTATAGTCGACGATCGCCTTGGCCGACGGGCGGACCGATTGGTAGGAAACGGCCATATCCGTCTGTTTCGACGGCTTCGTATTCACCTCGATGATCCACGGCTGGCCATGGATGTCAATGGCAAGATCGACGCCAAACTCTCCATACAGTCCTTCCGCTTCCGAGGCGAGAACGGCGGCGGATTCCAGTGCGATTTCTTTCAGAAGCTGTTTTTGCTGGAACGCGTCAGCTCTCGTATACCACTTCCGCAAGACGTCATTGACCGCCATCAGTTCTCCGCCGCGGGCAAGGTTAGCGACAAACTGATCGGGTGGTGCTACGCGGGCGACGGCGGAAGTGACGCGCCAATCGTTGTGGCGGATGCGATGACAAAGCAGGCGAAAATCGACCGGGCGGCTGTCGAGGGTGCGAAGCTCAAGTCCTTGTTGAATGATCATCGGCGTCCGGATTTGTCGCCGCAAAGCGGAAGCTAAAGCGTCCATCGAACGATATACGGCCGTTGAAGCGGAAGTGGAATGGCGAAGACAAATTCCGTCGTCCAAATGTTGGAGGCAGAAAATCCCTCGCCCTTGGCTGCCATAGATCGGCTTGAGAAAGACGGATGGGAAAGCGTCGAGGAATGCCTCAAGCGTATTTTGACCGCTCCAGAGCGCCGTTTTCGGCAAGTGTGGGTGCAAGTACTCGTGCCGCTCAAAATGGCAGTGCACTTCCCATTTATGCAAAAAGCGATGGTTGAATATCACCCCGTTTTCCTCGGCAAGCCGGGCGAGCAGCTCGGCAAACAAAGGGGAGCGTTCGAACTTGCGCGAGTGAAGGCGATTGTAAACGACATCGGCTGGAGGAACGTCCCGCTTGCCCCATCCGCTTTCGGTCCACTGATAGCCGACTCCCTCTAAATAAAGCGGCGGCGAGGACACGTAAAAAAAGAGACCACACTTTCTAGCATATGCCGCCAATTCCTCACAAAAATGATGGATGGAGCCAAAGGCGGCTTGTTCACTTGTTTCATTGATTTCCGTCAGCACGGCCATCGTTCGTTGTTTGCTCATCGCAGTCCCTCATTTGCGCATTCGTCAGGCAAGCTCTATAATGAACAATTAGGCAAACGTTTATATCGCCATCGTATGATGACGGACGCCGTTTGGTGACAGCGGCGGGGACGGAAGGAGAAGAGGATGGAAACGTTCGTTTATTTGCTGTTTATGGTGGCGGTCGGGGCGCTCATTGGCGGGGTGACGAATTTTATCGCCATCGTGATGCTGTTTCGCCCATATGAGCCGATGTACGTGTTTGGAAAACGGCTGCCGTTTACGCCGGGATTGATTCCAAAGCGGCGGCGGGAGCTGGCCGAACAGCTCGGGAAAACGGTCGTGGAGCATTTGGTGACGCCGGAAGGATTGCGGCGCAAACTCATGGATCCGTCCTTTACGGCCGGGATGGCCGAGTGGGGGCGGGAATGGCTTCGAAAGTGGCTTGCGCGCAAAGAAACGCCGGCTGAGTTGCTTGAACGCCTCGGCGTTCGCTCTCCCGCCGAGCGGCTCGAAGCGATGGCGGCCGAGCAAGCTGAGCGAGCGTACGAACGGTGGAGCGAAACGTGGCGTCTGCAGCCGATACGCGATGTATTGCCGGCGGAGTTGAAGCAGACGATGGAAGCACGCGTCGAAAGTCTAGCAGGTTATTTGGCCGACCGGACGCTTGACTACTTTCGCAGCGAGGAGGGAAAGCAACAGGTTTCCAGTATGATCGAGCGTTTTTTCCAAGAGCGCGGGATGGTTGGAAATATGCTGCAGATGCTGCTTGGCAATGTCAATTTCGTCGATAAGGTGCAGGCGGAGCTCGGTAAATTTTTGCGCCATGCTGGCACAAGGGCTGCACTGGCCCGCCTCCTTTGGACGGAGTGGAACAAATGGTTGGACTATCCGCTCGCAACCGTGGAAGAGATGATCGGCCGCCGGCGCATCGATGACGCGGTGCGGTCGGCTGTCCGCCGCTTGGTGCAAAGCGGCGGCTGGCTGCATCGCCCGCTTGATGAGCTGATCGCTCCGTACGAACAACAATTGTTTGACCGCCTGATCCCGCAGGCGGCGGCAACGGCCAGCCGCCTGCTAAGCGGCAAAATCGAGGCGATTGTTGCGCAGCTTGGGTTGGCGGATATTGTCCGCGACCAAGTGGAGTCGTTTTCATTACGACGGTTGGAAGAGATCATTTTATCGATTGCCCGCCGCGAGCTGAAGATGATTACGTATTTGGGCGCTTTGCTTGGCGGGCTGATCGGCGCCGTTCAAGGCGTCATTGGCTTATGGCTGTAAGCTGTGGCATATCGCCTCCAGATGGTGCATACGTTAGAACGTGAACGATATTCGTATAGGAGGCTCTTTTTATGTCTGAAACCCTTCATGCGCTCGCTAGACAGCTTGAGCAGGCGATTCGGGCGAGCGAGCCGTTTCAGCAGCTGAAACGGGCATACGAAGATGTCCGCCGCGATGAAACCGCCTATCGGATGTTCGCTAATGTCCGCGACATCCAGCTCCGGCTCCATGAAAAACAGATGCGCGGGGCGGCCATTTTGCCTGACGAAATCGAACAGGCGCAAAAGACGATGGCGCTCGCCCAGCAAAACGAGAAACTCGCCCGCCTGATGGCGCTCGAGCAGCAAATGAGCATGACCATCGCCGAGGTTCAGCAAATCGCCATGAAGCCGCTTGAGGAGTTGCACCGTTCATTGATGGAAGGAAGATAGGAAAAACACCCGGTCGGGTGTTCTTTTTTTGTCCGTTTCGTCATAGTCATGAAAATGATAAGGAACGCAAAGCCGCCGCCAGCTTGCTGGCGGCGAAAAGAAAGGTTGAGACGGACAAAAGGGGGAGACAGCCGTGTATAAGCTGTTGGCGCTCAACATTGACGGAACGATTTTAAAAAACAACGGCCGCCTGCCGCGCGAAACGAAAGAGGCGGTCGACTATGTGAAGAAAAAAGGAGTTTATGTCACGTTCATCACGAGCCGCAATTTGCTTTCCGCCCGAAAAGTGGCGAAAGCGCTGCGGCTTGATGGGATGCTCATTGCATTCCAAGGAGCGATGATTGCCAGAACGCTTGATGATAAGCTGTTTGACGCCGTGATCCCCGAGGAGCGGACGTTTAATATCGTGCAAATTTTGGAAAACTTCAACTGCAACATCCGCCTCATGCATGAACGGTATTCGCTCGGCAATCGGAAGAAAGTGAAGAAAAACCTTGTCGTGCAGACGGTTCTCTCCTCAAGCGACCCGTTTTTCTATCCGACCCAATTTGTCGATTCACTCGGCGATGTGCTGATCGACGAACCGGTCGCTGTGCCGAAAATTGATGTATATTTTGCCACAGACGAAGAGCGGGATGAAGCGGCCGCTTTATTGACGAAATCGATTCCGTCCATTGATATGATTATGCAGCCAAACGGAAAAATGGAAATTGTCCCGCAAGGGGTGTCTAAACTCGCGGGGTTGCGCCGGCTTGCTCAACATCTCGGCGTATCGTTGAAAGAAACGGTGGTGATCGGTGACGGCCTTGACGACTTGCCGGCGATTGAAGCGGCTGGGCTCGGCGTCGCCATGGGCAACGCACCGCTTGAGGTGAAGCGGGCGGCCGACTGGGTGACGCGTTCGAACGAACAGCTCGGCGTTGCCTACATGGTGAAAGAACATTTCCGCAAACAGCAACGGATCGAGTTTTTGCAAAAACTCAAAACGAAACAGTAAGCAGTCTGAGCGGGGAGCGAACCGTGAGTAGACAACTGGCGCTTGCCGTTTTCGCGAAAATCATAAAAATGAGGCCGGAGCGAATGCCCGGCTTTTTTATCTAGTTGGCCGGGCGGGAAGCATTTCCATAAAGCCGGCGGCGAAGGTGCATTCTTCCGCTTGACGAAGGAAACAGCAGTTCAGTACACTGAAAGAAGTTTGAAAGAAAAGGTGATGAACGTGCGGATCGAAATTCAAGGACTGCCGCATCCGGAACGGTTTCAGCGCCCGCTCGAAGTGATGACCGAGCTGTTCTTCGAAGCGCCGGAGCTGTCGTTGGCGCCGCTTCCCGAGGCCGATATGGCCGCTATGTTTTCCGTCAAGGAAAACGGGTGCATCGCTGTTTCTGGGACGCTTCTCGACAAGACGTCCGGGCGCGTCGAGGAAGCGAGTCATGAACGCAGCGCGCCGGCGGACGCTGACGGGAAAACGTACGAAAAACAGCTGAAAAACGCCGTTTTGCATGTCTATTTGACGTTGCTTGAGCGTTCTACCGGCCTCATTCAGCCGTGGGGCGTGCTGACTGGCGTTCGTCCGGTCAAGCTGCTTCATCAGCTTTTGCGCTCAGGCCTTTCGAAAGAAGAGGCGCACCGGAAGCTGGCTGAAGATTATTTAGTGACAAAAGAAAAAATCGAATTAATGCAAGCGATCGTGGATCGTCAGCTCACGGTCGTTCCGGATTTATACGATTTGGCCCACGAAGTGAGCATCTATATCGGCATTCCATTTTGCCCGACGAAATGCGCCTATTGCACATTTCCGGCGTACGCCATCAACGGCCGCCAAGGGTCGGTCGACGCCTTTTTGGCCGGCCTTCATTACGAAATGGAGGCAGTCGGCCGCTTTTTGCGCGAGCGCGGCATCCGCATCACAACGATTTACTACGGCGGCGGGACGCCGACGAGCATTACGGCCGACGAGATGGACCGGCTGTACGCTCATATGTACGACGTCTTTCCAGATGTCGACCGCGTCCGCGAAATCACGGTCGAAGCCGGGCGTCCGGATACGATTACGCAGGAGAAGCTCGAAGTGTTGAAAAAGTGGCGGATCGACCGCATCAGCATCAACCCGCAGTCCTACATTCAGGAGACGTTAAAAGCGATCGGGCGCCATCATACGGTCGAAGAGACGATCAACAAGTTTCATTTAGCAAGGCAAATGGGTATGAACAACATTAATATGGATTTAATCATCGGACTGCCCGGCGAGGGGCTTTCGGAATTTACGCATACGCTCGCCGAGACGGAGCGGCTCATGCCGGAATCGCTCACCATCCATACGCTGTCGTTTAAGCGGGCGTCGGAAATGACAAAGAACAAACAAAAGTACAAAGTCGCCAGCCGCGAGGAAGTGCAGGCGATGATGAAGGCGGCCCAAGAATGGACAAAGGAACACGGTTATGTCCCTTACTATTTGTATCGACAAAAAAACATTCTCGGCAACCTTGAAAACGTCGGCTACGCGCTGCCAGGGCAAGAGAGCATATACAACATTATGATCATGGAAGAGCAGCAGTCGATCATCGGCCTTGGCTGCGGGGCATCAAGCAAATTCGTCGATCCGAAAACGCGGAAAATCACCCGCCAGGCGAACCCAAAAGAGCCGAAAGTGTACAACGAGCATTTCGCCGAATATACGGAAGAGAAAATCAATATGTTAAAGGAAATATTTGGATAAATGACAACACCCCGGGAACAACCCCGGGGTGTTTTGATTAGCGGTGAAATAAAATGAGCTTGCCGCTGGCATTGACGCAACGGTGTGTTTTGTCCAAACAGCCGCGCTCGCGCAGCTTTTGTTCACCGATTTTTTTCGCTTCTTCATCATTGGCCGCTTCAAACGTTTCATCGAGCAATTTTTCTCCATCGCGCTCAAAAGCGGTCAACGTATACATCGGCATGTCACCATCTCCTTTCGCTGAATCATCATTCATTTCTCTTTCATTAGAGGTTTGATAGGCAAATTCCTGCTTCTGTCTGAAACTTTTTTTGAGACTGCACGTTTTAATAATGTGGGTGGAAAATTTGGTTTACGTTGGGGGAATGTGGATGAGTTTAGAGATCATTGAGGTGACGAAACGGTTTGGTCAGGCGACGGCCGTCGACCATTTGACGTTGACGGTTCCGGAAGGGGAGATGTTCGGATTGCTTGGGGCGAACGGGGCGGGAAAAACGACGACTTTTCGCATGATTTTAGGCCTTCTGCTCCCAACGGAAGGGGTGATCCGTTGGCAAGGCGAACCGATTGATTACTCGAAAAGCCATCTGATCGGCTATTTGCCGGAAGAGCGCGGGTTGTACCCGAAGCTGAAAGTGCAAGAGCAGCTTCTGTATTTAGGGCGGTTGCGCGGAATGAAAAAGATGGATATTCTCCCGGAAATCAACCGCTGGCTCGAGCGCTTCCATATCCGCGATTACGCCAACAAGCGGGTGGAGGAGCTGTCGAAAGGCAACCAGCAAAAAATCCAGTTTATCGCTGCTGTGCTTCATCGACCGAAGCTATTAATCTTGGATGAGCCATTCAGTGGTCTTGATCCGGTGAACGTTGAGCTGTTGAAAGAAGCGGTGCTTGATTTAAAACGGAACGGCACGACCATTGTCTTCTCGAGTCATCGGATGGAACATGTGGAAGAGCTGTGCGAACATGTCTGCATTTTGCGCCGCGGCCGCGCGGTGGTGGCTGGAGCGCTGCGTGAACTGAAACGTTCGTTTGGCAAACAAATACTTGTCATTCAAGGGGACGGGCCGTTTGAAGAATTGGCGCGGTTTCCTGGCGTTTTGCAGTGGAAGCGGACGGCGGAAGGGGTGCGGCTGCAAATCGCCAATGAGGAGACGGCACAAGCGATACTCGGCCATATAGCAGGAAAAGTCGCGGTTCGTCTGTTTGCCTTGGAAGAACCGTCTCTGAATGATATCTTTATTGAAAAAGTAGGTGCGGCGTATGAATAAGTTTTTCCTTGTGGTGGGGCATACGTATGGAACGAAGCTGAGGGCGAAAGCATTTCTTGTGACAACCGCCATCACTTGCCTGTTGATCATCGGGGTGGCCAACATTCAGCCGATCATCGAGTTTTTCACCGGTGATGAAAAGACTCATGTCGCGGTCATTGACCGCACGGGATCTTTGTACGGTCCGCTTGAGAAGCAGGTAAGCCATGACCAAATCGCGTTGACTAAAATTACTGATATGGAAAACGAAGCGAAAGAAGCAGTCAAAGAAGGCAAATGGGACGGATTGCTCGTATTGTCCATGGATGCGGAAGGATTGCCGGAAGCGGTGTATTATGCCAATACGATTGTGGACAATCAGACGCCTGAGGAACTGGAACGAGCGCTAAGCCAGCTGAAAACAGCGCTTTCAGCCGCTAAGCTCGGCCTGACGGATGAACAAATGGCTGAGCTTTACAAACCGGTTCCGTTCCAAAAGGTGGCATTGGAAAAAAACGCGAAGACGGAAGAGGAGTTGAACCAAGCGCGCGCTCTTGTTTATGTCCTTCTTTTCGCGATGTATATGTTTGTTTTGATGTATGGAGGAATGATCGCGACGGAGGTGGCGACGGAAAAATCGTCGCGCGTGATGGAAATTTTAGTGTCGAGCGTTTCCCCGGTCCAACAGCTGTTTGGCAAAATCATCGGCGTTGCTCTTGTCAGCTTGACGCAATTTTTCGTTTTTTTCGCCGTCGCTTTCGCCGCGTTAAAAACGAGCGGGCAGGAAGTGTGGCGCTTTCTCGGATTTGACCACCTGCCGGCATCGATATTTGTGTACGCACTCGTTTTTTTCTTGCTCGGTTACCTCTTGTATGCGGTGCTATTTGCCGTGCTCGGTTCGCTCGTCAGCCGGGTCGAAGATGTGCAGCCGGCGATTACGCCGGTCATGATGTTGGTTGTCGCTGCGTTTATGATCGCGATGTTTGGCTTGAATGCGCCAGAGTCGGCGTTCGTGACCGGCGCCTCGTTTGTTCCCTTTTTCGCTCCGATGCTCATGTTTTTGCGCATCGGCCTCGTTTCCGTGCCAGGGTGGGAAGTGGCGCTCAGCCTCGCGCTTTTAGCGGCGACGATTGCCTTGCTGATCTATTTTGGCGCCAAAGTGTATCGAGGCGGCGTGCTGATGTATGGGCGAATGAACATTTTCAAGGATATGAAACGGGCCATTCAGTTAACAAAAAAATAAACAGCGTGACGGGACGTTTGGGTCAATGTTTCCTTGCCGTTTCGGCAAGGCTTTCTTTTTGCCCTCTAACCGTTATGATATACTAGAAAGTACGTACAGAGAAACGGAGGAGAACGAAGTGGCGAAAGGCATCATCCATTATGAGGTTGGGGAGCAAGTTGATCTCTTTTTGCTCATCAAATCAGCAACGAAAGGCATCGCCAGCAACGGCAAGCCGTTCTTAACTTTGATTTTGCAAGATAAAAGCGGCGACATTGAAGCCAAACTGTGGGATGTCTCGCCGGATGACGAAGAGCGGTATGTGCCGGAGTGCATCGTCAAAGTGGCGGGAGACATCCATAACTACCGCGGCAAATTGCAGCTGCGCATCCGTTCGATCCGTCCCGCTCATCCGGGCGATGCCGTGCGCATCGATGACTTTTTGGAGAAGGCTCCGCTCGGCCGCGAGGAAATGAAGGCGAAAGTCATGGAATACATATTTGCTATGGAAAATCCAAACATCCAGCGCATTACCCGCTATTTGTTGAAAAAATACGAAAAGGCGTTTTTTGAGTACCCAGCGGCGACGAAAAACCATCATGAATTCATCTCCGGACTGGCGTACCACGTCGTGTCGATGCTCGAGCTCGCCAAGGCGCTCATCCATCTCTATCCGTCGCTCAATAAAGATTTGCTTTATGCCGGCGTCATTTTGCATGACCTTGGCAAAGTGATTGAATTATCCGGCCCGGTATCGGCGGCGTATACGCTTGAAGGAAATTTGCTCGGACACATTTCGATCATGGTGAGCGAGATCAGCAAGGCGGCGGAACAGCTCGGCATTCAAGGTGAAGAAGTTGTCATTTTGCAGCATCTTGTGCTCGCGCATCACGGCAAAGCGGAATGGGGCAGCCCGAAGCCGCCGCTTGTCAAAGAAGCCGAGGTGCTTCATTACATTGATAATTTGGATGCGAAAATTACGATGATCGACCGCGCGCTTGAGAAAGTGAAACCAGGTGAATTCACCGAACGCGTCTTTGCCCTTGACAACCGCTCGTTTTACAAACCGGCGTTTTTGTCTGTTTCAAAGCCAAAAAACGCGGGTAGTAAAGAGTAGGGGCGGATCAAGGGAGGGATGGATCATGATCGAACCGATCATTGAAATCGTCCCGACGGCTCAGTATGAACAGGCGAAAGAAGAGTTGAACGAGCTGCGCCGACAGTGGAAGAAAGCGAAGAAGAAAACAAAGAAGAAGCGAAACGAAGCATAAGCGTTGTCCCTAAGAAAGAGGCGGCTTTCCCGCCTCTTTCTTCATGCATACGGCTGCCCGCTCGCGCGTATAGTGTACTAAGACAAGACAAGCATACAAGGGGGAATGGCGATGCTCAGTTTGCCTTGGTGGGTGTATTTGGTTGTTGCCGGCATTATTTTCAGCGGCTATATGACCGTAAAAACGGCGGCGCGCGAGCGGGAAATCGACGAAGCGTTCATTGAAAAAGAAGGGGAGATTTACATGGAGCGCATCCGCCAGGAGCGCGAGCGGCGGAAACAAGCGAAGTCCTTGCAATAGCAGGGGCTTTCTTTTTTGGAAGATTTCATTTGAAAGCGCTTTTTTCGAAAAATTCCCTTTCTTTTTTTCCGAATCGTGTTAGGATAATAATATCAATGGACTACCAGGAGGCAAAGTGAGGGATGACGATGAAACGCGCGTACAACTTCAACGCCGGCCCGTCAGCGCTGCCGCTTCCGGTGCTTGAGCGGGCGCAAAAAGAGCTGCTTAATTTCCAAAACACCGGCATGTCGGTCATGGAACTAAGCCACCGGAGCAAAGAATACGACGCCGTCCATAATGCGGCGAAAGAGCGGCTCAAGCGGCTTCTAAACGTGCCGGACGGATATGACATTTTATTTTTGCAAGGCGGGGCGAGTCTGCAGTTTTCAATGGTGCCGATGAATCTCCTCACGGAAGGGAAGATCGGCTGTTATGTGCTGACCGGAGCGTGGTCGGAAAAAGCGCTGAAAGAAGCGCAAAAAATCGGTTTGACAACCGTCGTCGCTTCGAGCAAAGAAGCGAACTACACATACATTCCGTCGCTTGATGGCGTCCAATGGCCGAAAAACGCCGCCTACGTCCATATTACGTCAAACAACACGATTTTTGGCACCCAATGGCATGAATTTCCAAACACGCCGGTTGACTTGGTCGCGGATATGTCGAGCGATATTTTAAGCCGTCCGTTCGATGTCAGCCAATTTGCCCTCATTTACGCCGGGGCGCAGAAAAATCTCGGCCCGTCAGGAGTCACGGTTGTCATTCTCCGCAACGATTTGCTTGAACGCATTCCGGACGGGCTGCCAACGATGCTCGATTACCGGACGCACCATAAGAGCAATTCGCTTTACAACACGCCGCCGACGTTTGCGATTTACATGCTGTCGCTCGTGCTCGAATGGGTCGAAGAGCAAGGCGGTGTGGCGGCGATGGAAGAGCGCAACCGGCAAAAGGCGGCCGTGCTGTATGAGGCGATTGATGAAAGCGGCGGCTTTTACAAACCGCACGCCGAAAAGGGAAGCCGTTCGCTCATGAACGTCACCTTTACGCTTCCAAATGAGGAGTTGACGAAAACGTTCCTCGCTGAGGCGAAAGAACGCGGGTTTGTCGGGCTCGGCGGGCACCGGTCGGTCGGCGGCTGCCGGGCGTCGATTTACAACGCGGTGCCGCTTGAGGCGTGCGAAGCGCTCGCGTCGTTTATGAACGAGTTCCGCCGCCGTTTTGCCTGAAAATTTCTTCTTCACTTTTACACTGCAAAGTGATATAATGATAGAAAAATTCTCGAGCAAGAGAATAGATGAGGAGAGATGAGGAGAGATGAGCATGAATGTGAGAGCATTAGTATCGATGGCGCTGTTAGTCGGAATCGGAGCCGTGCTGCACGCGGTCATTCCGGGGTTGTTTTTCGGAATG
>NZ_MQMG01000079.1 GCF_001908025.1 Geobacillus proteiniphilus
AGGGAATGAAAAAGTCTTGACAACAGGCCAACTTTCCTTATAATAAGACTTGTCCATTGTTGCCTAGTGGCTATGGCGGAGGGGAAACACCCGTTCCCATCCCGAACACGGAAGTTAAGCCCTCCAGCGCCGATGGTAGTTGGGGCCAGCGCCCCTGCAAGAGTAGGTCGCTGCTAGGCAATTTCGTGGAGGATTAGCTCAGCTGGGAGAGCACTTGCCTTACAAGCAAGGGGTCGGCGGTTCGATCCCGTCATCCTCCACCATCTTAATATAAAAGCTGACTTGCTTTCTCATCATCGCGGGGTGGAGCAACGAGCCTTCGCTTCGTCGAATATGCTGCGAGTTGCCTCGACGCATTCGACATCTTCGAGTTCGCTGGCAGAGGAAGAGGCAACGAAAATGCAATTTGAGCATTGTCAAAACTTAAGTATATTCTTATCGCTGCGGGGTGGAGCAACGAGCCTTCGCTTCGTCGAATATGCTGCGAGTTGCCTCGACGCATTCGATATCTTTGAGTTCGCTGGCAGAGGAAGAGGCAGTCTTAAAGAAACACTTAGAGCGTTATCAAATGAGATGAATTTCTTACCGTCGCGGGGTGGAGCAGTCCGGTAGCTCGTCGGGCTCATAACCCGAAGGTCGCAGGTTCAAATCCTGCCCCCGCAACCAATATGGTCCCGTAGTGTAGTGGTTAACATGCCTGCCTGTCACGCAGGAGATCGCGGGTTCGAGTCCCGTCGGGACCGCCATTCTTCCAAAATTGTGAAAGATGAAAAAATATGGCTCGGTAGCTCAGTCGGTAGAGACGAGCATCCGCATCGTCGAATCTGCTGCGAGTTGTCCCGACGCATCTGGCTTCTTCGAATGGGCTAGTAGAGGAAGGGACACAAAAGTCATCAACGAACAAGGGAAAAATAAGATATGGCTCGGTAGCTCAGTCGGTAGAGCAAAGGACTGAAAATCCTTGTGTCGGCGGTTCGATTCCGTCCCGAGCCACCATTCATTTTATGTGGAAATGTTTAAATTATGCCGGCTTAGCTCAATTGGTAGAGCAACTGACTTGTAATCAGTAGGTTGCGGGTTCAAGTCCTGCAGCCGGCATTCTTATTCCTTAATAACCCCTTAAGTCATTAAGCCGGCAACCGTGAGCCATTAGCTCAGTAACGAGCGCTACATCTTCGAGTTCGCTGCGAGTTGCCTCGACGCACCTAGCTTCTTTGAATAGGCTGGGAGAGGAAGAGGCAGGTAGAGATAGGTAGTACCTAGAGTGTTATCCAAACTATGAGCCATTAGCTCAGTAACGAGCGTTACATCGTCGAATAGGCATCGAGTTGCCCCGACGCATCTGGCTTCCTTGAACAGGCTGGCAGAGGAAGGGGCAGGTAGAGCTAGATAATACTTGGAGTGTTATCCTAACTATGAGCCATTAGTTCAGTTAGGTAGAGCAACGAGCAAAGCATCTTCGGATTTGCTTCGAGTTGTCCCGACGCATTCGGCTTCTTTGAATCAGCTGGTAGAGGAAGGGACATCGTTGTCTCGGAGTGTTATCTAACCCATGAGCCATTAGCTCAGTAGGTAGAGCATCTGACTTTTAATCAGAGGGTCGGAGGTTCGAGTCCTCCATGGCTCATCGTCTTGCGGAAGTAGTTCAGCGGTAGAACACCACCTTGCCAAGGTGGGGGTCGCGGGTTCGAGCCCCGTCTTCCGCTCCACTTCCGCCGGGGTGGCGGAATTGGCAGACGCACAGGACTTAAAATCCTGGGGTAGGTAACTACCGTGCCGGTTCGAGTCCGGCCCTCGGCACTTGTGCGCTCGTAGCTCAATTGGATAGAGCATCTGACTACGGATCAGAAGGTTAGGGGTTCGAATCCTCTCGAGCGCGTTTTATCGGGAAGTAGCTCAGCTTGGTAGAGCACACGGTTCGGGTCCGTGAGGTCGCAGGTTCAAATCCTGTCTTCCCGATTTATCATGGGGCCTTAGCTCAGCTGGGAGAGCGCCTGCTTTGCAAGCAGGAGGTCATCGGTTCGATCCCGATAGGCTCCACCTTTTGACTTAAATTTGGCGGTGTAGCTCAGCTGGCTAGAGCGTACGGTTCATACCCGTGAGGTCGGGGGTTCGATCCCCTCCACCGCCACCATTATCGGACCTTTAGCTCAGCTGGTTAGAGCAGACGGCTCATAACCGTCCGGTCGTAGGTTCGAGTCCTACAAGGTCCACCATTATTATTGTTGCTTTTTTGGAGGAGTACCCAAGTGGTTGAAGGGGTCGGTCTTGAAAACCGAGAGGCGCCGCAAGGCGCGCGGGGGTTCGAATCCCTCCTCCTCCGCCATGCACTTTAAAATCATGCCGGCTTAGCTCAATTGGTAGAGCAACTGACTTGTAATCAGTAGGTTGCGGGTTCAAGTCCTGCAGCCGGCATCAGACCGAGGCGACTATGGCGAAGTGGTTAACGCACCAGATTGTGGCTCTGGCATGCGTGGGTTCGATTCCCACTAGTCGCCCTTTTTTCTATATTTGCGGGTGTAGTTTAGTGGTAAAACCTCAGCCACGAGCATCTGCATCATCGAATCCGCTTCGAGTTGCCCCGACGCATCTGGCTTCTGTGAATCGGCTGGTAGAGGAAGGGGCATGGAAGTAGCGTGGCGGATGTTCAACTAAATGATATGCGGGTGTAGTTTAGTGGTAAAACCTCAGCCTTCCAAGCTGATGTCGTGGGTTCGATTCCCATCACCCGCTTTTTATGGGCCTATAGCTCAGCTGGTTAGAGCGCACGCCTGATAAGCGTGAGGTCGGTGGTTCAAGTCCACTTAGGCCCATTATTTACTATTGCATGTTTTTCAACCATTCGCTATAATATTGGGCGAACAATGATACTCCATATGTTTATGTATATTGTTCCGCAATAGCTCAGCGGTAGAGCAACCGGCTGTTAACCGGTAGGTCGTAGGTTCGAATCCTACTTGCGGAGCCATGTTACGGAGAAGTACCCAAGTGGCTGAAGGGGACGGTTTGCTAAACCGTTAGGTCGCAGTTTTGCGGCGCGCGGGTTCAAATCCCGCCTTCTCCGCCATAATGGCCCGTTGGTCAAGTGGTTAAGACACCGCCCTTTCACGGCGGTAACACGGGTTCGAATCCCGTACGGGTCACTGGTTGCTGGCACCAGAGATTCTGGTGCCCTTTTATACAATTTCTTTTGTCGATTTTTGCGTTTTTTCTTGCGATGCGTGCGGAAGTCTGTTATAATGTCTCTTGTTAGTTTTAAAATTACGTTATGATTGTTGGGGACAACGCAGTGTTTCGTTTCGTTAAAGAACGAGGCATTGCGTTTTTTTATTTATCACCCTAAACCGAGAAGACCCCCACTTCCACGCGTGAGCGTAGGTGGGAGAGTGTTCAAGTAGGGAGGGAGTCCCCCGTTTCCAACGGCAGGAAAGTGGGGGAGAAGATCAAACGAGCAATTGGGCGTCGGCTTCGCCGCCATGAATTTGCACAAACATCGTTTGAATGGCTTGAAGCTGGCGCTTGGCGGTTTCTTCTGGCGTTGATGGGAGAAAGTAAACGATTTGCAAAGCGTTTTTCGTTTCTCTCGTCACGGCGGTCCGCTCCGAATCGACGATCGGACTGCCAAACGGCCCTCGTTCATCTTTGCTGACGAGTTTGTTGGCAAAGTTGACTGTGCGGCCGTTTAGTGCCACGTATTCGTCTTGCTCCGTGCCGATAGTGAGAGTGACTATTCCGTCAATGCGGTCGAAATCATAGATGCCGAGCGGGATTTTGTAGTACAGTGAAAAAAAGTTGTTGACGTCCGCTGCCGAATGGATGGATGGGATGAAATGTTTTTTCTGAATGCGTCGGTATAGACTCTCGCTTGACGGTCGATAGCGGCCTGGGTCTGTGCCGATTTGTTTGAACGCACGACGCCATTCCATTAGTTCGGGAATGTCAGCGATCGCTTTTTCCTGCAGCTCGATGTAAAGAGATTCTTGAAACAGTTCCAATCGGCCTCTCAACATTTGCGGTGAATCGCTGACCTCAATATGATGATAGCGGATGACGCCGAATTTACCAGAAGGAAGGCGTTGCTTTAGTTGTTCTGATATCATGCATTTCATCTTGATCACCTCGGATTTCATTTTACCATATATGACGAAAGGAGGGAAAACGATGGATGTTATGGCATTAAAGCGGGAAGTCATTGAGTACAGTCGGTCAATCGGCATTGATAAAATCGGATTTGCGAGCGCTGATCCGTTTGTTGAATTAAAGGAGCGGCTGCGCCGCCAGCAGGAGCTCGGCTATCAGTCCGGTTTTGAGGAACCAGATATTGAGAAACGGACGAATCCTTCATTGCTTCTTCCGGAAGCAAAATCGATCATTGCCATTGCTCTTGCCTATCCGTCCAAAATAAAAAATGCGCCGCGGGGGACAAAGACGGAACGGCGCGGCGTTTTTTGCCGCGCTTCATGGGGAAAGGACTACCACGATGTGTTGCGGGAACGTTTGCAGCAGCTCGAGGAGTTTTTGCTGGCCAAAGTGCCCCATGCCCGCGTTCGCTCGATGGTGGATACCGGAGAGCTCGCCGACCGGGCGGTGGCGGAACGGGCAGGGATCGGTTGGAGCGGCAAGAACTGCTCTATTATTACACCGGAGTTTGGATCGTATGTGTATTTGGGAGAAATGATTACGAATATTCCATTTCCCCCTGATGAACCGGTTGAAAACCGATGCGGCACGTGCACGAAATGCATTGATGCCTGCCCGACCGGGGCGCTTGTGCAAGGGGGGCAACTGAACGCACAGCGGTGCCTTTCCTTTTTAACGCAAACGAAAGGCTTTTTAGCCGACGAGTTTCGGGAGAAAATCGGGAACCGGCTGTACGGCTGCGATACATGCCAGCAAGTCTGCCCAGAAAATAAGGGGAAAGACTTTCATTTGCATCCAGAATTCGAGCCGGATCCGGAAGCGGTAAAGCCGAAGCTCATCCCGCTGCTTCAGATGAGCAACCGTGAATTTAAAGAAACATTTGGGGCCATGGCGGGTTCATGGCGTGGGAAAAAGCCGATTCAGCGCAACGCCATTCTGGCGCTCGCCCATTACAAAGACCAAACCGCGGTGCCGCACTTACTGCGTTTGTTGAAAGAGGATAGCCGTCCCGTCATCCGCGGGACGGCGGCGTGGGCGCTCGGGAAAATCGGGGATCCAAGCGCTAAGCCTTATTTGGAGGCCGCGCGGCAAACGGAGGCGGATGCCGATGTGATCGCTGAGATTGAAAAAGGACTGAAACTGTTGGCTGAGGCAAAGGAATAGGGAAAAAAACGCAGCTTCCCCACATAAGGTAGTAACAAAAACGAAAGTGGTGGAAAGCAGCATGAAAAAACAGTTGCGCGCGTGGTTGGATGAGCGAGCCCGCTCGTTTGTGTCGGAAAGCAATATCCGAAGCGAAGAGGCGGCAAGAAAGCAACGGCTTTGCCAAAAGCGCGGTGCGGAGATCGTCCGTTGCACGATCCGGGGACAAATTGTCGGCAGGCAGACCATCGAGCGGGAAGCGAAAGTTATGTATATTGCCCACCATCAATTTTTAATTAAGCAAAGGGGTTCACTATATATAGAAGAACAGGTTGAGGAGCGATGCGCCTGTTTTGTTCGCGGTGAGCTTGTAACTGATGAACCGATCAACCGGTTGGGGGGGTATATGGAGGCGCCGCGCGTCGAACGAGAGCAATGGACGGGGGAGCGTCTTTCTTACCAGTATGACCGCGCCCGGGCGGTGCGGTATGCGGAAACGTGGTGGAATCGGCATAACCCGGTGTTTCCGTCGTTTCCGGTGGATTGCACGAATTTTGTCTCTCAATGCTTGTATGCAGGCGGGGCGCCGATGACGGGCTATCCGAACCGGGCGAGGGGATGGTGGTGTCAAAACGGAAGTTGGAGTTACAGCTGGGCTGTGGCCCATGCTTTTCGTTGGTATTTGAGCGGGTCGCGCATCGGCTTGCAGGCGGTGGAAGTGGCGGAGCCGGAGCAATTGATGGCAGGTGATGTCATCTGTTATGATTTTCAAGGGGACGGACGCTTCGACCACTCAACGATTGTGGTGGCGAAAGATCAGAACGGGATGCCGCTTGTGAACGCCCATACGACAAACAGCCGAATGCGCTATTGGTCGTATGAAGATTCAAGCGCCTATACGCCGAACATTCGCTATAAGTTTTTTCACATCATCGATCGCAAATAAACGTTGCTGAGGTGAAGGAAATGCCGCTTCATGTAGTGCTATACCAGCCAGAAATTCCAGCCAATACTGGAAACATCGCTCGTACGTGCGCAGCAACCGATACGTCGCTCCATTTGATCCGCCCGCTCGGTTTTTCTACGGATGATAAAATGTTAAAGCGCGCCGGGCTTGATTATTGGCCGTATGTCAATATTTCGTATTATGACTCGCTTGACGAACTATTCGCCCGCTTTCCGGAAGGGGAGTTTTATTTCATTACGAAATTCGGGCGCCGGTATTATGATTCGTTTGATTTCAGCGATACAGAAAAACATATTTTCTTTGTGTTCGGCCGTGAAACGACCGGACTGCCGAAGGAGCTGCTTGAGGCCAATATGGACCGTTGCCTTCGCATCCCGATGAATGACAAAGTGCGCTCGTTAAACTTGTCGAACACGGCGGCCATTTTAGTGTACGAAGCGTTGCGCCAACAACGGTTTTATGGGTTGTCATAAACAAAAAAACGACCTTCGCTCTGGAGGTCGTTTTTTTGGTCTTATTGTCTGACGCCTGGTTTGTCTTCATAGCCAGCGGTGAAAATGGCCGTCAAAAACGCAATGATAACCCCTAGCACAAGCAAAGTGCGCATCGTTTGTTCCTCCTTCATAATGAAAGTGGCAGGCGTTTCCCCCTTTATTATAGCGAATATGGCCAAGCATGTGAATGACCGCAGTTGGTTGTTAGGAGACAAAATTTTTTTTGCGGCGAATGATACGGGACATCCTCGCATAAATTGTAATAATCTTGCTGTTAGACATCCAAGGGTGAGGAGGTCCTTTATGGATATTTTGCAAAAAATCGCCCGGTATCGGGAAGAAGAAGAAAAGTTGAAATGGGAAGGAACGTTTGCTGAGTATTTAAAGATTTTAAAAGAAAAGCCGTGGGTGGCCCAGTCGGCTCATTCGCGTGTTTATAATATGATCAAAGATGCTGGGGTCGAAGAGGTGAATGGGCGGAAACGATATAAGTTTTTCAGCCAGCACCTGTTCGGGCTTGAGGAGGCGCTTGAGCGGCTCGTTGAGGAATATTTCCACCCGGCGGCGAAGCGGCTTGATGTGCGGAAACGGATTTTGCTGCTGATGGGGCCAGTTGGCGGCGGGAAGTCGACGCTTGTGACTTTGCTAAAGCGTGGGCTTGAAGAGTATTCAAAAACAGAGCGCGGCGCGGTGTATGCCATTAAAGGCTGCCCAATGCATGAAGACCCGCTTCACCTCATTCCTCACCATTTGCGCGACGATTTTTACCGCGAATACGGCATTCGCATTGAAGGCGAGCTGTCGCCGCTCAATATGATGCGGCTTGAGAAAGAGTACGGCGGACGCATTGAAGACGTGCTAGTGGAGCGCATTTTCTTCTCGGAAAACCGCCGCGTCGGCATCGGGACGTTCAGTCCGTCTGATCCAAAATCGCAAGACATCGCCGATTTAACGGGGAGCATCGATTTTTCAACGATCGCGGAATACGGCTCCGAGTCCGACCCGCGCGCGTATCGGTTTGACGGCGAGCTGAACAAAGCCAACCGCGGGATTATGGAATTTCAAGAGATGTTAAAGTGCGATGAAAAATTTCTTTGGCATTTGCTGTCGCTGACGCAAGAAGGCAATTTCAAAGCTGGGCGGTTTGCTTTAATCAGCGCCGACGAATTGATTATCGCTCATACGAACGAAACGGAATATCGGTCGTTCATCGCCAACAAAAAGAACGAGGCGCTCCATTCGCGCATCATCGTCATGCCGATTCCATACAACTTGCGCGTCTCGGAAGAAGAGTGCATTTACGAAAAAATGATCCGCGAAAGCGATGTCGCCGACGTGCATATCGCTCCACATACGTTGCGGATTGCGGCCATGTTTACGATTTTGACGCGGTTGAAAGAATCGAAGCGGCCGGATGTGGATTTATTGAAGAAAATGCGCTTGTATGATGGCGAAATGATCGAAGGATTCAGCGAGGTCGATGTGGAGGAGCTGAAAAAGGAGCATCCGGACGAGGGGATGAGCGGCATCGACCCACGCTATGTCATCAACCGCATTTCTGCCTGCATCATTCGCAAAGGAGTGCCGTCGATCAATGCGCTTGACGTGCTTCGTTCGTTGAAAGAAGGGCTGGATCAGCATCCGTCGATCACGAAGGAAGACCGTGAGCGGTACTTGAACTTCATTTCGCTTGTGCGCAAAGAATATGACGAAATCGCCAAACAAGAAGTGCAAAAGGCGTTCGTCTATTCGTATGAAGAGTCGGCGAAAACGTTGATGGATAACTATTTGGACAACGTCGAGGCGTACTGCAACAAGACGAAACTGCGCGATCCGCTCACTGGCGAGGAAATGAATCCGGATGAAAAGCTGATGCGCTCGATCGAGGAACAAATCGGCATTTCCGAAAATGCGAAAAAAGCGTTTCGTGAAGAAATTTTAATCCGCATTTCCGCCTATGCACGCAAAGGGCAGCGATTTGATTACAACTCGCATGAACGGCTGCGCGAGGCAATCCAGAAAAAACTGTTCGCTGATCTAAAAGATATTGTGAAAATTACAACGTCGACGAAAACACCGGATGAGCAGCAGTTGAAAAAAATTAACGAAGTCGTGGCCCGCCTCATTGATGAATACGGGTACAACTCCACGTCAGCCAACGAATTGCTCCGCTATGTCGGCAGCTTGTTGAACCGCTAGGCATGCCTCAAGCGCTGGGGCATGCTTTTTTTATCCTCTCTGACTGAACTGCCAAGGGAGGGTCGAGCGAAGGCGACACAGCGTGCTTCGCTAAAAGGAAGTGAACCAGAGGATGCGAAGCCGATAATCGGGCTTGTCCATGTTTCTATTTTCCACATTCATTTGTCAATTATTTTGAATTTTTGCATAGGATAAAATAAACCAACTTGGCATAGTGATGGTCCGTTTTAATGACGCCAACATAAGTATATGCGGGAAAGCGAAAAGTGTGAAAATGATTTTTTTAAAGGAGGGGAAAACATGAAGGGGAATTTTGTTGTATCGAAAGAAGACTGGTCCCTCCACCGCAAAGGATATGATGATCAAAAGCGCCATCAAGAAAAAGTGAAGGAAGCGATCAAAAACAATTTGCCCGACTTAATTACGGAAGAAAGCATTATTATGTCCAACGGGCGCGATGTGATTAAAATTCCGATCCGCTCGCTTGATGAATACAAAATCCGCTACAATTATGAGAAAAACAAACACGTCGGCCAAGGAAATGGAGACAGCCAAGTCGGTGATGTGGTGGCCCGAGACGGAAGCGGGGAGGGGCAGGGGCCAGGAAAAGGCCAAGGTGCTGGCGATTTGCCGGGCCAAGATTATTACGAAGCTGAAGTGTCGCTGATGGAGATTGAGGAAGCGTTCTTTAGCCAATTGGAGCTGCCCAACTTGCAACGAAAAGAGCTGGATCAAAATATAACCCAACATATCGAATTTAACGACATCCGCCGCACCGGGCTGATGGGGAACATCGATAAGAAGCGGACGATGCTCGCTGCCTTCAAGCGCAATGCCATGAACGGCAAACCAGGCTTTTATCCGATTTACCGTGAAGATTTGAAGTTTAAAACGTGGAACGAAGTCGTCAAACCAGAATCGAAGGCGGTTGTCTTGGCGATGATGGACACAAGCGGATCGATGGGCATGTGGGAAAAATATATGGCACGCAGCTTTTTCTTCTGGATGACCCGCTTTTTGCGCACGAAATACGAAACGGTGGACATCGCCTTTATCGCCCATCATACGGAAGCGAAAGTCGTCAGTGAAGAGGAGTTTTTCACGAAAGGGGAAAGCGGTGGAACGATTTGCTCGTCAGCCTACCGCAAGGCGCTTGAACTCATTGAGACAAAATATCCACCGTCGCGCTACAACATTTATCCGTTCCACTTCTCTGACGGCGACAACTTGACATCGGACAATGCCCGTTGCGTGAAGCTTGTTCAGGAACTGATGAAAGTATCGAACATGTTGGGATATGGGGAAGTC
>NZ_MQMG01000080.1 GCF_001908025.1 Geobacillus proteiniphilus
GAAGCTGCAAAAAATAATGGACATGATCACACATTTGTTGTGTTGACAGGTGATGGAGCCGGGAAGAAGTTGGGTCAAGGATTCTTAAATGATTTGGAACTAATCAAGAATATGGGTTTTAATGTGGAAGTAATATCGTGGGAACATGGAACACATAAAGATCTAAAGGGATTTGCTGAAGACAATGGCTTATTTATTCCGCTTGAAGACTTTTATTACAATGTGACTTTTATAAAAGGAAAACGAAGAGCTGATGAAAGTCTCGATTTTAGCAAAATTACAAAATTAACTGTGGATGAGCAAAATCAATAACATGAATTTACATGAGGGTTGATTATACAAAATTAGACATACGCCTTCCATCAATTTGGGCATACTCAAACAAAGCAGCGGCCCTCCTCGATTTCCAGTCAAGAGGAGGCCGCTCAGAGAAAAAACTGCTTTTTGCAAAGAAAAAGTGGAGAATTTTGCAAGGGAAAGCGCAGAGAATGACAACATGACATGGAATCTTTGAGGACGTGATGGAAAAACTGGCAATATCAAGGGCTGGCTATCCCTAAAAATCTATCACGCCCCCAATCCATGTCAAGTTGGCCTAAGCCAAATTCTCGGCAGATCTGTGTATGTTGCACTAAACAGGTGAAGTTATCGGATCGGGAAGCAGCTGAAAAATCAAGGCAAAAAATTATCATCATGAAACGCTAATTTCCCAAAAGGTTAGAAGGTCGGTGAAAAACGGCTTCCAAGAGCAAATCGGTCACATTTCTCCACAAGAGAAGACTGATTTAACAAAATCCTTTCCATTTTAAGAGAAAAATGACTCTTCACCACAAAATGTACTTGGCAAAGAAAGATGACCATGATAAAAACGAAAACAGCATTTTTCCTTTTTATACCACACATCTCTTTGAGCAACATTGCTATCATGTTTGCCTTTAAAAGTCACGTACATCTTTTGGTGATGAACCAAAAAATATTTCCTATCCTAGAACTGCTAAAGGCGGCGATAAAGGATATCAATGGTTTGTCGAGAATCGAAAGGGAGGAAAAATAAAACAATCGCTTCCACATATATTGGATGATGATATTACGCTCAAAGGATAAAGAAATTTGGTGGTGGAAGCCGCTTTTTATGAGAGATGGTTTTGTTGGAGTGCTCATGAGCAGCAACGGATTCCGAAATTTAGTCATTAAGCTTTTATAAAGAATACAATTTGAAAATAAGCGACTATAAAATTTATTTGCGCGCCGATTATTCAGAATGGAATCAGTAAGTGATGATGTATGAATGGAGACCAGGGGGAGAAAGTTTGTTAGCGGAAATACATGGAAAAATATCTTCAGACGGTTCGAATTTAAGCGAGCGGCTTGAGGATCAGTTGACAGCGAACGTATTTGGCACGTTGCGTTATCTCCCTTTTCACAAAGGGATTCAGCCGATTTTCAGCAAGGCCGTATTTTTTTCTCAAACTGATCAAACGGTGTTCATAAACGGTTTGGCGGCGCAAAAAGACGAATTTATAGGGGATAAAGTTAATTTTTGGGTCAAGGGGGAAAGAAGCGAAATCGATGTTTTGCTGGAATTGGATCATTTGACCATAGGAATCGAAGTGAAATATCATAGCCCTTTATCATCAGATGATCAATTGGAGCGAGAAGCAAGCGATTTATTAAACGGTAAAGGACAAACGCCAAAGTTCTTGCTCTTATTAGGAACGGAACCAGAAGTGAATATGATGGCTAAAAAGGTGATGGAAGACAGAAAACTGCCAAGCGGTGTTCATTTCGGGTATTTATCGTGGCAAGAAGTGCTCCATCAAATGGTGTACGTGCAAAAAAGTGAAACATGGAATGAGTTTGAAAGGTTAATGCTGAGAGATTTGGTGGCTTTATTGAAAAAAAAGGGATTTGATCGTTTTCAAAGCTTTCAAAACCTTGCCCACCCTTTAGTTGATCGTTGCTTCTATTTTCATTTTTATATGGATGAACAGTTTTTTCATTTAAGTGCCAACCGTATTGAAAAGGAGGGGTATTATGAATTCTGTTAGCGTACAAGAAAACATAAAAAACGCTTTTGAGGTTGTGCGAAAAACGTACGAGAGTGTCGATAAACTGTTGGCGGAAATGGACCGTCAATCGGTCGAATGTGGATTTGTTCCGGTGATCCCGCAATTTTTGCGTTGGAAATCGGACCGAGAGTATCGAGGCTGGTTCATTCAATCTTTTATCAAGCTATATCAGAGAGATTCCGCCCCTCCTTGTCAGTCGGGGAATGGGTTGAAAAACGACCCAATCTATGCAGTTGAAATCTCATTTGAAGAAGAACCAAGGATGACGTTGTGTAAATACATGTATTCAACCCTTGAACATTGGGATAAACCGCCGAGCGTTTCTGAACATTGGTTTTTCTATTGGCCTTTATACGATGGCGATAACTTTACTGATCATGAACTTGAAAACGGAATGTTTAGAACTGTTCCAAATGATGAAAAAACTTCAGAAAAATATGGTAAAATTCAAGAAGTTATTTCAAAGGAAATTGATTTATTATCCATTACATCAACGAACATTAAGGATAGGGTGTTTGGTGAGTTGAAGCGTTTGTGACAGATAAACTGGAATTAGGGAAATGAAAACAGTTGACAGACTGAGGAGGGCGGTGCGTGGGGGATCAAGATAGAAATTGTCTATTCGGATGGCAATATTCCGTCTAGCGGAGTTGGATAAATGAAGAAACGGCGAAAGAGAAAACGGTTATTGCAGAAAACTGCCTGGTACAAAAGAATTTAGTTATTTGGGAGTTTTAAAATGAACACGATAGAGTATAATTGCCATTTCACACTGCTTACGGCGAAGATATGGCAAGCCCTGCTTTTTTCCCGTGAATCGGGAATCGCTGGCCAAGGAGCATCGTATTAAAGATATGGGGGGAGAGGAATGAACATGCTGAGCTTTGAGCATAAGAAAGCTATTTTTCGGTCATTTAAGCAATTACAAGAAAAGCCTATAAGTAACAATCGGGTAAATTATGTTTATCCAGAAAGCTTGCAAAGAGGGAAAATATTAGCTAGGGAATTATACCCTAGTGGAAATGGATATGTAAATGCCAAGTATATGGATAGTGAAATCATAAAGAAAAAAGGATATAACGTTGATCCGCGAGGATGGATAAAGATTGAAAATTTTTCTGATCAACAGTTAAGGGAATTGATTGAGATTGCCATGATGTCTATGTCAGGGAAAAGGGCTGAAATGATACAAACTGGCGAAAATTTGAACCATGACAGTAACGAAATAAGGCAGGAAACCTCGACTTCTTTTGAGAGATTGGTTCGTTCATGTTTGTATAATTGGCTTGGCTACGGAAATGTCAATGCACCGGTTTGGTTTATTGGGGTTGAAGAAGGCGGGGCAGAAATATGGAGACACCGTACGAAAACACTTGAACAAAGTTTAGAGATTCGCTCAAAGTTTCATCTTCAAATGGATTTTCGGCATGTTTGGGAAGATTTGTACAATATATCGTTATCATCATGGACAGGTCCTAATGTTTGGCGCTATATAGCGGCTTTTATTTTGGAGATCGAAGGAAGGGACGCAACTGTTGAAAATATTAACGATTACATTTTTTATACTAAGCAATTAGGGAGAGAAAGTTCCAATCATTTTCTTGGCGAAATGATGCCATTGCCCAAGCCGTCTAAAAAAAGCATAAAACCTTATGAATCTATTTGGAATTCTGTAAATGATTATTATGATGAAGTAGCCAACAACAGACTTTCCCTTATTCGTAAAACAATTATTGAAAATCAAAATGTAAAGCTCCTCGTATCTTATGATCGAACGCTCACTGAAATGATGCTAAACTATTTCTCTTCGACGATTGAAATGGTTAGTACTTGGAATTTTCAACATGAGCAATATACACTTTATAAAATTACTTTTAGCAATGAAAGATCTATTTTGATGCTTTCCACTCCTTTTTTTGGTAATGGGAGAATTAGTTATAATGGGATAAGAAATGCTGCGAGACGTATTATAAATGAAGGATGGGTAGTTCTGTAGCTTGCTTAACTACATTATATGTTTGAATAGAAACAGCACTTGTCAAAGACAAAAAGCAAGAAAAAGAAATGAAAAATTGGCACGCACAAATGATTCGAACGAAGCAAAAGCAGACGGAACAACATATACAGCAAAACCGCTGTTCGAATGCTGCGGTATTCTATATACATGCACCTTAAAACCATGACTTCTGTATGAACACCTTTTTACATGGTTATACTGCTCCTAAATACTCATGTGTAAAAGGAGCGGAAAGGACATGAAACGTCTTAAAATTACAGTAACTATTCACCCCAGTGCTAGTGTATAAAAAAGCCCAGCACAAATAGGGCATTTCGGTCATAGAAAATGCCCTAGGTAGCGGAAAGAACTCGATCGATCGTTTCGCCTGCCAACAGAAGACACAACGAGTCCCACACGTTTTTTTGGTGTTTCGTCAGTGTGGAAACGATGCTTCTTGCGATGCAAAACGACTGCGCGAACGTTTCGTCACGAAATGTACCCGAGATGTTCTCTTTGACTTTGACCATGCGAAGATCGCGTTCGGCTTGGTTGTTATCAAAGGGAACATGTACTTCACGTAAGAAACGCAGCGCTTCTTCCTTTCGTTTTTGAAGGCGTCGAACAAAAGCGAGTGCTTTTTTCGGAAGAGGCGTCTTCGCTTCCAATCGGTGTTGTGCTCTTTCTAGGATGCGATCATACACTCGTTCCCACCGTCTCGCTTCTTCTTCGGAAAGTGCACCGTGATGGGCTTTGACGGCTTGCTTGGCGGCTAACAGAAACGTGGTCATGCGCATCGCCCACGTATGCCCTTGTTCGATGAATCCTTTTAACTCACGCAAATGGTGGGCATGACAAAGGGCATGGGTGGCATGTGTGTATTTCGGATACGTACCGAACGCATCGTGCATCATCGTCCCTTCATATCGGGGAAGAATCCCGATATCATCGGTCGCTTTTTTTCCACGAGAAGCGTGAGGAGCCAAGTATGTATATCTCGATGTACACGCGACATGCACCCATGCGAGTTTCCCATTGATGCGCAAACTCGTTTCATCGACATGCAGGATGTTGGATTCAAGTAAGGCGTCTTCGATGATGTCCATATTTGATTCCAGCGCTTCGCGTCCTCGTTTCACCATATTGGCAAGGGTTCCTGTACTAATCGAGTGTTGATATAACGCTTCGATTGTATCACTTCCGATCTGGAAATTACCGCGGCCCGCTACATGGCATCCCTATAGCAATCAAAGATATTCTTTACGTAGCTAATGAAACAACAACGATGGGGTCAAAAATTCACCGAAACTTCCGGCCAACTTACAGTGCGACAGTAATCGAGAAGTTGACGGAAGCGGGAGCAGTGTTTCCTGGAAAAACAAACTTGCATGAGTATGCTTGGGGAGCAACGAACAATAATCCTCATTTCGGACCTGCCCGAAATCCTTGGGATCCTGAACGCATTCCCGGAGGCTCAAGCGGAGGATCGGGGGTCGCAACGGCGGCGCATATGACGATTGCTTCCCTAGGAACAGATACCGGTGGTTCGATTCGAATTCCTTCTTCGTTTTGCGGCATTGTCGGTTTAAAGCCCACCTATGGACTAGTAAGCAAATATGGTTGTTTCCCGCTTGCATGGTCGTTGGACCATATCGGTCCGATGGCGAAAACGGCGAGGGACGCTGCCTATATTTTAGAAGCCATGGCAGGATACGACCCAAAAGATCCTACTTCCACCGATGCCCCTGCAACGAGTTATTCCACACAATTCATGGAGTCTGTTAAAGGTGTAAAAATTGGCATAGAACCGTACTTCTTTGATCATGTGGATGAAGGAGTCGAAAGAGCGGTTAAACAGGCGATTGCTTCTTTGGAACGCGAAGGTGCTGTTGTAGAAACCGTGCGAATTCCAACATTGCAATATGCGCAGTATGCGGAAATGATCACGATTCTTTCAGAAGCCAGCGCTATTCATCACAATCATTTAGTAGAAAGGGAAGAAGATTTTGGCGATGATGTCCGTTTCCCTTTAAAGCTTGGAGAACTCCCTTCCGCTGTAGACTACTTGGAAGCGCAACAAATTCGTTTGAAATTGGATCACGAGTTCATGGAAATATTCAATAAGGTAGATGTTTTGATCACCCCAACCATTCCGTTTCTCCCTCCCAAAATCGGGCAGGATACGGTATGGATCAATGGAGAGGAAGTAAACTTTCTTGACCATATCATCCGTTTTACAGGACCGTTTAACTTGACGGGCTTGCCTGTTGTAACGGTGCCATGTGGTTTTGTTCAAGGACTTCCTGTAGGGATGCAAATCATCGGCCCAGCCTTTGGGGAAGGAACGATATTAAATGTTGCTGATGTGTTTGAAACGTTGCATCCTGAGCTGAAATACCCGCCGGCCGTTCTAAGAAAGTAAAAGCAAACGCTGGTCGTGGCGATGTACTTACTGAAGGGCGGTCTCAAAAGGTGATGATGACATAACTTTTTGAAGCAGCCTTTTTCAACTGAGTGTTTTTCACTCGCGTTCGCTGCCGTTTGTATGACGGGGAGCAAGCACAAAACGGAGAGCTTTTTTCCTGGCTCTCCATTTTTTATATCGTACATGCAGGATTTTCGCCTCGTGCTCACGAATGATAGTTGGTGAACATCTTCATCGTGAGGTGATCGGATGGCCATTGACCATGACCGATTGTTCAAAGAGCTGATCCAGACGTTCTTCGAAGAGTTTTTCTTCCTCTTTTTCCCCGACATGCACGAGCATATCGATTTCCGCCATTTGTCCTTTTTGTCCGAAGAACTGTTCACTGATGTGACCGCAGGAGAAAAATACCGCGTTGATCTGTCGGTCGAGACGAAGCTGAAAGGGGAAGATGGACTGATCATCGTTCATGTGGAGAATCAAAGCTGCGTGCAGTCGTCCTTTCCGGAGCGCATGTTTGTCTATTTCAGCCGTTTGTTTGAAAAATACCGCATCCGCATTGTTCCCATTGCCGTCTTCAGCCATGATGCCCTCCGTGATGAACCGTCCGTGTTTTCGATTGAGTTTCCCTTTGGCGAGGTGCTGCAGTTCCGCTTTTTCCCGATGGAGCTGCGCAAGAAACATTGGCGGGATTCTATTCGGCATGACAATCCGATTGCGGCTGCGCTGCTTGGCAAAATGGGGTATACTGAAAGTGAGAAAGTCGAGTTGAAAAAAGAGTTTTTGCGCATGTTGGTGCGATTGGAGCTGGATGAAGCGAGGCAGCGGCTGCTCTTGGGCTTTTTTGAAACGTATGTGAAGTTGTCGGAGGAGGAAGAGCAACAACTGCAAAGAGAAGTGAAGGCGATGGAAACGAAAGAAAAAGAGAACGTGTTGGGGCTGATCATTTCCTATGAGCAAAAGGGAAGGAAGGAGGGGTTGGAAGAAGGGATGGAACGTGGAATTCAACAAGGAATGAAACAGCTGATTCGTAACATGGAGCGCAAAGGAATGACGGTGGAAGACATTGCTTGGTTGGTGGATCTTCTAGAGGAAGATGTTCGGGGATTGCTTGAAGAGTAGGGAAATAAAAAACAAGGGGATGGCCATGGGGAATAAGAAGGTTGGTGACGACAAGCGGCCAATTGATCGTCGTATGGACGGCATGGCCTAAGGATGCCGAAGGGCCGCTGCGTTTGTGAAGACCGTGACCGCGGAAGCGCCTTGCTTGATTACGAAATTTGGCCGCCTTTCATCCTACGGTTTCCATTGCGGGATGAAAGACGGTGTTGTTTCGCATCTTCTTGTGAGGGAGGAAGAGAAAAGTTGGATTTCCGTGATATCCCGCAACTCATTGCCCGAATGCTCATGGAAGTGATTCAAACGCATATACCGCACCAATGGATATACACCGCTGAACCATTCATCAATCCATACAACGGCAAGATCAGCTATGACTATTCCGGTGAAGTGAGGAAAATGAAGAAGGAAGAGTTCGCCGAGCTTGTCCGATCGCTGGGGAGAAGTAAGGGCTCGCGATTTTATTGTTCTCCGTTAGATGAGTTGTTAAACAACGTTTACATTGATCGATGGGTGCCGACGTATATGTCTAACTATGGAAAGCGTTGGGTGACATACTGTGACTTGCTTAGGGAAACATTTGATCAATGGAAGTACAGCCACTTTGAGATTTATGACGAGGACGGGAATGAGGTCAATGAAGATCTCAACTTGCAACTTGATGAAATATTCGAAGATTTTTTAGAGAATACTTCGCACGAGCCATTTGTTAGAGAAATTGAAAAAACGATTGCCTAATACGATGGATGTCACCTTGGAATGTTTCGGGTGTAGATGGCTTATATGACGCTTTGGCGGCATGGAGCCGTCTTTTTTGCTGCTATGAAATGATTTCGTTTGTTTTTCATCAGTCTTCTTGAAAAATCTCTGCGTTTTTTCTCGAGATGGTGGCGAAATATTCAACGATTTTGTAAAATTATTGTGAAGGGCGATTGCGGATGGTCGTGTTGATGTCATGAATATGCAACGGTGCATTGAATTATATTAGTATATTTTTGTTAAAATCGATAATAGTGACATACTATTAATCAATTGTGTTATAATAAATTTTGTAATCGCCCTCAAAAACAAAAGGGGTATCGGTGGAATCATTTCGAGCGCTCGCTCGATGCTCTTTTACAACTATTCATGGATAGGGATGGTAAACATGGGCAACAAACAAGGAAAAACGGATGTCATTTTAATCGGCGCTGGCATTATGAGCGCGACGTTGGGGACGCTCTTGAAGGAATTGGCGCCAGAGTGGGACATTGTCGTCTTTGAAAGACTGGAAGAGGCAGGAGCGGAAAGCTCCAACGAGTGGAACAATGCCGGGACGGGGCATGCGGCGCTGTGTGAGTTGAACTATACGGTTGAGAAGGCCGATGGGTCGATTGACATCGGCAAAGCCATCAAAATCAATGAACAATTTTACGTTTCCTTGCAGTTTTGGGCTCATTTAGTGAACAGCGGGGTGCTCAAGAATCCAAAAGAGTTCATTCGACCGCTGCCGCATATGAGTTTGGTGCAAGGGGAAGACAATGTGGCGTTTTTGAAAAAGCGGCACGAAACGATGGCGGCCAATCCGCTGTTTAAAGGGATGGAATTTTCCGATGATCCGAAAAAGTTGGCCGAATGGGTGCCGCTCATCATGGAAGGTCGGGTTGTGAAGGAACCGATCGCGGCGACGCGGATTGAATCGGGAACGGACGTGAACTTCGGGGCGTTGACGCGCCAACTGTTTGAGCATTTAAAGCGGAAGGGCGTCGAGATCCACTACCGCCATCACGTCGAGGATATGAAACGGACAAGCGATGGTTCGTGGGAGCTGAACGTGCGGAATTTGGACACTGGCACCGTTGAGCGCCATGCGGCCAAGTTCGTCTTCATCGGCGCCGGGGGAGGCAGCCTCCACTTGTTGCAAAAATCCGGCATTCCAGAAGGGAAAGGGATTGGCGGTTTCCCGGTGAGCGGGTTGTTTATGGTGTGCAACAACCCGGAGGTTGTGGAAAAGCACCATGCGAAAGTGTACGGCAAAGCGAAAGTCGGCGCGCCGCCGATGTCGGTGCCGCACTTGGACACGCGGTTCATCGACAATCAAAAAATGCTGCTGTTTGGGCCGTTTGCTGGTTTTTCGCCGAAATTTTTGAAAAACGGATCGATGCTCGACCTGTTCACCTCGATCAAGCCGCATAACGTATTGACGATCTTGGCGGCGGGCGTGAAAAATATGGCCTTGACCAACTATTTGATCCAGCAAGTGCTGTTGTCCAAAGAACAGCGCATGCAAGAACTGCGTGAATTCGTCCCGACAGCGAAAAGTGAAGAGTGGGACATCATCGTCGCTGGTCAGCGCGTGCAAGTGATTAAAGACACCGAATCCGGCGGCAAGGGGACGCTGCAATTCGGCACGGAAGTCGTCCATGCGGCAGA
>NZ_MQMG01000081.1 GCF_001908025.1 Geobacillus proteiniphilus
AAAAAAGAAAGAGCCATACAACGAATCGGCTCTTTCCCTTCCATTATCGCCCAAACCGCCCTTCCTGGTAATCGCGAATCGCCTCGCGGATTTGTTCCGGCGTGTTCATGACGAACGGCCCGTAGGCGACGACCGGTTCGTTCACCGGCTCGCCGGCATAAAGAAGAAGGCGGAGTTTTTCGCGGGCGGTCACGTTTAGCTCCGTTTCCTCGCCGCGGTTGTGGCGGCTGAAAAACAGCGCTTGCCCGGCTTTTCCTTCGATGTTGTCGGCACCGAACACGCCACTCCCCTCAAGAATGTACAAAAACCCATTGTAATGCCCCGGCAAATCTTGCACGACCGTTGTTCCCGGTTCGACAATCATTTCCACCATCGTGACGGGAACGATGTTTTTCGTCGGCGCTTTGACGCCTTTCGATGACCCGGAAAAGACCCGGATCGTCGCTCCCTCTTCCTTGCGCACGGGCATGTCTTTGGAGCGCAAGTTTTGGTAGCGCGGCTCGGTCATTTTGTACGCGCTCGGCAAGTTGACCCATAGCTGAAGGCTGTGCACGGTTGAACCGGACGCCGGGTCTTCCTTATGGACGACGCCGCGGCCGGCCGTCATCCATTGCACATCCCCGGGGCCGAGCGTGCTGTGGCCGGCTTTGCTGTCGAAATGTTCAAGCTCGCCGCTGATCACATACGTGACCGTCTCAATGCCGCGGTGCGGATGGACGTCAAACGTTCCTCGCTCAAAAATATCTTCCATCAGCAGCAAAAACGGATCATACTCTTGCCAGTTCCCGGGCTCAAGCACCGAACCGCTGCGATGAATCGGACTGTTGGTGGTCATTTGCACGGTTTTCACGCGACGAATGCGGCGTTGAATCGCCATAACCTCTCCTCCCTTATGTTGCGCAATCCCGGCCGTTGCCGAAAGGAGTGCAGCTCAATCGGCAAACCGTTTCCTCCTTCATCGTACCGGATTCAACGAAAAACAGGCAAGTCATCTGCCTGAAAAATGGCGGCCATACCGCTCGCAAAAAACAAAAAACCTGCCGGCACTCGGCAGGTGGACGTTGGAAGAGGGATTCCAATCCCACCATAAAACTATTGATACAAGGATGAATGGACATGCTCGTTCATCACGTGCAAAATTTGTGCAAAATAATCTCCAGTGTGTCAATCCATGCAAAAAGGCGGGACAATCCGCCTTCTTTTCGTTGCTCGATTCTGCCTTTTTAACAAAATATCCGAAGGAAGTCTCCCGCCTCAAGGAGCGTGAAGGGCAAAAATGTACGCAAAAAGTATGCTAAAAGTGAACAAAAGGCCAATATAAATGGCCTTTCACGAAAGAAAAGTATGAATCAGATCCAAGCAATCCGAAACAACTTCATTGGGCGCCCGTCCTACTATTTGAAGCTGTCGGGCGCGCCAATCTAAACTTTTGACCTGATCGGTTAAAATCACGCCTTCAACGGCCAAGCCTGATGGCAATTCCACTTCAAATGGATATCCTTTTTGTTGCCGGGTGATCGGGCAAAGCACCGCAAACCCTGTCAATTGATTGAACCGCTTTGGTGATAGAACGATGCCGGGCCTTTTTCCTGCCTGCTCATGCCCTGCTTGTGGATTGAAATTGACGTAAACAAGATCCCCACGATCCGGCGCTTGCATCAGAACAATTCATTCCCTTCTGTTCCAAAATCAATTTCAGCATGGCGATTTTCCGGCGTGATTTTAGCCAAAAGTTCCTCCAATGTCGGCTTTTTCTTTTTCGGGATCAACTTGATCGCTTGGTTCTCAACGATCATCTCCACTTCTGATCCTTGATGAAGCGCTAAACGTTCAGCAATCACGCTTGGGATACGAACCGCAAGGCTGTTTCCCCATTTTTGAACTGTTATTGTCATGATTGACACTCCTTTCTGTTTGTTTAATTCCATTATACCTCTCTCCTTTCATTTCGTATATACATAGTATATACATAAATTCAAAAAAAGATGCCATCGAGACGGTGTTTTCGATTCGAAACGAACGATTACGATTGATGATAAGACGCTGAACATAAAGATTTGAAGAAAAGTCAAAAGGATTCCCAAAAAATGAAAAACGACTGCCAACGCAGTCGTATCAAGGGTTTCATGATTTACAATTTGACAGGATCGGATATTAGAAATGGAGGAAGAGGGATTCGAACCCCCGCGGGCTGTGACACCCCTAGCGGTTTTCGAAACCGCCCCCTTCAGCCAGACTTGGGTATTCCTCCGTATGAAAATGGAGCCTATCGGATTCGAACCGATGACCTCCTGCGTGCGGGGCAGGCGCTCTCCCAGCTGAGCTAAGGCCCCATGTCTATAATGGTCGGGAAGACAGGATTTGAACCTGCGACCTCACGGACCCGAACCGTGTGCTCTACCAAGCTGAGCTACTTCCCGACATAGGCTGGTTTACCTTGCGACAATTTACATTTTATATGAACCTCAAAGGAAAGTCAATAGTTTTTTTATCTTTTTTTCGCCATAACGGATGAAAATTTATCTTTTTTCTGAAACGACCTGCATAGCTGCCGCTCCTTTTTTCCTATACTAAAAACACAGCAACCGTTTGACACTCCACACGCCTAAAGGGCGTGGGATTCTTGGGTCGTTTGCGTCCTCATCCATTTCTGGTTCAGACAACGCCCAAGTTCAGGGGTGTGTCATCACCCCGTCCCATCGGGTTAGGATGTACCCCCATGGGCGGCGCACCTGTGACCAGTGCGCTAGGTTAGGCGACAAAGCCCGAAATCGCTTTGGCGATGTTGATGGCGCCATTCAAGTCGGCGTGGAGGGTGTATCCACACCTTTGGCATCGGAAGTGGATGCCGTTTCGGTTCGCTTTCTCTCGATAACCACATTTACACGTTTGGCTCGTGTAGGTTGGATCCACCCACTCCACCCGAATGCCCGCCATTTCCGCTTTATAGGCGATCATCGTTTGCAGTTGATGAAACGCCCATGAATGAAGGCTTCGCCCCGCTTCTTTGGCCAATTTGGCCCGTTTCCGAATCCCCGTCAACGCTTCCATCCGAATCACGCCAACACCGTTGGCGAGCGCAACATTCACGATTTGACGGCTGATTTTGTGATTTTGGTCCTTCATCCAGCGGGATTCTTTACGGCCGATTTTGCGAATCATATGAAGCTTCTTCTCTTTGCCCAACGTTCGCCGCAAAGCCGCATAGCGTCGGCGCACAAAAGCGCATTGGTTCCCTTTGAAAAACAACGATTTCGTTCCCACGCTGGCCACGGCGAGATAGCGAAGCCCAAGGTCAACCCCCATCACCTTTGTTTCGTGCCGCGGCTTGACTTCAAAGGTGATCGCGATCGCCAAATACCATTTCGTTCGCTTTTTGTAGAGTTTGGCGGCCCCTTGTTTGACGGTTCCATCGAGCAGCCGCTTCAGCCACGCTTCTTGGTAGGGGCGCGCAACCACTGGCACGCCAATTCGCTTCTCCAGTGTGGGGAAGGAAACCGTGTAGAACGCTCCTTTCTTTTCCACCTTCACGTTTTGATTGTTAAAGCAGCACCAGAATGTTCGAAACTTCTTTGCCTTTTGGCTTTTCTTTTGAGACTTCACTTCTCGAATCGTCTGATTCACGACGGCGGAAGGAAACCGCTGCGACGAAAACTCTTTAAATAATTTGCTCGTCGCTTGATTCAGCTTGGGATGATTCAACAGCCAATTGGCAAACGAGGTATTCACTTCTGTCATCCGTTCGTACATGTCCTGTTTGACTTTCGTTGGGTTGTGCAGCTCCAGCTTTAGTGTGATGGTCGGCATGGATTCACCTCCTTGCAACAATGACAGGATGCCATTTCCATATGAAGAAAACGACTCACTTTCATCCCACGCCTAAAGAGCGTGGGCTTTCTCGTTCGCGAATCTGTAAAGGAAAGGGGGCGCTTTGTGAAACTCATTCCGCCGGCGCGGCGCAAACGGGCGCATTTGTCGCAATTGACAACCACCCATTTCCATTTGCGTCATCCGCTTGTCGTCGCCTTTTTTTCCTTTTCGTTTCCGGGTTTCGGCAATTTGATGCAGCAACGCTACGCCACGGCCTTTATGTTAATCCTCTGGGAGCTGTTTATCAACACAAAAGCCCATATCAATACAGGTATATTATACTCGCTGCTTGGCGATTTTGAAAAGGCAAAAGCCGTTCTTGACGAACGATGGCTCATGTTTTATGTGGCCATCTACATGTACAGCATTTGGGACAGCTACCGCGGCTCAGTCGACATGAACAAGCTGTATTTGCTCGCCGACCGCGAAGATGCGCCGATCTCTTCCATCCGAATAGGAATATGGGATATTAATTATTTGGACAAGCGCGAGCCTTGGCTGGCGCTGGTCTGGTCGGTGCTCGCCCCGGGCCTTGGCCATTTGTATGTCCATAAAGTGATCACCGGCCTGTTTATCTTCACCTTTACCATTTTGGTATCGTATTTCGCCCACTTGCCCGAAGCGATTACGTACACGCTGACGGGCCGATTCGATTGTGCAACGAAGATCATCGATATGCAGTGGGCGCTTTATCTGCCATCGATTTATTCGTTCATCTTTTACGATGCTTACGTATCAGCGGTCGAATACAACAAGTTGTTTGAAAAAGAACTAGCCCACTATTTGCGGCGCCGCTTTCAGCCGAAACGGTTCGCATGGCCGATTTGATGGGAGGCGTTTCATGATTGTCATTGCCACTTTCGAGAGCCACCTATTCGTTGAACTGGCGATTTCAGCGCTTCAAGAAAAAGGGATTGCTGAACATCAGATTTTTGCAGTCCCGCTCAACCGCTCTGCCGAACCGCCGCGCCTGCTTGATACGCTCCATCACGCCAACGGGTTCAGCTTCCTTGACTTGGCGGCGATTTTAGGAACGTGCTTGATGCTGCTAGGGGCGATTTACGGCTATGTGTTGGCATGGGGTCCGATCATTTGGGGGATTATCGGGGCGGTTTCAGGCATCGGAATCGGCATTTTGCTCAAATGGTGGGTAAACCGAAAATCCACGCACCGTCAAAGCCGCACAGGCGCTGATATCGTGCTTCTCATCCGTTGCGATGAACAGCAATGGCCGGCCGTGGAGCAGTTGCTGCGGGGCCATCACGCGCTTGGACTCGCCGGCGTTCACGACAAGCAGCCGAATAGATAGGCATTTCATCCCCTTTCACTGAAAAACCCGAGGGAACACCCCCTCGGGTTTTCGCCGCTCTGCCGTTTTCAATAGACATCTCGCCGCATAAAGACAAAAAAAGCGACAAGAAGCCCTGCAAGCCCCCAGACAGCCAGCACGGCCATCGAAAAGCCAAGCGTCATCCCCTCAATCGGCGGAGCCGCTCCTTTTATGTAATCCGTCAGCCGCAAATTGACCATAAACAAATATTTTGCCGAATGCCACGACGACACCATGTTCGACAAAATCGCGCCAGAAATCAATGCTGCCAGCATGATGCCCATCACCGCCGCCGTGCTCCTAAGCAGCACGGAAAACATAAACGTCAGTGTGCCGACGACAACGCTCACAAACGCTGCCAGCCCGAGCTCGATCAAAATGTATTTCCATTGCGGAATCATGTGGACATTCGCTGTATTGAGATCCTCTCCTTGAGGGACAAATCCGGTCAATAGCGGCAGACGGAAGCCGCCATATCCAAACACGAGTCCGGAGATGGCATACGACAGCACCGCCGCCATCAGCATAATGAGCGACACCGACAGGAGCAACGCGATATATTTGCTCAACAAAATTTTCCACCGCTTCACCGGCCGAACGAGAAGCAGCTTGATCGTTCCAGCGCTTGCCTCGGACGACACTAAATCGGCCGCAACCACCATCACTAAAAGCGGCAAAAACAAGTCGATGGCGTTTTCGATAAACGTGCGCATAAACGTCGGCGCTCCAGGGGCGGACGGATTAATGTTGTGCTCTAAGTAGTACTGCTGCTGCTTGAGGCGGATTTGCAAGTATTTCCGCCATTCCTCAGACATGCTCGGCGACTGCAAGCGGTTTTGCAAATCGACGATTTGCTGCTGCAGCTGCGTCCGCCAGTCGGTCGTGCCAAGCCGTTTTCTCAACTCTTCCGTCTCGCGGTATTGGGCGTATGTAAACAAGGCGACGAGCACCGCAATGATGGCGGCGATCACCCATAGCCGCTTTTTGCGGACGATTTTCAACATTTCATTATACACGAGCTTACTCAATCGTTTCGCCCCCTGTCAGCTCGATAAACAAGTCCTCGAGCGTCGGCAGCCGCGGTTCAATTTCCGAAACCGAGACGCCGGCTTGGACAAGCTTGGCGTTCCAAGCGGCTAGTCTCGACGGCTCATATGGCGTGACGATCGTCTCTTCATCGGCGCGCAACACCTCGGTTTCCGCCGCTAACAGCGCCCGCGCCCGATCCGTTGGAGCGGCTTTCCAGACGACGCGCGCCTGTTGGTTTAACAGCCGCTCAACCGTGTCCACGGCCAAGAGCCGTCCTTTCGCCATAATGGCGACGCGGTCGCACATTAATTGAATTTCACTTAACAAATGCGATGAAACAAGGACGCTCAACCCTTCCGTTTCCGCCAAAAAGCGGATGAAGGCGCGCATTTCGCGAATGCCGGCCGGGTCAAGGCCGTTGGTCGGCTCGTCCAAAATGAGCACCTTCGGCTTTCCAAGCAGCGCCTGAGCGATGCCGAGCCGCTGCCGCATGCCGAGCGAATACGTGCCCACTCGGTCATGGATGCGCTGTTCAAGGCCGACGAGCTTCGCCACTTCCATGATCCGATCTGCACCAATTCCCGGCATCATGCGGGCGAAATGTTCAAGGTTTTCCCAGCCTGTTAAATACGGATACATTTCTGGGTTTTCGACGATGCAGCCGATCTGGCGGATCGCGTCGGTAAACTGGCGGTGAAGATCATACCCGCAAATCGCCACCGTCCCCGACGTCGGCCGAATGAGCCCGACGAGCATGCGGATCGTCGTCGTTTTTCCCGCGCCGTTCGGCCCTAAAAAACCGAATACTTCCCCCTCATGCAACTCAAACGAAATGCCTTTAATAATTTCCTTGCCGCGAATCGTTTTCCGCAGCTCTTTGACCGCTAACGTCACCTGTTTGGTCATTGCTCACCCTCCTCCGTCAACGTGATGAGCGAGGCGACGCGCTCTCCAATCCGCTTGTAGCCTGCCGCGTTTGGATGAAAATGGTCGCTGTACAAATAGTCGTTGACATGGAGGGCAAACAAATCAAACGTCGGCACCGCGACGATGTTCGGATAGCGGGCCGCCACTTCCGCTGATGCAAAATTCCAATCGCGCACAACCGCCGACGTCCGTTTGGCATCGTCTAAATCGCCAAACGGGTTGTACAAACCGATCGCAAAAATGACCGCTTCGCTGTTGAAGCGGCGCAGCGCGGCGAAAATGCGGTCTAGGTTGGCTACATATCGCCGTTTCGCCTCATTCAGCTGCTTTCGATCCAGTTTCAACGCTTCCCCGCCTTGAAACAAGTCGTTGCCGCCGATGGTCATCACAATAAGATCCGCCATGGCGACTTGCCGCTGAATCTCAGGCTGGCCAAGCTGGCGAAGCAGTCCGTCAGAGCGAAGGCCGCGGATGGCCAAGTTCGTCACACGGATCGGTTTGTCCGTTTGCCGGCGAAGCGCATCGACCATATAGCCGACATACCCTTTTCCGCTTTCATCGCCCGTTCCTCTCGTCAACGAATCGCCAAGAGCAACAATATCCATTTTCTCGTCATGTTGCCTTGTTTCAGCCGTCGGCGGCCGTTGTTCTTTCGTCGGCGGCTTGGCGGCCGAAAAAAACTGGTCTTGCACCGCCAATGCCAGGCCGCCAAGCCAAAGCACTCCGGACAGGGCGGCAACGGCTATGAGAAGCGCAACTGTGCTCCGTCGCATGCAACCACCTCATTTCTTCATCGTTGTCATCTCTCGCGATCCGTCTTGGAATTGTTCGCCATCATTGGTTTGATCCGACAACCGCCGTTTTATTCGCCAATGTTTCAGATCCCAATACTTCTTCAGCTTCGACGCCGCTTCCTTTCCAACCAACAGCGCCCCGATCCAAAACATGATTTCCGCCGCCACAATGGCAACCGCAACGATCGACGCTTTGGCCGCAGTCGAAAACGGTAAAAATGGCGCGATGGGCGGAATGACCCAAACGACGAACGATGCGATGATGAACCCGACGCCAATGTGATGCATGACGGACCGCCTCTGTTTCACTCTTCCGTTCCCCCTTGCTCATGGACGCTCTTTCCAACAGGAATCAGGATCGCTTATTTCCACTCTAACATATACACCGCGATTTCACGAAATGATCCGCCTAAAAACCGAACACCTCACATTTCGCACCCTAACAAGGTCAAAACAAAGGATTTTTTATTTAGTTTTTCAGAATAACTTTTTGACCAACACGACGAGCGATGGCTATCCTTTTTTTACCATCGCTGGTCGTTCCGTATGACGTTACACGTAAATGCTCTCATCCAGCCCCAACCCCTGCAGAATCCTTCGTTGTTCAGGGGTGAGGGAGCGATCCAGTGAGCGTTGGATGCGTCCATCCGGCAGCTCCAGGAGGACGACGTTCACATATTGAAACAGCTGGAAAATCGCCTGCCCCGTCGGTCGGGTCAGCTTGCGGCCTCCGGCGCCCTTTAATGGGTGTTCGGGTGTGATGAACTGGCGCACCCGGCGCTGAAAGACGCGGTAAATGGCCAAGGCCAAGAGAAACAAATAGCCCAATACCGCAACTCGTTCTGGCTTTTTGACATAGATCTCATCCGTGAAAAAAGGGTCTTTCAAAAAAGCGAAGTTCATTTCCACCGAGATCTGCCCTTTATATAGCTTCAAGATCTCTTGGGCATCCATTTGTTGGCCCTTCCATTCCTCCGGAACGGTCGTGACGAGGACAAACCGGGACGCTTTCCGTCTTGCCTGTTCCCACGCGTTTTGGTCGAATTCGACGTCAAGGCGCAAGAGATACCGCGTCTCCATCTCGGGTTCCGCCCCTTTTTTCGGCCGTCCGCGCCGTTTTTTCGGGCGTACGATCTCTTCGACCGCGGCCTTGACCTGATGAAACCGTGGGCGAAGGGACGTCTTGAGGGACGCCAAGGCTTGTTCAGCGTCTTCCCGGCACGAGAAAGGGTGGCGCTCCCAATGGGCTTGTTCCTCGCGAAGAAGCTCCGCTTCTTTGGTTCGTTCTTTTTCGAGCGTCTTTCCTTTTCGCTGGTCGAGCGCACTCGATTCGACGACGATCAGCCGAACGGGGTGGCCTTCATAGGTGGAGGATGTTTCCCATACCCGGTACGTGGCGCCGTTTCTCTCCGCCAGGGTAAAGGGTTCGCTCCACGGGATGTGAGGCGAATCGGCCTCCGCTAATGCCCATTTCACGATCCGAAGCGACGAAGGGCCTCGGGTGATCAAAAAGGCGTTGGCCGCTTTGGTTTGCGCCAGAGTGTCTTTTGTCATCGCGGCGGAATCGGCCACGTAAATCCATTCGTCTTCCATCTTGGCTTGTTTGAGCTGTTCGTGGACACGGGACAGCACCTCCGGATTCCACGTTTTGTCAGGCAGGTTGCCGTCGTGCACATCGCCGTAAAACGGGATGCCGTCCTCGTTGCCGACCAGTCCGAAGCCGATCTGTTTTTGCCAACGATGATGGCGGTTATAGCCATGTGTGATCTGCAAAGCCTCTAATGAGGCCGATTCATACGCGCCGTAAACTGTCTTGTCCGTCGTATCGGCGTGAAAGGCTCGGAGGGAAAGGCCTTCTTTGCGATAAATGTGAATCAAGCAAGTGCTGATCACCTTGTGAATGTCGGCCTCATACAAGCGGTCGAGATGACGAGCCAAGGCATCGTCGTTCAACCAGGAAGGATGGAGACCGGGACGGATGAGTTTCTCACAATCGACCTCCTGAGCCCATCGTTCCACGTGAACGAGGG
>NZ_MQMG01000082.1 GCF_001908025.1 Geobacillus proteiniphilus
ATATTTAATAACATTTAATTAGACTATTATTCATGTAATAAGGAATGATGTTTCTTAATAATGGGCTGGTAATTAGAGCGGTTATTTATTGGAGGAATTGAATCATAGTGGGGGATAAACATGATATCAAGCAACTTCGAATTCTTAAAAGATAAGTGGGAAGTTCTCGCCCGTGTTGGGGAAACGGCGGAACGAAATGTATATCAAAATCCAAACGTGACGATTAGTGAGTTAAGAAAATTTGCAGAAACGATTACAAAATATATTTTAGCTTTAGAAGAAATTAGGGAAGAACGTGGAACTGATCAGCAAGAACGTCTAAGAGTTCTGTTTTACGAGCAAATTATCCCGAAAGAAATATATGACTTATTTACGGTCATTCGGTTGAAAGGGAATGAAGCGGTACATAATCCGAGTTATGGAGAAGTAAACGAAGCAAAAGCTTTATTGCATATGGCGTTCCGAATTGCAGTTTGGTTTATGGAAGTGTATGGCGATTGGTCATTCCAAGCTCCAGAGTATATCGAACCGACACCACAAACATCTATATCAGCAGATGAGTTGGATCATGTAGTTAAGTCATACGAAGAAAAGCTTGCTCAATTGGAAATAGAGCTTGAAAAGATACGGAAAGAACAGCTATATATTAGCAGTGAAGAAAAGCAAAAACGACGTGAATTTTCTCAACGTGCCATCGCTAACTTTGAATTGACGGAGGCAGAAACCCGTATTCTTATTGACCAACAATTACGAGATGCTGGATGGGAGGCTGACTCTGAAAAGTTACGGTTCTCCAAAGGAGTTCGTCCGGAAAAGGGGCGAAACATGGCAATTGCGGAATGGCCTTTAAAACGCGGTTACGCTGATTACGCGCTATTTATTGGCCTTGAACTAGTGGGAATCATTGAGGCGAAACGCGCCAGCAAAGATATTCCATCCGACATTGAACAAGCAAAAGAATATGCAAAATTAGTCGTTCGACATGGTAATGAAGTGATCCATGAGCCGTGGGGAGATTACTTTGTTCCATTTCTCTTTGCGACAAATGGGAGACCATATCTAAAACAGTTAGAGCAAAAATCAGGCATTTGGTTTTTAGATGCCCGAAAATCGACGAACCATCCACGCCCGCTGCAAGGCTGGTACACTCCTCGCGGGTTAAAAAAATTGTTAGAGCAAGATGTCGAACGTTCGGAACAATTTTTGCGTGATGAAAAATTTGATTATCTGAAATTAAGACCTTACCAAGTGAAAGCCATTCAAGCTGTTGAAAAAGCACTGGAAGAGAAAAAACGCAGTATTTTAATCGCAATGGCAACCGGAACAGGGAAAACGAGAATGGCAATTGGTCTCATTTACCGATTGCTCAAAGCAAAGCGTTTTCATCGAATTTTATTCCTTGTCGACCGAAAAGCGCTAGCGGAACAAGCAGAAAGTGCTTTTAAAGAAAGCAAGATGGAAAGTTTTCATACGTTCACCGAAATTTATAGCTTACAATCGTTATACGATCAAAAACCAGATGACGAAACGAAAGTGCATATCGCTACCGTACAAGGAATGTTAAAACGAATTTTTTATAACGACCGCTCGGAAGACATCCCGCCTGTGGATCAGTATGACTGCATTATTGTGGACGAAGCCCATCGCGGTTATACGTTAGATAAAGAAATGGATGAGGTGGAACTGCAATTTAGAGATCATCAAGACTATGTCAGCAAATACCGCAAAGTGCTCGATTATTTTGATGCCGTCCGCATCGGATTGACGGCGACGCCGGCACTTCATACGACGGAGATCTTTGGTCCGCCTGTCTTCACGTATTCTTATCGGGAAGCGGTAGTGGATGGCTATTTAGTCGACCATGAACCCCCGTATCAATTTGAAACGGTGTTGAAAAAAGAAGGGATTACGTGGGCGAAAGGGGAAACGGTCGATGTGTATGACACGGTGACAGGAACGATTTCTCAAGAGTATTTAGAAGACGAAGTCAATATTGATGTGTCTCAGTTTAACACAAAAGTCATTACGGAAAGCTTTAATCGTGTCATCATTCGTGAATTGACGAAATATATTTCTCCGGATGATGAAGGAAAAACGTTAATTTTTGCTGCCACTGATGATCATGCTGACTTAGTCGTTCGCCTTTTAAAAGAAGAGTTCGAAAAACTATACGGTGAAGTCGAAGACAACGCGGTGATGAAAATTACCGGTTCGATTAAAGATCCTTCTGGTGCGATCCGCCGTTTTAAAAACGAAAAATATCCAACAATTGTCGTTACGGTTGATTTGCTGACGACGGGTGTGGACGTGCCGGCGATTACGAATCTTGTCTTCTTACGGCGTGTTCGCTCGCGCATTCTGTATGAACAAATGTTAGGACGCGCAACGAGAAGATGCGAAGAAATCCAAAAAGACCATTTTAAAATTTTTGATGCGGTTGGGATTTATGAATCTTTAAAACCATATACAAGCATGAAGCCGGTTGTAACGCGTCCGAATATTTCGCTGACTCAATTAGTCGAAGAATTAGAGGGACTAGAAAAAACGGAACATCTTCAATATCAAAAAGAACAAATTATTGCCAAAATCCAGCGGAAAAAGCGGAAATGGTCCGATAGGCAGCACCAAGACTTTAAAGTGCTGTCCGGGGGCAAAACGGTCGATGAGTTTATCGATTGGGTAAAAGCCTTGCAGCCGGATGAATTACCTGTACAATTAAAAGAGTACAAGTCGATGTTCCGCTATATGGATGAAAATCGCTACCGGGAAAATAAGCAATATATTTCTAAACATGAAGATAAGTTGATTGCGGTAAAACGCGGATACGGAAATGCGGAAAAGCCAGATGACTATTTGCAATCGTTCGGTGAATTTATTCGCAACAATATGAACAAAATCCCAGCTTTAATGATTGTTTGTCAACGTCCAACCGAATTAACGAGAGAAGAACTGAAAAAACTGCTGCTCGAATTGGACCAAAAAGGCTTTTCCGAGAAAAAACTGCAAGCGGCATGGCGGGAGGCGAAAAACGAAGACATCGCGGCGGACATCATCGCCTTCATTCGCCAGCAAGCATTAGGCGATCCGCTCATTAGCCATGAAGAACGAATTAAAAACGCCATGAAAAAAATTTACCAAATGAAAGCATGGCCGCCGGTGCAAAAGAAATGGCTCGAACGCATTGAAAAGCAATTACTGCAAGAATATGTTCTTCATCCAGATCCGGAAAAAGCGTTTGAATATGAGCCATTTAAAAGCCACGGAGGCTTTAAACAATTAAATAAAATTTTCGACGGACAATTAGCTCACATCGTTCGGGAAATTAATTACAACTTATACAACTATCATTCTAAGAAGGAGCAAGCGTAGATGAACAACAGAGAAATCGTCCAAAAGCTATGGAATTTATGTAACGTGCTTCGTGATGACGGCATTACCTATCACCAATATGTGACAGAGTTAACGTATTTGCTGTTCTTAAAAATGATGAAAGAAACTGGTCAAGAATATATCATTCCAGAAAAATATCGCTGGGATTCGTTAGTAGAAAAAGACGGGATTGAACTAAAAGAGCATTATCAACAGTTGTTACTTGATTTAGGAAAAGAGGAAAATGAATTATTAAAGCAAATTTATACGGACGCGACATCGAATATTAGAGAACCAAAGAACCTAGAAAAAATTATTCAATCCATCAATAACTTAGATTGGTATAACGCGAAACAAGAAGGTTTAGGTGATTTGTACGAAGGACTGTTAGAAAAGAACGCGAGTGAAGTCAAATCGGGAGCGGGGCAATATTTTACGCCTCGCGTCCTCATTGATGTCATTGTAAAACTGGTCAATCCGAAGCCGGGCGAGCGCTGCCATGACCCTGCTGCGGGGACATTCGGCTTTATGATCGCGGCGGACCGTCATGTTCGTGAGCAAACGGATGATTATTTTGATTTGTCACAAGAAGAAATAGAGTTCCAAAAATATAAAGCTTTCTCGGGAGTGGAGCTTGTAAGAGATACGCATCGCTTAGCGATCATGAATGCGTTGCTTCATGATATTCATGGAGAAATCCTGTTAGGTGATACCCTCTCATCACTTGGTGAAAGTTTGAAAAATTATGATGTGATTTTGACGAATCCGCCTTTTGGAACAAAAAAAGGCGGCGAGCAGGCAACACGAACTGACTTTACCTTTAAGACATCGAACAAACAGCTAAATTTCCTGCAGCATATTTATCGAGCGCTGAAACCAAACGGGAAAGCCCGTGCTGCGGTTATTTTGCCTGATAACGTATTGTTTGAAGGTGGAGTTGGTGCTGACATTCGTCGTGACTTAATGGACAAATGTAATTTGCATACCATTTTACGCTTGCCGACAGGGATTTTTTATGCCCAAGGAGTGAAAACGAACGTCTTATTCTTTACTCGCGGGAAAACAGATGTCGGCAATACGAAAGAAGTATGGGTGTACGATTTACGTACAAACATGCCTTCCTTCGGTAAGCGGAATCCGCTAACTAAAGAACATTTTGAAGGATTTATTAAAGCTTACACAGCAGAAGACCGCCGTAAAGTCAAAGATGAGCGCTGGAATGTCTTTACTCGTGAAGAAATTGCGAAAAATGGCGATAGCTTAGATATTGGTCTAATTGCTGATGAATCCCTGTCCGTCTACGAAAACTTGCCAGACCCAATTGACTCCGCAGAAGAAGCGGTGGAAAAATTAGAAATAGCTATCTCTTTATTAAACGAAGTCATTGCCGAATTAAAAGCTGTCGAACAACCTAATAGCTACCAAATGACTTCTAAAGAAATACTAAAAGTGGCAGAAACATCTGAGGTGCTTGAAAAATGAGCAAAAAGAAACAAAAGTCTATCGAAGAACTACTCGAAGAAGCGTTAGTACCTGAAGAAGAACAGCCGTATCCAGTGCCGGAGAATTGGGTATGGGTGAGACTAGGTAGTATTACTAGGTTTATTGACTATCGAGGTAAGACACCTAAAAAAACTGAATCAGGTATAAGACTAATCACCGCTAAAAACGTCAGGATGGGTTATATTCAAGACGAACCTAAAGAATTTATTAGTGAAAAAGATTATGATTCATGGATGACTAGAGGGATTCCAAATGTGGGTGATATATTATTTACAACCGAAGCACCTCTAGGGAATGTGGCTCAATTAGATATTAATGAGAAAATTGCGCTCGCTCAAAGGATTATCACAATCTCCCCTTATCAGCCACTTGAAAAGACTTTCTTTAAATATTGTTTAATGAGTCCACAAATGCAAGCTCTAATTAAAAGTAACGCTACTGGAACTACTGTTTCTGGGATAAAAGCGAGTAGGCTAAAGGAAATAGAGGTGCCTTTAGCTCCCTTAAACGAACAAAAACGCATTGCTGAGAAGGTCGAGCGGCTTTTTGCTAAGCTTGATGAAGCAAAGCGGTTGATTGAAGAAGTAAAAGGGTCGTTTGAACTTCGCTGGGAAAGCATTTTAGACAAGGCATTTCGAGGAGAGCTAACTAAAAAATGGCGATCTAAGAACTCAATGACTGAAAAAGCTGATGATATTTTTAAAGAAATTCAAAAGGTCTATAAAAAAAGCAACAAAAAAGATGAACACGAAATTAATCCACCTTATCAAATCCCTCAAAATTGGAGATGGGTTAGATTAGGTGATATTGTCGATATTAACCCACCTAAGAAGAAGTTAGCGGATATAGAAGATGATCAAATTTGCACATTTATTCCTATGACTTCTATAAGTGATAAAACTGGTGAAATAGAAAATCCAGAAATTAGGGAATATGCTAAAGTAAAGAAAGGTTATACATTTTTCCTTGAGAATGACATTCTTTTTGCCAAAATAACTCCATGTATGGAAAATGGAAAAACAGCTATTGCGCAAAATTTAATAAATGGGTTTGGATTTGGATCAACAGAGTTTCATGTAATTAGAACAAACTCTTATATTAACATCAAGTTAATATATTATTTACTTCGATCTAAAAAATTTAGGATGGAAGCTAAAAAAGAAATGACAGGCGCAGTAGGTCAACAACGTGTACCAAAATCATTTTTAGAAAATTATTTATTTCCATTACCCCCAAAAAGAGAACAAGACAAAATTGTTGAGTTATTGGATAAGTTGTATGTTAAAGAAGTCGAAATTAGTAAAATAGAGACATTAGAAGGGGAAATAGATTCACTACGCCAATCTATCCTTAACAAAGCCTTCCATGGAGAACTTGGAACAAATGATCCAACTGAAGAAAGTGCAATAGAGCTTTTGAAGGAAGTTTTAAAATCCAGATAAAGGAAATTGAGTATACAACAATTTTGTCACTTTTTAATCGGCTGATTCAAAAAATTGTAAAATGAGTATACAACTTTTTTGTTACACCGTTCATGTCTCTGAACGGTGTTTTGCTTTTTCAATGGACTTTTCAGTATACAACTTTTTTGTCACTTAACAAGACTGTTGTTGAATGACAAAAAAAGCCTTATACTCGCGATCGTATCGAAGCGAAACAAATTCAATTCAGTTTGATTGGCAACGAGGATGGGATTCCAATTAGGGAGAAGGAAATAGGATTGAAGGGAATCGAGAAAGGTACCTAAAGGTGCTTTTCTCGATTTTTTATTTGGAACTAAAAGAGGAGACCTTCATGTCGCCAAACTAGTCATAGAAGAAGGAATCTGCTAAAGCCGGATAAAATCCAAATATAGCGGGAATAAAATTCCCCCTTCAAGATAAGCCCTACTGCAGCTAATTGAGTTTCTAAACTTATTTAGTCATATAAAAACTGCGCCTCCATTGGTTAGTGGTGTCTAACAATTGGAGTGCAGTTCATGATAGGTCATCATTTACCAGAAAAAAGTAGGAACCCTATACAGTTGATAAAGCAAGGCTTCGCAAAGGGATAAATTGGAATAGTAACAAAAATTTCATAATATAAGGAGTTTATCAAGATAAAAATATGGTATGATTTATAGAAAATGGATCTCCACCACAAAATGTACTTGACAAAAAAGTTTTTCATGATGAAGATGTAAAAAAAAGATAGGTTTCCATTTTTGGTTATTTTTGTTAAGTTGGAAGGGACACTACCATGCTTCTTCCTAAAAGTCAAGTACATCTTTCGGTGATGAACCTCTTTATTGAAAGATGCTTATACATACATATAAGGAGGGTTTTTATGAAGGATATCCGAATGACGGTGGTCCTTACGTTGTTGTTGCTATTGGTGCTAGTTGGCTGTGCCAAACCGAAAGTGGAGCAAACGGTAAAATTAGGTGGTGCGGTCAAAACAATCGGTGACCTAGTGGTGCTAAGCGGAAACAGCAATCTGCCAAAAGGCGCCGTCGTGCAAATTGTGATGAAAGAAATCGAGGGGGGCAAACAGGTACTCGAGGAAAAAGTAAACGTTGGGGAAGACGGAAGTTATTCATGGAGCGCGAAAAGACCGGAGCGAGCTAAGGAATATGAGCTGGATGTGATGTTTTTGCCAGAACTGCAGCCGAAGCACGTAAAAGAGAAGTATGGTGAAAAGGGAGAGCTTATCAAAAAAGACTCGTCGGGCAGAGTAGAATATCAAACAGACGGACAAACCTATGTAGGAATTAAAATGTATGACCGCATCTTGAAAATAGGCGATGGAATGGGAGGACAGCAATCCATGTTAGCAGAAACATTGCCTCCCCCGGCACCATCTTATTAAAATGCAAGCACTGGCAGCTTACAGCCGAAAGGAACATCAAGCAATCGGTTGCCCATGCTCCGAAGGAGGGGGATCAGCCTTATGAAGAAATGGAAACTCGCCTTGACGGTGCTGGCGGATTTGTTGCTTACCATTTTCACGATTATGGCGATTATCGCGTTTGCGCAAAGCTATTCCTTGTTTCCGAGCCCGCAAATGGTCACGGTATTTTGGCAGCAATTTCAGCAGCTGTTTTGGAGCTTTTTTTCTATTCGTGATATAACGGTTTCGCTCTCGCAATGGCACAATGCTCCCCTGCTCTCAACGATGATGGAGCCGTATGCCTATTCCCTTATTATTTTATGGGGGGCGCTGGCTGTTTCCTTCCTTATAGCCGTTACGGGAGCCTACATCTGCTTTTTGCTTCCGCGTCCGCTGCAAAAAATGGTTAAAGGAATCGCGTTTTTTCTTGAGTCGATCCCCGATGTTATTTTTATTTTTTCTACGCAACTGTTTGTCATCTGGGTGTTTAAAAAGACAGATTTGCTTATTGTCAATCCTGTTGCCGGTTTTGACAATGTATACGTGCTGCCGATTGTCATGATTTCCATTTTGCCTTCCATTCTGCTGTTCCAAATGACATTTCTTGCGTTTACGGAGGAAAAAGACAAGCCATACGTCGAATATGCGCTAGCGAAAGGATTGTCAAAAACGGCAGTGCTATGGCGCCATATGTTCCGCAACGCGCTGATCACCGTGTTTTCTAACGTCCAATATTTGTTTTGGTTTATGCTGTCGAACTTGTTAGTGGCGGAATATTTGTTTAATATGCACGGATTGTTCCGGTTTTTGTATGAGCAGCTCCATACGCCGGAAGTAGTGGCTATCGGTCTTGCCATGCTGTTTTTGCCGTTTTACATCATTGATGTGGCCGGGAAACGAGTGATTGCTTATTTGACGGGAATCGAGAGGGGGGTAGCGTGATGCGCGCATTCCGCAACGTTTATTTTACGATAGGGTTTATCATCGCGGCCGGTCTATTGCTGGCCAGTTTTTTATATTCTTATTGGCTGAAAGACATCATTCCACAGCCGCCGAAGCAGATCTACAATGAGGCTGGTCGGCTCGTTGACGTTCCTCCGTACCCGCCGAGCTGGGCCCATCCGTTTGGCGTCGATCGCCAAGGCGAAGATGTGTTTTGGAAGGTCATCGATGGGGCGAAATATACGATTTTCACCGCATTGGCGGTCAGTTTGCTGCGGCTGGCGTTCGGGACGGTCGGCGGAATCATGTATGCTTTTTATTTACAGAAATTTCGTTTTATTGCCGAGTCCATCGTCCGCGCCTTTCGGTTTGTGCCGGCGATATTTTTAACGATGCTCTTTTTTGCTTTCATTCCATTGGAGGAGCAAGGAGCTGGAATGGGAGTGTTGATAAAACAACTATTGGTGCTTGCGGCTGTTGCGCTTCCGCCGTTAATGCTGGTCATCGGCAATGATATCGCTGTCTTTTTGCAAAATGAATTTGTCGTTTCTTCCCGGCTGATGGGAGCTGATAACGTTTGGCTCATCCGCAAGCACGTTCTCCCGTATATGCGGCCGCGGCTGTTTTTGCTGTTTACCCAGCAGACGGTGCAGTCGCTCTTGCTGCTTGTGCATCTCGGGGCGTTTCAAATATTGCTAGGAGGCGTAAAAGTTATATATGATTCCGATGGGTTGGGCCCTCCGGAGAAGGTGGCGCTCTCCCTTTCGAACGAATGGTCCGGCTTGATCGGTCTTTCCTATCGGGAAATGATGCTTGACCAATGGATTGTTGTCGGGCCGTGTGTTGCCTTTATCGTTGCCATTTTTGCCTTTAAATTAATGGGAAAAGGGTTAGAGCAAGTAATTGCTGGAAAAGGAAAACGGAAGCAGCGGAAAAAGCAATGGAGTTCATCGGGAAAACCTGCTTCTTTTCCGCCGCAGCAGGGCGATTTTGAATTTGTACTTTATAGATAGGCTATCCTGAAAA
>NZ_MQMG01000083.1 GCF_001908025.1 Geobacillus proteiniphilus
ATGTTGCAGAATATCTTGGATGAAATCATATAACTCATTTTGTGAATTGAGGGAATAATAAATCCACTGTCCCCTCTTATCTTCTTTTACTAATCCTGCATCTTTTAACTTGCGAAGATGCTGACTAATAGCCGGCTGACTCATGTCAAACACCTCAAGAAGCTCGCATACACAACACTCACGTTGTTTTAAAATTGCCATGATCGTTAAACGTGTTTTATCACCAAGCAACTTTAAAACGTGTGATGCTTTTTCTATTTCCACTACTGTCTTTTGCATGGAAACACCTCCTATTCTTTTATGATTATATAGTTATTTACTTATATATATGAGCGAAAATGAAATATGATACTCCTAAATCCCTTTATTTGCAATTTTGTTCCTCTCACACTAAATAATGATGTCACATCTTTCATATCCACGAAATGGATATGGTAGTATAACCATACTTACTCTTCCCTTTAATAAGTATATAACTACATACTTATATAAAACAAAAGAAAAAAACGACTTTAACATAATCTTTACAAATTCAAACGAAAGTGTGAAATTCGGAAGTAAACTTGCCTTATCTCGTCTCCATTTGTTGTTATTCTTCAGAACGAGAGATTCTCCTCCTCGTCATAAATTTCTTTTATTTGTTTCGGTTCGTTTGTTAACTCCATTTCAAATCCTTATTTATTTGATAAGTAAAAAAGACTAACGACTCGAGTCGTTAGCTAACACTGTTTCGTCAACTGAATTCAGGATTTGTTCTAATTTGGTTCGGATCGCGTTTTTAAGCATGGATCTTAAATTTTTTTTATACTTCTTCTTAGTCAATGGACAAATATATTCTCCATCATCAATAACCTCGTTTTTTAACTCTCCATCTTCATTGAAAAACAACGTATATATTTCGTTGATTAGTTTATTTTCTTGCTGTATGTAGTTTATTGTTTCACTTTTGTATCCCTTGATCACTTTTTCGAAAATCATTTTAAAATCTTCAATAGACATCTCTTTCTTTAATTTGCGTTCCATTGTTTTTGGTGTTTCATTACTACTTTCTTGTTGATTTTTCTTTTCTAATTCTTGATACATCTCATCCATTTGCTCATATAAACCGATTAAAAAAGCATTTTCTTCTTCCAGTTTTTGAACTTTAACCGTTAATTCAGTGATTTGCTCGTAAACCAAGTTCAACTCATCCTGCATATTAATGAGTTGATTTTCTAATTGATTCTTCTCCTCCATGAGCTGTTTCATTAATTCTTCCGAGTGAGTGCTATCACCTTTAACTTCTTCAGAATCCAATTTATTATGCTTTTCACGATGGTCATTCGCCAACATTGAAAAAGAGTTTTCTACATACCATTCATAAACTCCCATTACTTCAGGCAAACCTGGTCTCTGTTCTTCAATAAACTCGAATAAATCATCGTGATAAATTCGCCAACCCTCCTTTCGATTTGCCGAACGTTCTGCTTTAATCTTTCCTTCTCTGATCCAACGAGTAACCATTTGAATTGAGTCAGTAATGTAATATTCCTGAAGTATTTTTAGTGCTTGGTGAACATTATATACTTCCATCTCCTTCTCCCCCGCTCAAAATTATTTAAAATAAAAATATGTTGGTAATGTTATACCTATGACATTACCTAAGTAATTTTAGGAAAATAAGAAATGCTTGGCTTTAAGCGCCAAGCATTTTTATTAAAATCCCATTTAATTAATTAAGATCTCTAAAATTTAGGTCATTTGTTTTGTTAGTTTTGACTGTTTTTAATCAGGGCTTTGTTAAATTTCAATGTTGATTTTTAAACCACACAAAAAGACCGAAATAAATTCGGTCTTTTTGTGTGTCTTCTTCAACTATTGCATTATTCTTTCACATTTAGCAATCGCATGCTGTTTAATGTTACGATTAATGTTGCTCCCATATCCGCAAATATCGCTAACCATAACGTTAACCAACCAGGTACAATTAACAATAACGCCAGCACCTTAATGCCCAAAGAGAAGGTAATGTTTTGCTTAATAATTGCTAAAGCCTTGCGGCTCAATTTAATCGTATATGGCAATTTACTTAAATCATCAGACATTAAAGCAATATCGGCTGTTTCAAGGGCTGTATCGGTTCCAGCACCACCCATTGCCACACCAACGGTTGAAGCTGCAAGAGCTGGTGCATCGTTCACACCATCTCCAACCATCGCAACACTTCGATACTTGTCGCGAAGCTCTTTGATGAAATTCAGTTTATCTTCTGGAAGTAAATCGGCTTTAATATCGGAAACACCGACTTGTTTTCCGATGGCTTCGGCTGTTCTTTGGTTATCTCCCGTCAGCATCACCGTTTTTTCAATACCGACTTGATGAAGTTTTCGAATAACCTCTTTGGATGATTCTCTTATTTCGTCTGCCACGGCAATTAACGCCAGAATTTCTTTTTCCGTTCCTAATGCCATGACCGTTTTCCCTTGTATTTGAAGGGTTGTAATTTGTTCTTTTATTTCTGATTGGATGCCATTTGGAAGAAGTTCTTCAAAAAGACCTGGACTTCCGACATAATACATTGCGTTATTTACTTTGGCTTTGACCCCTTTACCTGTAATGGATTGGAATTCTTCAACCGATACATCATTAAAATTCAATCCATCTTCTTCTGCTTTTCTTATAATGGCGGAAGCAAGTGGATGTTGTGAGCCTTTTTCAATGGCTGCTGTAATGGTCATTAGTTCATTTTCATTGCCATTATAAGTGACTACATCGGTGACGGAAGGAATACCTTTTGTTAATGTTCCTGTTTTATCAAAAGCAATCACTTTTAAGTTTCCTGCTTCCTCTAAATAAATACCACCTTTAATTAACACACCGTTTTTCGCTGCATTTCCAATGGCAGTTACAATCGAAACAGGCGTGGAAATAACCAACGCACACGGACAACCAACCACTAATACAGCTAGACCTCGATAAATCCATTCGCTCCAATCAGCACCCATAAATAATGGAGGAATAACGGCTAGTAAAAGAGCAAAAATGATAATGGCTGGTGTATAGTATTTGGCAAAACGATCTACAAACGCTTGAGAAGGTGCTCGTTCTGCTTGAGCTTCTTCCACTAAATGGATGATTTTCGAAAGAGTTGTATCTTCCACTCGTTTTGTAACTTTTACTTCCAATAACCCTTCTTCATTCAATGTTCCTGCAAAGACTTCATCACCGACTGTTTTGGTTACTGGAACACTTTCTCCCGTAATGGCAGCCTGATTTAGCGTAGATGTACCCTTGATGACGATTCCATCCATCGCTAATTTCTGACCAGGCTTTACGATCATAATATCTCCGACTTGAATATCGTCAACAGGGACCATCATTTCTTCATTTCCGCGACGAATTAATGCTTCTTTTGGAGCAATATCCATCAACGATTCAATGGATTGACGAGCTTTATCCATGGAATAACGCTCTAAGGCTTCGCTAATGGCGAATAGAATAACAACCGTTGCACCTTCTCCCCATTCACCAATCGCTGCAGCTCCTAAAATCGCCACTGTCATCAGCGTATTCATATCAAAATTCAAACGAACTAGGTTTTTGAAACCTTTTATAAATAACGAATATCCACCGATTAAAATTGCTGCAGCATATCCAATTGTCGCAAAGATATGCTCTTCTCCGTATTGCTTCCCTAAAAACCAACTGATCACAAGCAAAACGGCGGAAATATACACTTTAATGTTCTCTTTTTGCTTCCAAAAAGGTTCACGCTTGACTGCTTTTTCTTTATCTTCCCGAACCTTTAAGTTTTCAAAAGCTCCTGCTTTTTCTAATTCTTCGATGGTTGTTGTACCCCAAACGGTAATTTTAGATGCTCCAAAGTTTACTTTAGCATCTTGAACACCTGGCAATGATTTTACATTATTTTCAAACTTTGCCGCACAGTTTGCACAAGTAAATCCTTGAACACGGTAGGTTTTCGCTTCTGATTTAGATAATTTTGCTTGTTGTTCAGACACGGACTTTCACCTCTTTATCATGTGCTAACGCAATCATGATTAACTGCTTAATATGGTCATCATCCAGCGAATAAAATGCTAGCTTTCCTTCTTTTCGATACTTTACAATCCCTTGTTTATAAAGAGTCCGTAAATGATGGGAAGTGGTTGCAACAGAAGCCCCAATGATATTGGCAATATCACATACACATAACTCTTCATCTTGGCAAAGTGAATAGGCAATTTTTGCCCTATTTTCATCTGCCAGTGCTTTAAACAACAGGACAACACTGGATATATCTTCTTTTTGCAATTCCCCTTGTATTCGATTGACTTTTTCTTCGTCATAACAATAAATTTCACATGTATCTTTCTTACTCATTCATTATCCCCCTTTCATATTCAAATTTCCGTTTGAATATATTATACCTCATTTCTTTTATTATTCAAACATTTATTTGAATGAAAAACAAAAAAGAATTGGATGTAAAAAATCAACCTAATATTTACCAGGCATTTCATTTAATTAGCTACATCAAAAAATTCTATTAGCTAAAAACAATAAACCTCATTATCCGCAAAAAGATAATGAGGTTTACTATTTCTTAACCAAAGAATGTTTGGAACAATAAATATGCGTTTAAGCTGATAATCACCATCGCTACCATCCAAGCAAGAACTTTCAACCATAATGGATTTGCGAACTCGCCCATTTTCTTTTTATCGCTAGTGAATTGAACGAGAGGCACTACCGCGAAAGAGAGCTGTAAAGAAAGAATAACTTGGCTCAAAATAAGTAATTGAGCCGTTCCGCTTTCGCCATAAAGAGCAGTTACAACAACGGCTGGGACAATGGCAATCAATCGAGTGATCAGCCTTCTTAACCAAGCAGGAAGGCGAATGTTTAGAAAACCTTCCATCACAATTTGACCAGCTAAGGTTCCTGTTAATGTGGAGTTTTGACCAGAAGCCAACAAAGCAACTCCAAATAAAATACTTCCAAGTGTTGTTCCAAGCAGTGGAGCAAGCAAGTGATAAGCATCTTCAATCTCCGCAACATCTTTCATTCCTGCTTTATGGAATGTAGCAGCAGAAACAATAAGGATAGATGCATTAATAAATAAAGCGAAAAAGAGTGCAATGGTTGAATCCCAAGTGGCATATTTGATCGCTTGTCGTTTACCCGAGCTGGTTTGTTCGTATTGACGTGTCTGCACAATGGAAGAATGCAGATAAAGATTATGAGGCATTACGGTTGCACCTAAAATACCGATTGCAATATAGAGCATGGATGGATTGTTAATAATCTCTGGGCTTGGAACAAATCCCTTCAATATGCCACCTACATCTGGCTTAGAAAGAAAGATTTCAGTCACAAAGCAAGCACCAATGGTTAGAATTAAAACAATTACCAACGTTTCAATATAACGAAACCCTTTATTCTGTAATAGCAATACGACCAGTACATCCAGAGCTGTAATAATCACTCCATATATTAACGGAATGCCAAACAACAATTTCAAAGCGATTGCCGAACCGATCACTTCGGCTAGATCACAAGCTGCGATTGCCAACTCGCATAAAACCCATAAGATCATTGCTACAGGCTTGCTGTAATGGTCGCGACAAGCTTGGCTAAATCCCTTCCCGTTACAATTCCCAACTTGCCAGCCAATGCTTGAAGCAATATTGCCATTAAATTGGAAAGCAAAATAACGGAAAGCAACGTGTATCCGAACTGGGAACCTCCTGCGATATCAGTCGCCCAGTTTCCCGGGTCCATATACCCCACGGCAACTAAGTATCCTGGTCCAGCAAACGCAAGAAACTTTTTCATCCAAGAACCCGTTTTTGGTATACGCAAACTTCTATATACTTCGGGCAATGTTGGTTGTGTCCGTTTCTTTCTCCAACCTTCCTCAACGACTAACGGCAGTTTTTTTATATTTTCACTCATGATGATCACCTCATGATTGGTTTTCGCTAAATATTTTGCATTAAGGAAACTTTTGGGGTAAAAAAATTTGCTCCTACAACTTAGAATTAGATATATGTAAGAGCAAAGAAAATGTTGCCTAAATAAATTGTACATCAGAAACTTTTTTAGTCAATGGAAACTTTTATCGTTTGTTAGTTTAAGATCGCTAAAATATTGAACAAGGTACTGACCTTGTTCAAACCATTTAATGATATTTGAAGCTTATGTTTGAATGAATACTCTCCCACTTACGCTAAGCTTAGAAGGGCTATAAAAAGTTCTAACCACAACATTGCAAGCACCTTCAATGGTTTAAAATATCATTTATCAAATACTCTGCATCGGCACCCACTCCTCCAATAAGAGCAGATCCCCTTCGATACTGCCACGGCAATCCCAAGAAGTACAATCCTTTCACAGAAGTTACCCCTCTTTGGTGAATGGGCTTTCCTCTATGGTCTAAAACATTCGGAATTTGAATCCAACTGTAATCAGAATAAAATCCAGTTGCCCAAATGACATTTTGAACTTGAATTTGACTGTTATCTGCAAAAGAAATAACATCTCCTAAAATACTTTCTGTTCTGGGTTTAATTTTAATTTTGCCTTCTTGTATTAAATGTTTCAGTTCTTTACCGAAAATAGGGTCACTTTGCTTACTGATAAACTGACCTAACGAGCTGTTGATATGGACATTTAATAAACCTAATTTTTTAAACCACCAGAAAATACTTTTACCCATTATTTCAAGTGGAAAGAACTTCATTTTATGACCTACAGATAAATAAACTTCTCTGTCTTCGGACAATTCAACAGCAATTTGTGCCCCTGAATTTCCCGCACCGACTACCAAAACAGAGCCTTCTTGTAATTGAGATGGATTCAAATAACGGGATGTATGCACTTGATACACTTTATCGGATAAGCTTTCTGCAAATGGTGGAATGTATGGCTTTTGGAAAGGACCCGTTGCTACAACCACTTTCTCTGCCACATAATTACCATTATTGGTTGTAACTTTAAAAATCTCATCTTCTTTTTGAAGGGAAATGACTTCTGTGTTCAGATGAATAGGTAATTCAAATTTTTGAGCATAATCCTCTAAATAATCGGCAATTTCATCCTTGGTTGGATATCCGTTCGGGTCACCCTTTAAAGCCATTCCTGGCAAAGAACTGAACCAGCGAGGAGTAAAAAGAACTAAGGAATCATATCGGTTTCTCCAAACATCTCCGATTCGATTTTCCTTGCCAACAATGGCAAACAATATATTATTTTGTTTCAGATAATATCCCATCGCTAGTCCTGCCTGACTAGCACCGATAACCAGAACATCAACGATGTGTTGCATTTTATCACCTCTCTTCTGAAAAGGATTAAACTTTCATTTCCCCGTGATGGATTTGAGAGGTTTCAATTTGAATGGTTGCATGCTGAATTTTAAAGTGGTCCTCAATAAAATGGATCGCTTCTTGTAAAACCTTTTGGCTGTCTTGATGATCTTCAATCAAAATATGGCAACTTAATGAGTCTAACCCTGAAGTAATTGTCCAAATATGAAGGTCGTGAACGTTAATCACTCCTTCAATACTTTCTAAGGCTTTTTTCACTTCATTTTGGTCAATGGTAATTGGCGTTCCTTCCATCAAAATGTGAACCGTATGTTTAATCACTCCCCAAGCGCCTTTCAAGATTAATAAGGCAACCAAAATGGAAATAATGGGGTCAGCGACATACCAACTAAAGAGCCACATGACAAGCCCAGCGATGATAGCACCTACGGAACCCAAAGCGTCACCGATCACATGAAGATAGGCACTACGCAGATTGACATTATTTTTTACATCCCCTTTTTTCATTAACGCCCAGGCACTTAAAAGATTGGCAAAAAGTCCAATGGACGCAATCAGCATCATAGAGCCGCTAGCCACGGTTGGAGGATTGTAAAAACGTTCAATTGCTTCCCAAATAATAAATCCAGCGATAACAAACAAGGTAACTCCATTAAACAAAGCGGCTAAGATTTCAAAACGATAAAAGCCATACGTTTTATTGGGGGAAGCTGGTTTGGTGGCAAACCAAATTGCCACTAAGCTAAGAACAAGTGAACTAGCATCACTAAGCATATGACCAGAGTCAGAAAGAAGGGCTAGGCTGTTTGTGATTAAACCTCCGAAAAACTCTAACAACATAATTCCAGCGGTAATGAGAAGGGCAATTGTAAGCCCTTTTTTATTTCCTTCTCTACTGTGATCATGGTGATGTCCGTGGTGATGGTGATGACCATGGTGGTCGTGAGAATGATGGTGGTGATGATGATGCATGATAAAATACCTCCTTAATGATGTTCAGAATGGTCAATGGCTTGTTTTAATAATGAAATAACATGTTCGTCATCGCAGGAGTAAAACAGTGTTTTTCCTTCACGGCGATACTTAACCAGTCTCAGATTTCGTAACATACTAAGTTGATGGGAAACGGCTGATTGAGACATTTCCAACACTTCTGCAATGTGATTGACATTGCACTCTTCTTGCGATAACAAATAAAGAATTTTGATTCGTGTTGGATCGGCTAATACCTTAAATATTCGCGATACATTTTCAATGGTTTCAGATTTTAAGAAAGAATGGTCTTCCATCTTCATGATGATTCCCCTCACTTTATTTATTATATATGAGCATATGTTCATATGTATGTATCATATTTTATATTCATTTTTTTGTCAAGTTTAGGAAATGTTTTTTCATGAAAATGGGTTATTTAGCTCATAATGAATGGAAGGAGGATGATGACAACCGTTCAGGTGGAAAAATCGGACTTGCAACATGGCGATTTAAGGGTATAAAAAGGACAGCAGTGAGCTGTCCTTTCGAATATCAGCACATCTTTTGTAAATTCTTCTTCAAGTTCCCGTATGACGTTATCCTCAAGTTTTTTACAGAAAAGTTCCATGAGCAATTTTTGCTCTCCACCCGGGCATGAAAATCCCCCTTTTCTTCCCATAATGAAGAGTAGGCGCAAACAGTTCAACAGGACGTTATGCTTAATGGTGGCTTAGACCCTGTACGGAAAAGTGTTTGAAT
>NZ_MQMG01000084.1 GCF_001908025.1 Geobacillus proteiniphilus
ATCCTCACATTTCGCACCCTAACAAGGTCAAAACAAAGGATTTTTTATTTAGTTTTTCAGAATAACTTTTTGACCAACACAACGAGCGATGGCAATCCTTTTTTTACCATCGCTGGTCGTTCCGTATGACGTTACACGTAAATGCTCTCATCCAGCCCCAACCCCTGCAGAATCCTTCGCTGATCAGGGGTAAGGGAGCGATCCAGTGAGCGTTGGATGCGCCCATCCGGCAGCTTGAACAGGACGACGTTCACATATTGAAACAGCTGAAAAATCGCCTGTCCCGTCGGCCGGGTCAGCTTGCGGCCTCCAGGACCCTTCAACGGGTGTTCTGGAGTAATAAACTGACGCACTCGGCGCTGAAAAACGCGGTAAATAGCCAAGGCCAACAGAAACAAATAGCCTAATACTGCGACCCGTTCTGGTTTTTTGACGTAAATCTCATCCGTGAAAAACGGATCTTTCAAAAAAGCGAAGTTCATTTCCACCGAGATCTGCCCTTTATACAGCTTCAAGATCTCTTGGGCATCCATGGGTTGGCCCTTCCATTCCTTCGGAACGGTCGTGACAAGGACAAACCGGGACGCTTTCCGTCTCGCCTGTTCCCACGCGTCTTGGTCGAATTCGACGTCAAGGTGCAAGAAATACAGCGTCTCCACCTCGGGTTCCGCCCCTTTTTTCGGCCGTCCGCGCCGTTTTTTCGGGCGTACGATCTCTTCGACCGCGGCCTCAACCCGATGAAACCGGGGGCGAAGGGACGTCTTGAGGGACGCCAAGGCTTGTTCGGCATCTTCCCGGCAGGAGAAAGGGTGGCGCTCCCAATGGGCTTGTTCCTCGCGAAGAAGCTCCGCTTCTTTGGTTCGTTCTTTTTCGAGCGTCTTTCCTTTTCGCTGGTCGAGCGCACTCGATTCGACGACGATCAGCCGAACGGGGTGGCCTTCATAGGTGGAGGATGTTTCCCATACCCGGTACGTGGCGCCGTTTCTCTCCGCCAGGGTAAAGGGTTCGCTCCACGGGATGTGAGGCGAATCGGCCTCCGCTAATGCCCGTTTCACGATCCGAAGCGACGAAGGGCCTCGGGTGATCAAAAAGGCGTTGGCCGCTTTGGTTTGCGCCAGAGTGTCTTTTGTCATCGCGGCGGAATCGGCCACGTAAATCCATTCGTCTTCCATCTTGGCTTGTTTGAGCTGTTCGTGGACACGGGACAGCACCTCCGGATTCCACGTTTTGTCAGGCAGGTTGCCGTCGTGCACATCGCCGTAAAACGGGATGCCGTCCTCGTTGCCGACCAGTCCGAAGCCGATCTGTTTTTGCCAACGATGATGGCGGTTATAGCCATGTGTGATCTGCAAAGCCTCTAATGAGGCCGATTCATACGCGCCGTAAACCGTCTTGTCCGTCGTATCGGCGTGAAAGGCTCGGAGGGAAAGGCCTTCTTTGCGATAAATGTGAATCAAGCAAGTGCTGATCACCTTGTGAATGTCGGCCTCATACAAGCGGTCGAGATGACGAGCCAAGGCATCGTCGTTCAACCAGGAAGGATGGAGACCGGGACGGATGAGTTTCTCTAGATCGATCTCCTGAGCCCATCGTTCCACGTGAACGAGGGCTTGCCGGCCGTCAAACAGATTGTAGAGGATGGCCTGAACGGCATCGCTGACTCGAGTCTGGCACTGTGGATCAACGGGAACGAGATGGTCAATCAATTGGGGCAGGCCCAGTTTCTTGAATAGGGCACTTATTATATTCAAATAATCATTACGATAGACCTTTTTGACTTGAACGTTCATGAGAGAAAAACTCCTTCACTTTCCTTGTGTGTCAAGGATTCATTCGACATCGGAACGAAAAAATCCTCCCGATTTTCGTTGGGAGGGTGCGAAATGTGAGGCTATCAGTGTTGATAACTACGATTTAATTTTAAAATAAATTTATTGGTACTTTTCAGTTGTTTTACTGAAAAGCCGTAAAGCCTTTTTGAAATGCTTATTTTACTATTCGGATATGTTTAAAAGGCCAATAAATTATGTTTGCCTGGCCAACAACATCATTCATCGGAATGGCCCCAATATGACGACTGTCTTTACTATATCTTCTATTATCACCCATTACAAATAAATAGCCTTCAGGAACAGTGTTTCTACCGATTGGAGTATCCTTTAGAGTAAACGATTCCGTAAGGGGACCATCAAACTTGTTTTGTTTTTTGTATTCATCTAGATAAGGTTCTTTATACGCTTTCCCGTTTATATATAAAATATCATTTTTATACTCGATACGATCTCCAGGTAACCCAATTATACGTTTTATGTAATCCTTTTTTTCTTTTGTATGGAACACAATAATATCAAACCTTTTCGGTTTTACAAAAGAATATTTTATTTTGTTTACAATCATACGATCTTGATCGTGTAGTGTAGGCATCATGGATTCTCCTTCTACTATAATCGGCGCAAATATGAAGTGTCGAACAAAAGCAGCTAATAAAATTGCAATAATGATCGCCTTCATCCATCCCAAAAACTCACTTTTCTTTTTCTCCATTATCATCATCCCCCTTAAAACATTGATGTAAATTTTATTAAGGCTCCCGAATCCTCGAAACAATCATCTTTACAATTCACTTAAATCGTTGACATGATGGTACTAAACGAACATTATCCATCTTCAAAGAATAAGTGAGTATCAATGATGTCATTCATTCTTTCATCGGTTTACCCGCAAAAGGAGAAACTGATTTTAACCATATCGAAATGATGAGATGTTTGTTTCAACATACATCGAGTGGTCTTGTAAGAAGAACCAACGCACCTATTAGCAAGCGAAAGGAACGAGCGACTGCTTGCTTGACGATTGGCGATCCATCGTGAGTTGCCCTAGATCATGATGTCTCGTCGTTTGACAATTCTAACACGAAAAAATAGAAGTCAGTCATATGTACAAAAGATGTGATGGCTTTACACCGTTTGATATATCTCGAAAAATAAAGTTACCTCGTCGACGCTGAATTATACGAAGGAAAAAAGAAAAATAAACCCGTGGTGCTAGTTGAGCTTTAGCGCTCAACTAGCCCGAGAACAACAAGTGAGTAAGCCAGTAAAATACCATCCAGTGCCGTTTCAAATCCAGAAACCGAGTTCGCGCGAATCTTGGTGATCCGATACGAATCGACTAAAATCGAAAACACGGTTTCCACCACTTTACGTTTTCGCTTCATCCATTGTTTCCATGCATCCGATTGGCGAATTCGCTGATTGTTTCGGACGGGCGTCCAAAACGCGACTCGGTGCTCTTCGTACAGCTTCTTTCGCAGCGTTTGGCTGATATACCCTTTGTCACCGAAGTTATACGGATGTGGAATTTGCGTCATGACGGTTTCAGCGGCCACCCGGTCGTGACAAGACGCTTCGGTGACAACATATCCCATTGGCAGCCCTTGATCGGTCACTTGAAGGTGCAGCTTCAACCCGTAGTACCATTGCTTTTTGGAAGCGCAATACCCGATGTCGGCGATCTCTTGAAACCGTTTGACGCGATGCATTCTTGCCGTATGGCACAACGGGAGCGGCAAGCTGTCCACGACGGCATAGGCATGATGTTGACCGCGTTTTGCCAGCTCATGACGGATCCATTTGATGGCGAAACCAAGCGCCCGGCAACGGCGGTTGTATCGGGAGCGTTCAAGAAACGAGCCGTTTGTGAACAAATTTCCCGTGACAAAACGATGCCATGCCCGTTCGGATGTAAAACCGAGCAGCTTTCCTAAAAGATGAATGGCGATGATGACAGCGTCCTCTTGCTTGACCAAATGGCGATTTCGACGATGAAGATGCACCTGAATGCATGAAAGTTGAGCAGAAACAAAAACGAAAATGGCGGCATATTGCTTTTGAATCTTGGCTCGATCTGTAGTAAAATGAAAGTGCTCTTGCATGGGGATTCTCCTTTCGAATGGCAGGTCGCACTTTCATTCTACAGGAGATCCGCCAGCAAGGGCTATTTTTATGCTTGCTCAAGTTTATCTAGCACCACGGGTAAATATTATACTTTTTTAACTATTGTGTCAACCAACTTCCACCCTTTCGCCCTTGCAGCCCTCAGGAAAACGCCTTGAAAAGCTAATGGCCCTCTATAGTCAGCCAGCGGTGATCCAAACAAGGCGAGGCGACAAAAAGCGCCCCGAAAATCCGGGGCGCTTTTTGTCATGCCGCAGTAGATCCGTTATCCACTTTTTAGAAAAGGGGCGTACTATTGAAAATAATGGCGCACGGCGTTCACGATGGCCGTCGTCACCGCTTCTTGATAACCGTTTGTCGCCACAACCGCAGCGTCCGACCGATTGCTTAAATAGCCGAGCTCAAGCAACACGGACGGCTTCTCGTTTTCTCGCAACACGTAATAGTCGCCAAAGGCGATGCCGCGAAACGGCAATGCGGAAAGTTGCCTGAACAGCCCTTGGAACGATTGCGCCAATTCGTAGTCCGCAAACCGATCGTAATAGTAAATGGTGATGCCGGACGCATCTGGATCAGCGGCGCTGTCGTAATGCAAGCTAATAAACGCGTCCGCCTGATACAGGCGGGCGGCGGCAACACGCGCCGACAGCGGCACATACTCATCGCTAGAGCGCGTCAGCACGACGCGGGCGCCGTAAGATTGCAGCTTGTTTTTCAAAAGCTTGGCGGTTTCCAACGTCAACTCCTTTTCCTTGATGCCATCGACACTTTGGGCCCCGCCGTCTTTGCCTCCGTGGCCAGCGTCAAGAACGATCGTTTTTCCGGCCAGCGCCTGAACAGGACCGCGCGTCCAGCTGTCTACATAAAGGCGGGAGTCGCTAGGCGCGATGGCTGAAAGCAGCGAGCGGTCAGCCGACTGGGGCGCTTCCGCTTCCTTTTCATTGGCTTGTCCACCCTTTACCTGCACATATGCGGATGACACCCACCCATCAAGCCCTGTTTGGGAGGCAATTTTGTACCATCCCGGTTTCTTTTCCACAATCTCGACCTCTTCGCCCCAGACAAGGCGGCCGACGCGCGCTGCCTTCAATGACGGCTCAGCCCGAACGTTGAGCGAACTGGCGTTGACGATTCCGGTTTGATGCGAAATCGATGACTCCCGAGCTGCAGTGAGGTATGCTGAAGACACCCAGCCGATCGCACCGTCTGCGATCACTTCCGTCCATTCCCCATCTTCCTTGATGACCCATACCGTTTCTCCCCGCGCCAAATGCCCGATAATTCGCCCATCTCGGCTCGGCTCTTGTCGAAGGCGGAGTCGGTTTTCTTGCACGATGGCCGTCTCTTTTGCCAACGCGACGTACCGCGCGGCGATCCACCCGGTTCGATTCGGTTTCCACTCGATGTTCACCCATCCATCCTTGACCTCGATCAGCCGATACGCCTCGCCGCGGTGAACGTTCGCCAATGGACGGTATGGCACCCCCGGCCCTTGGCGGACGTTCACCTGATCCGCCGTCACCACCGCCAACTGAGCGGTTTTCCCACTCTCCCCTTTCGCCCCCACCGGCCAAGCAGCCGCAGCCAGCCATAGCAAACAAAACAACAGGGCGAGCCATATTCCTCGCCTCATGCGCATTCCCTCCCCCGTTGTCTCCAATTTGTCTACTATATCGTTCGCGCACAACGGGGAATTTCCTGTCTGTCACTTGGGAAAACCGCTCGACAAAACTAGCGGGGCGGCATCCATCAACCGACAATAGCTCTCCTTTTTCTGCATGATGCCTCTTCACACGACAGCAGCCACAACGCGCAACCCAGTCGAACCATCCAGCTACGGCCGACATACCACCATCGCTTCTCTAACCGATGTCCGAATGGATAAGCCGTCCCCATGAAGAAACACGCAGAAGCGCCAAAAGCGCTCCGTGCTCCAACGGGAGACGGTGTCCTTTGTCGCGCTGGAACCATTCAATGACGCGCATTCCATTGGGAAAACGGTGAATGAACAAGCACCAAAGTGTTTCAAAAAATCCAAAATATTATAAATACTTCATACCCTCTATTTTTTGGTAAAACGTCCGTCTCGCCACTGCTTGTTCGTTGTAAGACAGCGATTCATCCAAAAATCGCTGCACCATTTGCGACAGCTCATATTTTTGGCCAAAAAAGCGGCGCTGGCGCACCCGTTTGATTTCATGATTCTGCTGTTTGTTCATGCAGCACTTCTTATACTTTTTCCTACTTCCACACGGGCATGGGTCATTCCAGCCGATCGACATGCGTCATCCTCCTCTCCCATCTTTCTTTTTTCAATATTTCCATCAATAATGTTTAAATTCTACTATGGACAGGATAAACTACTATTATACAAAACGTTTATCCGAAAGGAGACGAGGGCTATGAACCCCGACAATCTTGCTAAACTGATCGACGAATTGTCTGCCATGTTCCATCCGACAGAGCGGGACCGTCCACACGGCAGATGGGTTAAGGCGCCAAAGAGCACACCCCCCTCCAAACGGCGGCGGTCCAAAACAGCCTACCAGCTGAAAATCACATTAAACGGCATCCGCCCGCCGATTTGGCGGCGCGTCCTTGTTCCCGGACATGCGACATTTCACGAGCTTCATCTCATCATCCAAGAAGCGATGGGATGGGAACAAGCCCATTTATACGAATTCGATTTCGGAAGCGTTCTCATCGGCATCCCTGACGGCTGGGATTCGTTTCAGCTGGAAAAAGAACTGATGGACGCCCGCCGCATCCCATTACAGCAATGGCTGACGGAAGAAAAACAAAAGTTTCTATATATTTACGATTTTGGCGACTACTGGCGCCATACCGTCACTGTTGAAAAGATTGAAACACTCCCAAAACCGTTGGAACGCGCCGCTTGCCTGAAAGGAAAACGGGCGTGCCCTCCCGAGGATTGCGGCGGCGTCTATGGCTACCTGGAGCTGCTGGAAGCGGCGGCGCAAAAAGACTCTCTTGCCGATCCCGAATTGCGCGAGCTGGTAGACTGGATGTACGACATGAAAGGCGAAGATTTTGACCCTGATGCCTTTGACGTCGAGGAAGCGAACGAGCGGCTGGCCTATATCCGATTGTAACGCATGCGAAAGAAGGTATCCGTCATCTCTCAAGGGCACCTTCTTTCGCACCCATCTGTCCTTTGTTGCCTGCTTTGTCCATCGCCTTACAAAAATCCCCGTTCGGCAAACGTCTCCCAGACGAGCTCCTCGAGCTCCTTGCGCAACTCAGCTGCATCGACTCCTTCAAGCAACCCGTCCTTTTTCCATGTTCGGATCGCTTTGTCGATCAAGCGATGGACTTGATCAACGTCCCAGCCCTCGCAATCAAACAACTCCTCAACTTGGTCAAGCCATTCCTCAATCGCACGGTCCAGCTCATCGCCATCCTCCATCCCACCGTCGTCGAACCAGATCTCATCACCGTCATCCCCATCGTCAAAGAGCCACTCATCATCATTCTCGCCCTCATCATCTCCATCATCGAGCAACTCTGTGCGAAATAAAAACAATTCCATCACAGCGGCTTCCACTTCCTCTACAGGAACGCCGTAGTGTTCCGCAACCTTTTCCATATTGACAAATTCTCTTCCAGCCATTTCACTCGCCAAATAACGGAGTGCAGCCGCATACACAGCAGGATTCTTGATGACCGGTTCATCCATTTCGCAATATGCGCGCCAAAGGAACGCAGCCTCGCTGAGCACTAGGGAGGAGGTTGTTTCTTCCTTTTTCTTTAATTCGCGAAAAACATCATCTTGATCTCGATCCCCCCAGTCCTTTTCGCTCAGCAGCTGCCACAACAGCTCATGGACCGCTATTTCAAGCAATTCCGGAAACGACTCGCGCAAAAACACTTCACACGTTTTCATATCCGGATTCCATTCCGCTTGAAGCGCCCGCGCAAGCCGATCCTTCCCGCTCTTTGGAATCGGCAGCACCTTCATGAAGTACGCCCACTCGTCCCCATGTGGAACGAGGCATCCTACTAACACGTCCCCCTCCCTAGCAGACGGAAGCTCCTCCGGCGTCAAAAAACGGACGTACTTTTCTTTTCTGGTCAACAGATCGCGTACAAGGAAACGCCGCTCATCCTCGATATGAATGATCTCGTCAAACGACGGAACCGCCTCG
>NZ_MQMG01000085.1 GCF_001908025.1 Geobacillus proteiniphilus
GCTTCTCTAAACATCGAGACTTGAAGTGTTTGGTCAACCCCCACTTCTTTATTTGAAGCTGAACGTTCAAGTAACTCTAGCGTAACGCCTAACCGCCGAACGTGATCCCACAAGTTGGAATTTGGAGGGGGAATACTTCCTACAACATAAGCACTGCCAATCGGGCGATTCCTATGCGCCAACAAAAATAGATTCTTAAAATAGCTTCTAAATAATTTTTGATCTTCCTCTGGTTCAAACTCCTTCATGACATGGTTGCGCCCAACAATATGAATATTACTATTATCCCAAAAAATATGTACCTTGCACATAACATTCCTCCTTCTCTCTACTTACTTCGACAAAAGGAGGAATTTTCCTACATCGTTTTTTCGTCAAATTCCGACATTGATCAAGTTACGCGTTTTTATCACGGATTCAGGTATTTTATATCGTGCAACATGATCTCCAGTGTATCAATCCATTCACAAAGGCAGAGCGATCCGCCTTCCTTTAAGCAATTCCCTCTTGAACCTCCAGTTGCGTTAGGGTGTATGATAAGGGAGAGACTAGCAAAAGAAAGAAGGAGGACAACTGTCATGGAGACGTATTCGATCGGCGAAATCGCCAAAAAGACAGGTGTATCCATCCGGACATTGCGGTATTATGATGAAATTGGACTGCTGCAGCCAACGAAAGATCCGTCATCAGGACATCGAATCTATACGGAAGAGGACATTCTTCAATTGCACAAAATTATGAGTTTGAAGTTTATTGGGCTTAGCTTGGAAGAGATTCGACAATATATTCACCAACCAACATACGACCTTACCTTAAAAGAAACGTTGATGCTGGAAAAAAACATGCTAGAACAGAAACGAAGACAGTTAGAAAGATCCATTCAAGCCATTGAATATGCCATCACCCTTTTAGAGGAAGAAGGAGAAATTGACAGCCTTCTCTTGATGAGCTTAATCCGCAGCATTCAAACAGAAGATGATCAAAAACGATTGATGACACATTACCTAGAAGGCCGGTGAAAAAGTACACCCTGAGGCAGGGATTTAGGTGGCTTGTGTCGAAAAAGGAAGAAAAATCGTTGGAATGGAGCGTGAGCGGATCATGAAAGCCCCCAAAAACCCTTCGACTCAGCCTCGTCTGTTTCAAGTCATCGACATGGAAGAACTGGTTCCTCCACATCATATCTTGCGCCAAATCAACGAAGCGGTTGACTTTTCCGTCATTCACGATTGGGTGGCTCCCCTGTACACGGAAAAAACGGGTCGCCCGGCGGCGGATCCGGAACGGCTGCTTCGCCTAATGCTGCTCTCGTATTTGTTCGACCACTCTGAGCGGGAGTTGTATGAGATCCTCCCCATGCATGCCGGATACTTGTGGTTTTGCGGTCTCGACTTTGAATCCGTGCTCCATCCGGATCCTCATCACCCCACACTGCCGGATCGAACGACGCTCGTCAAAACACGGAAACGCTGGCGCCAACATGAAATCTTTGACCGGCTGATGACCTATGTGGTGGATCAATGCATCGCGGCGGGGTTGGTCTCGCCGGATGTCCATGCGGCGGCTGACGGCACCCAAGTGCGGGCGAATGCCTCGATCCACAGCTTGCGGGAGGTCAAGCTCGCTCCGGTGGAGACGTTGGAAGACTATCTGGCCCGCACTGCCCGGGAAGATGAACAGACCGAGGCCCGGGATCCGGATGACGACCCACCCTCTCCGTCTCCAAAATCAGGGGAACGCGTCCATGCCGAAGAACGGGGAAACTTCCGTGGAGCCACGTTTTCCAACCGGACCCATCGAAGCGTGACGGATCCGGATGCCCGGTTGTACAAGAAAGGCAAAGGGCAGGAAGCGTATCCTCGGTATCTGGTGCACGACGTCATCGATGTCCAGTCGCGCGTGATTTTATCCAGACGGGCCAGCCTCGCCACTGGAACGGCGGAACGGGAGACGAGTTTGGAGCAGCTGGCTTCGATTCAGTTTCGCCACCCGTCGATTACGATTCGGACCTTGTCTGCGGACAAAGCGTATGGCACCACCGAGTATCTGGAAGCGCTCTTCGTTCAAGGCATCACACCGCTCGTGCCGTTGCGCCGCAAGGAGATGGAGGAGATTCCAACCTGGAAGCGCCGGGCGAAGGATCCCGCTCAGGAAGCAAAGCGCCAGGCGAAAGTCCGAGACGTTCAGATTCGCAATCAAGCGAGGCTCATTCAGCAACAGGGCGGCTATCGATCCATTCAAGCCCTTCGCACGCGTTGTGAGCATGTGTTCGCCGAAGGGAAGGAATGTCACGGGCTGGACCGGGCCCGAAGCCGGGGCCTTTACGCCATGGAAGAACAGGCGCTGTTGACCGCCGTCGTGCAAAATCTGAAGCGATTGTGCCGGTTTCGAAAAAAACGAGGGGGGACCGGCTCTTTGGCGTGCGCAAAACCGGAATTGGGAGCAGGAAGTCCTGCTCGTCTTCCCATCCTTTGGCGCCAAACGGCGGGGAGAATGGCCTCCAAAATTCGACATGTGGGAAGTCTATGCCCCATTAATTCACCGGCCTTCTAGACCAAGAAACGGTTGATGCCATCTTCCATAATGAAGAACTCAAGCAAAAAGAGAACGAAATGATCAAATCCTATGCCCAATTCGTCAAACAAGTTCACGAACTGTACGGACTCCCCGCCGACCACCCTGACGTACAGCACATGATTGAAACGTTCCTGCGCTCTACTTTTGGTCTTTTGAGCTTGGAGACCGTTGAAAAGATTACCGAGCTACTTAACCAGAACCAATGGGATTCTTTTGAGTGGAAAGAAGAATGGGATGTTCTTAGTCCCCTCCCCTTTTCCAAAGAAGAGACGCAGTGGCTTGAACAAGCGATGGATGACTACATGCAACGTCTTGAGCACATGGGTATAGATATGAAGGAATCAAAGGAAGGAGAGAACAGTGGATATGAAAAATAGGATCGAAACGAAACAAGGCAGTCCAAAACCATTTTGGTATTTGCTCAAACAAGGAAAATTGAACAAATCGCTCATTGCTTTCGCCCTCATTCTTGGATTGATTGAAAGCGGGGCTGGGTTGATCATCCCCCTGTTTGCGAAAGACTTTATTGATCTCTTAGCCCATGGCGGAATGAAGTGGCAACAAATTTTTTGGCTCTTATCTGCTTTTCTCGTTCAAACGGCGGCAGGCGGCATCTCGTTTTATCTCATGTCGTATGCCGGAGAAGCTCTAGTAGCCCAGATTCGAAGTCGATTATGGAACCACATCCTTCATTTGCCTGTTTCCTTTTTTGACCGCTATGAATCGGGGGAAACGATGAGCCGCATTACTCAAGATACAGCAGTCATCAAATTGCTTATTTCCAACCATCTCGTCACATTTTTTAGTGGCATCGTCTCTGTGATCGGTTCCATCATTTTACTGATTATGATTGATTGGCGAATTACTCTCTTTATCTTTTTGGCCGTTCCCGCTGCTATGCTCATCATCATGCCGTTGGGAAGAAAGATGCATCAAATTTCTTTGCGCACGCAAGATGAACTGGCCAAGTTTTCGGGACATCTTGGCCGGATCTTGCAAGATATCCGTCTCGTGAAATCTTATAACGGTCAACACATGGAAGCAGAAAAAGGAGATCAAGAGATCAAAAATTTAATGACCTTCGGTTTGAAAGAAGCGAAAGTCTATGCCGTCATCTCACCGATGATTGCCACCGTCATGATGCTCGTTGTCGTGATCATTGTCGGTTATGGCGGCGCCCAGGTTGCATCTGGGCATTTGACGGCGGGAGAGCTTGCGGCCATCATCATTTATATTTTTCAAATTGTCATGCCTTTCACTGCTACAGCTTCCTTTTTCACCACCTTTCAAAAAGCATTGGGGGCTACAGAGCGGATTAATGAAATCTTTCAAGAGCAACGGGAACTGCTGGGCTCACAAAAAGAACCCGACTTCAATCAAACATTGCAGTTCAAACATGTTTCCTTTTCTTATCATCAAGATAAACCGGTGCTAAAAGGCATTCATTTTACCATTGAGCCAGGCAAAATTTACGCTTTTGTTGGCCCCAGCGGCGGCGGAAAAACCACCATTTTTTCACTGATTGAACGCTTTTATCTGCCAGACGAGGGACAAATCTTGTTAGGAAACATACCTATCCATGAAATCGATTTACAAAAATGGCGACAAGCGATTGGCTACGTTTCTCAAGATATTCCCATTTTGTCAAGCACCATTCGAGAAAATATTTGTTATGGATTCGAAAGCATGCCTGAGCATGAAGAAATCGAACAGGCCGCTCGGCTGGCCAACGCTCACGAATTTATTCAAAAATTGCCGAATGGCTATGAAACAGAAGTCGGCGAACGAGGGATCAAGCTTTCAGGAGGGCAGAGACAACGTATTGCGATTGCTCGAGCCATCTTAAAAAACCCAAAACTCCTGCTATTAGATGAAGCCACTTCTAACTTGGACAGCGACTCAGAAAGCCTAGTGCAAGAAGCGCTGAAAAACGTGATGAAAGGTCGAACGACGTTGATTATTGCCCATCGGCTTTCTACCGTCACCGATGCAGACACGATCTTCGTTGTCGAAGACGGGCGCATTACTGGACAGGGAAACCATGAATTATTGCTGGCTACCCATCGTTTATATCAAAAGCTGGTCACCCATCAGTTTTCCCAAGGCAAAAGGTAATTAGGCAGCCATATACTCACCGACTTTCCAACTCACATTTCGCACCTTAACAAGAGGAAGAACAAAGGACTTTGTGAGCCACTGAACGCCAGCACCAGCAGGAGGCTGGCATTGAGAGTCCACCGCACCCAGCCGGTCAATCAATGGTGGAAGACCAAGATCTTACGAATGCGGATGTCCATAGGTGCAACCCTCTTTGCTCCCCTTGCGTGTCAAGGATTCATTCTGTGAAGCAACCATTCTTCCAAAAACAGGAGCTGAAACAATGAATCAGCTCCCCACTATAGGCAACACGTTCAATTTGATTGTGTCAATTTTTGTAAAACATTGCCGTCGAACTTTGTCGACCGACCAAAAAATACAAAAAGAGCGGTGCGGTGCCGCTCCCTTTTCTGCCTCCGATGGCGAAGCGATGAAAACTCGCAACGCTTCCGCTTTGAAGCTCATTTTTTATCAACTCCTATTTCTCTAAGTGTGCAATACACTAGCGCCCTGTTGCTGCTCGGGAATGTGCTCTTGGATGTCTCAAAGATTTTGCATTCAACCGGGTCAATTCATAATGTGATGCTAAGACAAAGCAGAAGCCCGCTTGGCTTCTGTTTTGTCCCCACCTTCAACGGCTTAAGGCTCGTAACATAAACCGCTCGACATCATTCTCCGGTCCGATGAATTCCACGTCTGTTCCGATGGCTTGGAAGTGTTTGCGGGCGAAGGCAATTTTCGCTGCTTCACCGGGACGCAGTTCGTCCTCCCATTCCTGTCCTTTCGTCTCGAGGACGAAGTACAGTTTTTCCTCTCCATCCTTTTCGATGACAAGCGCCCAGTCGGGATTGTAGGAGCCGATCGGTGTGTCAATTTTAAACCAACTCGGCAGTTTGACGTACACTTTTACGTTCTCATCGTGTTCAAAACGTTTGGCGAACCGCTCTTCCACCTCAGAATCGTAAAGGATATAGTCAAACGGCGATTTTTCGCTCGGGATGGCGTTGTCGTTCAAATAGGCGAGCAGCTCTTCGTTTTGGAACAGTTCGACCGCGTAATACGCATCATCACCAATTTTGTAATATTTCACGCCATCTTTCAGCAACAGCCTCATTTGGCGCTGGATGATGGCCGCCACTTCTTCGATGAACTTTTGCGGATTGTTTTTGAAATCATCGAGCCGTTTGCAGCCGGTCAAAATGCGCACGATCGTCTTCCGCGTTAAATTCGTCCGGTTTTGCAGCTCGGTGATGACATCCGGAAGCGTATGGTGCAAGCTCACGTAATCCTCCACTTTTTCGTTGACCACCTGAGCCTGTACGCCTGTCACATGATCAATTTCCACCCGTCCTTTCCGGCTGACAATGCGGATTTTTTCAATGGGCTTCATTTCCTGAATGGCGGCGATGCACAAGTCAATGAGCTGTTCGCTGTCAAAATCGACCGAATAGACGGTTTTGTATTTGATTTTGTCCCACAATTGCCGAAACTCTTCTTGATTGAGAACCGCCATATTGACATGGACTTTTTTCTTTTTCGTCCCATCTTTGATCGGCAATGCTTGCAAGTGCCGTTTGATCTCTTTCACGATGGACGACCGCCACGGCTGGAATTCGTCTCCTAAACGGAGGTCGTAGTCTTCAATGGCCTGCTTGAGCTTTTCCGTTGCTTTGCCCTGTTTGTCAATATAGCCGTTTTGTTTTAATTCCTCATACAGCTTCAATGATAAATCATAACCCATTTGCACCGGCTCGTCCGTCGCCTCGTCCAAATAGATGAGTTTCGCAAAGACATGTTTTTCAATTTTGCCGAACCGAATGCCCGTATCCTCTTCAATCTCTTTTTGCAACGTAGCGACGAATTCTTCATACGACTCATTCGCCATCACCGTTAATATGTTGACATGATCGTCATGCACCCGCTCTCCGTTTTGATCGACAGCCAACCGCAATCCGCGCCCGATTTCCTGGCGCCTCGATACGTACGTGCCGGAGGAGTCTTTCAACGTGCAAATTTGAAAGACGTTCGGGTTGTCCCATCCTTCACGGAGCGCGGAATGAGAGAAAATGAAGCGGAGCGGCTCATCGAGGCTGAGCAGCCGTTCTTTGTCTCTCATAATAAGGTTGTATACATCCGTATCTGCCTCTGTATTTCCTTTTGTATCTTTCAACCGTCCTCTTTTATCTTGGGCAAAATATCCGTTATGCACCTTCTCGATATCTTGGTCAATGCCCGGATCTTCCCAGAGGGGACGGTATTTCGGCTTTTGCATTAAGTTCCGATACTCTTCCTCAAACATCGCCGCATATTTTCCTTTGATTGGATTGCCGTTTTGATCATAATCACGGTAATGAGCGACTTTGTCGATGAAGAACAGACTTAATACTTTAATCCCGCGCGGGCGAAGCCACAATTCTTTATTTAAATGCTCTTCAATCGTTTTGCGGATTTGATACCGCTTGATGGCATCGTCATCGACATCCCCAATCGCCTCGCCCACCCTGAGTCGATCGCCGTTGATTTCAACCGCTTCATTTCCTTCCGTCCAATCGATTTGCTCGACGATATAGCCGCGGTACAGTTCGCGCTCCCCCGAAACGTCATACAAGTCATCGCCGTATTTGACCGTTTTCGTCGTTCGCTTCACCTTTCCGCGCGATTCGACATCGAGCTCAATTTTCGCTTTTCGCTCTTTCACCTCAACGAGCTTGATGTATGGCACATTGAACGACGGTTCGGACCGGACAGACATGACTTCGATTTTTTTCACAAGCTTTTGATTGTACGCATCGACCGCATCGAGGCGATATATCATATTGTATTTATCCACATGCGTCGCCGAGTAGCGCAGCGTACAAAGCGGGTTCAGCGACGCAATCGCTTCCCTCGACTTCGGCGTCGTATCGACGCTTTGCGGTTCGTCGATGATGACAATCGGATTCGTCTGTTGGATAAATTCAATCGGGCGGTATCCGTTTAGACGGTCGTTCGGCCGATGAATGACGTTCGCCTTATCCTCCTTTTCCGGATCTTCAAAGCTTTTGCGAAACGCATCGATATTGATGATCATGATTTGAATGGTTGTCGCCGTCGCAAAATTGCGCACTTGGTCAAGCTTTTGCGAATCATAAATAAAGTACTCAACCGGTGTGCGGTCATACATATATATGCTCATTGAAAAGTTAACCTTCGTATAAGTGGTGCCCACTCCGGTTATACTGCTCCTAAGGAAAAGTATGGAAAAGGAGCGGAATTCTGCATGAAACGTCTCAAAATCACCAACGATCACGGATGGACACCTCGGACACTTCGCAAACAGGAACGGAAAATCAAAAACACCCTTCTTCGCCAACGGGTGATGGCGGTTCGCCTGGTCATGGAAGGCTATTTGGGCAAAGAGGTGGCCTCC
>NZ_MQMG01000086.1 GCF_001908025.1 Geobacillus proteiniphilus
CGTGAGCGACCCAAGAATCCCACGTCCTTTAGGCGTGTGGAGTGTCAAGTCGAAAGTGATTCGGTATTGCGATCTTGAAGAATTGGAAGGATAGATGCCAATGACGAACATTGTGTTTATGGGAACACCTGACTTTGCCGTGCCGATTTTGCGCCAGCTTCTTCATGACGGCTACCGCGTTGCAGCGGTCGTCACCCAGCCGGATAAGCCAAAAGGGCGGAAGCGCGAGCTCATTCCGCCCCCGGTGAAAGTGGAAGCGGAGCATCACGGCATCCCGGTGCTGCAGCCGACGAAAATTCGCGAGCCGGAGCAATACGAACAAGTGCTGGCGTTTGCGCCCGATTTGATTGTAACGGCGGCGTTCGGGCAAATTTTGCCGAAAGCGCTGCTTGATGCACCAAAATACGGCTGCATCAACGTCCATGCCTCGCTTCTGCCCGAGCTGCGCGGCGGGGCGCCGATCCATTACGCCATTTGGCAAGGGAAAACGAAAACGGGCGTCACGATCATGTATATGGTGGAGCGGTTGGACGCCGGCGACATGTTAGCGCAAGTCGAAGTGCCGATTGCCGAAACGGATACGGTCGGCACGCTCCATGATAAATTGAGCGCCGCCGGGGCTAAACTACTATCAGAAACGCTTCCACTTTTATTGGAAGGAAAAATTACGCCCGTTCCGCAAGATGAGGAGAAAGCGACGTATGCGCCGAACATTCGCCGCGAGCAGGAGCGGATCGATTGGACGCAGCCCGGCGAAGCCATTTACAACCATATTCGCGCCTTCCATCCGTGGCCGGTCACGTATACAACGCAGGATGGGCACATTTGGAAGGTTTGGTGGGGTGAAAAAGTGCCGGCGCCCCGTTTGGCGCCGCCGGGCACGATTTTGGCGCTCGAGGAAAACGGCATTGTCGTGGCCACCGGCAATGAGACAGCCATTCGCATCACCGAATTGCAGCCGGCCGGAAAAAAACGGATGGCGGCGGGCGAATTTTTGCGCGGCGCCGGCAGCCGGCTGGCGGTCGGCATGAAGCTAGGAGAGGATCATGAACGTACGTGAACTTGCTTTAGATACGCTGTTAGCCATTGAACAAAAAGGAGCGTACAGTCATTTGCAATTAAACGAAGCCATTCAAAAAGGACGCCTTGACGGGCGCGATGCGGCGCTGTTGACCGAGATTGTCTACGGCACGGTGCAACGGCGCGATACGCTCGATTATTATTTGGCGCCGTTTTTGCGCAAGGCGCGCCGGCTTGAGCCGTGGGTGCGCGTGCTTCTTCGGTTGACGCTGTATCAAATGGTGTATTTGGACCGTGTTCCCGACCGCGCCGCCGTCTTTGAAGCGGTTGAAATCGCCAAACGGCGCGGCCATCGCGGCATCGCTTCACTTGTCAACGGCGTATTGCGGGCCATCGGCCGCGAGGGGCTGCCGTCGATCGAGGCGGTTGATGACGCGGGCAAGCGGCTCGCCCTTGCCACCAGCCATCCCGAGTGGCTCGTCCGGCGCTGGATCCAGCAATATGGTTATGAAGAAGCGGCGCGCATGTGCGAGACGAATTTGCGCCCGCCGCAATCAACGGCCCGCGTCAACCGGCTGCGTGCGACTGTCGAAGAAGCACTCGAGCGGCTGCGCGCTGAAGGGATGCAGGCAATCCCTGGCCATGTCGCTCCGGAGGCCATCCGGGCGGAAAAAGGGAATTTGGCTCATACGGAGACGTTTCGCGCCGGTTGGCTGACGATTCAAGATGAAAGCTCAATGCTTGTCGCTCGAGCGCTCGACCCAGCCCCCGGCGAGCGGGTGCTTGACTGCTGCGCGGCGCCGGGCGGGAAAACGACCCATATCGCCGAGCGGATGGACGGGCGCGGCGAGGTCGTTGCTGTTGATATCCACGAACATAAGGTAAAGCTGATCGAACAGCAGGCCAAGCGGCTCGGTCTTGACAACGTTGCGACGCTCGCCCTTGACAGCCGCCGGCTCGGCGAGCGGTTTGCCCCGGAATCGTTTGACCGCGTTTTGGTCGATGCGCCGTGCACTGGATTCGGCGTCATTCGCCGCAAACCGGAGATCAAATATACGAAAGGGAGAGACGATGTCGCCGCGCTTGTCGAGATTCAGCAAGCCATTTTGCGGGCGGCCGCCCCGCTTTTGAAAAAAGGCGGTACGCTTGTCTACAGCACATGCACGGTGGAGCGCGAGGAAAATGAAGAAGCCATCGCCCGCTTTTTAGCGGATCATCCGGACTTCTTCCTCGACGCCAGCCTTCCCGAGCGGATGCCGGAACCGGTGCGGCCGCATGTGAAAGGCGGCATGCTTCAGCTGCTGCCGCATCATTTTGACTCTGACGGGTTTTTTATCGCCCGACTGCGAAAGAAGGTGTAAAAGCATGGAAATGGCTCGTCCGGCTGCCCGCCGCTCTGTCGGCGAAACGCAGCCTCCGTTGCCATCGATTTATTCGCTCACGCTAGACGAATTGAAGGAATGGCTGGTCGCTCAAGGCGAAAAGCCGTTTCGGGCCACGCAAATTTACGAGTGGCTGTATCAAAACCGCGTCACCGATTTTGCCGACATGACGAATTTGCCAAAGCGGCTGCGCGAACAGCTAGCGTCATCATTTTCGATCACGACGTTGAAAACCGTGGTCAAACAAACGTCTAAAGACGGAACGATCAAATTTTTGTTTGAGCTCCATGACGGCTATTCGATCGAGACGGTGCTCATGCGTCATCACTACGGCAATTCGGTGTGTGTCACGACGCAAGTCGGCTGCCGCATCGGCTGCACGTTTTGCGCTTCGACGCTCGGCGGACTGAAGCGTCATTTAGAGGCGGGCGAGATCGTCGCCCAAGTCGTGCAAGTGCAAAAGGCGCTCGATGAAACGAATGAACGCGTCAGCAGCATCGTCGTCATGGGCATCGGCGAGCCGTTTGACAACTACGATGCGCTCATCAAGTTTTTGCGCATCGTCAATCACCCAAAAGGGTTGAACATTGGCGCCCGCCATATCACCGTTTCCACCAGCGGCATCATCCCAAAAATTTACCAATTTGCCGATGAAGGAATGCAAATCAACTTCGCCATTTCGTTGCATGCACCGACGAATGAGCTGCGGACGAAACTCATGCCGATCAATAAAGCGTACCCGCTGCCCAAGTTGATGGAGGCGGTTCGGTATTACATTGAAAAAACCGGCCGGCGCGTGACGTTTGAATACGGATTGTTCGGCGGGGTGAACGACCAGCTTGAGCACGCCGAGCAGTTGGCCGAGCTGATTAAAGGGCTGAAATGCCATGTGAATTTGATTCCGGTTAACTACGTGCCGGAGCGCAACTATGTGCGCACGCCGCGCAGCCAAATTTTCGCCTTTGAACGGGCGTTGAAAAAACATGGAATCAATGTCACCATTCGCCGCGAACATGGACACGACATCGATGCCGCCTGCGGACAGCTTCGCGCGAAGGAGCGAAAAGAGGAGACGAGGTGAATCGGATGCGAGCCGTTTTCCGAACTGACATCGGCCAAATTCGCGAACATAACGAAGACAGCGGCGGCGTATTTGTCAATCAAAGCGGCCAATATTTAGCGGTCGTCGCTGACGGGATGGGCGGCCATCGCGCCGGTGATGTGGCCAGTTCCATGGCGGTGGCGTATTTGCAGGAGCGATGGGAGAAAGAGAGTGGCCTTGCTTCGCCGGCTGAGGCGGAGCAATGGCTCAAGACGCAGATTGCGGCGGCGAACGAACAATTGTTTCACCATGCCCGTTCCCACCCGGAATGTCAAGGAATGGGGACGACGGTCGTCGCCGCCGTTTGCGCTAATTCGTTTGCGACGGTTGCCCATATCGGCGACAGCCGCTGCTACGTGCTCAACAAAAGCGGAATTCAGCAGCTGACCGACGACCATTCGTTGGTCAATGAGCTCGTCAAAAGCGGGCAACTTTCCAAAGAAGCGGCTGAGCATCATCCGCGCAAAAACGTGCTGTTGCGGGCGCTCGGCACGGAACCGGCGGTGAAAATCGACGTTAAAACAGTGGCGCTCGACGAGGACGACATGTTGCTGTTATGTTCGGACGGGTTGTCCAATAAAGTGCCGGAAGCGGACATGATACATATTTTGACGGGTGCCGGCACGCTGGAAGAGAAGGCGGAGGCGCTTATCCAGCTCGCCAACGGGCGGGGCGGAGAAGACAACATTTCGCTGGCGGTCATCGATGTTTCAGCGGAACGTGAAGGTGGGTGATCGGCGTGCTCATTGGAAAGCGATTGAATGACCGCTATAAAATCATCAGCCTCATCGGCGGCGGCGGTATGGCCAACGTGTATTTGGCCCGCGATATGATTTTGGAGCGCGATGTTGCTGTCAAAGTGCTCCGCCTTGATTTTGCCAATGATGATCAGTTCATCAAACGGTTCCGCCGCGAGGCGCAAGCGGCGACGAGCTTAAACCATGAACATATCGTCTCCATTTATGACGTCGGCGAAGAGGAAGGCGTCTATTACATCGTCATGGAATATGTGCGCGGCGCGACACTGAAGCAATACATCCAGCAGCACGCTCCGCTTCCGGTCGAACGGGCGCTTGGCATCATGGACCAGCTGACATCAGCGATCGCCCATGCCCATGAGAACGGCATCATCCATCGCGACATTAAACCGCAAAACATTTTGCTTGATGAGCACGGCAATGTGAAAGTGACCGACTTCGGCATCGCTGTGGCGATGAGCGGCACGACGATCACGCAGACCAACTCGGTGCTCGGTTCGGTTCATTATTTGTCGCCGGAGCAGGCGCGCGGTGGCATCGCTACTGAAAAATCGGATATTTATTCACTCGGCATTGTCATGTTTGAACTCGTCACCGGTCGGCTGCCGTTTTCCGGCGAATCAGCCGTTTCGATCGTGTTGAAGCACTTGCAGGCGGAAACGCCGTCGCCGAAGGCGTGGAATCCGGACATCCCGCAAAGTGTGGAAAACATTATTTTAAAAGCGACGGCGAAAGACCCGTTTTACCGCTATGCATCCGCGCGCGAAATGAACGAGGACATTCGGACAGCGCTGGATCCAAGGCGGCGCAACGAGCCGAAATTTACCATACCCGATGACGATGAGGAAGCGACGAAAGCCGTTCCGATGATCAAACATGTGGAAAGCGCGGCGTTGGAGCAAGAGACGCTTGTGTACGAAGAAAAAACGAGCGAACCGGTTCATACGATCGACGAACCGAAACCGAAGCGGAAGCGGGTATGGATTGCATGGCTTGTGGCTGCCTTGCTGTTCATGGGAGCTGTCGGCGTCAGCGCGGTCACATGGATTCCGGACCTCATTTTTCCAAAAGAAGTGACGATGCCGAACGTGGTCAACAAAAACTATGATGACGCTGTTGAACAGCTGTCGTCTCTCGGTTTGGAAATCAAAGATACGATCGATGTGGAAGATGATCAAATCGAAGAAGGAAAAGTCGTGCGCACCGATCCGGAAGCCGGCATGACGGTGAAGAAAGGGGCCGGCGTCATTATTTATAAAAGCATTGGAAAAAAGAAAATCGAATTTCCAAGCTTCATTGGCGATGATATTGCTGCGGCGGAGGAGGAGCTGCGCGCCGAAGGGTTTGCCCGCATCACACGCAGCGGCCGCTACAGCGACAAGCCGGAAGGGACGATTTTGGATCAATACCCGTACGCCGGTGATGAAGTCGTGCCTGATGAAACGGAAGTGATGTTCACCGTCAGCCTCGGGCCGGAGAAGGTCACCGTTAAAGATTTGACCGGCTATACGGAAAAAAGCGTGCGCGACTACGGCGCGGATCAAGGGCTGCGCATTGACGTGAAGTACGAGTATTCAGACGAGGTGCCGGAAGGGCTTGTCATTTCGCAAACTCCAGCGGCGAACGAGCAGGTAAAAAAAGGGGAAACCATCACTGTCGTCATTTCCCGCGGGCCGGAGCCGAAGCCGTCCAAAACGGTGGTGAAAGAGATTATGATCCCGTATGAACCGGCGATGCCCGGGCAAATTGTTGAAGCCCAGCTTTACATCCAAGATGCCACCCACAATATGTCAACGCCATACAAAACATACCGGCTGACGGCGCCAGCGACCGAGATGGTCGAGTTTGAAATTCCATATGGGGAGACCGCTTATTACCGCGTCATTGTCAACAATGTCGTCAAAGAGGAAGGGTCGATCCCATACCCAAGAAAATGACGGGAAAAAGGGGTGAGGCTATGGCGGAAGGACAAATCATTAAAGCGTTAAGCGGATTTTATTACGTCTTGTCCGAAGGCCGCGTGTTCCAATGCCGCGGGCGCGGTGTGTTCCGCAAGAAAAAAGTGACGCCGCTCGTCGGCGACCGCGTCGTTTTTCAGGCGACGAGCGAAACGGAAGGCTATATTTTGGAGATTGGCGAGCGGCAAAATGAGCTTGTGCGGCCGCCGATTGCCAACGTCGAGCAGGCGATTTTAGTCTTTTCGGCTGTAAGCCCGGACTTCAGCGCCAAGCTGCTCGACCGCTTTCTTGTCTTGGTTGAATCGAAACGCATCACGCCGATTATTGTCATCAGCAAAATCGATTTGTTGGATGGCGAATCGAAAGAAGAGATCGCCCGCTACGTGCATGATTACCGGCGCATCGGCTACGACGTGATTGAAACGTCAGCAGTGACCAAGGGCGGCCTCGATGAACTGGCGTTGCGCCTTCGCGGCCGCGTCTCCGTCGTCGCCGGGCAGTCCGGCGTCGGCAAATCGTCCCTATTAAACGCGCTCCGTCCGGATTTGCGGTTGAAAACGGGCGACATTTCCACCCATTTAGGGCGCGGCAAGCATACGACCCGCCATGTCGAACTGCTTGAGGTCGCCGGTGGGCTTGTCGCCGACACCCCAGGGTTTAGTGCACTTGAGTTCGACCAGATCGAGCTTGACGAATTGCCGCATTATTTTCCTGAATTCCGAACATACGGGGAAGGGTGCAAGTTCCGCGGCTGCCTTCATATCGCCGAGCCGAAATGCGCTGTGCGTGAGGCGGTCGAGGCTGGGGAGATTCCATCGTACCGCTATGACCACTACGTTAGTTTTGTTGCCGAAATGAAAGAACGAAAGCCGAGGTATTGAACATGATTCGAATTGCGCCATCGATTTTATCAGCCGATTTCGCCCGCCTGGCTGAGGAAATTCGTTCGGTCGAGGAAGGCGGGGCGGATTGGATTCATGTCGATATCATGGACGGGCATTTCGTGCCGAATTTGACGTTCGGTCCGCCGGTCGTGGCCGCCATTCGACCGGTGACGAAGCTGCCGCTTGACGTCCATTTGATGATCGCCGACCCGGACCGATACATTCCGGCGTTTGCGAAAGCGGGCGCGGATGTGATTTCCGTCCATGTTGAGGCGTGCATGCATTTGCATCGGACGATTCATTTTATCAAAGAACAAGGCGTCAAAGCCGGGGTGGTGCTCAATCCGCATACACCGGTCGAGATGATCCGCCATGTGATCGCTGATGTCGATCTCGTCTTGTTGATGACGGTCAATCCAGGGTTTGGCGGACAGGCGTTCATTCCGGCGGTCGTGCCAAAAATCCGTGAGGTCGCCCGGATGGCCAGCGAACAAAACAAAGAGGTCGATATTGAGGTCGACGGCGGCATCAATGCGGAAACGGCGCCG
>NZ_MQMG01000087.1 GCF_001908025.1 Geobacillus proteiniphilus
ACGCGAACGACCCAAGAATCCCACGCCTTTAGGCGTGTGGAGTGTCAAAAATCGTCCGGCACGCCGTCTGTCATCGCGTACACCGATTTGACCGACGAACAAATCATGCGCCTTGAGAAATACGGGTTTCGCCGGTTCGATTCGGCGCCGATGGAAAACGGTCCAGATGGCATTGAAGAGCTATTGCCGAGGCAATGAGGGAGAGAGAAAACACACAAGATGAAAACGTTGAAGAAAAAGCCTGCCCGATGGGGACAGGCTTTTTCTTTTCGCCGGAAGGGTGGCGACAGATCCGTTCGTGAGAAAGCTTCAAGGGATGAAACTGCAGCGCTGCAAGGTTTTTTTCAATTTGAAAAACATTGTTGCAAATTCAGATATTCGTCCCATCACCGGCCGTTGATCATTTCAACTGGCGGATGAGCCAATAGAGCGCGGCGGCCGCCGCTAGGCCAAGCAGCGTATAAAGGGCCGGGTGGCCGGCGTTTTTTTCCGTCGGCCCTCCTTGTTCGCGGGCAGGAGGTTGACCGCTCCCGGCGGTTTTCGGTTCGCTGTTCGGTTGTTTCGCCTTGGAGCGCTTTTCGTACATGCCCGCTCCGGTTCGTTTCGCCTCCTCGTACGCCTTGCGGACGCGCGATTCGTATTTGTAATCGCCATAGTCATAAAAGTCTTCGACAAGTCCGGCTTTGGCGAGGTCTTCTTGCAGCAGGCGCTTGCCGACCCACACCCAGGCGAGCAGCCGCTGGTATTTGTCAAACAGCGCGTCTCCGTCGGTCTCAAGCAAAATGTTCCCTTGATGCAAGCGGGAACATGTAAACCGGCTTGCTTCTTTCCCATACGGTTCGACTTGGATCGTGCTCTCCGGCGTATCAATGAACAAAAACCTCGTCGTGTATACATGGCTGTTGACGCGGAATTTCGCCGTATCGCCGTCGATGCACTCGACCAATTCAGCCGGGTAGGTGCGGCCAAGGCGCAACGTAGAACGATCTTCTTTCTTCTCCAGCGTATGGCCGTCCAGGTCGATTCGCTCTGGGGTGAGATGCCGCTTGCATCGTTCATTGCCGTTGTATGTTTGAATAAGCTGGACAAGCTCTTGTTTCGTTTTCGCCTGCTTCGCCAGCGCAGTCGGCTCATGGAGCAAATACACGCAGTCGCTGCCGCGGAAGTGCCCGCCCAACTCATCAAGCTCGCCAGGGTGGGCAAAAGCGGAAATCGGGAACATCACCAACAAACAAAAACAGAAAATGACGATTCGTTTCAAGAGGATCCCCCCGTTCGACAACCGTTTTTCGCTGTACACATCGTTTCATCAAGCCGCGCTGCGAATTCGGCTTCCGTTTTTACGACGACAACTGTGACAATATTTCCTTTTGCATGTGTAATCAACGTTTCCCCGCCGCTTTTTGCCCTTTTTTCACACAAAACGGGGTGAAAATGGCGTTTTTCGCGTTCTTAGGCCATTTGATGTCGTACACCATAAAGTTTATCAAAAAAATAGAACGATCATGAAAGAATTCCATCATGAATGAAAGGGAAATGAATGTTGCAAGGGGAGGAGATTTGATGGCGAAACTGCTTCTGAAGGATCAACCGTTGGTCATTTTGCCGCAACTCGCTTTGGCGATCGGGTTGAACGAAAGCATCGTTGTTCAGCAGCTGCATTATTGGCTCGAGAAAAGTGAAAACGTCCATGACGGCTATAAGTGGGTGTACAACACGTATGCAGACTGGCAGCAACAATTCCCGTTCTGGTCGGAAAGCACGATTCGCCGGATCATTCTCAAACTGGAAAAAATGGGGATCATCGTCGCGGCGAATTTCAACCGTTCCAAGATCGATAAAACGAAATGGTATCGGATCGACTATGACAAACTGGCCGAAATAACGAAAGAAATGTCGGGCGGACAACATGGGCAGGCGGCAGATGATGGCGTGATGACCGCGCGCAATGGTGTTTCGATCGTTCAAGGTGCGGTTTCGTTCACTCAAGACGGGGCTTCGTTCGTTCACGATGAGGGTTTGACGACGCACGATGGGGATTCGATTGTGCAAGATTGCGTCTCGGCCGTTCAAGGCGGCGCTTCCATGGTTCAAGGGGGGATGTTGGCGGCTCAAGATGGCATTTCGACGGTTCAAAATAGGGTTTTGCCCATTGAAGATGGGGGATCGATGATGCAAAGCAGCGTTTCGACGATTCAACAAGATCAGATTTCGGCCGTTTACGATGGCGTTTCGACCGGCCAAAATGAGCAGACGATGGGCGAAACAGTCAGTCCATTTGCGCAAAATGAACCGTCCAGCTGGTCAAACTGGGCGGTCGAGGTGCTCAATTTGACGAGACCAATACCAGAGACGACAACAGAGATTACATCAGAGATCAAAAGAGAAGACGAAGAAGACGCGCGCGTGCGCACATACAAGGAGATCGTTCGCTTCTGTGAGGAAAACGGGTTTGGCGTGATCGGCGATTATTTGCGGGAAAAGATCAATGCGTGGGTGGACGATGCGTCCGAGGAATTGGTGTTGGAAGCATTGAAAATCGCGGTGGAAAACGGCGCAAAACGGTGGGTGTACGTGGAAACGATTTTGCGCGACTGGACGGAAAAAGGGTATCGCACCGTGGACGAAGTGCGCGCCGCGCGGTTGGCGTTTCGGGAACAGCGGATGAAGCAGCGATCCGCCCCGCCTTCATCCGATGGCGGCAGAACGATGCGGAAACCGATCCGTACCGAGATCGTGCCGGATTGGCTGAAGATGGATTACAGCCAGCCGGAAGACGACGACTTTGACATCGAGCAGGCGCGCCGAGAGCTCGAGGAGCGGTTGAAAAAATACAAAAACGATCCGGGCGGCTATACACCGCCGCAATCCCCATCACCTCACAAGCGTTGAAAAAATAGAAAGACCATCCGAACGGAGCATCTCCGTGGGGGATGGCATGAACGCTTCAGCTGAGCTGAACGAGCAGCGGCGGCCTACTTTATCCGTTTCAGTTCAGCTTCGTGCTGAATGGAGCGGGCGGACAGCAAATCGATAATGCGCTGCTGGTTTTCTTGAATTTCCTCTAACCTTGAAAAGCAAGTCTATTGCTTGACTCATCGTTTGTAAAAAAGAAATGTCGTCAACCATTCGTCAACAACCGCTTCCATAACGAACCATATGCATCCAATCCGGAAAGAAAAACACCCTTGCCGCGCAAGGGTGTTGTGAATGGAGCATACCGGGCTCGAACCGGTGACCTTCGCGCTGCCAGCACGACGCTCTCCCAACTGAGCTAATGCCCCAAAAAAGGATATGGATGATCTGTCCATGTCCCATTATATATAGGGATGCGGACAATTGCAATCCTTTTTTGATCACCCGCTTTCAATATCAACGTGCACGACATCGTCAATGGAGCGGATGACGTAGTAAAGTTCGGCGGTCGAGCGCTTTTGGTCAATGACGGCTCTTAGTTTCAGCAAATGTTCATTCTCTTCAACATCTTTAATGCGCATCGTTTTAATGTTGATGTCCTGTTGTTTTAAATGGTCGATGACCTTTGTAATGTTTTTGGCGTCCGCCACGGTGATTTGCAACAGCACCTCTTTTTCGCGCAGCTGCTTCGGTCCGAAAAAATTGATCAAAAACGGAATGAGTTCCACACTGACAATGAGAAGCGCGACGCCGAACGCCGATTCCCAATAGAAGCCTGCGCCGACCGCTACTCCAATCCCTGCCGCCCCCCAAATGATCGCGGCGGTCGTCAGCCCGGTGATGCTGTCGTTGCCGCGGCGCAAAATGACGCCTGCTCCTAAAAAACCGACCCCGGACACAATTTGCGCCGCCAGTCGAAGCGGATCCATTGTAATATGGTCTTTAAGCGGAAAGACGTACGCTGATTCGATCGAAACGATTGTAAGCAAGCAGCTGGAAATGGAAATCACAAGACACGTTTTCAAACCGACCGGTTTTCGCTTCAATTCCCGTTCCAGCCCAATGATCAGCCCGAGAATGGCGGAAATCCCTAGTTTGAGGAACGGATCAAACATCATCGTTTCTCACCTCGTTCATGGTATAATGAAAGAAAACGCCCGATGACGCCTGTTTTCGCCCGGCGTGAAAACGGCGGCCAGGGGCTGCGCTTGACGAGACAAGGAGAGGAAAACGAATGAAGCCGCCAAGCACCATAAAGGCTTATGCCGCTCTATTCATCGGCGCGCTTGCCGTGTCAACATCGGCCATTTTCGTCAAATGGTCGCAGGCGCCGTCCGCGGTGATCGCCTTTTATCGGCTCTTTTTGGCCGTCGCCATCATGACGCCGTTGTTCCTCCGGCATCGAAGCGAACTCCGAGGCATCTCTCGGCGCGATTGGCTGTTTTCGCTTTGTTCTGGGGTTTTGCTTGCCTTTCATTTTATCCTTTGGTTTGAATCGCTCGACTATACATCCGTCGCCAGTTCGGTCGTGCTTGTGACGCTGCAGCCGCTGTTTGCCTTCGCAGGCGGCGCGTTGTTTTTCCGCGAACGGTTGACCGTCGGCGCGGTCGGGAGCGCGGTGTTGGCCATTATCGGCAGCGTTCTCATCAGCTGGGGAGACTTCCGCGTCAGCGGTGAAGCGCTGTACGGCGATGGATTGGCGTTGTTGGCATGCGCGTTTGTCACGGCGTATTGGCTGTTCGGCCAAGAGGTGCGCCAACGGTTGTCATTGATGACGTATACCTATATCGTCTATGGCATCAGCGCGGCGGTGTTGTGGCTGTACGCGATGCTGTTTCGCCTTTCGCTGACGGCGTATCAGCTGACGGATTGGCTTTGTTTTCTCGCTCTCGCCGTCATTCCAACGCTGCTCGGCCATTCGGTGATGAACTGGGCGGTCAAATGGGTCAGCGCCTCGACGGTGTCGATGGCGATTTTATTTGAACCGATCGGCGCTTCCGCCTTGGCCTATTGGCTGTTTGGCGAACCGATCCGTCCGTTTCAATGGATCGGCGGTATTTTTATTTTAACAGGAATCGCCCTGTATTTGTGGGAGAAAAACGAAAAAGGTCCGCTAACGGTGCAAGAACGTAGCGGACCCTAGCGTTCCGACGATAAAGGGCGGGCGGCGGATCGGCAGGCGGAATTCATCGAAGCCGCGGGCGAATTGGGACAGATAAGCGAAATCGACTTGCGTGATATTGGGAAGTAGGTAAGCGGATTTCGTCGCCCCCCGCTTTCGTCTTCGATTGAGCGCGGCGATGATGCCTTCCTTTGTTTGAATGCCGATGCCATGCCCGTAAAACAAGCCGTCGCCTAAGTAAATGGCATTTTCCCCTTGCCATTGCGGCGTCAATGGATCGAATTCCGGGTTTTTAAAATAGAGGCAATCTCCGGGGAGAAAGTGTTCATCTTTTTTTGTTTGAATGCCAAGATCCCGGTCGGTATGCCAGTCATACAGCAGCAAATCCGCAAACAGCCGGTTGAATGCCGCTGGATCGATTACGTCAAGCACGGCCTTGTAAAACACGATGACGATCGCAGTCGCGCATTCAAACGCGTATCGCTCGCTATGGACAAAAATGTCCTTGATCGCTTCGGAAGCGGTGACATCTGGGCGAAGACGAAAGCCGCCGCGCTCGTCCCGCGTCCAAAAATCGCTGTTGCAGCGCGAAAAACGGAAAATGGCAAACCGCGCCCGGCTTTTCGCCAACTCGCCCGCCGCCCGAACAATGCGGTCGCGCAAGGCGATTTCAAATCGAAGCTGGTGTTTATTTGCATACGTATACAACTTAGGCGAGGAAACAAGGGCATCTAAGATTCGTTGTTCGCTGGTCGGAAGCGAAAACGAACCAGAAACGTCAAAGTTGATTGGTGATAACACGCGAATCAAAGTGAAGATGCCGTTACGCAAAACTTACGAAACTCTGCAAAAAACTTACAAGAATTTCTGTTTGCTTCCTTGTTCATCGCGTCCGATTTCGCCGAAGCTACTTTCGTTTGATATGACGCTCCGAAGGCTTTACTTCCCGTGTAACTCACGGTACAGAAACTATGCGGTATATTTAGAAAGGTTTATGCTTGCGTTTAAATCTCGATCTATACTTATACCGCAAGCATCGCATACAAATATCCGTTCCGACAATGTTAATGTTTTCTTAACATGCCCACATGCACTACATGTTTTTGAGGAAGGATACCATGGATCTGCTTCTATAAATTCAATGCCATACATTTCACATTTGTATTTGATTTTTTGCTTAAACGCATACAATCGCTGGTCTTGAATGGCTTTTGATAAATGGCGATTTTTCATCATCCCTTTTATATTTAAGTCTTCCATGACAATGCGAGCCGGCTTGGTTCTCACCAACTCGTTTGATACTTTGTGTTCATAGTCTTCACGGATATTTGTTATGCGAACTCGCAACTTCTGGATTTGTTTTTCGAGTTTCGTAATGTTGCGTGTTTTGACGTAACGGAACTTCCCTCCTTTTTCTTGGATTTTATTCATTTCGTACTTTCTTGAACATTTGCGTTGCAACCGCCGCAAACGTTTTTCTAACTTTTTGACTCGTTTCGTTTGATTGATATTGGGATATATTTTCCCATTTGAGCATACGGCTAAATGTTTAACACCAACATCAATACCCAATGAATTTTGTGTTAAGGCTGTTGTTTGAGAATTGACTTCAAATCCAACGGAAATATACCAATGAACACCATCAAATGCCACTCTAGGGTTATAGTATTTTGCATTAGTTGGTATTTTCCCTCGCTCTGATAAGCGAATCCAACCAATTTTTTATAAATTTAATCCAACAGATCCCAACCTCCTTGTCGAAAGGATCGCATTGACAATATAGATGCAGCGGAAAAGCTTCCCAATATCCTTGACGGAATCTCGACTGCCCGAGGCATACGGCCTCCTTTTCCCCCGCGCCAAGGCGCGGAGGCAGGCAGAACCCTATGTGCAGAACGGTGGGGGCGGCGTTGTTCGGCCGCCAGGCAGTCGATCCAAGCGCTTTGCAAAAGCCGTCGATGTGAAAGCGTCCAATCGCATCTATATAGCGATGCCATAGAAGAAATGTATGCACTCGCGCCGGTGTTCATTCCCCTTTTTTAGGAAAAGAACGCTTTCCTGTGGGATGGAGAAGAGGGAACGGGGATGGATCAGCGCGTCCTAAAATTTTTTTAAAAAAGGTATTGCATTTTTGGAGTTAAGGTGGTATATTAGAAAACGTCGCTGATCGAAGAGGTTGTTTGACAGCGATGCGAAGCAAAAAAAGCAGTTGACATCGAAAAAGATGTTATGCTAACATAAAAGAGCTGTTTGAGATAGACAAAACAGTCGAAAGCTTGTTCCTTGAAAACTGAACGAAACGAAGCGCGAAAGAAAAGCTGAGGCGCCGTAATTTCGCCTAAAGGCAGCCCGCGTCCTGCGGGCAACGGCGAAATATCGCCATCCTGGCGATCTCGAAGCCAAATGTTCTTCACTCGCAGAGGTGCTTGCACCCCAAGGGGGAAGGTTATTTGGCAGAAGAGAGCTAGGCGCCGAAGCTGGACAATGCGAAAAGCCAATCAACTTTCTTTGGAGAGTTTGATCCTGGCTCAGGACGAACGCTGGCGGCGTGCCTAATACATGCAAGTCGAGCGGACCAAATC
>NZ_MQMG01000088.1 GCF_001908025.1 Geobacillus proteiniphilus
CGGTGCGCCAAATCGACGAGCACAGCTTCGAGTTCAGCGCCGAACTGCCGCTCGATGAATTTTGCGAAGTGATGAACATCGACGTGCCAAAGAGTGAATCGCATACGTTGGGTGGTTGGATTTTTGAGATGTTTGAGCGTATTCCAGCAGTCGGCGAAACGTTGCAATATGGACCGCTGACGTTCACCGTCCGCCAAGTCGACAATCGGCGCATTCGCAAAGTGCTTGTCTCATTGAGCCAACCGCTTGCCGAGCAGGCGGGAGGCGCCTGATTCGCTCCCCGTTCCCATATGAAAGCGCCCCGGGCTGACTGCCCGGGGCGTTTGCCATCTATATGAAGTTGTTCGTAAGGCGGTTATTGAATGTTGCCGAATTGGCCGCCAAGTTGTTGCTGAGCCATGGCGACAAGACGTTTCGTAATTTCGCCGCCGACCGAACCGTTCGCGCGAGAAGTCGTGTCAGCGCCGAGGTTCACACCAAATTCTTGGGCGATTTCGTACTTCATTTGATCAATGGCTTGTTGAGCACCAGCGACTAACAGTTGGTTGTTGTTATTGTTGCGTGCCATCGTTGATCATCTCCTCTTAAAAATTTTTGATGGTTGGGGTGGTTGGATTTGCACCAACACTTCACGCTGCAAGGCGTGTGCCAAGCTTGGCTGAACCCACCGGCCCACCCGCTTTTGGCTTCGCCAGCGTCCCCGTTGCAACGGATGGGTGATTTCGCTGGCGGTACTCATAGTTTGGGACGTTTTTTGCCTGTTATGCATGGTGAGAATATGGGAATTTTTAACGTTTTACCGCCGTCACCATTAGGGAATATGTAAAGATAAGGAACATCTTAGAGGAGGAAGCAGCATGAATGTATGTCCGCTGTGCAACGGGTTGCGCCGGGTGACGGTGTATTGCAGCTACTGCCGGCAACCGATGGAAGACCAAGGAAAAGTTACGGATTATTTCGATGACTACAGCCCGTACATGGATGCGGACGTCATGAAGCTTGTCGACGGCTATTTGCGCACGTATACGAATCATGAATGTGTTCATTTGTTTTACTGTCCGACTTGCCATGAGGAGGAAGTGCGTTTTATCAAGGAATAAGGCTGTTGATGGAGTGGAAAGGAAAGGCGTTCCGTTTTTTTCGGAACGCCTTCGAATGAATCTATATGAACAACAATGGGGGGTTACTTTTCATCCGCCGCCCGGATGCGCCGTTCCGTTTCAACGTCAAAGAAATGCGCTTTGTTCATATCAAGCGCCAGGTCAATCCGGTGGCCCGGCTTGATTTCCGTGCGGGCGTCGATGCGAGCGACCAATTCTTGGTTGTCGATGCTAAAATAGATCATCGATTCAGCGCCAAGCAGCTCAGCGACCTCGACGAGAGCAGTAACTTTCGTCGCCGGCGATGCTTCAAGGAAGAGCGGTTCGTCGTGAATGTCTTCCGGACGAATGCCTAAAATCACTTCCTTGCCGACATACCCTTGCTCACGCAACACTTTCATTTTTCCTTCCGGAATGCCAAACGATGTTTGGCCGACGACAAACTTGCCGTCTTGCAGCGTTCCACGAAGGAAGTTCATGGCCGGTGAACCGATAAAGCCGCCGACAAAAATGTTTTCCGGTTTTTCGTATACCTCCCGCGGCGTTCCGACTTGCTGGATGACGCCGTCTTTCATAACGACAAGACGGGTGGCCATTGTCATTGCTTCTGTTTGGTCGTGGGTGACGTAAATGGTCGTCGTTTCCAAGCGTTGATGGAGCTTCGCGATCTCTGAGCGCATTTGCACCCGCAGTTTCGCATCCAAGTTCGAGAGCGGCTCGTCCATTAAAAACACTTTTGCATCGCGGACGATGGCCCGTCCCAATGCCACGCGCTGCCGCTGCCCGCCGGAGAGCGCTTTCGGTTTGCGGTCCAAATATTGCTCGAGCCCAAGAATGCGCGCCGCCTCGCGGACGCGTTTTTCAATTTCCGCTTTCGGGAATTTGCGCAGTTTTAAACCGAACGCCATGTTGTCATAGACGCTCATATGTGGATACAGGGCGTAGTTTTGGAACACCATGGCGATGTCGCGGTCTTTCGGCGGCACATCGTTCATTCGTTTGCCGTCGATGTAAAGATCGCCTTTGGAAATTTCCTCAAGGCCGGCGATCATCCGCAACGTGGTGGATTTGCCGCAGCCGGACGGGCCGACAAATACGATAAACTCTTTGTCTTGAATATGTAAATTGAAGTCTTTGACGGCGACCACATTGTTGTCGTAAATTTTGTAAATATGATCAAGAATGAGTTCTGCCATAACCATCCTCCTCATCGCCGAAATCGTTTTCTTGCCATTAGTGTATAGAAAAATAGGAACATTCGTAAATGGACGAGGTGCACAAAAAATGCCGCCGATTTTCGGCGACATGACAAAAAAGCGGGGGATTACGAACGACGCCGGTGCAAGATGGCCAAATAGACGGCTGCCGCCCCTTTGAACCGTTTGATGTCAACACCAGTTTGCTCCGTCCATTTATCGATTCGATATTGCAAGCTATTGCGGTGCATATACAGCTTTTTCGCTGCCATCGAGACGTTTAAGTTGCATTGCAAAAACGTCTCCATCGCCCGCACTTCCTCCTCGTCGAATCCGTCAAGAAGCGAGAGGGTCCGGCGGGCTTTCTCACTGACTGCTCCTTCTTCAAAGAGCGGAAGCGGAATGACGTCTTCCCATTCGTACACAGTTCGTTTCGGCCAAAAGCGCCGAGCGGCGGAAAAACACTCTTTTTCAAGGAGAAACGATTCATATAGCCGTTCATCGACGGGGCGGATCGGGCCGATCAATAAATGAATGGAAGTATAAAAATCAGCGGCGAGCGCCTCAGCCATGTCCGCTAACGAAGGCGGCTCCGTCGTTCGCTTTTGTTTCGCTTCGACGATCAGCCCGCGCCGATCTTGCTCCCAGACGATGGTGACCGGGGAAGAAAACAAGCCGCGAACGGCGTCAGCAAACTCCTCTTTGTTGGCGATCGGCCGGCTGGCCGTAAAATGAATGAACCGGCAGTACGGAGCAGCGAGCCGAGCGAGCGCGGCTGGGTCGCCGGTTGCCATCCATCGTTTCCATGCCCGCTCCTCTTCGCTTTCCGGTTCGCGCCGGCGCTCGGCGGGGGTGAAAAAAAGCGCCAGCAATCGCCGCTCCTGCTCTGTCAATCGATGCTTGGCGATGCCGATCTCATCACCGTCGGCGGTGTAAAACCATTCGTAATCTTCGGGGTGTTCCGGCTGACCGTTGATAACGATGTCCCTTTCATAAAGCGACTTGAGCTCTTTTAACATCGCGGTGCACCCTTTTCTGTCAAGGATGATGTCACGCCGAAGATGAATCGGCGTTGTTTTCATTATACCAAATCCCCGCTAATGGAAAGAAAGCCAATGGATTGAAAGCGGGAAAGCCGCAGGATGAACGGGCGGCTTGGTCAACAGCGGGCGTCTCGAACGATCCCCGCCTAACGCATCGGCGGAGGGGCTCATAGAACAAAAGGCCGACTTTCCCGAGGCGGGAAAATCGGCTCCGTTTACTGGCCGGCTTCGTACGGCGGTTCTTCTTTGACAAGATCGCGCGCTTCCTCAATGTTGACGTCATCGCCGCGGCCGTACACGGCACCGCCGGCCATCCCTTCGTTGATCATGCGGTCGATGTCCATATAGTATTCATCGCGCCCTTCGTACAACGAATCCCGGCGCTCGGTTTCATTTCGTTCCATCATCTCGCTCCTTCCTCTCATCGTTTTTCCTAAAGTTTGTCCAAAAGAGGCATACGCTATCCATGCCCTTCATATGGATGAAACAGGACAAGCGGGAAGAAAGGGTGGCAAGGAAATGATCATGCTTATCAAAAAATTGCTCGAAACGACCGCCGCGGCGGAAGACAAAGCCCGGCAACTCGCAGAGATGGAAACGGATGAGGCATGGGCGGCCTACTTGGCTGAAGCCGAGCGGCAGCGTAAACTTTGGCAATACGTGCATTATTTAGCCGCTGGGGCTAACGCCGACGATCGAGCGGAAAGAGAGCAAAGCAAAGCAGGCGCACCTCGTTTCGAGCTCTTGCAAGCCATGGCGGCGGCTGAGTGGGAAAAAGCGATGTTATGCCAGAACGTCTGCCAAAGCTTAAACGGGGCCGCCAAACAAGCGGCCGATGCTGTGTTCCGCCAGGCGCTTCGCTACAGCGGCCAGTTTCTAGCTATGGCGCACGATGAGCGAGCTCGGCAAACAGCTGATTGAGCCTCTCGAGCCGCCGTGCCTCAATCTCCGGCTCGTCAAACACCATCGGCTTGGCGTTGATTTCATAAATGTAAAGCTGCCGCTCGCTTCCGACGCCGATGTCGGCGGAAAACTCACCGACAAAGCCAAACCGTTCGCCAAGGCGCGCGCCGCTCAAGGCAATAAGCCGCTCGAGCGCCGCTTCATCGATGCGTTCCTTGACTTCTTTGTACGGCAGGATGGTCCCGCCATGAAACACATGGGTTGTCACCGACTCGACGTCGGCCGAACGGACGCCGATGCCGGTGATCGTATGGCGGCCGTTGTGCCAATGGGCGAGCACGCGCAAATCGTAGCGGCGTCCGTTCCACTCGTCCGTTTCAGCCAGTGCTTGGGCGATGTAGCGGCCGGACTGAATGAGCGATGCGAGCGCATCGAGCGAGCAGAGCCGTTTTTGGTCGCCTGGATATTCGCAAATGGCTTCCGTCTCCGACAAGGCGGTGAGACGAAACAGCCCTATTCCTCTGGCGCCGTCATCCCGCTTCAAGTAAATGCAGCTGTATTGGCGGAGCCAAGCGCGAATGTCGGTCGCTGTTTGGACAGGCGCCGTCGGCAATAGATGCGGCCAGAGCCGGCGGTCGGACCGCAGCGCGTCGTAAACGTCCGATTTGCGGAAAAAAGAGCGGTTGACAAGCGGAACGCCATGGGCGCTCAACTGGGCAGCCGCCGTTTGAAACGGCTCGCTTTCTTCTTCTTCGCGGCTTTTTACTCGATTGTAGACGACATCGGGCAGTGGAGCGGCCGCTTCGATGAAACGATGAAGCGTCGGAACGAATATATATCCGGAGACCGTTTTCTCTCCGATGCCGGCGGCCGCGCTGACGACGGAGATGCCGCCGGCGGCGTGGATGGAGCAGATGACGGTTTCAAGCCACGGCTTTTTCCCAGCCAGCAAAGCGGAAAGGGACGAGGCGCTGACCAGCACGCCAACCAGCGGTCCCACCCGTCCATCTTGCTCGCGGACGGGAAAGACGAGATCGGGAAGGGTAGCGGCGGGAGCAACCCGGCCGCTGCCGAACCGATAAGGGCCGCCCGGACTGTTGCACACCCACTCACCGGTGTCAGGACGGTAGCCGATCGTCAGCATGGCCAAAGCGCCTCGGGTTCGGTGATGGCCGTTTTGCTGAGGTGGACGGCGTAAGCGAGCGGCAACCGCGCTGTTCGTTCGTCTGCGTCCTTTAATTTTGGATGCTTAAAAATAGACCGTCCGGGTTTGGAATTGGCTTCAAACATCCAAATCCTTCCTTGTTGGTCAACGCCAAGGTCAAAACCGATTTCGCCGATCAACGTTTCTGATGTTTCATCAAGGCAACGGCTGAGCGTAAGGGCGGCGTCAGAAAGACGGGCGAGCACGATTTCGCGCTCGGCAGCATCCGGGAAAATTTCTTCCAGCGTTTTGACGATGCCTCCGCTGTTCATATGGGTCGTGATGCTTTGTTTTCCAGCGATTTTGGCGGCGATGGCGCTCACTTGCCATATGCCGTGTTCGTTTTTGTTAACGTGAACGCGGAAATCAGCCGGTCGGCCGTTGACGGCAAGAAGCGGAACCGCTTGTTGGATGACATAGCGGTGAAGCGGCGCATGGGCGAGCAAATGATGCCACGCCGCCATGGCGGTCGGAAACAGCACTGTTTGTATTTCTCCGCTTTCATCGCGGAACCGGCATTTATAGGCGTTGTTTTTTTTCGCTAAATGATAAATGCCGCGGCCGAGGCTGCCATCGGCCGGCTTGATGTACGCTTCACGGTAGCGGGCAAGAAACTGCTCAATGGTGTGCTGCGTCACGTGGGCGGACGTCGCCGGCAAATACGGCTGCGCCTTCGGATGGGCAGCGAGCCGGCGGTAAATGTCCCATTTGTTGAAAAAACACCCGTTAAAGATCGGGATGCCGTAGGTGGTTTGCAGCGTCTTCGTCATCGTTTGAAACGTTTCCTCCTTTTCGACGCGCCGGTTTGGCAGCCGGTTGTAAACGACATTCGGCAACGGCACCGTATGGCGTTCCCAGCCGCGCTCCGTGTAAAAATAGCCGTTCGTCATGCCGTTTTCCCAGTCGATATGGGGCGCGCCAAACAAAAAGGCAAATCCGCCGACTTGCTTTTCTTGCGCCAGCAGCTTGGCAAAAAAGAAGCTCCGGCTGCCGACCGGGCGGTGGAGCGACTTTGTGAATCCGGCGGTCAAAATGCCGACAAGCGGTCCGAAGTGAACAGCTTCATCGGTCAAAAAGACATGAACGTCAGCGGCAAACGGGATCGACAAGCATCGGGCAACGTCATGCGCCACAATCACACGGTCGGTGAGACGGGGGGAAGAAATGACCCGGCATGGGGTGACAAGGCTGCCGAACGCGGCTGATGTTTGCCTAGATGCTTGGAGCGTGGCGGGAAGGATCACCGTATTCGTTTGTTGTTCGTCAATGATCAACGTGTAGGTCATTGGCTTTTCACCCCTCTGGCCAAAAACAGGCAATACCGAAGCGGCGCTTCGTACAGTTCGTTTTGTTGCTCCGGGGGCAGAAGATGTGCCACTTTTCTCCCCGGCTTGGAATTGACATCCAAAATCCACACCGCCCCGTTGTCGGTCGCGCCAAGATCCAAGCCGATTTCAAAAAAAGGACCGAACATGCGATCTATATAAACTGGCAGCGTGCGGATGATCGTCTCAACGCCATCGAGCACGAAGAGACGTTTTGAAGAGGAAAGGCGGTCGAGCCACTCGGAAAACGGACGAATGTCCGCGCCGGCGCGGACGTTGGCCACCCATGCCCCCGGTCGGCCGACTCGCACGGCTCGCACCCGCTCCACCCAGTGTCCGTTTTCATCCTTTTGCAAAAGAATGCGGAGGTCAAACGGTTCGCCCTCCGGAGTCGATAGCTGAAGCAACGGCTGCAGGACATACTCGCCGCGGCGGCTCAAGGAGGAGAGGAGCTGTTCCAGCTCGCTTCGGCGGGCAATGACGGCCTGTTCTTGACCGTGACTGTCTTGGACGGACAGCGCCTTCCCTTTCTTTTGAAAGATGCAAATGCCGCGTCCGCCGGAGCCGTGCACCGGCTTGGCGATGGCGGCTTGTTCGCGGCGGAGAAGCGCAAGCACATCATCGGCGCGCTCAAGACGGACAGTCGGCGGCACGTATGCGGACAAGAGCGGGTGGGAGGAGAGCGCTTCATATACGTCCC
>NZ_MQMG01000089.1 GCF_001908025.1 Geobacillus proteiniphilus
GTAATATTTTCACCCGTGGTGCTAGATAAACTTGATCAAGCATAAAAATAGCCCTTGCTGGCGGATCTCCTGTAGAATGAAAGTGCGACCCATCATTCGAAAGGAGAGATCCCCCACGCAAGAGCACTTTCATTTTACTACAGATCCAGCCAAACTTCAAAAACAATATGCCGCCATTTTCTGTTTTGTTTCTGCCCAACTGTCGTTGATTCAAATGGATCTTCATCGCCGCAACCGTCACTTGGTCAAGCATGAAGACGAAGTGGTCATGGCGGTTCACCTTTTGGGGAAGCTGCTGGGCTTTTCTTCCGAACGAGCCTGGCATCGCTTTGCCACGGGAAATTTGTTCACAAACGGCTCGTTTCTTGAACGCTCCCGATACAACCGCCGCTGCCGAGCGCTTGGCTTCGCGGTCAAATGGATTCGTCATGAACTGGCGAAACGTGGCCAACATCATGCTAGACATTGTCGACAGTTTGCCTCTTCCGTTGTGCCATCCCGCGAGAATGCAGCGCGTCAAGCGATTTCGAGGGATCGCGGATATGGGATATTGTGCTTCCAAAAAGCAATGGTACTACGGTTTCAAGCTGCATCTTCAAGTGACCAATCAAGGGCTGGCCATGGGTGATGTCGTGACGGAAGCGTCCTGCTGCGACGTCAAAGCCGCTGAAACGGTGATGACTCAAATCCCTCATCCTGACAACTTTGGGGACAAAGGGTACATCAGCCGCGCTCTTCGAGAAAAGCTGTACGAAGAACACCAATCCGCGTTCTGGACATCGTCGCGACACAATCAAAAGCACGGCCCATCCAAGGCATGGGAAGAATGGATCCGAAAAAAACGCAAAGTCATCGAGACGGTGTTTTCGATTCTCGTGGACCAATACCGGATCACCGACATTCGGGCGAATTCCATTGCCGGGTTTGAAGTGGCGCTCGATGGCATCTTGTTGGCTTATTCCTTGGTCACACTAGGGCTGGTTGAGCGCTGACGCTCAACTAGCACCACGGGTTTTATATACTTTCAATTTTGATTTCCGCATCATCGCTTCCATCTCATCGTCCCCCTTCTCCCTAAACAACCAAAAAACAGGTATAATGGAAAACGGAACAACACGCCATATCCAGCGGAAAAGGGTAGGGGGGCACGATGTGGAACATTTTGCTCATTGAAGACGATGTGACGTTATTTCAAGAAATCAAACAGCGTCTCGAACAATGGTCATACAACGTTTACGGCATCCGCGATTTCGGTCGTGTGATGGAAGAGTTTTCTGCTTGCAAGCCGCACTTGGTGATCATCGACATCCAGCTGCCGAAATTTGACGGGTTCCACTGGTGCCGCCAGATTCGTGCTCATTCGAACGTCCCGATTTTGTTTTTATCATCGCGCGACCACCCGACTGATATGGTCATGTCGATGCAGCTTGGGGCTGATGATTACATCCAAAAGCCGTTTCATTTCGATGTGCTGATCGCCAAAATCCAAGCGCTGCTCCGCCGCGTGTACAACTACAATGCCGGACCCGTTCAGCTGCAAACATGGTGCGGGGCAACGGTCGACTATGAAAAAAGCACAGTCTCAAATGAACACGGAACAGTGGAGCTGACGAAAAACGAGCTGTTAATTTTGAAACATTTATTGGCCAAGAAAAACCAGATCGTTGCTCGGACGGAGCTGATCAAACGGCTATGGGAAGACGAACGGTTTGTCAGCGACAACACGCTGACCGTCAACGTCAACCGCCTGCGGAAAAAACTGGACGAACTCGGCTTGGGCCGCTTCATTGAAACGAAAGTTGGGCAAGGCTATATGGCTACGGAAGAAGGGAGCCACTGATGATCAAAGATTATTTGTGGGAACGAAAAAGCTGGATGGCCCTCTTTCTCTTTCTGGAGCTGTTCATCCTGTTTGTCGCTTATCTGGATCCGACGATTCCGCTCTCCTCCGTCCTTTACATCGTCTTTTTAACGACTATCATCTTTGTTGTCTTTGTCATCATCCGTTGGAAAAAAGAAACGGCATTTTATCAACGTTTGCAAGAGTGGGAGCGCGGCCTCGATCCCGTCTCTGCCCTGCGGGCGGCAAGCCCGCTGGAGAAGATCGTCGAACGCGTCCTCGCCAGCCAAACGGACCAATGGAAACAGGAACTGAAAGAACACCTCGCCACGTTGGAACAAGAGAAAGATGAACTGTTGTCATGGATTCATGAAATGAAAACGCCGCTGACGGCCATGCGGCTCATCATCGAACGGGTCGGGGACGAAAACACGAAAGCGCAACTCTTGTACGAATGGCTGCGCATTCATCTGCTTCTTGATCAGCAACTTCATCAACGACGGCTTCCACACATGGAAAACGACTTATATATCGAACAAGTCGAACTTGAGCCACTTCTCATCAATGAGATTAAACCGCTGCAATCGTGGTGTATGCAAAAAGGCATCGGCTTTGACCTTCAATTGGACGTCCGCTCCGTCCTGAGCGATGCCAAATGGCTTTCTTTTATCATCCGGCAAATCATCACGAATGCGGTGAAATACAGCGAGTCATCTGACATTGTCGTGAAAAGCTTTATGAAAAACGGCCATGCCCGCTTGCAAATTCAAGATTTCGGCTTGGGCATTGATCCAAAGGACTTGCCGCGCATTTTCGAGAAAGGATTCACCTCCACCACCGAACACCAAAATGAAGCGGCGACGGGGATGGGGCTGTATTTGGCGAAAAAAGCCGCCAAACCGCTTCTTCTTGACTTTCATGTCGAATCCACGCCCGGACGCGGAACGACATTTACGATCATATTTCCGCAAGAAAATGACATCATCCGCACGCACCGCATGTGACGATTTTGTCACACGCGGTTTCGTTTTGTTCGGCCAAACGCAGGAAAAAACCAACCCCATTGCTTATGATAGAAACGAAGGAGGGAAAACGAGATGGTCATATTGGAAGCAACCAACATCCACAAAACGTACGGAACGAAAAAGAACCTACAAGAAGTGCTCAAAGGCATCGATCTGCGTGTGGAGAAGGGGGAATTTCTCGCGATCATGGGGCCTTCCGGATCAGGGAAAACGACGCTCCTCAACGTTCTTTCCTCAATCGACCGGGTGAGCGAGGGCGCTATTTTCATCGAAGGAAACAACGTCGTCGCCATGAAAGACCGAGAGCTGGCAGAATTTCGCAAACGCCATGTCGGATTCATCTTTCAAGAGTATCATTTGCTTGACACGCTGACGGTAAAGGAGAACGTCCTTTTGCCTTTATCGATTACGAAAACGCCCAAGCGAGAAGCGGAAAAGAAATTTGCAGAATTGGCGGCTGAACTTGGCATTATTGACATCCAAAACCACTATCCAAGCGAAATTTCTGGTGGGCAAAAACAGCGCGCTGCCGCGGCGCGGGCGTTCATCCATGAACCGAGCATCATTTTTGCCGATGAGCCGACGGGCGCACTCGATTCAAAATCGGCTTCCGATTTATTGCACAAGCTGCAACAACTTAATAAAAAACGGAAGACGACAATCATCATGGTCACCCACGATCCGGTCGCCGCCAGTTTCTCAGGCCGTGTCGTTTTTATCAAAGACGGACAATTGTATACGCAACTGTATAAAGGAACGGAAACGCGGCAGCAATTTTTCCAAGCCATTATGCAAACGCAAGGCGTGCTGGGCGGTGTTCGGCCATGAGCATGAAGCAACTCCTGTTCCGCAACTTGAAACAAAACATCCAACATTATTATTTGTACGTGTTTGCCTTGATGTTTGCTTCCGCCTTGTATTTCGCGTTCGTGACATTGCAGTACGATCCATCGCTTGATGCCATCAAAGGGGGAGTGAAAGGCGCGGCGGCCGTCCGCACAGGCGCGGTGCTTCTTATCGTGATTGTCGCCGTCTTTCTTTTGTACGCCAACGCCCTGTTTATCCAACGGCGCGGCCATGAGATCGCTCTTTTGCAGCTGATCGGCATGACGAAACGAAACATCTTTTTTATGCTGGCGGCCGAAAACGTCATTCTTTATTACGGCACACTGATCATCGGCATATTGGTGGGATTTGCCGCTTCCAAGCTGTTGATGATGATTTTGTTTAAAATCATCGATATTCCGCTAGCGGCATCTCTTTCCTTTTCTGGCCGAGCATTGGTGCAAACGTTGATTGTGTTCAGCGTGATTGATGTCCTCATGATGGGGATGAACCACTTGTTTCTCAAAAAACAGACGATTTTATCCTTGTTCCGCACTACATCCACAACCGAAGCAAAACACGTATCCGTATGGAACATGGTCGTGGGGATGGTGGGGATCATCCTCATCGGCAGCGGCTATGGTATATCGACGAAATTGTTTAGCAGCGACTGGAAGAGCGTTCAAGGATTATTCATGGCCATGGCGTTCATTTTAGGCGCTGTCATCATCGGCACCTATTTGTTTTTCAAAGGAACGATCAGCTTTCTGTTCCACCTATGGCGGAAACAGAAAGATGGCTATTTGTCGATCAACGACGTGCTATCGGTATCGTCGCTCATGTTTCGCATGAAATCGAACGCGTTGCTGCTTACGATCATCACGACCGTGTCGGCCATCGCGATCGGGTTGATTTCGTTAAGCTATATTTCCTACTATTCCGCCGAACGATCCGCGCAAAACTATGTCGCCGCCGACTTCGCGTTTACGGACAAAAAAGATGCCGCCCGTTTTACGGCGGCGCTGCGATCTCATGATATTCGCTATCGGGAAACGATTATCGATGTCATCGAAGCACCGACTGATATTTCGATGATTTTGGACATCGCTGATCAAAGCCGGCTCCAGTTTCAGCCGTCCGCCGCGCCGCTATCGGTGATCAGCGACACAAGTACAGGCCGCATCGATGTCAAGCCTAATGAAGCGCTGCTGACAGGATATGAGGACCTGCTTCGTCAATTTTTGCCGTTTAAAGAAACGGGAACGATTCGCTTAGAAGAAAACGGCCGCATGGTCCCGCTTCATTACCTTGGGATGAAAAAAGACTATTACGTCAACTATCATTTCACGTACGGCATGCCGACCGTCATCGTCGACCAAACGATGTTTGATCGTTTGCAAAAAGAAACCGATCCACAAAAGAAAAAGGTGCACATCGGCATTCACCTGACCGATGAAACCAATATTGAACGCGCTGATCAGTTGTTTCAACGCATGGAGTTTTCCTCCATCGCCGATTCGCGCCTGATGATGAGCCGCCACCAAAAGCAAACGTTCGGATTGATCATGTTTGTCGTCACCTTTTTAGGACTCGCCTTTTTGGTCACATCCGGCTGCATTCTTTACTTCAAGCAAATGGGCGCCGGAGAAGAGGAACGGCCGAACTACACGATTTTGCGCAAATTAGGATTCACCGAAAAAGACTTGCTCGGGGGCATTCGGCGGAAACAGCTGTTCTACTTTGGCATTCCGTTGCTGCTCGGATTGTCCCATAGCTATTTCGCCGTCCGCTCCGGCTGGTTCTTTTTCGGCACCGAACTGTGGACGCCGATGTTGACCGTGATGGCGATTTACACGGCCTGCTATTCGCTGTTTGGGGTGTTGTCTGTTCGTTATGACAAACAGCTGATTCGCAAGGCGCTATGAACAAGAGGCTGACGCCAAAACATGGGCTGTTGGCGTCAGTCCCCTTATTGCCGCTCACACTTGGCACCCTGACAGGGGGGGAGGAATGAACCGAAAAAAGTTCTCCACAAAATCTTGACTGACTCACAGCAAATTAAGCTGTCGCTTCTGATTGAAAAGAGGTATAATGATCATAAAACAGGGAGAGTAGAAAAATGGCCGGAGGCATATCGTATCACGCAAAGGACATTTTGTTTAAGTCGTTAAGCGAATTGTACCAAAACCAGGCGCTCGATGTGTATGGACTGCATGGGCTGCCTAGAATTAAAGCGCTTTTGCCGAATGAATTCCCTGCTGTGCGAGCAGATGAAAAACGTTCCGACACGTTGTTTCTTCTTGAAGACGCTTCGATCCTCTTACTAGAATACGAAAGCAACCAACGCTTCATTGACAATCATTTAAAGTACCTCGATTATGCTTACCGAATTTTGCACACATACTATAAACAAGAAAAGCAAATTAAGCCAATTCGCATCGTTGTCATTTACACAAGCGACGTCACAAGCGCCCACGAACAATTGCACGCTGGGGATGTATTGATTTCTTCGAAAGCCGTCTTGCTTTGCGAATATAACGGAGATGCGATTTTTCATACGATCGAAGAAAAAATTCGCCACAACGAACCGTTAACCGCTGAAGAAACGATGAAGTTTATTCTCGTTCCGCTCATGCATAGCCGCTTTGATCGGCAAACGATGATTGAAAAAACGATTGAGCTGGCGAAAGAAATTCATGACGAGTCGACACAGCTCCACGTCATCGCTGGCATTTTAACCGCTACCGACAAGTTTATTGACGAACAATATGCGAAGAAAGTAAAGGAGTGGATCAAAATGACAAAAGTCATGCGATTGTTAGTTGAAGAGTTGGAGCAAGAAAAGGAAGCAGCAGTGAAAGAAGCAGTGAAAGAAGCAGTAAAAGAAGCAGAAAAACAGAAAGCGGTCGAAATCGCCAAAAACTTTCTAGATGTTCTACCTATTCACGAGGTGGCGAAGCGAACTGGATTAACCGTCGCCGAAGTCGCGGATTTAGCGAAGGAAAAAAGCAACTAGCAACAACCTTTCGTTGCACGGGAAAAGAGCCGCTACAAATTTGCTCACCTACAGTTTTAAAAATGGGAATAAAGGCTCTTATTTTTTGAAAATTTTTCAATAAAAATTAACTGTAAA
>NZ_MQMG01000090.1 GCF_001908025.1 Geobacillus proteiniphilus
CGGTTTCGCGTTGAGGTCGTCGTTGCGGTATGCGGGGGCGATTTCCCGTGCGCGCTCAATGGGCGGCCGATTTCCCTTTGGAAACCGGAGACCGTCAAACCGGGGGATGTGCTCGAAGTGGGAGTGTGTCGGACGGGGTTTCGGGCGTATATCGCGGTATCAGGCGGCATCGATGTGCCGCCCGTGATGGGCAGCCGCTCCACGTATGTTCCAGCGCAGCTTGGCGGTTTGGCGGGGCGGCCGTTGCGCCGCGGAGATGTGCTTTCGGTCGGCGCTGCGCACCCGTTCACTGCGGTTCGCTCGATCCGCTGGGGGCTTTCGCGTCTAGCCGCTTCCTATATTCACGGGAAAACGAAAACGGTGCGCGCGGTTCCCGGTCCGGAGTATGATGAATTTACGCCGGCGAGCCGCCGCCAGTTTTTCGCCGCCCGTTATGAAGTGACGCCGCAGTCCGACCGAACCGGCTATCGGCTTTCTGGACCAGCGTTGGCGCTTGTACGCGAGCGGGAGATGGTCTCGGAAGCGGTCGTTTTCGGTACGGTGCAGGTCCCGGCATCCGGCCGACCGATTGTATTGATGGCCGACAGCCAAACATCGGGCGGCTATCCGCGCATCGCCCAAGTTGCGGCGGTCGATTTGCCGATTTTGGCGCAGGCTCGCCCGGGCGATTGTCTTCAATTTCAGTTGGTTACTTCGGAGGAAGCAACGCGGCTTTATAAGGAACAACATCATCGATTGATTCGTTGGGTTGCCGCCATTCGCCGTCAATGGGAGGGAGAACGGTGAGGACGATTGATTTGAATTGCGATTTCGGCGAAAGCTTTGGGGTGTATAGGATTGGGCAGGAAGAAATCTTATCGTATGTGACCTCTGTCAACATCGCCTGCGGGTTTCACGCCGGCGACCCGCTCGTCATGCGGCGGACGGTGCAGCTTGCGATTCGTCATGGCGTTGCCATCGGCGCCCATCCGGGGTTTCCGGACTTGTTTGGCTTCGGACGGCGCGCCATGGCCGTTTCGCCAGAGGAAGTATACGCCTATGTAGTCTACCAAATCGGCGCGCTGGCTGCGTTTGTGAAGGCGGAAGGCGGCGTGATGACGCATGTGAAGCCGCACGGCGCCTTGTACAATATGGCGGCGAAAGACGCGGCGCTGGCCGAAGCGATCGCCAAAGCGGTGCATGATGTCGATCCGATGCTTGTCTTATACGGCTTGTCGGGAAGCGAACTCATCCGCGCCGGCCGCGCCTGCGGCTTGCGGACGGCGAGCGAAGTGTTCGCCGACCGGACGTATCAGACGGATGGTTCGCTCACCCCAAGAAGCGATCCGCGCGCTATCATCGCGGATGAAGACGAAGCGGTCAAGCAAGTGCTCATGATGATCCGCGACCGGCGCGTTCGTTCGGTGCAAGGGACGGACGTGGCGATTGAAGCCGACACCGTCTGTCTCCATGGCGACAATGAACAGGCGGTGCGATTTGCCAAGCGGCTCTATCAAGCCTTGCAAAACGAAGGAATCGCCATTCAGGCGGTGCAACGGGAGGAGAGACGATGAAGAAAGAAAGCAGAATCAGTGTGTTGGCCGGGGCTGTATGCTTGTCGCTGCTTACAAGCGGGACATTGTCGGCGACTACCGCCACCCGCTTTGGCTCACCGTGTTTGGCGCCATTGTCGTCGTTTTGATGGAGTATATGGGCGTCATACCGCTATGCAGCAACTGCCGCAACTATTCTGCTAAAATAAAGCGTCCTAAGCAGGAGTTGTTTAGGACGCTTTTTGCATGTTGAGTCGTCTTGCCCACTGCCGCTTGGTGGCGCAGTGGTAAGAGTGAGTTGGTCTCTTGAAGGACGGTAATATAAAAAAGAAGCTTAAAACCGACTTTTCTCGATATTGGAAAACATTGCAAAATAAACCCTTCTTTTCTAACCAAAACGAACGGATTTAGCGAAAATAATCGTTTTTCACCGGCCTTCTTGAGTAAAGAGAGTGTCCGAAGCCTCTTCTTTTGACAGACTTAATGAAATCGTCATTCATGACAGTCACTTGTTCGAATGGTTACAATAAAAGTAAGATGACGGAACGAGAAAGGAGAATAAAGAGAAATGCATTATGCAATTCCAACGGTGGTTGTCAGCGAATGCCTCGGCTTTTCTGCCTGTCGGTATAACGGCGATATCATTCACAATTCGTTTGTCTCTCGTTTAGGGGAGTTTGCTCGGCTTGTGCCTGTATGCCCAGAAGTGGCCATTGGGCTTGGGGTTCCGCGGGAAACGGTCCGACTTGTGAAACGCGGCGAGGAAAGGCGGCTTGTGCAGTCGTCGACGAACCGAGATTGGACGAGGGAAATGAATGAATTTGCCACCTCCTTTTTCGGCCAAGTCGGAGAAGTCGATGGGTTCATTTTAAAGGGGCGCTCCCCGACGTGCGGCATCAAAGATGTGAGAGTGTATGACGACGAGGAAAGCGGCATGGTGGTTGAGAAGGGAGTCGGACTGTTCGCCGAGCATGTTTTCCGACGCTTCCCTAATGCCGCCATTGAGGAAGAAGGGCGCTTGACGAATGCGGCCATTCGCGAACACTTTTTGACAAAGTTGTTTTCGCTCGCCTTATTCCGCGAAGTGAAAGCGGAGGGGTCCATGAAAGCGCTTGTGCAATTCCACTCTGAGCATAAATATTTATTTATGGCGTACAGCCAAAAGTGGTTGAAGCAGCTTGGCCGCTTGGTGGCGAATCGCGAACGCCTACTGGTTGAACAGGTGCTTGAGGCATATGAACAAGGATTGCACGCGTTATTTGCCCGCGCTCCACAGCGCCGCTCCCATGTGAACGTTTGCCAACATTTGATGGGCTATTTCAAAAAAGGGATGTCGGAGAAAGAAAAGCAATATGTTTTGGAACTGCTGGCGCAATACCGGGCGCAACAACTGCCGCTCAGCAGTGTGACAAGCGTCTTGAAATCATGGGCCATTCGCGAAGAAAACGATTATTTGTTGCAACAGCGGTACTTCGCCCCGTACCCGCCTGCTCTCTTAGATGTCCGCGATTCGGGCAAAGGACGAGAAACGGCGGTGTAAGCGATCGCCCATTCGAAGAAACCAAAAGCCAAAGGGCGATTCGGTTGGCCCTTTGGCTTTAACAAGATGCAGAACGAAGGGCGAAAGACTATCGTTCGCAGGCGATCCCATCTTTATCTCGATCCAATCGTTTGTTGGCATCGTATAGTGCTTTCGATACATAAGGCTTATATCTCGTTTTTCCTCCTTTGTTTTTGACAGAGGCGGAGCGGGCCACGCCCCCTGGATAATCTTTGTTCAGCGCGGTGCAGTTTGGATACGTTTTGATTTTGGCCGCCGCTTCGGCCAGGCGGAGCGAGTCAAAGGAAAAGCTGGCTGCGAGTGCAACTTTGCGTGGGGGACAATGTTGGCAATGATATCGCTCCGGCCCGCCGGCTCGGCTGCCGGACGATGTTGATCGACGTGTACGGCCTCGCGAAACGAGGGGATGCGGATCTCATCGTCGCTTCGACGTCGGCGTGTGTGCCGGTGCTGCGCCGCCTGTTGTAGGCGGTGTATTTTTGTTTTGTATATTCAGAAAATTATTGAAAATATTCATGAAAGCGTGTACAATAAAAACAGCCGGCTATATACCAACCGGTCAGTAAAAAAAGCTATCCAATGCTGCTTGCGCGGCGGTTGCCGCAGTGAACGATCGCGTGAAAAGGAGGAGGGGGAACGGAATGAATACGAGACATTATCCGTATTGGCCGAAACGGCTCTCGAAAACGCTGGCTGTGCCGGAGACGACGCTCATCGATCATCTCGAAACGTCGGCGAAGCGCTATCCGAACAAAACGGCGATTTACTATTACGGAGCGGCTTATTCGTACAAACAGCTGCTCGATGAAGTGAATGCGTTGGCCGGCTATTTGCAGCAAAAGATGTTCGTTAAACCGGGCGACCGCGTTCTATTGTACATGCAAAATTCTCCGCAGTTTGTCATCTCCTACTATGCCATTTTGCGCGCTGAAGCGATCGTCGTGCCGATCAATCCGATGAACACCTCAGAGGAGCTTTCCTTTTACGTCAATGATTGCGAAACGAGAGTCGCCATCGTTGGGCAGGAGCTGCTTGACAAAGCGGCCCCGCTCCTTGGACGAACACCGCTGGAACAAATCATCGTCGCTGCTTATTCCGATTATGCCTCCGATGAATCGCCGGTTTCGCTTCCGGCCGAAGTGGCGGCGCCGCGGCGGGCCATTGGGGATGAGCGCATTCTTTTATGGGCGGACTGCCTCGGCGCCCAATTGCCGCCGCTTCCGTATAACGGCCATGTCGATGACATCGCCGTCTTGCCGTACACATCCGGGACGACCGGGGTGCCGAAAGGTTGCATCCACCCGCACCGGACGGTGAACGCCAACATCGTCGGCGCCTACCATTGGGGCGATGTGACGAGCGACTCGGTCGCGTTGGCGACGCTGCCGTTTTTCCATGTCACGGGGATGGTCCATAGCATGCATACGCCGATTTTCGCCGGCGCCGCCATGGTGTTGATGACGCGCTGGGATCGGGACGCGGCCGCCCGGCTGATCGAGTTGTACCGGTGCACGCATTGGGTGAACATCAGCACGATGCTTATCGACTTTTTGGCCAACCCGGCGCTTGGCCAGTATGACATTTCCTCGCTTTCGAGCATTTCCGGCGGCGGAGCGGCGCTGCCGGAAGCGGTCGGGGAAAAATTGTTCCAGCTCACCGGCGTCCGTTATTTTGAAGGCTACGGGCTGACGGAGACGATTTCGCAGACGCATTTCAATCCGCCGGACCGGCCGAAATTGCAATGTCTCGGCGTTCCGTCGTTTGACGTCGACGCGCGCATCATCGACCCGGCGACGGGGAGGGAGCTTGGCGTCGGCGAAGTCGGGGAGATCGTCGTTTGTGGTCCGCAAGTGTTCCGCGGCTATTACCGGCGTGAAAAAGAAACGGAAGAAGCGTTCATCGAGCTCGACGGCAAGCGGTTTTTCCGCACCGGCGACATCGGGCGGATGGATGAGGAAGGCTACTTTTTCATCGTCGACCGCGTCAAACGGATGATCAACGCTTCTGGATACAAAGTGTGGCCGACCGAAGTCGAGTCGCTTTTGTACAAACATCCGGCTGTTCAGCAAGCGTGCGTCGTCGGCGTGCCGGATCCGCGCCGCGGCGAAACGGTGAAGGCGTTTATCGTCCTTCATGACGAGTATGTCGGCAAAGTAACGGAAGAAGAGATCATTGAATGGTCCAAGACGCAAATGGCGGCGTATAAATACCCGCGCCTCGTTGAATTCCGCTCGTCGCTGCCGATGACGTCAAGCGGCAAGCTGCTTTGGCGGAAACTGCAGGAAGAGGAATATGAAAAAGCGGGGAAAGGGGTGAACGCCTGATGGCGAAAACGGTCGAAACCGTCCTTGGCCCGGTGCCGGTGGAACGGCTTGGCAAAACGCTCATCCACGAGCATTTCCTCTTCGGTTATCCAGGGTTTCAAGGTGATGTGACGCGCGGCCCGTTCCGCGAAGACGAGGCGCTTCGCGTCGCAGTCGAAGCGGCGGAAAAGATGAAGCGGCACGGCATTCAAACGGTTGTCGATCCGACGCCGAACGACTGCGGGCGCAACCCGGCGTTTTTGCGGCGCGTCGCTGAAGAAACGGGGCTGAACATTATTTGCGCCACCGGCTATTATTATGAAGGGGAAGGGGCGCCGCCGTATTTCAAATTCCGCCAGCTGCTCGGAACAGCGGAAGATGATATTTACGACATGTTTATGACCGAGCTGACCGAGGGCATTGCCGATACCGGAATCAAGGCGGGTGTCATCAAGCTCGCCTCGAGCAAAGGGCGCATCACCGAGTACGAAAAGATGTTCTTCCGCGCCGCCGCCCGTGCGCAAAAAGAGACGGGCTCAGTCATCATCACCCATACGCAAGAAGGAACGATGGGGCCGGAACAAGCCGCCTATTTGCTTGAGCACGGCGCCGATCCGAAAAAAATCGTCATCGGTCATATGTGCGGCAACACGAACCCGGACTACCATCGCCGGACGCTTGCTTATGGCGTTTACATTGCCTTTGACCGTTTCGGCATCCAAGGGATGGTCGGCGCGCCGACCGATGAGGAGCGGGTGCAGACGCTCCTTGCTCTGCTTCGCGATGGGTATGAGAAACAAATTATGCTGTCCCACGACACCGTCAACGTTTGGCTTGGCCGGCCGTTTACGCTGCCGGAGCCGTTTGCCGGGATGATGAAAAACTGGCATGTCGAGCATCTGTTTGTGAACATCATCCCCGTGCTGAAAAATGAAGGAATCAGCGATGAGCAGCTTGAGCAAATGTTCATCCACAATCCGGCAGCGTTGTTCTCGGCCTGACGCTATCCTCACTCAAAAGTACGGACCTATAAGGTTGGTGAAAACCGCGTTTTCTTCAAAATAGTTGTTATGAAGGCGCGGAAAAGCTGTTGATCCATTAGCGAAATTTCCGCGGCCGAGCGTTTTTTCGTTAAATCACCGGCTTTCTATACTGGGCAACGTTGTGTTGCACGCAAAAGACTGATCGAAAGGTGAATAGACGAATAGAAAACCGCCGTCATCCGGCTTCAACTGGCCGA
>NZ_MQMG01000091.1 GCF_001908025.1 Geobacillus proteiniphilus
ATTAAATATTAATCTAACTCGGAGATTTTTAAGTTAGACATATTCTTAAAATAAATTCCTATAATTTCAAGTTTTTCGTTTAGCGAATAAGCCTGAAAAATAAGCTTATTATTTACATACTTTACAATCAGAAAAACAGGTGGATATACATTTACTAGATTTTTTCCGATATTTTTCATAGTAGTTAAATCCATCAAAGAAGGTTGAAGAGAAGCATTAGGTGGATGCGAATGCCATGTACCAACAAAATATCGTGCATTTCCTGTTAGTTCTAGTGCTTGTGTTAGAAGTTCCTCTTTATTAAGAATTATTTCATACTTATTTCTTTTACTCAAAGGTCCTGCATTGATAACATCAGTGACAATTAACTTTTTAGGCTTAAACTTAGCAAAAAGCAGTCCTCCATTTTCTATCGTAGGATTATCTTTTGTTGCTGAACAGAGCTTGCTAAAAACATCCATCTCCAAGTAAAAGCTATACATTAATTTTCTCTCCCTTTACCTTCACATCCACACTCATCTTGAACATTTAACAATCCAGTAAAAATCTTAGGAATAGATGTATTGACATCCCAGTACTCAACCAAATAGTCAAATTCAAATCTTTTAGTTTTTGCATAAAGGCTAATAGTAGCGACAATCTTAGCTGCAAAATCTGCCATGCGCTCAGGGAATGATACAGTATGTGGGTTACCGCATAAATCAATATAGGATATATCCAATTTAGAAAGTTCTTCATTTACTTTTTCGTTAATTTGCCTTAGTGTTTCATTTTTCTTTTCAAGTAAAAAGAAGCAGTTGAGACAACCTGTTTTTTGGGATGTTATTACCATTTTGTGAATAATGTTATGAGGCGAAACCCAAGCCCAAATAATCGGCTTTTTATAATTTTGTAGTTTATTAAAAGCTAGTTTATTAAAAGCTTCATTATCTCCTACGGTTACAACAAGGAGATCTGCTTTTTCAAAAACTTCCTCATCATTATTACCAGAGTATATCTCTGTTTCTTTAACTAAGTGGTGCATTAAATAATTAGCAACAGCGTCAGCCTTGTTTGCATATAAAAACATTGAGGGTAAGATATGTCCACCTAAGTTTTCTGGCTTTAACATATCATGATCAGACATGTATAAAGTTTTTACTCCTTTATTAACCAAGAGCCTTGCAACGTTACTGCCAAGTGAGCCTACTCCTATCAGTCCTACATTTAACCCTATCTCTGGTTGTCTTTTAGGTATCGTATCTATGCTAATCATTTGAACCTTCATACTTCCATTCTGATTCAATATTTCTTTATCGCAAAGAAACGATACGACTTCTGTACGTCCTTTATCTCCTCTAAAGATAACTACTATAGGTAAATTGTTATATTTTCTAACTAGCTTCGAAGTAATATATTCATTCACCCTTAGATATTCCAACAATTGATATAGAGTTTTAAATCGAGCCCACGAAGGAAGGCGAATTACAAGACAATCAGCATGATTGAATCCGCCGTCTGATTTAATATTAATAAGATAATCTAGACATGTACTTTTGGTTTCCCTATCGTCTGAGAAAAAATAAATGTAAGGATTGTTGAAATCAATATCATCTAAAGCATACTTATTGGAAATCACGCCATTTCTCGAAGTTGCCCCTGTACCCTTAAATTTATATTTAGAATGGATTAATTTATAAAGTTTTTTTTCTTTTGGTTTTAACTCTTTCATACAAGATTCTATAAATTCATTACTTAGAATTAATCTTGCAACCGTCGCTTGCTTTGGTATAATCTTTGAAGTTGGTAAATCTTCTTCTGGATCCCAAGTTTCTGTTATATTTGATTTCAGCCAACTATAAATTCGATCACAAATAAATCTGGCATTATTCTTTCCTTGAGGAACCCAATTATGTAAGCAGCATATTGTAAACTTTGAATCCCTTGGATTTTGGCTCAATACCCATTCATCTAAGTGTCTCCATTTATAAGGTATATTTTTATATAACTCTTTTTTTCCAGAAATAGTTTCTAAAAAAATAATTGGAGCTTTAAAAGGAAAATCTTGATCAATACAAATTGTAACTTCAATGGATATTTCACCAAAAGTAATGGATCCAAAAACTTTGTTCTCGTCAATAAGAGAAAAGCCGAGTCGTTTAAACTCAGCTAAAATTTCTTTTTTAGTTTCCATGTTTTATTTCACCGCTATCTTGTAAAGCTATGACGGATGCCCTTGCAAAATCTTCATTCTGTTCTTCTACATCACATATATCAGCAACATCTTCAATAGTAAATATATTTCTTTTAATAGGTTTTGTATCAAGCGAGTATATATCTCTAGTTTCAGTTACATCATACATTGTTCTCTTATAAGAATCGACTTTTTTCACTTCAATTTCACTATCCAAAAACTGCATCAATTCTTTATACTGATTACCAAACAGGATTAATCGATTATTTTTAGCATCATTATCATTTAAACCATTTAAAGCTTCCTTATATTTACTTAGCACTTTGGCAGAAAAGTCAATTTCGAATGAAGTTGCCTTTACCTCTCCTACAGCTTTATTTTCCCCTTTATCATTAACAATAACCCCTTGTGGATTCATCAAAGTCTTAGGTGAGTATTCAATACCAATTTTGATATTAATTAGATTGTCAGGATTATTAGCATACTGCTCTTTTCCTTTTTCTTTTAAAAACTCTTTTAAGTAATCATTTAAAATATCTGCACTCTCCAATACTCTTAAACTAAATAATAAACTCCTTGCCCCAATTGTCCACTCCTCGTCTTCTTCATCTAACTTATCCATCAGTACCATCAGACCATCGCCTGTGATTGAATGGATATGGCCATCATAATATCGGGCTAATTTAATCCAAGTGGATATTGCTTTTTGCTTTAAATTTGCAATGTCATCTATTGTTTCGACATTTGCTGAATCAATAAACAAAGCTCGCTTTGTAAAATTTCTTAAATCTACGAAAATCGAACATAACTTAACATCACTAACTCTGTGAACACTAAAATCTTCATATGACTTAACCTTACTTAATAATTCATCATATTTCGGGTGACCTCCAATTGTAAAATCTTCATTCAATTCCTGTTCTATAATATCCTCTACTTGATTAATTTCTCTCTGTTGAGTTTCGTTAAAAAAGCTTTTTGTTATTCTTCCAAAGATTACGTCAACCGGGTTAGTTTTTATGTCATATTTCCTGTTATTACGAATAAATTTTGACAAGTTCACTTTCTTAGCCAAGGTAAACACCTCCACTAAGTATTTATTTAACAAGTTTATCCTAATATTGAAATAATACCGATTACAATATAGTGAAAAGTCTGATCAATTTCTAACTTAACCATAGTTACTTCCTCAGTGTCAGGATCTTTAATTCCTTTTATGTACTTCATCCAAAAACGAAGCAATGCTCCTTGGTCTATTACCACATGTGTTATAAATACAAAAAATAAAGCAGCCAAATTAAAATAACCCATAAAAATAAAAGGAATTGCAATAACTGATAAAGAATAGATAGCGCAATGTACTAGTAAATAATACCAAGAATTTTGTTTTGATTTAGCTTGTTTATCGGATTGTAAAAGATAATCACCTATCTTATGGCCTAAATAAAGGTAAATAAACAATTCAACATTGACTGAAATACCGAAAAATCTAAAGTTTGTAACTTGAATAAAATTCGATATCAGTGAATAAACAATTAAAGTAGTAAGGAGTGCAATAAAGATTAAAAAGAAGAAAATTCCCTTATTTACCCTTTGTAACTTTATTAACCGTATAGCAGAAACTTTTTGTAATTCAATTGCCATCTCTTCAATGATCTGTTCATCTGTTAGCTGTTTAATATCCAAAATAAATTCTTTTGTTGGCTTACGAAGTTTTATTTTGGGATTTCGTCTAAAGAGGTCAAAAAAACTCATTTTATTATCTGTTGAAGATATAAAATAGTTTTCTTTTAGGTTAACTTCATTGAGTTTTAGATGTTCTACAGGAGAATTATTTGGTAAAAGTGTACGATAAACTAGTAAAAGGCTTAAAATAAAACAAATTGCCATTCCTAAGAGTATTAAAGTAATAAATAATATCTCCAAATGCCCCTCGTTCTTATAGAACTGACGAAGCCACTCTATCCATTTACTATAAGTACTAACTAACGCTGTGATAACTATAGACCACAATACGATTACAGCACTTGCTTTAGAATCAATAAATCGGATTGTATTTTGCGTATCATTAATCGCCTCTTTTAAAAATTCAAACTGTTTTTCTCTTTTAATACTATTTTCTAAGTTTTGATTACTACTCATATGTAGATCCCCTATTCAGCTATTGTTAAACAGACTAAAACTAGGACGAACCTAACATAGATTTTATCATAAAAGATAACATTTTTATCAATATTTCCTATTACTATTTTATCAATTGAATATTCTCTTACAATTCCTTTTTCACTTTTATAGACGATATACAGTTATGAATTTTGGCATTGATCTTTGCCCGTGCGTCTGTCTGATTTATTTTTGCAATTCTTCCCGACTCAAGTTAAGCGTAATTTCCTCTATTTCCATTTTTTATATTTATTCTTTAGCTAGGTATATAAATAGCATCACATTAAACATCGAGACAGATAAATGATTCACCAAAAAACAGCTATTGTACTCTTTTCGTTTATAATCAAAATAATTAGTTAAGAGCCTATGTAATAAAAAACGATCCCTACGTTATCTTGCAGAAAATATAAGGTCGTTTAGAATTGGGAAAGAAAACTAGACATTAAGTTAATCTAAAATGTTATATGCCCATTTCTTGATTATTAACCCTATATCACCAAGATTACGTAAGAACCATTTTTATTTAGCAATTGTAACTTTCTATTAATTTATCAATTTTAGACATAGTTTCGATTGATGCTTTGTGCAGATTAGCCATTTCCATAACCTTGCTCTTAGAAACATGCATTCCTTGTTTTTTTATCATTTCAATTGCCCATTTTGCCCTTCTTAACTGAAATTGCTCGACACTTTCAAGTTTTGACAGAATATACTGTTTAGTCTCCGGCATTTTTTCCAACTTTGATTTTAATCCTGAAATACCTGCTTCTTGCGCAATTCGATAGAGTGTTACTCGGATAGGCTTTTCTTCATTTAGAATTTTCTCTATAGCTTTCTTAATTAGTGGTAATACCTGTTTATCTCTTTCCTCCCAATTAAATCTTTTATTTCCGTTATGATATGTTTTTCCCTTCGGAGAATTTTGTTGTAACCATTCTTTAGCGTAATAATATAATAATGTATACAACCCCTTATCTAACTCTCTAAGTTGATTTTGAGAATAGTTCGGATATTGCTCAACAAGATTTAACCATCGCTTTTTTAGTTCATCTAATTTTTTTATTGTAGGCGCTTCCTTTTTGGGTTGTTTTTCAAAACCATTCAAATATCTCCTTACTGTCTCAATACTGACATTTAACCTTCTTGCTGTCTCTTTTTTACTAAGGTTTTCGTTATTAATGAAATAGTTTAACTTCTCTTTCCATACCGGTCCATACTCTATTACTTTATTATAACGAAATTGATCGTTAATATCCTTGTCTGGACCAATTCTCGAATATGAAAAGCCGCATTTTTCGCATACAAATAGGCCGCGCGGATTTCCTGTATTTTCATCTCTTTTTATTTGAACATCCTCAATTAATCGTTGACCATAATGTTCTGCAACAGGATTTAGACAAGGATAAGGTCCCTCTCCAAATGCAAAAAAAGATTTATTTTCATTCTCTTTTATGCTATCTACAGACTCTTGAAGAAATACTAACAACAAGATATGTTTCAATGGATGGAAAATAGCGCGATGTTTACTTGTTAATAATCTCAGCCAACAGTTGGCGTCTCCCGGTTTAACTTCGCAATTTAAATATTTTAAAAGCTCATCTCCATAATACCTAATTAAATTCCTGCCTAATTTGGTTTGGTTTACAAATCCCTGTGCTGTTAAATAACCTCTTTTACTCAACATGAAGCGATAAGTTTTATGGAGATTCGCGATGTCCCAGCTATATTGTCTCTTTGCTAACTTCACCCCCTCTTCCGTAATAAGAGTAAGGATTTCTTTATTCGAGTAAATAATATCGTAGCATTTATCTTGCAAAAAATAACAATTCTCTTCTGATGCAGCTACATATTTAGTCCTACTCCCTTTTCTATAGGGAACTCGGCTAAACAGCAATACCTGATGTTTATGTTTT
>NZ_MQMG01000092.1 GCF_001908025.1 Geobacillus proteiniphilus
CGAAAGCACTTACGAGACCTCCTTAATGTTGATTTCACCGCTAACATTATTGCCAGGATCTCGTCAGTGCTTTCTCTTTTTTGTCACTAAATCACAAAATTTGGTGATGAACCAGTTTTTCTCTAAAAACTCGTAAATACATAGGTAGTTCAACAACTCCTGAAGAACCTGTAACGCCAACTAATATATTCAAGCTTAACACCTCCTTTACATTACAGTTTCTCTTGGCGTACCTTTTCTCACATTAATTAATAACGAAGATAAACTAGTAACTATACCCAAAGCACCTGCAATGAAGAAAAGATATTTTATATTGAAATAATCAACACTGACCCCAAAAATAAACTGGGCTACTGGCGTTGAAAGCATTGAAATCGCCATCATAATACTATTAACTCTTCCTAATAAATGAATAGGCACAGAACGTTGAACAAAAGTAGGTATAAGGACTCCTATAAAACCAATAATTAAGCCAATTACAAAAACGAAAATTAGAATAATCAAAAAATTTTGGGTGAAACATAGTGCGGCAATACCAGTAGCTTGTAAAAGAAAAGATAAATAAATAATCTTCAATTCAACCTTGTGAATGCTTTTAACTGAAAAGATTAAACCAGTTAACAAACTTCCCATTGACATCGATGAATATATATATCCTAAATACTTAGCATCATCACTAACATTTTTAGCTAAAAAAGGGAACAATACATTAACCCCGTTTGCTCCAATATTTACAAAAAACATAGTTATAACCAAATAAAAAATCATTTTTTGTCTATTCAAAAAACTAAAACCAAGTCTTAAATCCGAAAAGTAAGAAGTTTTATCATTATTATCGTTTATATTTTCAAGATGACTATTTTTAGAGTCAATAAACAAAATTAAAAAAGTTGAAAATGCATATAAGATAGAAATGGCTATCAAGGAATGTTCTATTGAGATTGATTCAACCATCCAAGCGGCGATTAAAGGGCCCAAAATGATCGTTGTTCTTACAACAGTGAAGTATTGACTATTGAGACGACTCAAATATTCAGTAGCGACTAATCTTGGCTTTATTGATTCTGAGGCTGACCAATAAAAAGCATCAATCGCTCCAAACAAAACGGAGACCATTATGAGAATTACAAAAGAGATAGTATGATCCCATAACAGAATAGCCAAAACTAACACAATGATTGTCCTTATCATGTCTGACAACCACAGAAACAACTTTGCCCCTATTCGATCAATAACCGGTCCGCAAAGAAGCCCAGCAATAAATCTCGACAAACCTAGGGAAAATAAAACTGCTCCCATCAAAAAACCTGATTGTAAAACGTCAGCAATATACCAAGCTATAACAACACTGTATATGACGTCCCCCAAGTTTGAAAGAAACGTTGCTATACAAAATTTTGTAGCGTTCAAAATGATCACCCTTAGAAAGATTGAGACTAGGCATGTAACGCACTTGTGAAACAGAACAAAATCAAAACATAGGATAAGGGGTGGTTTTAATATAACTAAATATTCATTATATTACAGTTATTACAATAATTATTTTATCGGGAAAATACGGTAATGTAAAGAGTTTTTTGTAATACCTCGTCTCGTTTTGTCGGATATCGTTGAATGCAACATATCTTATGTTATGTTGAATAAAAAACACCACCCATAGAAGGTGGTATTTAGCTGATAGTTTCATTAAAATGTTTAGACATAAATAACTGTAGATAACCGGTCAAACTTACTTCCGGTAATTCCTTGGATTGATCCCATTCAAAATATCTTATATTTTGTATTAAAGAACTGTAGATGAGCAAATTTGCTAACATAAATTGACAATCAAACAAAAAAGGAGACATGAACGGGACTCCTTGAGTAAAATAGATGTGCTCACAACTACCCACAAGGAGGTTCATGTCTCATGAATAGATTAGCACATCACCAAGGAATCCACAAGTTTTTCCTAGTGTTAGAGTCAGTCAAGACTTTGTGGAGAACATTTTTTCGGTTCACTACGGGCGTTGTCAATCACTAGTTAGTGAACCATTTTCAGGAATGGATATCGTAAGTGCTTTCGGACCCTCATCCCTCATCTTGAGGTGATCATATTGTATTCCATTTTTTACATCCAACCACCATCCCGGAGTGCCGACAACGCTTGATGGATCGGCGTCCCGGATGATCGTTGCAGACACGGTATATTCTGACGCACCACATCCACCCACAACCGTCCTGCCTTCCGTTTGGCCTGTTCGATCCGCTTGGACTTCGTCGAGGCCGAGGCTGCCCTCCGGGGCTCTTCCTCCTCCAACTGCCCCTTTCTCCACCCGATCCCGTCGATTCGGGCCACCATCGCTTTTAGAAACGCCCGAAGCCCTTGGTCTTTCCAGCTGCGGCGGGATTTCACCCGATGCGCCAACCGGCTCATCACGCTCTCGGCGTGGCCCATCGGACGCATGCCGGTCGTCTCCACCCCTTGCTCGGACAGCCACTCCCGATCGTCCTGGATGCATCCCGGCATCGACTCGATCCGGCGGATCATGGCAGCCAGCTGTTGTTCTTTCGCTTCGTCCTCCAACGTGCCGACCGTGCTGTTCAGCTCCACGAGAAGCCCTTCTTCGTCTTGTTTTGCCAGCTTCTTTCGCACGTGTAAATTAGCACATTCTTTCAGAATCCCTTTTTCAAATTATTTCAGATGGATTCCGAAATAATGTGCAAAATTTTTGCCGATTATTCCGGACTTTGCACATTCTTTCGGAACGTTTGCACGCTCTTTCAAATGAAGATTTCCAGCGCGCCTGATGGAATGATGGAAAAGAGAAAGCACAAAAGAGGCCGATTCGGCTCCTTTCGTGCTAATACCCCCATTTCCTCTAAGGCCATGCGCACCACTTCCTCGTCAATGACGTCCTTTTTCAGCTGATGCCCGTACAACAGGCACATCGTGGCCAATGCGTTGATCACACGGGGACAGCCTCGCGATTGCAGAACGATCGCCTCCAACGACGATGGGGTGAAGATCGGATGCTTTTTCTACGTCGGCGCGGGCAATGTAGAAAAAGGCATCGTTTACCCGCACCACCACCCGCGCTTTACGATTGACGAAGACGCGCTTGAGATCGGCGTGCAAATGTTTGTCGCGGCGACGTTGAAACTGTTGGCGGAAGTAGAGTAGGATGCTTCCGCTTTTTTGTACATCATAAAGGTGGCTCGATATATTGCATGCTATTTCTCTGTCGCTAATTCACATGATTGTTCTTTTTTACAGATTCGCGAACGAGAAAGAAATGAGCCGTTTTCTTCTTGAATGATTCTGAAAAAATGGCATCCTGTCATCGCCACAAGGAGGTAAGTCCATGCCGACGATCACACTAAGGCTGGAATTGCACAACCCAACAAAAGTCAAACAGGACATGTATGAACGGATGACAGAAGTGAATACCGCCTTTGCGAATTGGCTGTTGAATCATCCCGAGCTGAATCAAGCGACGAGCAAACTGTTTAAAGCGTTTTCGTCGCAGCGGTTTCCTTCCGCCGTCGTGAATCAAACGATTCGAGAAGTGAAGTCCCAAAAGAAAAACCAGAAAACAAAGAAGTTTCGAACATGCTGGTGTTGTTTTAACAATCAAAACCTAAAGGTGGAGAAGAAAGGATCGTTCTACACGGTTTCCTTCCCCACGCTGGAGAAGCGAATCGGCGTGCCGGTCGTCACGCGCCCCGATCAAGAAGCGTGGCTGAATCGGCTGCTCGATGGAACCGCCAAACAAGGGGCCGCCAAGCTCTACAAAAAGAGAAAGAAATGGTACTTGGCGATCGCGATCACCTTTGAAGTAAAGCCGCGGCACGAAACAAAGGTGATGGGGGTTGACCTAGGACTTCGCTATCTCGCCGTGGCCAGCGTGGAAACGAAATCGTTGTTTTTCAAAGGGAACCAATGCGCCTTTGTACGCCGACGATACGCGGCTTTGCGAAGGAGATTAGGAAAAGCCAAGAAGCTTCATATGATTCGCAAAATCGGCCGTAAAGAATCCCGTTGGATGAAGGATGTCAACCACAAAATCAGCCGTCAAATCGTGAATTTTGCCCTCGCCAACGGTGTTGGCGTGATTCGGATGGAAGCGTTGACAGGGATTCGCAAGCGAGCAAAATCGGCCAAAGAAGCGGGGCGAAGCCTTCATTCTTGGGCGTTTCATCAACTGCAAACGATGATCGCCTATAAGGCGGAAATGGCGGGCATTCGGGTGGAGTGGGTGGATCCGACCTACACGAGCCAAACGTGTAAATGCGGACATCGGGAAAAGGGAAATCGTCATGGCATCCACTTCCAATGCAAAAAATGTGGATATACGATTCATGCCGATCTGAATGGCGCGATCAACATCGCCAAAGCGATTTCGGGCTTCGCCGCTGAACCTAGCGCACTGGTCACAGGTGCGCCGCCCATTGGGGTACATCGTAACCCGATGGGACGGGGTGATGACACAACCCTGAACTTGGGCGTTGTCCGAACCAGAAATGGATGAGGGCGTTAACGACCCAAGAATCCCATGCCTTTAGGCGTGCGGAGTGTCAATATACCCTTGTTCATGAAAACATAAACTAGGGAGAGAATCTCCCTTAAAAGGGGAATGGGTGAAAGAAAA
>NZ_MQMG01000093.1 GCF_001908025.1 Geobacillus proteiniphilus
CCTCATGAAAAGCCCCCACACTTCAATACGATTCAATAAATTTACCAATATTCCATCATCCAATGCATATTCCCACTGCTTTCAAAAAAACACTTTATTCTTTCGACAATGGTATTCTTTTTCCTCCTCCTGCCGCAAAGCATTTGGCAGAAACATCCCCCAGCCAAAGAAAATCTGTGGTTGAATATAAACTCAAAATATTGTATATTTATAAACACACATTGCCGATTGAACGCGAGGGATCCAAATGCAAATCGACCATGCCGTCACGAGTGATGTCAAAGAAATGCACGCGCTCATCCAACACTATGCGAAAAAAGGGCTGGTGCTGCCCCGCTCGCTGCTATCCATCTATCAGCACTTGCAATGCATGTATGTCGCCAGGGAAAACGACCAAATCGTCGGCACTGCTGGGTTGCATATCTTGGGGCACGATCTCGGGGAAGTGCGTTCGCTAGTCGTATCTCCTGACCATATGGGGAAAGGAATCGGCCGCCTGCTCGTCCACCATATTGCCGACGAGGCGGCCAGACTCGGGGTGAAGCGGTTAATATCCTTTACTTACCAAGTCGAGTTTTTTCGAAAATGCGGGTTTGAGATCGTAGACAAATCAACACTGCCGGAAAAAGTGTGGATTGATTGTGTCAACTGCCCGAAACTGGACTGTTGCGATGAAACGGCGATGGTGAAATACATTTGATCCTCCTCCCACCCGAATGGCGGGGAAGGGGGGAGATCCCTTGGAAAAACCTTTTCCCTTCGCTGTTTCGTTCTCCATACCCTTAACCAGAAAAGAGAATTTTCGAAACTGGCAAGCCATCTTTTTTATGCCTTGAAGTTCCGCGGCTGCGCAGAACGATTGCGTTCGTTTTGCATAAAAAATCAGCCCCGCACCCATTCAGGAGGAGATGATGCGCGTTTGTTTCAATTGTTCAATCAAATTGTTGCACCTCATATTTTGCAACCTTTGCATAATATACAAAAAATAACTAAAATATTCGCATAAAATCAAGTCCTAATGTTTATGTCAAATACGGCTCCCATCCAGTGCACTTAAGCTCTAGAAAATAGAACCGCTTTGCCCCCGGCTCATGCGCCCCAGCCGCATTAAAGCAGCGAAGGATGATATAGTTGAGTCCATGCCAGAGGCAAAATCGGCCGAAACTAATGGATTTGTTCGTTAATCATATGAAAATTAATATTCACCGGTATAAACTTCTTTATACGCTCAATATCCCGCTTCTTGTAGTCCATAATCACAATGCCAGTAATGACCTCATCCTCTTCAGAAAGCCGGATAAACACACCAGGAGCTGCTTCGTCATCGTACGACACTTTTGGTTCGCCCAAATAAATATAAAGAACATCGTGATCATAGTCATAGGAGTATTTAACGTTTTCCTGTAAATTTTGGACGAACATAAATCGCACCTCCTATCTCTTGGTTTAACCTGCTTTTGGCGATGACGGTAACAACGTCACCATACGCTTCATCTTCATGGTCGACAATAACGACCAATGCCTTTAGCGACTTAAACTTAGGCAATTGCACAAGATCTATATATTTTTGTCTTGTATCATGCTGATCGTCCGGATTATTTGGCAATATAAAACAAGGATCTTGAATGACGCTCTTGACCATATCTTCTTGGCCTATAAACTCTTCCCTTGTATGATCCCCGCCAATAATATGATAATTCCATGTTGTGCTTTTAAGCCGCACCTCTCTGCCTAGAGGGTCCTCAGTTATAAATATGTAGTCTGTATTGATCTTGTTACCTTCCATTATTGCTCACTCTTCACACCAATAATACCTAATTGCGAAAGTTCCTGAATCTTTTCCTCGCTTGGCGGGGAAGGGATTTCACCGAATATCTCTTCATACTGCTTAATGTAATTCAATAACAAATAGGCAAATTGTTTGGCGTGTTGTGGGCTCATAGTAACCTTTCCGAGGTATATATTCTCATCGGGCGATTGCTGTTGAAGATTAAGGATAATATCATGAAGACTCATACTTAAACTAATGGAATTACAATAAACATTGAAGGGTCTCTTTTCCATATTCCCTTCCATATACCTTTCCTCTCCCTTTTAAAAACGGTATTGTAATTATATTTTACACCTTAAAGAATTTTCTTGCACTCATTTCATTAGGGAAACCGCTGTATATAGAAAATGCCTATAAATAAACCGCCCCACCAAGGGGTGGCCTAATCATCGTCCTTTCCGCTGATGCCATTTCCACGCGCTTTCGATGGCTGACAAGCGACAGGCAGCCTCACCCCCTCACAAATTCAGCATATTTTTTCTTCCGCTCTGTTTTTGTTCCTGAAAAGCAATCTAATAATGCATCCATATTCATAAATTTCGGAGGCAGCGATTTGGGATGCATATACAAATAAAAACTACTCCATCGGTAAAGTTCCGGCGCATGCACCATATGAGCTTCTACAGGGTTGAGATGAATATATCGACTCACTTCCAACATTCCGCTGTCATTGTCAATCCATTTACCATAATAACGCTTCATAAATCGGTCCGGAAACACGATTTCGATACGCTTGAATTTGTTTCGGACTACATGTGCAATAGCGCGTTCTTGAGCCTAAATATCCACACGGACACGGATTCATCGCCCCAAGCAAAATAAAGTCCGCGGGATATGTCACCGTCGACGAAATACGGCTAATCGTCACTTTCCCCGTCTCTAACGGCTGGCGAAGCATATCCAGCGTCTTTTTCGCAAATTCCGCCATTTCATCGAGAAACAAAACACCGCGATGTGCCAGCGACACCTCGCCAGGCTTTGGGTGCGTTCCCCCGCCAATTAAAGAAACCGATGAAGCGGAATGATGCGGATGACGAAAAGGCGGATGGCCGCTCTCGATTTTTTCCCCTGCCAGCTGGTACAAACTGATCACCTCTAACTGCGCATCATGAGAAAGGCTCGGCAAAATCGTCGGAAACGTTTCCGCCAACAAACTTTTCCCGCACCCAGGTGGTCCAACCATTAACACGTGATGTCCGCCTGCCGCTGCGATCTCCAATGCTCGCTTTGCTTGATGATGGCCAATAATCGATTGAAAATCCCGATGATGCTTTCGCGGGGAGTCTATGATTTCAGGAGTGCGAAAAGCTGGGAATAACGAAAGAACACGTTGTCCTTGCAGATATTGCACCGTTTCTTCCAATGTCTGAACAAAGATACAATCGAGATCTTTCAAATGATGAAGCGGAAGTGTGGGATCATACGGAAGGTATACTTTTTGAAAACCGAGCTTCTTTGCCGCCAATATCGCTGGAAGCATGCCATCCACCGGCTGAATCGCTCCATCCAACGATAACGAACCTAAAAACGCTACATCGGGGGAAACCGGCGCTGTCAGCCTACCCATTGCCTTCAAAATCCCAATCGCCATCGCCAAATCAAACATCGGGCTATGCTTTTTCCGCTCCGGCGGAGACAAATGAACAACAAGCCTTTTATCAAAAAAGTCGCATCCGAAAGCATAAAGCGAAGCAAGAACACGTTCCTTTGCCTCTTTCACCGACGCATCCGGCAACCCAACAATCACCATAGCCGCAATCCCAGGCACCTCCTGCACCTCCACCTGCACCCGATACCCTTCCAACCCCCTCAACCCAATGCTTAAAATCTTCACCGTCACTCATCCATCCCTCCCAATCACAGAACATTAGTTCTTATCCATCATTGTAATACCCTCCCTTTTCTCTTTCAATTACCAATATTTCGACAAATTTCGGGCGGTGACAGGCACCAAACCCGAGCGGTAGCTCTCTCCCGTAAACGCGAGAATGTGGGCGTGATGGACCAAACGATCCACCAGCGCTGCCGTCAGGCGGTTGTCCCCAAACACTCGATTCCACTGTCCAAACTCTAAATTCGATGTCACGATGACACTTTTTCGTTCATAACAATCGGCAATGATGTGAAACAGCAGTTCCGATCCCTGCTTTTGGAAA
>NZ_MQMG01000094.1 GCF_001908025.1 Geobacillus proteiniphilus
TACAACCGCGCTCGCCAAGCGGCGATTACGCAAGAAATTACGGAAATTGTCGCCGGAGCAAACGCCTTGCAATAGGGGACTAGCAAGTTAGGAGGGAAAACGATGACAAGAGGACGCGTTATCCAAGTCATGGGTCCGGTTGTAGACGTCAAGTTTGAGAACGGCCACTTGCCGGCGATCTACAACGCCCTGAAAATTCAACATAAAGCGCGCAACGAAAACGAAGTCGACATCGACTTGACATTGGAAGTCGCCTTGCACCTTGGCGATGACACGGTACGGACGATCGCGATGGCGTCCACAGACGGCCTCATCCGCGGCATGGAAGTCATCGATACCGGTGCACCGATTTCGGTGCCGGTCGGCGAGGTGACGCTTGGCCGCGTGTTCAACGTCTTGGGCGAGCCGATCGACTTGGAAGGCGACATTCCGGCTGACGCCCGACGCGACCCGATTCACCGCCCGGCGCCAAAATTCGAGGAATTGGCGACGGAAGTCGAAATTTTGGAAACGGGGATTAAAGTCGTTGACTTGCTTGCCCCGTATATTAAAGGCGGAAAAATCGGTTTGTTCGGCGGCGCTGGCGTAGGGAAAACGGTCTTGATCCAAGAACTGATCCACAACATCGCCCAAGAGCACGGCGGGATTTCCGTCTTCGCTGGCGTCGGCGAACGGACGCGCGAAGGAAACGACTTGTACCATGAAATGAAAGATTCCGGCGTCATCAGCAAAACGGCCATGGTGTTCGGGCAAATGAATGAGCCGCCGGGGGCGCGGATGCGCGTCGCCTTGACCGGCTTGACGATGGCCGAATACTTCCGTGATGAGCAAGGCCAAGACGTGTTGCTCTTTATCGATAACATCTTCCGTTTCACGCAAGCCGGTTCGGAAGTGTCGGCGCTGTTAGGCCGCATGCCGTCGGCCGTTGGTTACCAACCGACTTTGGCGACGGAGATGGGTCAATTGCAAGAGCGGATCACGTCGACGGCGAAAGGCTCGATCACCTCGATTCAAGCGATTTACGTCCCGGCCGACGACTATACGGACCCGGCTCCGGCCACGACGTTCTCGCACTTGGATGCGACGACGAACCTGGAGCGGAAGCTCGCGGAGATGGGGATTTATCCGGCCGTTGACCCGCTCGCTTCGACATCGCGTGCGTTGGCGCCGGAAATCGTCGGCGAGGAGCATTACCAAGTCGCCCGCAAAGTGCAGCAAACGCTGCAACGTTATAAAGAATTGCAAGACATCATCGCCATCTTGGGGATGGACGAACTGTCGGATGAAGACAAACTCGTCGTTCACCGCGCCCGCCGCATCCAGTTCTTCTTGTCGCAAAACTTCCATGTGGCGGAGCAGTTCACGGGCCAACCGGGCTCCTACGTGCCGGTGAAAGAAACGGTGCGCGGCTTTAAAGAAATTTTGGAAGGCAAATACGACCATCTTCCGGAAGATGCGTTCCGCTTAGTCGGCCGCATTGAAGAAGTGGTCGAAAAAGCGAAAGCGATGGGTGTCGAAGTGTGACCCGGGATAGGGGGATTGGACAATGAAAACGATCCACGTGAGCGTCGTTACTCCTGATGGCCCGGTGTACGAAGACGATGTTGAGATGGTAAGCGTCAAAGCGAAAAGCGGCGAGCTCGGCATTTTGCCGGGGCACATTCCGCTTGTCGCACCGCTCGAGATCAGCGCGGCCCGGCTGAAAAAAGACGGCAAAACGCAATACATTGCCGTCAGCGGCGGCTTTTTGGAAGTCCGCCCGGACAAAGTGACGATTTTGGCTCAAGCTGCTGAACGGGCGGAGGACATTGACGTCCTGCGCGCCAAAGCAGCGAAAGAGCGGGCGGAGCGCCGCCTGCAAAGCCAGCAGGATGACATCGACTTCAAGCGGGCCGAACTGGCGTTAAAACGCGCCATGAACCGTTTGAGCGTTGCGGAAATGAAATAAAAGCAGAGGAATAGCGATTCCTCTGCTTTTTTTAGTTTGGAAAAAACAAGGAAGAGAACGGCCAGGCAGAGGAGGGGTTGCTCCTCTGCTTTTTCGTCATTTGGCAGCGGATCGAACGTTCCTCTATATTTGCGCAATGAACTGCCGCGCTGGGTCTAGGCCTGTGCCGGTCGGTTCGTGCATGCCGGTGAGCGCCGCGTGGGCGCATTTTGCGGCTTGCTACAGTGTTGACAGGGATAATCCGAAGTTTTGCTGACACGGCTGGATATAAATGTTATAATGAAATAGAAGGAATTATTGAAAAATTTCATCATTAACACCATACGTATGTAGTAAACCGGAAGGGGGCGAGCTGGTTGAGCAACGTCTACGCCAACAGTTATTTGATCATCTTCGTCTTTCTTTGTCTCGGTGTGCTGCTGCCGATCGGGGCGCTCACGGCCGGGCGGTGGCTGCGGCCGCACGTGCCGGACGAGATGAAGGCGACAACTTATGAAAGCGGTAACAATCCCTTTCACGACTCGCGCGTTCAGTTCCAAGTTCGGTACTACCTATTTGCCTTGCTGTTTGTCATTTTCGATATCGAGACGATGTTTTTGTACCCGTGGGCTGTTGTCTATGACCAACTCGGCTTGTTCGCGTTAGTGGAAATGATCATTTTCATCGTTTTGCTTGCCATTGGCCTTATTTATGCTTGGAAAAAGAAGGTGTTACGATGGATGTGAAATGGGAGGGTTTTTCTGGCATCGAAATGGAAGAAGTGAAGCGAAACGTCTTTTTGACGACGTTGGAACAGTTGAAAGGATGGGCCCGAAGCAGTTCGCTTTGGCCGTTGACGTTCGGTCTTGCCTGTTGTGCCATCGAGATGATGGCGGTCGGCGGCGCCCATTACGACCTCGACCGGTTCGGTTCGTTTTTCCGCGCCTCGCCGCGGCAGGCGGACGTCATGATTGTCTCGGGCACGGTGACGAAAAAAATGGCGCCGCTCTTGCGCCGGTTGTATGACCAAATGCCCGAACCGAAATGGGTCATCGCCATGGGTTCGTGTGCGACAGCCGGCGGCCCGTACGTCAAATCGTACAGCGTCGTCAAAGGCGTCGACCAAATTGTCCCGGTGGACGTGTACATACCGGGCTGTCCGCCGAACCCGGCAGCGCTCATTTACGGCATTCATAAATTAAAAGAAAAAATCCGATTGGAAGCCAAAACGGGGAAGAAGGTGCTGTAACCGATGGATGAAGAAAAAGATTTGGCCCAGCGAAAAAAAGAGGCAGCCGAGCGGGCAAAACAGCTGGCGCGCGAACGGCTCGCGGCTAGGCAGGCAGATGAACAGGCCAAGTCAGCCGCCGAAACGGGCAGTTTGAAAACGCCCCCGAATTCGAATGACAGCCAGATCGAAACAACGAAGGGAGAGGCAACGGAACCGGCATCGGCCGACGATCTTGCATTGGCGAAAAAACGAGCAGCCGAGGAAGCGAGGGCGAAGGCGGCGGAACTGCGGAGACAGCGCGAGGCGGCTGCGTCCGGTGCGTCGACAGGGGACGACCTTGAGGCGGCGAAGCGGAAGGCGGCCGAGGAAGCACGGGCGAAGGCGGCGGAACTGCGGCGGCAACGCGAGGCGGCTGCGTCCGGTGCGTCGACAGGGGATGACCTTGAGGCGGCGAAGCGGAAGGCGGCCGAGGAAGCACGGGCGAAGGCGGCGGAACTGCGGAGACAGCGCGAGGCGGCTGCGTCCGGTGCGTCGACAGGGGATGACCTTGAGGCGGCGAAGAGAAAGGCGGCCGAGGAAGCACGGGCGAAGGCGGC
>NZ_MQMG01000095.1 GCF_001908025.1 Geobacillus proteiniphilus
AATCAGTACAACCGTTCACCCTCTACACTTATGCGTGCATACGGCAGCATGAAACATGAGAAATTCAAATACTATATCTTGAAACAAAAATCCGATGTGTTCGAGGCCCTGAAATATTTCTTCTCCGCAGAAAAAAAGGAGGCCGTTGCCTCTAAATCCTAGGGTAAAGCTGAATCGTAAACTGGTCCTTTTTCGTCCACTCCGGTTTTCTCAGGTATGTCGCTTTCTCAAGCACCGATTTGAGAAGGCGATTTTTCTTTTCTACATCGTCGGTGAGGCGATAGGCGTCGAGCACCTTCTTGACTGTCGGGATGTATTCGTTGATGTTCTTTTCTTTCATCTGCTCCTTGGCGATTTCCTCCCGCAGTTGATCGATTTCCTCTTGGGTTTTCTTGATCCGGCTGGCGATCGTTTGCTGGCGCTCAAGGAACGTCTCGATCGTATAGACGCCTCGCTCTAGCAAGTCGTGCAGCGTGTCCTTTTGTTTGTGGAGCTCTCGGAGCTCTTTTTCTTTTTTCTCAATAGCTTTTTGTTTTAGTGGGATGACCGAACGCTGTTCTTTTCGGGCAAGAGCTTCCTCCTGCACTTCAAACTGATCGACGAACTCGGCGAGAGATTGCAAGATTTTCTCCTCAACGAGCGGCAGGAGCGCTCCCTTTTGCACACCTTTGCATTTCGGATTTTGGCAACGCACAAGCGGATGAGGGCGGTCTTTACGCGGCTGATACCACATCGTATAGCCACAGACTTCGCATTTCAGCAATCCAGCCAGCGGGTTGGCTAACGGTTTGCTTTCCACCGTAGAAGGGCGCCAGCGGCTCCGATATGCCTTGTTGGCGGCTTCCCAGAGCTCCTTAGACACAAGGGGTTCATGGGCGTTCTCTTTGATATACCAGCGCTCTCTTGGCATTTTCTTGCGTTTATACTTGCCGTTTTGCTTAATGTATTTCACCTTGCCCCAGATGATATGCCCGAGATACACCTCATTTTTGATAATGGCGCTGATCGTCGAAGGAGACCAGAAAGCGCGCTTTTCGTCAGGCGGCTTCACTCCGAGCCGATCCAGTTCAGCGGCGATCGCCTGGCGGCCGTGTCCGTCGCGCATCATCTCAAAGATTTTCACCACGACCCATGACGTTTCCGGATCGGGGTATAGCTTGAGATTTTCGTCGCGAAGATAGCCGTACGGCGGCTTTTTTGAAATGGAGCGTCCTTTCGCAGCCGAGTCGCGCCGGCCACCTTGGAGGCGCTTCGTAATGACTTTGAGCTCTTCGCGTGACACGATGGATTTCACACCGAAGACGAGCTCCCACGTCTCGCTTTCCGGGTCATATATTTCCGTCGGGGTGATAATTTTCGTTCCCGAATAGCGGAAAGCGCGGTCTAAAATCCCCTGATCGAGCATATCTCCCCGGCCAAGGCGGTCAATGTCCATGACAAGCACCGCGTCAGCGACCCCTGTTTCTAGTTCGCGCAAAAGCTTCTGAATCTCGGAGCGCTCAGCGATGGACTCGCCGGACACAATCTCCTCGAAGATGCCGAGGATATTATGACCTTCTTTACGCGCCACGGCCAGCAAGTTATCCCGATGCCGTTGCAATGTATCGTATGACGCGCCGGATTCAGCGGCCTTTTTCTCTTCCTCGATATCCTTCCGGCTTTTGCGAAGATAGATGAACACGTCCAAGTTTCTTGGTCTATACATAAAACCACCTCTGACCTGGAATAGAACTCGCTATCACCATGTATGCAAAAAAAGAGGCAAATATGCGGACTAGCCGTTATGATTTTATGTGATTCATCCATTCTGTGGCGGTATAATTCATGATTTTTAGTTGTTCCTTTGGTCCATCTGCTGTAAATAACGAATGATTTCTTGCTGTTCTTCATCCGTTAAATCTCCGTCAATAAATAGAGATCCAACATGTGACGCAGCATACTCACGAAGTAAGCGGAGATTATTCTCGGCATCACGGCCGACAGCGGCGGCAACCGGTTCAGCGACTTGCATATATCCGAAAAGCGCCTCATAAAACCGGTAGCTTTCCCATTGCTCCTTAAAGCGATCCCAGCGCCGTTTAGCGAACAGCGGCTCCACACCAAACGTTTCGCTCAGTACATAGATGATTTCCTTTTCTGTGTGCGGAAGCTCAAGCTCAAGCAGCATAAACGTCGGCACACAAAAGTGCAGCGCAAAATTCGTCGCCTGGGCTTCTTGTAGCTGTACGAGGGAAGGGGGAAGTAGCATTTGATTTCCCGCATGGCGCAATACATGCCCAAGCTCATGGCCAAACTCTTGCCATTGTTGCTGACGACTGAGGCGGCGGTCGACGATGATGCTGTACACTCCGTTCCGTTCGATCGCTGTGCTTCGGATATCGGCGAAATGAAGCCAGACGTTCAGTTTCGCAGCAATGTCGATCATGTCGAGCTGATGAGGCTTCTTGATCGCCAAATGCTCGTACAATTCACAAATATATTGTTCCAGTGGGGTGAACTGGTAGGACGAGAAGTTCATGGGAATCACCTCACTTTTATTATAGGAACATGCGTTCGAGAAGACAAGGAAAAAAAGATCCCTAAAAAGGGATCAACGAAGGATAACTGACGAAACCATATTTTCTAACCGAAAAAAAGGTTTGCTGTTTTCTTGTATTAGGCATATTATAAAAGTAAGGTGGTGAGCAAAATGTTCAAAAAAAGAATAATTAATAAAATCTTTAACGAGGCAATCAAATCATCAAAAACACTCAATGAAGAATATGAAACTATGCGTGTTAGGAACGCCAAACATATCATCGAGACTCATCAAATGATGAATCAAAAAAGAAATGAGTTTCAAAAACATAAAGAGGAAATAGAGACAGCTTTTCGCTTTATTCGTAGTAAATAGCAATTGGCGTAGCAATATAATCCCCTGGTTTAAGTATTTGAAAGCTTCCTAAAATTAGGTCGAACATAAAATTTGCGAGTTGGGTGAAGTCCTGCAATTCTCCTAAAACTCCGCCTAAGTCATCATTGTTGTAGATTATATCACGCTTACCTATGACCCTAAAAAGAATTTTTGCCCTGCGTGCCGAAGCAGATCGGATTGAAAGGGCTGTTGGAACCTCGCGTAACATTCCTTTATCGATCAACTGAAATGTGTTTGCTGCCTTAATTATTGAGTAGTTACCTAAGAAACTATTAGCGTACGAAGAAAATACTTGTAT
>NZ_MQMG01000096.1 GCF_001908025.1 Geobacillus proteiniphilus
ATCCTGAAAACACCCGAACTCCAAAATGCGTAAAGTGGCAGCGTTCAACATAGGGATATTTTCATTCCTCCGATGGTGACGAAATTTTTGGTCATGGGAGTCTATCTTTCTTTCCCATATGTTTTCGTTATATGATGGATGCAGCCAATATTTTCTTGAAAGGATACCGGGAAATGATCATCAAAAAAATCATCGACCTCACCATGCCGATCACGGCCCAAACTCCGGTGTACCCGGGGGATCCGAAGCCTAAAACCGAACCGGCGGCGACGTTCGCCCAAGACGGCTACCACGTCAGCCGCCTTGTGCTCGGTTCGCACAGCGGCACGCATGTGGATGCGCCGTTCCATTTTTGCGAGCATGGCTGGCGGTTGGATGACGTGCCGCTCACCTATTTTCTTGGCCGCGGCATCGTGATCGATGCCACCGGGAAAGCGGAAGGCGAAGCGGTGACGATGGCCGATGCCGCTCCGTATATCCCAAAGCTGTTGCCGGGAACCATTGTGTTGTTTCATACCGGCTGGTCGCAATACGCCGGAACAAAGCGGTATTTTTCCCATCCGTACGTCGCGCCGGAGGTGATTGAAGCGATGCTGGAGCGGGGTGTACGGACGTTTTTCATCGACGCGCTCAACATCGACCCGCCCGACGGCTCTTCGTTCCGCGCTCACGAGCTTATTCTTGGCGCCAACGGGGTGATCGGGGAAAATTTCGCGAACTTCGATCAGATCGATTTTGATGACCCGTATATTATTGCCCTCCCCCTTTCCTTGCCTGGTTGCGACGGTTCGCCCGTTCGGGCGGTGGCAGTGCAGTGGGCGTAACGAAGAAGGGGGATACAGCCCCATACCCGTCAAGTTTAGCGGTATAAGATTTTTAAGACGATACTGGTGTTCATCCCCGCAGTGAATGATAGGGATCACCTCCATTATTGGGCATACCAAATACCCCTCCAGAAGAGGGGTGTTTGGTATTTATATCCATATCTAATTCTACCATATCTCTAATTTCGTTACGATATCTGATGCCGTTTCTGAGTCAGTCAAGACTTTGTGGAGAACTTTTTTTCGGTTCACTACGGGCGTTGTAAATGACCGGTTAGTGAACCGTTTTCAGGAATTAATATCGTAAGCGCTTTCCGACTCTCATCCCTCATCTTGAGGTGATCATATTACATTCCATTTTTTACACCCAACCACCATCTCGGAGCGCCGACAACGCTTGATGGATCGGCGTCCCGGATGACTGTTGCAGACACGGTATATTCTGACGTACCACATCTGCCCACAACTGTCCGGCCTTCCGTTTGGCCTGTTCGATCCGCTTGGACTTTGTTGAGGCCGAGACGGCCGACTGGGGCTCTTGCTCCTCCCACCGTCCCTTTCTCCACCCGATCCCGTCGATTCGGGCTGCCATCGCCCTCAGAAACGCCCGAAGCCCTTGGTCTTTCCAGCTGCGGCGGGATTTCACCCGATGCGCAAACCGGCTCATCACGCTCTCGGCGTGGCCCATCGGACGCATGCCGGTCGTCTCCACCCCTTGCTCCGACAGCCACTCTCGGTAGTCCCGGATGCATCCCGGCATCGACTCGATCCGGCGGATCATGGCAGCCATCTGCTTCTCTTTCGCTTCGTCCTCCAACGTGCCGACCGCGCTGTTCAGCTCCACCAGAAGCCCCTCTTCGTCTTGTTTCGCCAGCTTCTTCCGCACCTCCCGCCAACGCGGATGGCCGGACAGACACTGACGCAGCTCCCGCGCCACATGAAATCGATCCAGCTGAAAGCAGGCTCGCTTTCCAAAATACTCCCGGGAGGCTGTGATCCACGACGCCGCGTCGCCGTTGATGACCAATAGGTCTCGGCACGGATCATAGGCATATTCCTTCATCAGCCACTCCTCAAACCGTTCCCACACGTCCCCCGTCCCTTCATGGAGGTAGTGGCGCCGGTTCACCAGCTCAAGCTGCGACCCGTTTCGTCTCCATCCCCCGTGAACCGCCAGGATTTTCTCTTCTTTCGCCCGTTTCCCTTTCCCCTGGCGGGAAATAAACAGTCCATCCGCCTCCACAAACAGCACCCGGCCGTGCCGTTTGGAAACAGGGTGATGCAGCGAGACAGGGGCCTCCAGCACCAGTTGGCGAATCGCCTCGTGGCTGAGGACCGCATACCCCACGATCGACTCCAGCGTACGAGCCGCTTTGCGGTAGGAAGAGCACTCGACGGCCAACTCGACCGCTTACTGCAAGAAGTGCAGTGGCCCGGAAAGCGGATAGTAACCTACCCTCACTTAGGCCGAGCAGGGTGGGTTACTTTTTGTCTTTGGATACAGCGATGACGGCTACGATCAGCGATGCAAACGTAATCATTAACGTCAGCGCATCGGCAACGGTCATCATCAGCGGCACCTCCCTTCTTTAAGGGAGTAGCCACTGCCCACCCTGCATGTAGCTGTGCATGTTTATTATACCATAAATCCCCAAAAATACGAATATACATTCGTATGTGTAACTATTCACCCCAGTGCTAGTGTATAAAAAAGCCCAGCACAAATAGGGCATTTCGGTCATAGAAAATGCCCTAGGTAGCGGAAAGAACTCGATCGATCGTTTCGCCTGCCAACAGAAGACATAACGAATCCCACACGTTTTTTTCGTGTTTCGTCAGTGTGGAAACGATGCTTCTTGCGATGCAAAACGACTGCGCGAATGTTTCTTCGCGAAACGTACCCGAAATGTTCTCTTTGACTTTGACCATGCGAAGATCGCGTTCGGCTTGGTTGTTATCAAAGGGAACATGTACTTCACGTAAGAAACGCAGCGCTTCTTCCTTTCGTTTTTGAAGGCGTCGAACAAAAGCGAGTGCTTTTTTCGGAAGAGGCGTCATCGTTTCTAATCGGTGTTGTGCTCTTTCTAGGATGCGATCATACACTCGTTCCCACCGTCTCGCTTCTTCTTCGGAAAGTGCACCGTGATGGGCTTCGACGGCTTGCTTGGCGGCTAACAGAAACGTGGTCATGCGCATCGCCCACGTATGCCCCTGTTCGATGAATCCTTTTAACTCACGCAAATGGTGGGCATGACAAAGGGCATGGGTGGCATGTGTGTATTTCGGATACGTACCGAACGCATCG
>NZ_MQMG01000097.1 GCF_001908025.1 Geobacillus proteiniphilus
TGTAAACTAGCACATTATTTCAGAATCCCTTTTTCAAATTATTTCAGATGGATTCTGAAATAATGTGCAAAATTTTTGCGGATTGTTCCGGATTTTGCACATTCTTTCGGAACGTTTGCACGCTCTTTCAGATGAAGATTTCCAGCGCGCCTGATGGACCGATGGAAAATGGAAAAGTGAAAGCACAAAAGAGGCCGATTCGGCCCCTTTCGTGCTAATACCCCATTTCCTCTGCGGCCATGCGCACCACTTCTTCGTCAATGGCGTCCTTTTTCAGCTGATACCCGTATAACAGGCACGTCGTGGCCAACGTGTTGATCACCCGAGGCCATCCCCGCGACTGCAGGGCAATTGCCTCTAACGCCGATGGAGTGAAGATCGGATGCTTCGCCCCGGCCTGTTTCATCCGATGCTCGATGTAGCCCGCCACCTCTTCCCTCTCCATCGGCCCCATCCGGTATCGCATGATGATCCGTTGGTCGAGAGGGTGGTGCTGATTGAGCCGCAGCTTCCCCTGTAAATGGGGCAGCCCGGCCAAAATCAAGACAAATGGGTTGGTCGAATCCATCTCAAAGTTGAACAAGATGGCGATGTCCTGTAAAAATGCATCCTTTGCTAAATGCATCTCGTCCAAAATGAACACCGGCGTGATCCGTCGTTCATGATACAATCGCTCGATCGCCTGCTGGATTTGGCGGAAGAGATCTACCTTGCGGTACTTCGGTTCCTCTCCTAATCCCAAGGCCAGTCCACGGTAAAAATCCATCACGCCTCCGGTGGATAACGGAAAGTAGACGACATGATACAATGATGGATTCAATGACTCTTTCAGCGCCCGAAGGGCGAACGTCTTGCCCGCCCCCGGCTCTCCGATCAACAGCCCGATCCCCCGGGTTCGTTTCACGTACTCCAGCGCCCGCAGCGCTTCTTGAAACGCCGCCCCTTGATACGCCTCGGACGGGTCGGTTTCTTTCGCAAACGGCTCCCGCGAGAGGGAATAAAACGTTTTATACATCCTGTTCGCCCTCCTTCGCCGAAACCGCCGCAAACGGCGACCGGTGGCGCTTCACATAGGCATTGTCCTCCAAACGCACCCGAATGGCTTCCGCCACCCGTTTGCCATCTTCGTACACATAGACGCCTCGTTCGTCATAGCGGAGCTCAATCGATTGCCCAATGAACCGAGGCGGCACTTCGTATAGCTGTTTATTCAGGGTGATCGTGCCATCGGCTTTCACCTTGCGGTGCTCCCGTTTCAGAAAAATCGCATCCAGCCAATCGCCATCTTCGATGAACGACACGAGATGCACTTGCGATTGAAACACCTCATGCGGCGTTTTTCCGTCCAGTGAGGCGTGCGGTTTTCGATGATACTCTTCTTCAAGCCACTTCCAAAAACGCTCGTTCAACTCATCAAGCGACTTCGGCGGATTCAGCTCCAACAGCGGATAAAACCGTGTCTGTACGGTGCGGAAGAACCGTTCGATTTTTCCCTTGCTTTGCGGGTCATACGGCTGGGTGTGGATGAGTGTAATCCCCATCTCGGCGCACGCATACTGCAGCACCTCGGACCGATAAATTTTCCCGTTGTCCGAGTAAATGCGTTTCGGCTTCCCGCAACGAAGCACCGCTTCCTTCGTGACGATCCGCAGCCCGTCAAACTTCTCCGAAGGGAAAAATTGGGCATATGGCACTAACCGCGAGCAGTCATCGATATACGCGATCAAAAACGTTTTCTGGGCTTTCCCATGGACGCGAATCGTGGGTCCATGGGATAAGTCCCCTTGCCATAGCTCATTGATCTGGTCATACGCAAAACGCTTTCGCTCCGGCATCGGCAAGATTTCTTTTCCCACCAGGTTGTGTTTTTTCAACAATCGGTATATAGTAAAGTATGAGAGGGTGGTGGGAATGTCCCCCTGCTTGGTGAGTTGTTCGTAGAATAGGGTCACGGGCATGGTGGGATGTTCCTTCCTCAATGCTAGAATATGATCCTCATCATCGGGGGACAGACGTCTGGAGCGGCCGCGGTCCGAACGGCGCTTCGGCTTCAAGGCGTCGAAGCCCCCTTTTTTGTATCGGGCGCACCAATCCAGAATCGTCTTCGCCGCAATGGGTTTGTCCCCTTGATGGGGAATCGAGTGCACTCGCCCGCCCACCTCATTCAAATACGCTTTGGGCTCCACCTGGCCATTCACCAACGGAGCGATCAGCCCGTACCGAAACAGCGCGATGTCGTGTCTCATCGATTCATCCATCTGGATCTCCTCCCTGTCTCCCTGTGATGTTGGACCGTCCCGGTCCCCTCTACCCCCTATCTTACGAAACGGCTCGAGATTCGTCGAGAGGAAGGGTTTGTGGGAACATCAACCATCTCCATTTTTGGTGTTAAGTAGAAAATCAGGAAGCAATTTGATCCGCAAACGGATGCCACCTCTCGTTTGTCCACAGGTCTTGGATGATCGAGCCCACCCCCCGTCCCTCCAAGGTCTGCATCCACCAAACCGCCCGTTCTGTTCTTGCGTTCCCTACAGGGCCGATGATCCCCCACCTTCTCGCCGCCGCGTGATGCAAGCGAGAGAGATTCCGTAAAAATCGTCGGACATAAAACAAGATGACCTCCTTGGTGGGAAAAACAACCTGTTTGGTCTTCGCTCCTTGCCTTGGCGTTTCGAACCATGCTTTGACCGCTTGCCAAATAACCGATCGTGTATATTGAACATACGGGAGGAGGAAAGAAGGCAGCACACTCACGGTTTTGCGACACTCTTGACAGCGATATCGTGCGATCCAAAGGTGATACTCCCCCTCTGCCGTCAACGCATAGCGTTGGTAGTATCCGTGACGATGCAAGGGGCGGCGGGATGGACAGTGGGGGCATTGGTTCACGTCGGGAAAATCGTTCCCTTTCCCACGATCCGTATACGTTTGAATGTCAATGCCAAAGTCGTGAAACTGGATCACACTTCCTCCCCCTCATTGAAACGAATGGAAATCTTTGTCCGAAACAATTCACAAAAAATTTAGCACATTCCTTCAGAAAAGGGGAGAGGGCTTTCTGAAAGAATGTGCAAAAAAATGGGCGTTTTGTGCTGAAATAAAATGATAATTTACA
>NZ_MQMG01000098.1 GCF_001908025.1 Geobacillus proteiniphilus
GGAGGTGAAGTGTATGGTAAATACAAACAAAATTGTAGGCCAGAATGTCAAAAAATATATAGAAGGGAAAGGCATTAAACATTCATGGGTGATGGAACGAACTGGTATTAAGAAGACAGCTTATTATAATTTCTTGAAAGGCGAAGGAAATGTGGAGAAGTATGTTGCAAAGATCAATAAGCTGTTCCGCATTAACGATCCGTTCTTTTTTTACAAGGCAGATATGGAGTTAAATGGAAAAACGTTTGGCCGCAGCCGATCTGATTCATTTATGAATTATGTGGCCCTTTCGTTTCACGGTGCAGAGGACGAAGAATTAAAAAAGGGCATGCATCTTTTCAGCGAATTTGTTGAACTGATCGATGTGTTAAAATCAGTGACAAATTCGGAACATCCAAGGGGGTAGTCCATTGATTACAAAAGACAATCTTGAAATGATTTTAGAGCATAACAAAACACATTTGCCGAAAATGAAAAGGGCAATGGACCGTATTTACTCCCTCGGAGATCCTCTTGCTCATGTAAAGCCGCTTGATTTTATAAAAACTTATCTTTACGAGCATGCAAATGTATTGCAGTTTCCGATTCAAAATGCTGACTATGGTGGGCTTGTGTATTACTATAACGGTGATTATTATGTCCATATTAACACGGCACAGCCGAGAATATATGAAAATTTCATGTGGGCGCACGAGTTTTATCATTTCTTTTTTGACAGAGAGAAAATTAAGAGCCCTGACCAAAATTTTATCATGATTGATCATATTTATGATGAAAAAGAGCGGCTTCCTAATCTCTTCGCTGCCGAATTTTTAATTAATGATTTTGTGTTGGAAAGAAGTTTTCGATTTTTGGAGACCGCTCACATGAAACAATCTCTCCCCCAAAAAATTATGCGATTAATCAGTGTCTTCCAGATCCCGTACAAAGCGTTAGTTGTGAAACTTGCTCAAAACGAATTGATCACGATTAACGAAGCGAAAGATGCATTGGACTATGATTATAGAAATCGTATTCCCCATGATATAGACAAATCATTGTTCGAGCCTAGTTATACGATAAACATCAGCGGGTTTGATGAATTATATGAAAAAGCAAAAGGATTGATGTATGAAGAGGATCTTCAATCGATTAAAAAATTTTATGATAAGCTATATGAACAAGTGTTGGCGTCAGTGCATGATCAAAGGGGGACTAAAGGATGAAGGTCCTCGATTCCCCTGTTTTAGAATCCGTTCGCCCGTTTATTTCAGATAATACGGTCCAACTGTACCAGTCACTAAATGAACATCAAGCATTTTATATGTTAGATAATATGATCTTAACGAAATTCAGAAAACAAATATCAAATTTGCCGCTTTTGCTGCAGGCATTTCATCAGTCTCCGATTTTTCTTATTCCTGATGCAGTGTTAGAAGAGTCTTGTAGGAATATACCCACAAAGGAACGATATAATGATTATTACTTTGAGCTTTTCAAACAATTATCGGCGAAGAAACAGCTGTATATTCTATCGATGCAAACCATTTATCAATTATTAGAGAAAGGAATGACGAAAAAGCAACGCATATTGGATGTGATGAAACAACTGGCTTTGCAAGCTTTCAGAGTAAATAGAGATATTATTCATAACCTGGAACGATGTGAATTATCCTCCATTTCGGATCTTCCAAAATTGAGACAAATCATTTTACATAACGGAAATAATGCAGGAGAGCGCTTTATTTGTTTTTTCTCATTATTGCTTGTTCATCAGTACTACGGTCCTGCCTATATATGTAGTGATGACGGCAAAGGTGTATATACGATGTATAATACTTTTGTAAATAACGAAAGTTTATTTGGAATATTAGGTATCGATGATTTTTTAGGGTTTAAACAGCAATACATCCTGCTGTCTTATGACCGTATTCTACAATTATCCATTCAGAATACGAAATTAAGCTCCGAAGAAATCTATGCTTTTGTGCACAGCAGCGGTCGAAACGAGTCGAGGAAGGTCATTTATTCGTTAGATGGACAGTCATTCCATACAGAAATTAAAAATGCCAATTTGGCAAAATGGATTGAAGAAGGAAAAATAGAGATTTCCTTTTAACGGAGGGGCATCCGTTGCTTCTCAAAAGTTGCGAAAGCTCGATAGAGGCAGAGAGCCGCAAGGAAGATCCGTTATGAAAAAAGCTTATTTTGTTGAAATCAAACCGACAACTGAACAAGCGATCAAAATAAACAAAACGATTGGTGTTTGTCGCTACGTGTATAATTTTTACAGACCTGCGAGCGAGAAAGCCCACTCCTTTAGGGGTGGGATGAAAGCGAGCCGTTTTCTTCATATTGAATGATACTGAAAAAAACGGTATCATGTCATCGTCGCAAGAAGGTGAATCCATGCCCACGATCACACTAAGGCTGGAACTGCACAAACCAACGAAAGTCAAACAAGACATGTACGAACGGATGACAGAAGTGAATACAGCGTTTGCGAATTGGCTGTTGAATCATCCCGAGCTGAATCAAGCGACGAGCAAACTATTTAAAGCGTTTTCGTCGCAGCGGTTTCCTTCTGCCATCGTGAATCAAACGATTCGAGAAGTGAAGTCCCAAAAGAAAAACCAGAAAACAAAGAAGTTTCGAACATTATGGTGTTGCTTCAACAATCAAAACGTAAAGGTGGAAAAGAAAGGAGAGTTCTACACCGTTTCATTCCCCACACTGGAGAAGCGAATTGGCGTGCCAGTGGTCACGCGCCCCTATCAAGAAGCATGGCTGAATCGGCTGCTCGATGGAACCGTCAAACAAGGGGCAGCCAAGCTCTACAAAAAGAGAAAGAAATGGTGCTTGGCTGTTGCGATCCCAGTTGAAGTCCAACAACGGGAAGAAACCAAGGTAATGGGAATTGACCTAGGACTTCGCTATATTGCCGTTGCCAGCATTGGAACGAAATCGCTGTTTTTTAAGGGCAGCCAATGCGCTTTCATTCGCCGACGATATGCGGCTTTGCGTCGAAAGTTGGGCAAAGCCAAGAAGCTCCATATGATTCGCAAAATCGGCCGTAAAGAGTCCCGCTGGATGAAGGAT
>NZ_MQMG01000099.1 GCF_001908025.1 Geobacillus proteiniphilus
AGGAAACAGAAGATAAAATGATTGGAAGAACGGTAAGAAGGTAATTAAAAGTTTTTAAAAACGACACACACTGGATGGTTGAGAGAGCCTAGCCAGTGTTTTTCTGTGAAAATAATGAATCCATGAGCGGTTATTTTCATGCTTGGGTGGCGAGTAAAAGCTTACTCATGGATGTTTTTTGTGAAAGAAGGCCGAGAACTTTTCTCTTTTCTCTCTTTGTCTCCGGATATGAAGATCAAAACTTTATGATGAATCACTCGAAAAAACTTTGTTTGTATTATGGACAAACAAATAAAATTGCTTTATAATTTACTTGAAAGTTTTTAAAAATTAATGTCTATTAGGGGGGATATTATGAAGAAAGTTTCAAGGTTCTTAAGTCCTGTTTTATTCCTCTTTCTCATCCTGTTGTTGTCAGCCTGCGGGCAAGATGTTGCCAAAAATGAAAGCGGAAACAACAGTGGAGGTCAGGCAAGTCAAGACAAAAAAATGAAAATTGGTTTTTCTGTATCCGACCTTACACTGGAAAGATGGCAACATGACCGTGATATCTTTGTCGAAGAGGCGAAAAAGCTGGGAGCTGATGTCATTGTCCAGTCAGCAAATGGGGATAGCGAGAAACAATTATCCCAAATACAAAATATGTTATCTCAAGGAATTGACGTTTTAGTCATTGTAGCTGTTAACACGGAATCCTTATCCCCTGTTGTGCAACAGGCTAAAAAAGAAGGAGTCAAAGTGCTTGCCTATGACCGTCTCATCATGAATGCAGATGTCGATGCGTATGTGTCTTTTGACAACGTGCGTGTTGGGGAGATGCAGGCTGAGTACTTGGTAAAAAAAGTACCTAAAGGGAACTACTTCTTGTTAGGAGGCTCACCGACTGATAATAATGCCAAGATGTTTAGAGAAGGACAAATGAAGGTATTGCAACCACTAATCGATAAAGGTGATATCAAGGTTGTGGGGGATCAGTGGGCTAAAGACTGGCAGGCCTCTGAGGCAATGAGAATTATTGAAAATGCATTGACGGCTAATAAAAACCAAATTGATGCGATTGTTGCATCGAATGATAGTACCGCAGGTGGAGCAATCCAAGCATTAAAGGCTCAGGGACTCGCTGGCAAAGTAGCCATTTCTGGTCAGGATGCCGACTTGGCTGCTGTGCAACGGATCGTGGAAGGAACTCAATCTATGACAGTATATAAGCCGATCAAAAGCATCGCAACCAAAGCGGCTGAAGTCGCTGTCCAGTTGGCTAGAGGAGAAAAAATTCAAGCAGATGAAACGGTGAATAACGGCAAAGTAGATGTGCCATTTATTAAACTGGATCCCATTATGGTAGATAAAGATAATGTCATTGATACTGTTATTAAAGATGGATTCCATTCGTATGACGAAGTATATAAAAATGTACCTGAGGACAAACGCCCGCCGCGTCCGTAATTCGTTATGATTGATATACGGGCAGCCATCCTTGTCGTAACGCGATGGATGCTGCCCGTAGCTTCTAAACTTAGTTTATTAATCTAACTATCTTTGTTAGTAGGTGGGATATATGCAATCATATGTTTTGGAAATGAAGGGAATTACAAAAGAGTTTCCAGGGGTTCGGGCGTTGGATAACGTGACTTTTTCTGTCCGTAAGGGAGAAATTCATGCCCTTTGTGGTGAAAATGGTGCAGGGAAGTCTACCTTGATGAAAGTCTTAAGTGGGGTTTATCCATATGGATCATATGATGGAAAGATCTACATCGAGGGAAAAGAAGTCCGATTTAGAAATATTAAAGAGTCTCAAGAAGCAGGAATTGCGATTATTTATCAAGAACTAGCTGTAGTCGAGGAAATGACGGTTGCGGAGAACTTGTTTCTCGGTCATGAACTAATGCGAGGTAAATATATTGATTGGAATCGTTTATATTCTGAGGCACAGAAATGGTTGCAGAAAATTGGGTTGGACATTGACCCAGAGACAAAGGTTCGCAATTTAACGGTGGGCAAACAGCAGTTAATTGAAATTGCTAAAGCACTCTCAAAAAATGCTAAAATTATTATTTTAGACGAACCGACAGCAGCATTAACCGATAGTGATGTTGCCACCTTAAAAAATATTTTGTGCGATCTTCGTTCTCAAGGAGTAACTTGCATTTATATCTCCCATAGACTGAATGAAGTTATGGAATTGGCAGATACGGTAACCGTTTTGCGTGATGGCCAAACAATCAGCACCGATCGTATCGAACTGCTGACAGAAGAGCAGATTATTGCAAAAATGGTTGGAAGGGAATTAAATGAATTATATCCGTATGAACCAAGGAATGTTGGGAAAGAAATTCTCAAAGTTGACCACTATTCTGTCATTGATGAACAAACGGGAAGGGAAGTAATTCACGATGTTTCATTTTCATTAAAAGCAGGGGAAATCCTCGGAATCTCAGGATTGATGGGTTCAGGGAGGACCGAATTGTTTACCAGCCTATTCGGCGCCTATCATGGCAAGAAAAAAGGAACAGTTTGGATTGATGGGAAACAAGTTGATATTCGTCGTCCTGCAGAGGCGATTCAGTACGGAATGGCGTATGTATCTGAAGACCGAAAAAAGTATGGTCTCGTTTTAGAGATGGATATTATTAAGAATTCCACTCTTGTCGCTTTGAAAAAAGTCACAAAATGGAACGTTATTGATCATGCGTTAGAAGTGAAGCAGGCAGAAGAAATAACGAAAAGAATGAAATTAAAAGCTCCTACTTTAGAAGCGAAAGTATCCCAACTAAGCGGTGGAAACCAGCAAAAAGTCGTTTTAAGCAAATGGCTTTTAAATAGCCCGAAAATATTGATTTTGGATGAACCGACTCGCGGAATCGATGTCGGGGCAAAGTACGAAATTTACAAAATTATTAACGAGTTAGCTAGTCAGGGAGTGGGAATTGTTTTAATTTCATCTGAGTTGCCAGAAGTCATGGGAAG
>NZ_MQMG01000100.1 GCF_001908025.1 Geobacillus proteiniphilus
ATCCTGAAGACAGACGGCCTTTTGGGTCAGCCCCTTTAGACTAAAAAAACAGAGGGGCATTTCCTGCTTTTTTGTCTTTTCCTACCTCCCCCGAAACACCGGCTTCCGCTTTTCTAAAAAGGCGCGGACGCCTTCGCGGTGGTCTTCGGTTTGCCGCATGCGCTGTTGGGCGTCGGTTTCGAGTTCGAGCACGCGAAGCAAATCTTCTTTTGTTTGTTCGACGTACAACATTTTCGTGGCGATCATGGCTTGAAGCGGTTTTTCTTGCAAGGAAGCGATGAATTGTTCGGCTTGCTCCTCGTTGTCAACGACGAGATCGACAAGTCCAAGGTGTTGCGCTTCGTCCGCGCTCATCGGTTTTCCTTCCCAAATGATCTGTTTGGCTTTCGCCGTGCCGACCCGCTGGGCCAGGAAGAAATGCCCGCCGCCGTCAGGGACGAGACCGATGCCGATGAAATTCATCGCCAAGCGTGCTTCTTTCGTGGCGATGAGGTAATCGCTCGCCAAGGCAAAGCTGAATCCAAGGCCGGCCGCTGGGCCATGGATGAGCGAAACGGTGATTTTCGGCATCGTATACAATCGCATGATCATCTCTTGGATCGTGTTCATCACCGTCTGAAATTGACTCGGATCATCGACAGAAAGCATCGTCTTAATGTCGCCGCCTGCCGAGAATCCCCTTCCCTTACCGCGGATGACGACGATCGAAGCGTCACTTTCCTTGATTTGCCGCAACGCGTCGACAAGTTCCGTTAACATGTGCCCATCCATCGCATTGAGCGCCTGCGGGCGGTTCAGCTCCAAAATCGCTTTGTTTTGGTCAAATGTCAGTACGATCGTTTCCATCGCTCTCCCCCTCTGAATGATGATTCATTTATTTATTTCCTTCCAAAGAGGAAAACTCCTGTTTCCGCACGAAAAAATGGACGCTCTTTTTCGCCAAGAACGTCCTCTGTCGAAATTCAATTTCTCGTTGCTTCAATTTTCGTTGAAAATAATCAACTTCAACTCCGTCATTTCCTCGATCGCATAGCGAATCCCTTCGCGGCCAAACCCGCTTTCTTTCACGCCGCCGTACGGCATATGGTCGACGCGGAACGTCGGGATGTCGTTGATCAGCACCCCGCCAACGTGCAGTTGTTTCGCCGCTTTCCACGCGGTATGGACGTTGTCGGTGTAGATGCCCGCCTGCAAGCCGTAGCGCGAGTCATTGACAAGTTCAATGGCTTCATCGATCGAACGGACGCGGTTGATCAAGACGATTGGGGCGAACACTTCTTGGCACGACACTTTCATCGTCGGTTCGGCGTCGACAATGACGGTCGGAAGCAGGATGTTGCCGTCGCGTTCGCCGCCAAGAACAACGTTGGCGCCGCCTTGTTTCGCCTCTTCGATCCAAGAGAGCGCCCGGTCGACATCGTTTGGCGTAATCAAGGCGGATACATCGGTGGTTGGATCCAACGGGTCGCCTGTTTTCAACTGTTTCGCGGCGGCGACAAATTTTTCGACGAACTCGTCATAACGATTCTCATGCACGTAAATGCGCTGGAGTGAAATGCACACCTGCCCTTGGAACGTGAACGCACCGAACACGCAGCGCGGGATGATGCGGTCAAGATCGACCTGCTCGTCGACGATCACGGCCGAGTTCGAGCCAAGCTCCAACGTCACCCGCTTTAAGCCCGCCTTATTGCGGATCGCGATGCCGACTTCCGGGCTGCCGGTGAAGGTGATCATGCTGATGCGCGGGTCGGTGACGATTTTGTCGCCGACCGTGCGGCCGCTTCCGGTGACGACGTTGAGCGCCCCTTTCGGCAAACCGGCTTTTTCGAACAATTCGGCGATAAAATAGGCGGACAGCGGCGTTTGGCTGGCTGGTTTTAACACAACTGTGTTGCCCGAGGCGATGGCCGGGCCAAGTTTATGGGCGACCAAGTTCATCGGGAAGTTAAACGGCGTAATCGCCCCGATGACGCCGATCGGCTCGCGGACCGTCAAGGCGATGCGATTTTCCCCGCCCGGCGCCGCGTCGAGCGGCAGTGTTTCCCCATGAATGCGTTTGGCTTCTTCGGCGGCGAATTTGTACGTTTGGATCGTGCGGGCGACTTCCCCTTTCGCCGTGGTGATCGGTTTGGCTGCTTCCAGTGCGATCAACCTTGCCGCTTCTTCCTGCCGCGCTTTCAGTTGCTCGACAACCCGCTCTAAAATGGCGGCCCGCTCATGAGCAGGCATAGCGGCCATCGTTTGCCGCGCGGCGTACGCCGCCGCGATCGCTTCGTCAACTTCTTCTTCCGATGCAGCCGGGATCTCGGCGATCGTCTCGCGTGAATACGGTGATTTCAGTTCAGTGTAAGACTTCCCTTCCCGCCATTCGCCGTTGATGTATAGCTTCTGTTTCTGCACCGCTGTTTCCATCTATTTCACCCTTTCCTTATTTTGGGCATGCAGCTTTAGCCAACGCATCCCCCTTTGTTATATATCCCACACGCCCTGCTTATTTGTTTCATTCGCCATCATGCCCAAAAATCCTTCTTTTTCCTCTTATTTCAATAGATGATGATTGAACCTGCTGTTACATTTTTAAGCATTTTTTGTGCCATCATGGCAAGCGCAAACGGCAGTCTCATTCTAAAGTCTGTAAGGCTCACTTTACCGCAAAATGCTTGCTGATGGTGATGTATTTCCTCGCTTGTGACAATGTTCAAACAAGAAGAGGCTACACCTGGTCAAGAACAATGGCTTGTAGACAGCACAACTAAGTAGGCCATTGGTCGACAAAAACAGTGAATAGGTTCACCATACCGGTTCTACTGTTCACCGGATGAGCTCCCAATGTTGCAACACAGGGCAATTATTTTTTCTTCCGCCCGACATCAACCAATTCTCTATCCTGAAAA
>NZ_MQMG01000101.1 GCF_001908025.1 Geobacillus proteiniphilus
GGAGGGTGTCCCCAAAGTTGAGGACACCCTTAAAATTTAGGAGAAAATATCGGAGCAGAGTAAGGCGAATATCGCCCGATTATCGTAGTATCCAATGTTTGCCGTTATCCGAGTAAATTCGCTTCGGCTTTCCGTATCGAAGCAACGCTTCTTTGGTCACGATCCGCAACCCGTCAAATTTCTCGGAAGAGAAAAACTGAGCGTACGGCACGACCCGCGAGCAGTCATCGATATAGGCAATTAAAAGCGTTTTTTGTGTTTTGCCATTCACACGAATCAACGGGCCATGGGACAAATCATCTTGCCAGAGCTCATTGACCTGATAGTACGCGAAATGTTTTCCTTCCGACCTTTTTATTTAGAGGAAATTTTTTATTTCTTCTCGCATAATCAGCTCTAAGTAAAATGCTTCACACAAAATTTTATACATCATCTATTGCTCAATCATTATTATGATTTCCTTGTAACTATAATAAAAAACATGCTATCCTTTCTGTAAAGAAACCATAACTCCTTATATTCACGACCTAAGCTTTGTTTGATGATTAAATTGACATCTGCGCTTTCAGTCAGATATGAATGTTGGCTTGCGTATTGTTGTCACCATCTATGCGAATGAGTAATCGGTAATCCATCAGCGTTTGGTACATCTAAAGACAGTGTGTAGGGATGAAGACATATGTCTTGGACATATTTATTTTTACCCGTGGTGCTAGTTGAGCTTTAGCGCTCAACTAGCACCACGGGTTAATATTTATAAAGGATTAGGATAATAATAATCGACTGTTATCCTAAATTGATACTATTGTTTTGTTATATATCAGAATATTTAATTCATTTTCAAAATAATAGAAATGAGGGATACAATGAAAACGAGAGATGTGCTGTTTACTGGATTGATGCTCTTTTCCCTCTTTTTCGGCGCGGGCAACTTGATTTTTCCTCCGTATTTAGGGATGGAAGCGGGAACGGCCGTATGGCCGGCGGTTCTTGGATTTATCGTCACCGGTGTTGGGCTGCCGCTGTTGTCGGTCGCGGCGGTGGCGTTCGCCAAAGACGGCATCCGTTCGCTCGGCAACGCTGTTCATCCGCTGTTCAGCCTTTGCTTTTCACTCGCTGTGTATTTGGCGATCGGCCCGTTTTTCGGCATTCCGCGCGCGGCTAGCGTCGCCTATGAAATCGGAGCGAAGCCGTTTTTCCCTGAGAGCGGATCTTTGGTGATGTGGCTGTTTACGGGTCTCTTTTTCGCCCTTGTGTACTGGCTCAGCTTAAACCCCTCGAAGCTTGTGGATCGAATCGGCCAGCTGTTGACGCCGATGTTGCTGCTTTCCATTGCTGTGCTTTGCCTTACCGGTTTAATCCGGCTTGACGACCCACAGGCGCTGCCGGCTGAGAAGTATGCCTCGGCGCCGTTTGTGAAAGGGATGCTGGAAGGGTATTTAACGATGGATACGATCGCGGCCCTTGCCTTTGGCATCGTCGTCATTCATGCGCTCCGTGACCGCGGGGTGGACCGGCCGGCGTTGCAGGCAAAAGCCACGGTGCAAGCCGGATTGATCGCTGGATTGGGACTCGCGCTCGTTTATGGCGGCATTGCCATCATTGGTGCTAGAATGGCTGGTGTCGGCTCATTTGCCAACGGAGCCGAGCTATTGTCATACGTGTCATCGCTGCTGTTTGGCAGCGGGGGGAAGTTGCTGTTGGGCGTGATCGTGGCGCTTGCCTGCTTAACAACGGCGGTTGGTCTAGTCGCTGCTTGTGCGCAATACTTTCAAGAGCTCACCCCGACTGTTTCGTACCGAACGTATGTCATTGTATTAACCTTATTTAGCTTTTTGATGTCAAACCTCGGCTTAAATGCGTTGATCGCTGTTTCCGTTCCAGTGTTGACGATGCTGTATCCATTGGCGATCGTGCTCGTCGCCCTGTCGTTTTTCCGCCGCTTTTACCGTGGTTCGGCGAAAGTGTACGGGATGGCGTTGCTCTTTACCGGCATGTTCAGCCTGTATGACGGTTTGAAAACGATCGGGCTGGAGACGGCATGGTTAGAACCGCTCCTCTCATGGGCGCCGCTGTTTTCAGTCGGGCTCGGCTGGGTTGTCCCTGCGCTGATCGGCGCTGCGCTTGGCTTGATGATCGATCGGCCGTCCGCAACGAAACGGAAACATGCGGCGTAAAGGGCTGACTCAAAAGGTCATGTACGCCCGGTCGGGGGAATAATATGAATGTGAACTACCCCCACTTAATTTTCTAGCGAAAATTTGAAGTGGGGGCTTCCAAAGAAGTTTGACTGCTTCAAGCAATCCTTATTCTTTGAGGCGTGTCCACTTCGCCGCTAGAGCATAAGACACTCAGGTCTACAGCTTTACTTTTCTTTAAGATGTTTAATGCGCCATTGACATCAGCATTAATTAGTTTGCCAGACTTTGTTCGATACAAGCCGCGCTTAATACGTTTGCCGCTGAACTTATATTCTTTTGGATTGTCGGCATTATATTCAGGAATCTCATCGCCGTCAAAAAAGCTGGCTTGAGACGTATAGGATTCTTCCTGTTTCAAGAATTCAATGCCGTAAAATTCACAAAGATATTCTAGTTTTTCTTTTATGTTACCGAGAGGAATATTGACAAAGTTTTGATTTGTCTTTTTTCCTAGATTAATATTGCGTTGCCATGTTTCCGCATAGCCAATGACAAGTTTGCCAATTTACAATCCGACGTTGTACATGTTCTTGGCAATATGGCACAGTTCTCGAAGAGTCAAGTATTCTTCTTTGGTCAAACCATTTAGCTGTTGTTTGATACAAAAATACATTTTTTCACCTCCCATCTAACTATATT
>NZ_MQMG01000102.1 GCF_001908025.1 Geobacillus proteiniphilus
GGGGACACCCTCTTTAATTGTGTCGCTTATAGCGTTATATCGCCGTTATGGTATTTGATGCGAGTCCGCAATTTGCGGATTCCAGACCCTAACTATTCATCAATTTGATGAACAGACTTATTTACCAAACAGACGGGCCCAAAACCCTTTCTTTTTCCCTTCTTCCTCTTTGGCCGCCGCGATCATTTTGCGTGTCTCCATGGACTCCTTTAGGGACTGCATAAGAAGTTCATCCCTTTTCTTTAGGTTTTCCTCTATGTATTTTTGTTGCTGATCCAGCCTCATCATGAGTTCTTTTAGCAACTCGTTCTGTTTGGCGACCATTTCTTTTAGCGCTTGTATATCATCGTTATAACGCTCCGATTCCGTTTTTTTCTCTATAACGCTGACCGCCATATTAGATTGCCGAACCCATGCCATTACTGCTTCCGCCGCTTGTTCGAGCGTCATATCTAAAATGATACGCCCTGTCAGGTCAGAAAGGACGGGGACAAACGGATCCCTCTTTGTCGGATCAAGGCTAATCGCTCTTTGACATAGGAGAAAATCATTGGGATCGTGTATTGGAAATAGGGAAGGAGAAAGGGGGGAGTACCGTCCCTGGCATTCGGAACACCAATAACGGGGGAGCCAAATGCAATACGTTTGATCTCTTACAACGGCATTCTTCTCGTAATATCCATGGCGATGAAGGAGTTCGTTCACACCGTTTATGCTATAGGATTTTCCTCACTTTTTTCAATAAGAGTAAATATGATCGACAATTTTAAGTTATGCTTGGCTTCAAATCCTATATCGATAGAGAATTGGTATCTAATAGTAAAATATTACTATTTTTCGACATAATACAAATTGTAACAAATTTCGACATAGTTTCCATTGTATAATTATTTAAAAAATAATAAAAAAAGAAAGGGGATTTGGCAAAATGACATTTAGCAAGAAGAAAAAGAATCTACTAATTATCTTAGCTTCATTAGTTCTTTCGATCATTACAATTACTAGTGCCTATGCCGCAGTTTTAGTTGAACAATCAGGACTTAATTTACGCGTAGGGGAAAGTAGCGCAACTACTTCTCGAGTAACAGTTGAAAGTGGACAAGAGTTACATGTGGGCATTTATTATTACTATAATGCTCCTCGTAAAAGTACGACTTATAAGATATTTAAAAACGGTGTCGAATGGTATAAGGGGACAATTAGTGGAAGTGAGCGGTATGTTGAGAAAGTATTTAAGCCTGGACCAGGTGAATATTCTGTCAGACACTATAATACGCCTGAAAAAGATGTAAGTTCATATGGTGGAATTCAAGTTTATAAACCATAATTTCCATTTTATAAAATCGCAGTTGTTTAATTTTACAACTGCGATTTTTATTGTGTGCCGGGTAGGTCGATGAACTAGGCGGTGAAAGTCCTCTATGGGCGTCGGGGGATGTTGGGATATGTGAATCATCAGTCAAAGGCAAGGGTGTCCATGGAGAAGCGAAATCTGAAAGAAACCCTAGACAAACCCTTGAATCCAACGAAATACATTCGAGGTTGCGATTTCAGGATGGGGTTGCAAGACAAAACGAAGTCCCCAATTGATCGATCGTTGCCTATTACTCCATGTAAAGTTGGTGCAAACTAAATTCTCTGTAAATCTCTGTGCTTTTATTTCTCAATAAACATTGGAACTATTCTAAGCTGATTTCATGTGGATGAATCGATCGGAAAGATAAGACTGAAGAAGCCCTTATTGCTTCCTCGATTTTATATGCTAATGGAACGAGCTTGCGAGTGAATCATATTAATAAGGATTAATTTGGTAAAACGTATGCCTATGAAAGTGTAAATTATCACTTTATTTCCGCACAAAAAAGACTCTTTTTTGCACATTCCTTCGGAATATCCCTCTCCCCCTTTCCGAAAGAATGTGCTAAATTTTTTGTGAATTATTTCGGAATGGGACATGGGTGATTTCCAGAGGGGGGACGAGGACGTGATTCGGTTTCATGACTTTCAGGTCGATGTCCAGACATATGCCCAGCGGGGAAAACAAAACGACTTTCCCCTTCTTAAGCGGTGCCCTCATTGCCAGGCAAAACGCCCTCTTTATCGCCATGGGTACTACGAACGAAATGCCGTGACGTCGCATCAGTCTTATCGCATTTGGATCGCTCGGTATCGCTGCCCGGAGTGCAGGAGGACGGTGGCCGTGTTGCCTTCATTTCTTCTCCCTTATTTTCAGTATACGTTGCCCACCATATGGAGAGTGGTGAAAGAACGGTTGGGCCTGACTCCGAAACGGGGGATGGAGGAGGCTCCACTCCTTCCTACGGATGAAGGGGTTTTATTTTATGTCCGACGTTTATTCCGAAATTTGAACCACCTTCATTGGTTTTTTGCGGAGCGCTGGAGAAAAATTGGTCCTGCCATCGCCCAAGCGAGAGAACGAGCCCTATGGTGGATCCAGACGATGGAGGAGATCGGCCTCTTTTTCGTCATCCAAGAGATATGGGAGCACCGATCGACGCATCTTTTTGCACGTACATTCAGTTCCTGATTTTACTTATATCCCCTTATATGGAATCATTTATAGATTCCACAAACCTTTCCTCTCGACGGTCGGGGGAATGATCCGATAGGATAGAGACAGGATGGACCGATAAGGTCCTAGAATGGGATGAACGAAGGAGGAGATCGAAATGAATGAGTCGATGAGACAGGAGATCGCTTTATTTCGGTATGGATTGATCGCTCCATTGGTGAATGGACAAGTCGATCCAAAAACGTACTTGAAGGAAGTAGCGGAACGGATCCATCAAGTTCCCCAC
>NZ_MQMG01000103.1 GCF_001908025.1 Geobacillus proteiniphilus
ATAGTTAGATGGGAGGTGAAAAAATGTATTTTTGTATCAAACAACAGCTAAATGGTTTGACCAAAGAAGAATACTTGACTCTTCGAGAACTGTGCCATATTGCCAAGAACATGTACAACGTCGGATTGTACAATGTCAGACAATACTATTTTGAACACAAGGAATTTCTTAATTATGAGAAAAACTATCATCTTGCAAAAACTAACGAAAACTATAAGCTGTTAAACAGCAACATGGCACAGCAAATTTTAAAAAAGGTCAATGAAGCCTTTAAATCTTTCTTTGGTTTGATCAGTCTTGCCAAACAAGGAAAATATGACCACAAGGCTATCAGTATTCCAAAATATCTTAAAAAAAATGGCTTTCATTCACTGATCATTGGCCAGATTCGTATAGACGGCAACAAATTCACGATACCGTATTCTCGCCTATTTAAAAAGACTCACAAGCCTATCACGATAACGATTCCGCCTGTGTTACTGGACAAAAAGATTAAGCAGATTGAAATCATTCCTAAGCATCATGCCAGGTTCTTTGAGATTCAGTACAAATATGAAATGCCTGAAGATCAAAGAGAATTAAATGACCAAAAAGCACTGGCCATTGATTTAGGATTAAACAATTTTGCCACTTGTGTCACATCAGACGGCAGATCATTCATCATTGATGGGCGGAGATTAAAAAGTATAAATCAATGGTTTAACAAAGAAAATGCCAGACTTCAAAGCATAAAAGATAAGCAAAAAATCAAAGGCACCACTCGTAAACAGGCTTTGCTTGCTATGAATCGCAATAATAAAGTGAATGATTATATCAACAAGACTTGCCGTTACATCATTAACTACTGTATTGAAAATCAAATTGGCAAACTTGTCATTGGCTATGCGGAAACATGGCAACGCAATATTAATCTAGGAAAAAAGACAAATCAAAACTTTGTCAATATTCCTCTCGGTAACATAAAAGAAAAACTAGAATATCTTTGTGAATTTTACGGCATTGAATTCTTGAAACAGGAAGAATCATATACGTCTCAAGCCAGCTTTTTTGACGGCGATGAGATTCCTGAATATAATGCCGACAATCCAAAAGAATATAAGTTCAGCGGCAAACGTATTAAGCGCGGCTTGTATCGAACAAAGTCTGGCAAACTAATTAATGCTGATGTCAATGGCGCATTAAACATCTTAAAGAAAAGTAAAGCTGTAGACCTGAGTGTCTTATGCTCTAGCGGCGAAGTGGACACGCCTCAAAGAATAAGGATTGCTTGAAGCAGTCAAACTTCTTTGGAAGCCCCCACTTCAAATTTTCGCTAGAAAATTAAGTGGGGGTAGTTCACCAACCCCTGTAGCGGGAAGCCGGTTTCTATGTTAAAATATTCTGCATCATCAACCAAAGGGGGAGAGGGAACATGGCACAGCCGCTTGATCTCGGCCGCCGCATTTCACTCATCGATTTGTATGATTTGCGCATGCCGCAGCGCACCGGTACATACGTGCTTCACGAAGAGAACTTGGCGATCGTGGAAACAGGGCCAAGCCCGTCGGTGCCGCATTTGCTTGCTGGATTGAAAGCGCTTCATATTGATCCGTCTGATATTCGCTATATCATCGTCACCCATATTCATTTGGATCATGCGGGCGGCGTGGGGTTGCTTCTTCAGCATTGCCCGAATGCGATGGTTGTCGTCCATCCGAAAGGGAAGCGGCATTTGGCTGATCCATCGCGCCTCATCGCTGGAGCGAAGGCGGTGTACGGCGCGCAGTTTGAGTCGCTCTTTGATCCGATTCTTCCGGTGCCAGAAGAGCGATTGATCGTGAAAGAGGACGGGGAAACGTTGGAGTTGAGTGCGGAGCGGACGCTTGTGTTTTATGATACGCCGGGGCATGCGAACCATCACGTTTCGATTTATGATTCGTACAGCCGCGGCGTGTTCACCGGCGATACGATCGGCGTTTTTTATCCGCAGCTGCAAGAAGCGGGGCTTACGTTTTGCCTGCCTTCAACATCTCCGAACCAATTTGATCCCGAGGCCATGAAGCAGTCGGTGGCAAGACTTGAGGAGCTGAGACCGGAACGCATTTATTTTGGCCATTTTGGCATGCTGGATGACCCGCAGGAGGCGTTCCGCCAGCTTCGCGTTTGGCTGCCGAAGTTCGTGGCGGCGGGAAAAGAAGCGGTCGACTGTCATCCGGAAGCGCCGGCTGCCGAGCAGGCGAAAATGGCAGCGCACCGGTTGCGCGGCGAAGTGATGGCGTTTCTTGATGATCATGGCGCTCCATCTTCATCGTCGGCGCATGCGGCGATCGAGCTTGATTTGCAAGTGTGCGCGATGGGGTTGATCGATTATTGGCAGAAACAACGGTGATCATTCGATTGGCCTGGCCGATTCGGCTGGGTTTCTTTTTTGACGGGAAAGCGAAAATTGGAAAAACGGGAAAAACTGTTTTTGTGTGTGTTCCTCACATTTCGCACCCTCCCAACGAAAATCGGGAGGATTTTTTGTGTCCATCGTCGAATGAATCCTTGACATACAAGGAAAGTGAAGGAGTTTTTCTCTCATGAACGTTCAAGTCAAAAAGGTCTATCGTAATGATTATTTGAATATAATAAGTGCCCTATTCAAGAAACTGGGCCTGCCCCAATTGATTGACCATCTCGTTCCCGTTGATCCACAGTGCCAGACTCGAGTCAGCGATGCCGTTCAGGCCATCATCTACAATCTGTTTGACGGCCGGCAAGCCCG
>NZ_MQMG01000104.1 GCF_001908025.1 Geobacillus proteiniphilus
CTGCAACATATTCCAGATCAAACAGAGAATATTCGTAAGATTGAGGAAACCAACCCTACGCTCCGTTGCGGTTGTTAACCTACTAATCTACTAATTTAAATTATTAGGGGGGAAAAAATGAATAATACGGGGAAAAAACGTCTATCGTTTTTGGATCGATACCTCACGCTTTGGATTTTCCTTGCTATGGCAGCAGGAATTGGCTTAGGATTTGTCTTTCCAGGCTTTGTAGACGGAATGAACAGTTTGCAGGTAGGGACCACATCAATTCCAATTGCGATTGGCTTAATTTTAATGATGTATCCTCCGTTAGCAAAAGTTCGTTATGAGGAGATTGGGCGCGTCTTTAAAGATGTGAAAGTATTAGTGTTATCGCTCGTACAAAACTGGATTATTGGACCGATTCTTATGTTTTTGTTGGCGATCATATTCTTACCGGATAAACCGGAATACATGGTCGGACTCATCATGATCGGTCTGGCACGTTGTATTGCGATGGTGATTGTCTGGAATGATTTAGCGAAAGGAGACAGGGAGTACGCAGCTGGATTGGTGGCGTTTAACTCTGTATTCCAAATGCTATTTTACTCTGTTTATGCGTATGTGTTTGTGACGATCATTCCAGAATGGTTAGGACTAGAAGGTGCTGTCGTTAATATTACAATGATGGAAGTCGCTAAGTCGGTGTTTATTTACTTAGGAATTCCGTTTCTTGGCGGAATGTTGACGCGCTTTTTGTTAGTAAAAGCAAAGGGCAGACAATGGTATGAAAAAGTATTTATTCCAAAAGTCAGCCCGATTACATTGATTTCTTTGTTGTTTACGATTATCGTCATGTTCTCTTTAAAAGGAGACGTCATTGTAAGCTTGCCGTTGGATGTAGTGAGAGTTGCCATTCCATTGTTGATTTACTTTGTGTTGATGTTCTTCGTTTCCTTCTTCTTAGGGAGGAAATTTGGAGCGAGATACCCTGTAACCACAACACTTGCCTTTACAGCCGGCAGTAATAACTTTGAGTTAGCGATTGCCGTAGCTGTTGGCGTGTTTGGGATCCATTCTGGTGCAGCATTTGCAGCTGTTATTGGACCACTGGTGGAAGTGCCTGTCATGATTGCGTTAGTCAACGTGGCACTATGGTTTCAACGAAAATACTTTAAAACAGAATCAGTATCATACTAACAACAGAGGTGGAAGGAAACATGAAAAACAAAAAGATCATTTACTTCTTATGCACAGGTAACTCTTGCCGCAGCCAAATGGCAGAAGGATGGGCAAAAAAATATCTTGGCGACGAGTGGGAAGTGTACAGCGCCGGTATTGAAGCGCATGGACTAAATCCAAACGCGGTAAAAGTCATGAAAGAAGTAGGAATTGATATTTCGAACCAGACATCGGATATCATTGATCCGGAAATTTTAAATAAAGCGGATTTGGTAGTAACATTATGTGGTCATGCAGCGGACCATTGTCCAGTAACCCCACCAAATGTGAAACGTGTTCATTGGGGATTTGATGATCCGGCAAAGGCGGAAGGAACGGAGGAGGAAAAATTAGCTGTATTCCGTCGTGTTCGCGATGAAATCGGCGCGCGCATCAAAAAATTTGCTGAAACAGGCGAATAAGACTAAATGACAGCCGAGAAGAATCTTCTCGGCTGATTTTACAGGAGGGGAAATCATGATAAAAATTGGTGAAATTTTATTCTATTTTCTAAATTAAAAAGTTGCAATATGCAAATAATGTGATATAAATAATTATAGAGGTGAAAAAATGGAAAACATTAGAGAGTTGTTTCAAGTGATGACACGTCGTTTTGGATTGCTAAATAAAAATTGCTGTTCGATTGATGATGTAGATATTTCTCTCGTTCAAAGCCATATTCTTTATGAAATTGACAAAAGAGAACATCCCTCCATGCAACAAGTGGCTGAAGCATTAGGAATGGATATTACCACGTTCAGCAGACAGATTCAAAATTTAGTGAAAAAGGGATTAGTAAAAAAAACGCCGCTTCCTGAAGATCGAAGAGTATACACGTTATCGTTAACCACCGAAGGAAAGTTTATCGCAACAACCATTGATCGAGAAATAAATCGATATCTAGAAGAAGTGTTTTCACATATGACGGAATTTGAGAAAGAAACCGTGATTCGTTCGATTAAATTGTTGAATGAGTGTATGGCAAAATCAAGTGTATGTTGTAAACCGTTATTTTGAGGCAAGTATATCTAGGCTTGCCTGTTTGTTAAACATATAGTTGTAATTTGCAAATAAAATAAGGAGAGATAATCAATGAGCATAGCGATTTTTCAAGACTTTCTCTTATATTGCGTTAGAATTAACTCTTTTGTTTTG
>NZ_MQMG01000105.1 GCF_001908025.1 Geobacillus proteiniphilus
CATGGAGAGAAACGCATCGCCGCCAAAACGATCCTCGACTGGTGCACGCAGTACAAAAAAGGGGGCTTTGAGGCGCTGAAGCCGAAACGACGGTCGGACCGTGGCCATTCCCGGAGGCTGTCACCTGAAGAAGAGGATCACATTTTAGCCCTGAGAAAAAAACACCCCCACATGCCCGTGACGGTGTTTTACCAACACCTTATCGAGCAGGGGGAAATCCAATCCATCTCTTATTTCACTATATACCGACTTTTAAAAAAATACAACCTCGTGGGGAAAGAAATTTTACCGATTCCTGAACGAAAACGATTCGCGTACGATCAGGTCAATGAGCTCTGGCAAGGTGATTTGTCCCATGGCCCGTTGATTCGCGTGAATGGCAAAACGCAAAAAACGTTTTTGATTGCCTATATCGATGACTGCTCGCGGGTCGTGCCGTACGCTCAGTTTTTCTCTTCCGAGAAATTTGACGGGTTGCGGATCGTAACCAAGGAAGCGCTGCTTCGATACGGAAAGCCGAAGCGAATTTACTCGGATAACGGCAAGATTTATCGGGCGGAACCCTTGCAGTACGCCTGCGCGGAGTTAGGGATCACCTTGATCCATACCCAGCCGTACGATCCGCAAAGCAAAGGGAAAATCGAACGATTTTTCCGCACCGTACAGACGCGGTTTTACCCGTTGCTCGAAATGAATTCACCGAAGTCGCTCGAAGAGCTAAACGAGCGATTTTGGAAGTGGTTGGAGGAAGATTACCATCGAAAACCGCATGCCTCGTTGAACGGGAAGACGCCACATGAAGTGTTTCAATCGCAAGTCCATTTGGTGTCGTTCGTCGAGGATTCGGATTGGCTCGACTCGATCTTTTTGAAACGCGAATACCGTAAAGTGAAGGCCGATGGTACGGTCACGTTGAACAAGCAGCTGTATGAAGTTCCGCCCCGGTTCATCGGACAATCGATCGAACTCCGTTATGATGAACAAGGCGTGTATGTGTACGAAGACGGTCAACGGGTCGCCGAAGCGGTCCTTGTTCGCTTCGAGGACAATGCCTATGTGAAACGCCATCGGTCACCGTTTGCGGCGGTTCCGGTAGAGGGAGGCGAAAACGATGTATAAAACGTTTTATTCCCTTTCCCGAGAGCCGTTTTCGAAGGAGACGAATCCACCAGAGGCTTATCAAGGGGCCTCGTATCAAGAGGCCCTCGCCGCTTTGGACTACGTGAAACGAACAAGAGGGATCGGGCTATTGATCGGTGAACCAGGGGCCGGCAAGACATTCGCCCTTCGGGCGTTTAAGGAATCCCTGAATCCGTCACTGTATCACGTCGTTTATTTTCCATTGTCAACGGGAAGCGTGATGGACTTTTATCGCGGCCTTGCCTTCGGGCTCGGGGAAGAGCCGAAATACCGCAAGGTCGACTTGTTTTATCAAATCCAACAAGGGATCGAGCGCTTGTATCATGAACAACGGGTAACGTCAGTGTTCATCCTCGATGAAATGCATTTAGCGAAGGATGCCTTTCTGCAGGATATCGCGATCCTGTTCAACTTTCACATGGACTCAACAAATCCGTTTGTCTTGATTTTGGCGGGGCTGCCCCATTTACAGGCAAAACTACGGTTGAATCAACACCGTCCGCTTCACCAACGAATCATCATGCGATACCAGATGGGGCCTCTTGATAAGGAAGAAGTGGTAGGATATATCGAACACCGCCTGAAACAGGCGGGGGCGAAACACCCGATTTTTACCCCAGCTGCCTTAGAAGCGATCGCCCTGCAGTCGCAGGGGTGGCCGCGGATCATCAACAACCTCGCCACCACTTGCCTGTTATACGGCGCTCAATTAAAAAAACATATGATTGACGAAGACATTGTGCGTATGGCAGCCGAAGAAATGGGGTACTGACACAGCAGGGGCTGATCGGCCCCTGTTATGTTTCATCCCGATCCATCCTCATTCTAGTTAATCATCCGAAATAATGTGCAAATGTTCGGAAATAATCTGCAAAACCTGGAATAATTCGCAAAGATTTTGCACATTATTTCCGAATCCGTCCGAAATAATTTGAAAAAGGGATTCTGAAATAATGTGCTAATTTACA
>NZ_MQMG01000106.1 GCF_001908025.1 Geobacillus proteiniphilus
GGTTCTAATCATTTTTTCGCTTTTAGTGAAAGATTCCTATTTTATTTTAACATACGAGTAACTATTCAGCCACATCATAAAGTGAGCTGAATATTTTCTTCTTTCCTTGTCTATGATGTGAATACTGATAGACAAGGAGGTGAATCACATGTTGACGGTACAACAAGCTGTATTTACAGTTGAGGGCTTAATCGGCAAAGTTCAACAACAAAAACAGCTCATTCATCAACTCATTCAAGAAAATGAACATTTGCGTCACGAAAACAAACAACTACGCAAAGAAAATGAACAACTGAAGTACCGTGTTCAAGAGCTGGAAGCACGCACGAAAAAAAACAGCTCCAATAGCCATTTGCCCCCATCTTCTGACCGTTTTGCCAACACACGTTCTTCTCGTCAACCATCTGGCAACAAGCCAGGCGGACAAGAAGGACATCAAGGAACGACGCTCCGTCAAGTGGAACATCCACATCATCGTGTCGTCCACCGTGTGCATACGTGTCAAGGATGTGGAGCTTCTTTGCGTGAAGTCAAACCGTTCAAAGTCGATATCCGTCAAGTGTTTGATGTCCCTCCTGCGGCGATCGAGGTGACACAACATGAACGTGAAGTGAAATCGTGTCCACATTGTCGATGCGTGCAACAAGCCGAATTCCCATCCCATGTCACGAATCATGTGCAATACGGTCCACGGCTCACGGCGCTCGTTGTTTATTTACATCATATCCAATTGATCCCGTACAAGCGTTTAAGTGATACAATCGAAGCGTTATATCAACACTCGATTAGTACGGGAACTCTTGCCAATATGGTGAAACGAGGACGTGAATCGTTGGAATCAAATATGGACATCATCGAAGACGCCTTACTTGAATCCAACATCCTGCATGTCGATGAAACGAGTTTGCGCATCAATGGGAAACTCGCATGGGTGCATGTCGCGTGTACATCGAGATATACATACTTGGCTCCTCACGCTTCTCGTGGAAAAAAAGCGACCGATGATATCGGGATTCTTCCCCGATATGAAGGGACGATGATGCACGATGCTGTAAATTATCACTTTATTTCCGCACAAAAAAGACTCTTTTTTGCACATTCCTTCGGAATATCCCTCTCCCCCTTTCCGAAAGAATGTGCTAAATTTTTTGTGAATTATTTCGGAATGGGACATGGGTGATTTCCAGAGGGGGGACGAGGACGTGATTCGGTTTCATGACTTTCAGGTCGATGTCCAGACATATGCCCAGCGGGGAAAACAAAACGACTTTCCCCTTCTTAAGCGGTGCCCTCATTGCCAGGCAAAACGCCCTCTTTATCGCCATGGGTACTACGAACGAAATGCCGTGACGTCGCATCAGTCTTATCGCATTTGGATCGCTCGGTATCGCTGCCCGGAGTGCAGGAGGACGGTGGCCGTGTTGCCTTCATTTCTTCTCCCTTATTTTCAGTATACGTTGCCCACCATATGGAGAGTGGTGAAAGAACGGTTGGGCCTGACTCCGAAACGGGGGATGGAGGAGGCTCCACTCCTTCCTACGGATGAAGGGGTTTTATTTTATGTCCGACGTTTATTCCGAAATTTGAACCACCTTCATTGGTTTTTTGCGGAGCGCTGGAGAAAAATTGGTCCTGCCATCACCCAAGCGAGAGAACGAGCCCTATGGTGGATCCAGACGATGGAGGAGATCGGCCTCTTTTTCGTCATCCAAGAGATATGGGAGCACCGATCGACGCATCTTTTTGCACGTACATTCAGTTCCTGATTTTACTTATATCCCCTTATATGGAATCATTTATAGATTCCACAAACCTTTCCTCTCGACGGTCGGGGGAATGATCCGATAGGATAGAGACAGGATGGACCGATAAGGTCCTAGAATGGGATGAACGAAGGAGGAGATCGAAATGAATGAGTCGATGAGACAGGAGATCGCTTTATTTCGGTATGGATTGATCGCTCCATTGGTGAATGGACAAGTCGATCCAAAAACGTACTTGAAGGAAGTAGCGGAACGGATTCATCAAGTTCCCCAT
>NZ_MQMG01000107.1 GCF_001908025.1 Geobacillus proteiniphilus
GAACAACGTCTTCAACTTGGTGACGAAGCGCGCCGTCTGCGAAGAAAATGCGACGATGGAATGGATCGACGGCAACATCGGCTCGAAATTGACGATGAAATACCCGGCCGTCATCTTAAAAGGCGAAGGGGCGCGCGGCTTGACGCTGTCGATCGCCATCGCCGGCAAAGGGCAGCATCAAGACGCCGGGGCGAAAATGATCCATTTGGCCCCGAATACGTCATCGACGATCGTCTCGAAGTCGATCTCCAAACAAGGCGGCAAGGTGACGTATCGCGGCATGGTCCATTTCGGCCGCAAAGCGTCCGGCTCGCGCTCGAACATCGAATGCGACACGTTGATTCTCGACAACCAGTCGACATCGGATACAATTCCATACAACGAAATTTTAAACGACAACATCTCGCTCGAACACGAAGCGAAAGTGTCGAAAGTGTCGGAAGAGCAGCTGTTCTACTTGATGAGCCGCGGCATTTCCGAGCAGGAAGCGACGGAAATGATCGTCATGGGCTTCATCGAGCCGTTCACAAGAGAGCTGCCGATGGAATACGCGGTCGAGATGAACCGCTTGATCAAGTTTGAGATGGAAGGAAGCATCGGATAACCTTGATAAATAAAGGGTGCAGCGCTCGCTTGTGGGCGCCGCACCCACAAAACACCCGCAATTTATTTTTCAGTGTACCGCTGATACAACTCCAGTGCCTCATCCTCCATTTTTTGAGTCACATGGAGGTGCGTGTCAGAGTGAAAAACGACTGTTGTGTGATTGTTTCCCCTGCCGATTTGGCAGGGATTTTTTTGTTAATCCTATTATAATATAACAATAGGTTTGTTATCATAAAATCCAGAAAGAAGGTGAACGACAGGGAGAGGATGAAGTGGCGGACACCATGGAGAAGCTTTGAAGTATCGCCGGTTTCGTCCTAGCGGCCATCGCCTTCCTAGAAGGACGAAACCAAAAGAAAAAGCGACGCTCCAAAAAGAAACGTCGCAAATAAGCCCAAACGGAAGCCCGACCTTCGGGAAGGGCTTCTGTATAAAAAATATTATCATCTCCCAAAATGTATGTCAAAATTAGCTTGGATCGCAAACATCTTATTGGCGTTTGTTGCCGTACGTTTTTTCGTGGCCACTGACTTTAGACATCTTGGCATATTGGACATCGTGTTATTGATCGTTATTGTTGTATGGGGGATTGCGGGGATTCGATACATTGTCTCGTACTTCCGGAACAGATGAGGAGGAAACATTGTGATGTATCACTTCACAACAAGAAAAGAGCTCGAGGACTTCATTAAAAGTGAAGTCCTCGGGGTCGCTGAAACACTGGAGATCCTGGGCGTGACATATCAACGCCTTAGCAAACTCATCGAATCAGGAAGAATAACGCCAATCAAAAGCTTCCAAAAAGACAAGTTGTTTTTCCGGACTGATGTTGAAGCCCTTGCCCGAGAGCTAAAGGAACTGCGCAAGAAATACCGGCCGTATGATATGGGAAGTATCCAGAAAGAAAAAAAGTGAAGGATGGATCGGAAATCGTTGGTGGGTTGTGAAAAAAGGGGATGAATCATAACGATATGATTGTACTGTGGAATTATTCTTGCCATCCAGGTATTCAGACAAAATTGGAAAGAGTTCTCAATGCCATCGATGATGTAGCTGCTGTGGGATCGGATGCGTTTATTCTTTGTGAAGATGGAGAGTATGTAATCGAAATCTTTCATGATGGTGAAGTGACTATAGGTATCGCAGAGAATGAAAAGAAATAAAGCAGCAAATGGTATGATTTTAGCTCCTTGACATTTCCGTTTTTCTCGTACAGGGATGTCAAGGGGGGAGCTAAACAACTGTGTCTGGTTTGGTAAAGTATAATCGTGGAGTAAAAGAGCAGGATGAGACCCTTCAAATATTTTATTCACACCAGGAT
>NZ_MQMG01000108.1 GCF_001908025.1 Geobacillus proteiniphilus
CTCACATTTCGCACCCTAACAGGGTTGAAAGAAAGGATTTTTTATTTCGTTTTTCAGAATAACTTTCTGACCAACACAACGAGCGATGGCAATCCTTTTTTTACCATCGCTGGTCGTTCCGTATCACGTTACACGTAGATGCTCTCATCCATGCCCAATCCCTGCAGAATCCTTCGCTGATCAGGGGTGAGGGAGCGATCCAGTGAGCGTTGGATGCGCCCATCCGGCAGCTTGAACAGGACGACGTTCACATATTGAAACAGCTGAAAAATCGCCTGTCCCGTCGGCCGGGTCAGCTTGCGGCCTCCAGGACCCTTCAACGGGTGTTCTGGAGTAATAAACTGACGCACTCGGCGCTGAAAAACGCGGTAAATAGCCAAGGCCAACAGAAACAAATAGCCTAATACTGCGACCCGTTCTGGTTTTTTGACGTAAATCTCATCCGTGAAAAACGGATCTTTCAAAAAAGCGAAGTTCATTTCCACCGAGATCTGCCCTTTATATAGCTTCAAGATCTCTTGGGCATCCATGGGTTGGCCCTTCCATTCCTTCGGAACGGTCGTGACAAGGACAAACCGGGACGCTTTCCGTCTCGCCTGTTCCCACGCGTCTTGGTCGAATTCGACGTCAAGGTGCAAGAGATACAGCGTCTCCACCTCGGGTTCCGCCCCTTTTTTCGGCCGTCCGCGCCGTTTTTTCGGGCGTACGATCTCTTCGACCGCGGCCTCAACCCGATGAAACCGGGGGCGAAGGGACGCCTTGAGGGACGCCAAGGCTTGTTCGGCATCTTCCCGGCAGGAGAATGGGTGACGCTCCCAACGGGCTTGTTCCTCGCGAAGAAGCTCCGCTTCTTTGGTTCGTTCTTTTTCAAGCGTCTTTCCTTTTCGCTGGTCGAGCGCGCTCGATTCAACGACGATCAGCCGAACGGGGTGGCCTTCATACGTCGAGGCCGTTTCCCATACCCGGTACGTGGCGCCGTTTCTCTCCGCCAACGTAAAGGGATCGCTCCACGTCGTGTCCTGAGCATCCGCTTCAGCCAACGCCTGTTTCACGATCCGGAGCGACGAAGGGCCTCTCGTGATCAAAAAGGCGTTGGCCGCTTTGGTTTGCGCCAGGGTCTCTTTCGTCATCGCGGCGGAATCGGCCACGTAAATCCATTCGTCTTCGATTTTGGCCTGCTTCAGCTGTTCATGGACACGAGACAGCACCTCGGGATTCCATGTTTTATCGGGCAGGTTGCCATCGTGCACATCGCCGTAAAACGGGATGCCGTCCTCGTTGCCGACCAGTCCGAAACCGATCTGTTTTTGCCAACGATGATGGCGGTTGTAGCCATGTGTGATCTGTAAGGCCTCTAACGAGGCCGATTCATACGCGCCGTAAACGGTCTTGTCCGTCGTATCGGCGTGGAAGGCTCGGAGGGAAAGGCCTTCTTTGCGATAAATATGAATCAAGCAAGTGCTGATGACGTTGTGAATGCCAGCCTCATACAGGCGATCGAGATGACGGGCCAACGCATCGTCATTCAACTGGGAAGGATGGAGCCCGGAACGGATGAGTTTCTCACAATCGACCTCCTGAGCCCAATGTTCCAAGTGAACGAGGGCTTGCCGGCCGTCAAACACATTGTAGAGGATGGCCTGAACGGCATCGCTGACTCGCGTTTGGCACTGCGGATCGACGGGCACGAGATGGTCAATCAATTGAGGCAGACCCAGTTTCTTGAATAGGGCACTTATTATATTCAAATAAGAATTGCGATAGACCGCTTCGACTTGAACATCCATGAGAGAAAAACTCCTTCACTTTCCTTGTGTGTCAAGGATTCATTCGACATCGGAACGAAAAAATCCTCCCGATTTTCGTCGAGAGGGTGCGAAATGTGAGTTA
>NZ_MQMG01000109.1 GCF_001908025.1 Geobacillus proteiniphilus
CTGCGTCCGTCGCCGTCACCGCTTAGCCTTACGATCCGCGGATTTGCCTGCGGATCAGCCTCACGGCTTGGACAGGCTCTTCCAGCCGCCTGCTCGCCCTATCCTCCTGCGTCCCCCCATCGCTCAAACGGGAAGAAGGTGGTACAGGAATCTCAACCTGTTGTCCATCACCTACGCCTTTCGGCCTCGGCTTAGGTCCCGACTAACCCTGAGCGGACGAACCTTCCTCAGGAACCCTTAGGCTTTCGGCGCAGAGGATTCTCACCTCTGTTTTCGCTACTCATACCGGCATTCTCACTTCTAAGCGCTCCACCAGTCCTTCCGGTCTGGCTTCTCTGCCCTTAGAACGCTCCCCTACCGATGACCAACGGTCATCCCGCAGCTTCGGCGGCACGTTTAGCCCCGGTACATTTTCGGCGCAGAGTCACTCGACCAGTGAGCTATTACGCACTCTTTAAATGGTGGCTGCTTCTAAGCCAACATCCTGGTTGTCTCGGCAACTCCACATCCTTTTCCACTGAACGTGCACTTCGGGGCCTTAGCTGGCGGTCTGGGCTGTTCCCCTCTCGACCACGGATCTTATCACTCGCAGTCTGACTCCCGGGCATAAGTCATTGGCATTCGGAGTTTGACTGGGTTCGGTAACCCGTTGAGGGCCCCTAGCCCAATCAGTGCTCTACCTCCAAGACTCTCAAACCCGAGGCTAGCCCTAAAGCTATTTCGGGGAGAACCAGCTATCTCCAAGTTCGATTGGCATTTCACCCCTACCCACACCTCATCCCCGCACTTTTCAACGTGCGTGGGTTCGGGCCTCCAGCCGGTGTTACCCGGCCTTCACCCTGGACATGGGTAGATCACCTGGTTTCGGGTCGACGACGACGTACTCACACGCCCTGTTCAGACTCGCTTTCGCTGCGGCTCCGCCTCTTTGGCTTAACCTCGCACGCCATCGTCACTCGCCGGTTCATTCTACAAAAGGCACGCCATCACCCATCAACGGGCTCTGACTACTTGTAGGCACACGGTTTCAGGTTCTCTTTCACTCCCCTCCCGGGGTGCTTTTCACCTTTCCCTCACGGTACTGGTGCACTATCGGTCACTAGGGAGTATTTAGCCTTGGGAGATGGTCCTCCCTGCTTCCGACGGGATTCCTCGTGTCCCGCCGTACTCAGGATCCGCTCGGGAGGGAACGAAGTTTCGACTACAGGGCTCTCACCTTCTCCGGCCGGCCGTTCCAGACCGGTTCGTCTACCCCGTTCCTTTCTCACTCCCATCGTGAGCGGTCCTACAACCCCAAGAGGACACGCCTCTTGGTTTGGGCTGTTCCCGTTTCGCTCGCCGCTACTCAGGGAATCGCGGTTGCTTTCTTCTCCTCCGGGTACTAAGATGTTTCAGTTCCCCGGGTGTGCCCTCCATGCCCTATGGATTCAGACATGGATACTGCCCCATTACGGACAGTGGGTTCCCCCATTCGGACATCTCCGGATCCACGCTTGCTTACAGCTCCCCGAAGCGTTTCGGCGTTTGCCCCGTCCTTCATCGGCTCCTAGTGCCAAGGCATCCACCGTGCGCCCTTTCCAGCTTAACCTATTGCACTCTCGGCTTCTTCCTTTGTTAATCGGTTATCTAGTTTTCAAGGAACGAGACTACTTCTTGAATTCACTTCTCTGCAGTCTTGCATCGAGGAATCCCACTTCCTCGAATCCGTTTGTAGACGCAAAGCGACTTCTTTGAACAAACTTCCTTGCGGCTTTGTGCCGAGGAATCTTGCTTCCCTGAACCTGCTAGCAGACGCAGGCACAGATGCAAAGCAACTGAAGGAATCCTCATTCCTTCAAAACTGAACGAAACAGAAGCGCGTTTTGCTTTGAATAACGACTG
>NZ_MQMG01000110.1 GCF_001908025.1 Geobacillus proteiniphilus
TTAAAGATATAGGGGGAGAGGAATGAACATGCTGAGCTTTGAGCATAAGAAAGCGATTTTTCGGTCATATAAGCAGCTACAAGAAAAGCCTATAAGTTACGATCGAGTAAATTATGTTTATCCAGAAAGCCGGCAAAGAGGGAAAGTATTAGCTAGGGAGTTATCCCCTAATGGAAATGGATATGTAAATGGCAAGTATATGGATAGTGAAATCATAAAGAAAAAAGGATATAACGTTGATCCACGAGGATGGATAAGAATTGCCCATTTCTCTGAAGAACAGTTAAGGGAAGTGATTGAGATTGCCATGATGTTTATGTCAGGGAAAAGTGCTGAAATGATACAAACTGGAGCAAATTTGAACCATGATAGTAACAAAATGAAGTAGCAAGAAATAGGGATGGAAACTTCGACTTCTTTTGAAAGACCGGTTCGTTCATGTTTGTATAATTGGATTGGCTATGGAAATGTCAATGCCCCGATTTGGTTTCTTGGAGTTGAAGAAGGTGGGGCAGAAATATGGAGACACCGTACGAAAACGCTTGAACAAAGTTTAGAGATTCGTTCAAAGTTCCATCTTCAAATGGATTTTCAGCATGTTTGGGAAAATTTGTACAATATATCGTTATCATCATGGACAGGCCCTAATGTTTGGCGCTATATAGCGGCTTTTATTCTGGAATTCGAAGGAAGGGATGCAACGGTTGAAAATATTAACGATTATTTGGACATGATCAAGGAGTTTAGAGATGCAGAACCGAAAAATTGGGTTGGTGCATTAAGATGGTAATCAATTGCAGGGAGTGGATAAGCGTGGAATTTGATCCCAATGAGCATCTTCATTTTATATATACATGCAACATGAAGAGTTAACTTCTCAGTCATCCTGCACACCCTAAGCGCTGCAGCACTTCCTCCGGACGTTCGTGGATGTAGTTGACAAACCGAGTAATGGCTTGAATGATATCGTTGCGATCCTTGTGAAATACATTGGCAATCACCGTATCTTTCAGCCATTTCCATAAGCGTTCGATTGGGTTCAGCTGTGGCGAATAGGGAGGGAGGGAAAGAAAGTGAAAACATGGCCCTTCTTCCTGCAAAAACTCCTTGACCATGTTGGCATGATGAATGCGGGCGTGATCCAACACCAAGACGATGAGACGGTCTGGATCGCGCTCTTTGAGCATTCTCAAGAAATCCAAGAACGTCGCGGCATTGGCGGCAGTCGTTTGGTGAAGCACCGTTTCGCCATCGTGGATGTTGACCGCGCCAAACCGCGATGCGTGGACATGATGGCCGAACATCGGCACTTGTTTTTGGCGGCCGACTTCCGACCATGTGGACCGCAAGACATGGTAAGAGCGGATATGGGTTTCATCGATGTACAGAAGAACAGCATCTTCTGTCTCCTTGGTGATCAAGTTTTTTTATTAGATCCATTTGTGTTTCAAATTGCTTTTGCTCATCCGGGTTTCCTTTCGCCAATGTGTAGGTCGGCCGTGTCCACGACAGCCCTTTGCGGTGCAGGAGTTTTCGCAACGCTTCGCGGGAAATGCAAACACCGAAGTGCTTTTCGACATAGGATTGCAGGAGTTTGGTGTTCCACGCCGAAGCGACGTCCCAGCCCAGTTCCACGGGAGTGGTGGTCAACACAAGCTGTTTGATCTCTTCCTGCTGTTCTTCGGTGAGAAACGGCTCCCGCTCGGGGGCGAAATCCCGATGAAGCAAGAGCTCCAGACCGCCTTCGTTGAACAGTGACACATAATAGGAAACGGTTTGTCGGCACACGTTGACCATGGAGGCCACCTCC
>NZ_MQMG01000111.1 GCF_001908025.1 Geobacillus proteiniphilus
GTCCTGCGGTGATATGTCAAGGTGAAAAATCATCGAAATTGGAAATTCGATTGTCCGATGATCCGAAAAAAGGCAATACTTAAGAAGCCCAGTCTTGTCTGATGTCATTAACTGGGTTTTGATACAAAATCAGTTAGATCGATACCCCTATCGATCTTCCCCCTTTCTTGGCGTGTAGATTTGACCGTTGCGTAGCAGCGCATCGATCACACGCACGAGTTTTCGAGCGGTGAGGACGAGGGCTCGTTTATGTTGGTGCTTGGGCACTTCCTCATACTTCTTCCGGTAATAGGCGCGAAACGTCGCATCATGCCGTTGTACCGAGTTGGCAGCCTCCACTAGGTAGTAACGGAGATAGCGATTGCCGGAACGAATGAGGGACGTCTCCTCGGCTTGGAACCGACCGGACTGGTGCTTGGACCAGGTCAGACCTGCATACTTCGCTAAGGCGGCTTGATTGTCAAAGCGCTCGATTTGTCCAATTTCGGCTAAGATGCCGGCAGCGTAAACGGGTCCGATGCCAGGAATCGTTTGCAACGTATTTGGAATGCCTTCCAAATGGCGAGTAATCGCTTTGTCGAGCTCTTTGATTTGCGCTTGAAGGCTGCGAATGGATTGAATCGATAGGCCTAAAAGCAAGTCGATGGAATCCTCGACGCACTTGGAAAGCCGATAGGACGAACGAGCCGCCTTCTGAATGGACTTGGCGATGCATTCCGGATCGGCAAAGCGATTGCGTCCTTTTTGGCGCAAGAAGTCAGCGAGCTGTTGCACGTCCATGTGGCTGATTTCGTCTAAGCTAAACGACTCGAGAAGAAGCTCTAAGATGGCATGTCCGAAAACGGAGCTGTCTACCTCTTGGGTAAAGGAACTGCACTTGTAAAACAAGTGTTGGAGGAAGTACTGCTTTTCCCGAGTCAGCTGATGGACGAGATGGTAGCGCATGCGCGTGAGCCGTTGAAGGGCGATAAACTGTTCTTGCATGACAGCTGTCACTTTCAAGCGGCCAAAGCGAAGCCGATCGGCGATGATCCACGCATCGATGCCGTCCGTTTTATCCAAGTCGGTGTAAGCTTCTTTAAACTTGCGAATGAGCTTTGGATTGATGGTAAACACCTTGACATTCCAAGACCTCAGCTCCTCCTGTTGGTGGAAAAACATCGCCGGATGCCAGCTGTAGACCGAAGTGGCTTCCATCCCGATGAGAATTTCGGATGGTTGGCGCTTGTTGGCCCACAGGAGGATTTGATCGCGAAGGAAGGTCGCGCCAAGGAGATGGTTGTCCGCCTTGAATTGCGCGCACGTGTTTCCTTCTTGGTCCATGATGCACGTGTATAAGTCCGTTGAGCTCACGTCAATCCCGACGTAGAGTTTCATGAGATCACCTCCCATCATAGTAGGATCGTGGGGTTGGGACTCTTCGGGATGCCCCCGGACCGCGCCTGTTGACCAGTCACCCTCGCGTATGAGAACTCACGTTGGGCCATGGGCTGCCTGGAAGCTGCTCCTTCCAGCATGGGAAGCCAACGGGAACAGCCTGCGGGTTAGAAGTCCGAACAGGAGCCGGGGAGACAGACTTTTCAAGTAGTCAATGCTACAGGGGGAAGAAGAGTGTCCCCGATGATCCTCAAGATCATTATCCAGGAACATCGCGAAAAGTCCAACCCCGATGTAGTGCGATCCACTGGGGGAGGGGCGCGCCCCTCCCCCAGTGGGCAAATCACTCAAGCATATACGATTGTCAAGGAGCATATCCAACTGGAAATTCGATTTAAAAATCTTTCTAAACATACTATACGAGGGGG
>NZ_MQMG01000112.1 GCF_001908025.1 Geobacillus proteiniphilus
TCCGTCTGATGTATATATATGGAAGAAGGGAGGATGCCTCGTTGCTTTTGGGGCATTCTCTTTTTTGTGTGGAAAATAGTTTTTTGTTCGAGCAACGGGGCGGAACCCGTGAAAACCGGCAGGCGATTCGATATAATGAGGACAAGCGACGATCGCCGCAATGGATGAAAAGGTGTGAGGAATCGTGAAGATAGCGATTGCGGGAACGGGATATGTTGGACTTGTGACCGCGGCTTGTCTGGCCGATAAAGGGCATGATGTGACATGCGTCGATGTGAACGAAGAGAAAATTCGCCTATTAAATGAAGGGATCGTCCCGATTTATGAGCCGGGGCTTGACTCGCTTATTCAGCGAAACGGCGTTCGCCTTCGCTTTACGACCAACGATGTGGAAGCGTATCAACGGGCGGAAGTGATCATGATCGCCGTCGGCACGCCGCCGCAGCCGGACGGGTCTGTGCGGCTTGATGATGTATGGGGCGCATTGCGACGCATCGCCGGGGCGGCCGAACGCGATTGCCTTGTCGTTATCAAGTCGACCGTGCCCGTCGGCACTGGCGATGAAGCCGCCCGTTTTTTGGCGGAAAACGGACGGCCGGAGGTGAAATTCGACGTCGTATCCAACCCGGAGTTTTTGTCGCAAGGAACGGCAGTGCGCGATACACTGCAGGCGCCGCGCATTGTATTGGGAGTGGATTCGGACCGGGCTGAACGGGTGATGAAGGAGCTGTACGCCCCGTTTGCGCTCCCGTACGTTGTCACCGACCGCAAAAGCGCAGAGATGATCAAGTACGCTGCCAATGTGTTTTTGGCGCTGAAAATTTCGTACATCAACGAGATCGCCAACGTATGCGAGTTGGTAGGGGCCGACATTCAGGCGGTGGCGGAAGGAATCGGCATGGATCCGCGCATTGGCCGCCGCTTTTTGCGCGCCGGCGTCGGCTATGGCGGCTCTTGCCTGCCGAAAGATACGAAGGCGCTTTATGCGTTGGCTGCCTCCCATGGCTATTCGCTCAAAACCGTGTGGGCGGCGATGGACGTCAATGAAAAACAGAAATGGAAACTGTTCGAGAAAGCGCGCGCCCACCTTGGTGTGTTCAGCGGTCGAACAGCAGCCGTGCTGGGCGCCGCATTCAAGCCCGGCACTGACGATGTGCGCGAATCGCCGGCATTGGCGAACATCGAACGGCTCATTGCCGAAGGAGCCGACGTGCGCGTCTGGGACCCGGCCGCCCTCGGTCATGTCTCGCGCCGTTTTGGCGATGCGGTTGTTTGTTGCGAGACAATGGAGGAAGCCATTCGCGGCGCGGATGTTTGTTTCATTTTCACCGAATGGCCGGCTGTGCTGCAATTTGACCTTCACCGTTACAAGACGCTGATGAATCGGCCAATTGTGCTTGACGGGCGCAACTGCTACGACCCGAAACAAGCCGACGCCGCCGGCCTCATCTACGAGTCGATCGGTCGGCCGGTGGGGCATAGGCAGCTGAAAGTGGATCGGGCTGTTGACGTTCTCCAGTGCGCCTCAGCTGCCTTTTTCCACAAACAAAGTGAATAGGGATGCCGCTTAATTGTCCCGTTCGCATCGCCACGACGGCTTTTTTGTAAAAAAGGGAATAAGGCGGTCTGTCCGTTCGATGGAAGTGGGATAGTAGACATGCCGGCGGGCGCGGGGCATCAATCGCCGTTTCAAAGAAAGAGAAGGTTATGTTTCCAGTGGTTTTATGGGAAAACGTGGGGTCGTGGCCCGCCACTTTGAAAGCGGAGACAGGCGGGGAAGAGAGCGGCTGAAG
>NZ_MQMG01000113.1 GCF_001908025.1 Geobacillus proteiniphilus
CTGACCCAAAAGTCCGCCAAAAAGCGGACTTTTGGAGTCAGCCCTCTTTGGTTTTTGTATATTTTACCAAACGGAAGAAAATTCCGACTCTGTTCACCCCCCTGATTTACGCCACCAAGGACAATTGCTTGTCCCTAGCGGCTTTTTTGAGAAGATTGTGGGCAGCACAAATCAGCCCCCATTCGATGGAAACTTTTTGGAGGCCTCGCAGGACAAAGCGACGAAACCCGCGATTTTGTTTGATTTGCCCAAACACACTCTCAATGTCGGTTTTGCGTTGGCGGTATCGGGCTTGCCCTTCTTCACTCTCCAGCCGTTCGCGGGCTTTCTGTTTTTGTTCATGATAGACGGGGTTCCATTGCGTGGTTCGTCCATACTTGGAAGTCGTGCAGGCCGAACGGAACGGACATCCTTCGCATTCATGGCATTGGTAGTGTCGGGTGACCGAGGTGTATCCTGATTCCGTGGTCTGTTTCGAAGTTCCGGTGCGAACCAGCTTTTTCCCATTCGCGCAAATCCAAACGTCTTCTTCTTCCACATAGGTCCAATTCTGCTGATGATGCGGATTTTTCTTGACCTTGCGCGTGTTCTCCTTCTCATACGTATGGTACTTGATCAAGGCCGATATGTGCTTCTCTTCCAGCTTCACGTAGTTCTCTTCCGAGCCATAGGCCGCGTCAGCGATCAAACGTTCGGGTTCCACGCCGTACTTCTCTCGAACGGTCTCCAAATGCGGGAGAAGACAACGAGTGTCGCCCGGCCTCTGATGAAGGGAATACCCCAAAATAAATTGGCCGGAAGAACCCGCCTGTACGTTATAGGCCGGCTTGAGCTGGCCGTTTCGCATGTGATCCTCCTTCAACCGCATGAAGGTGGCATCCACATCGGTCTTGGAATAGCTGTTGCGATCCCCGCATACATGGAGTTGGTGTTCATACTTTTCACTGCGAGGCAAGTAGTCCTCCTTCATCTTCTTGACGGCCTTCTTCAACGGTTGGTTGTCCGGCTCGGCCTCCAACCGTTTTTCCCACTCCTCGGTTTTCTTTCGGATTTCTTCTGACGTAAAGGCAGGCGAAGCGTCGATTTCTTCCGCCTTTTCTTCTTCCACGATCGCCTCGATCTGGGCAATCAGCCGATCGACATTGGCTTGGAGTTTCTCCTGGTACTTCTCAGCCGATTTGCGCCAAACGAAGGTGTACCGGTTGGCATTCGCTTCAATTTTCGTTCCATCCACAAAATAGTCTTCCATCTTGACATAGCCGTCGGCCACGAGCAGCGTGATCATTTCCCGGAACAGGTCGTCAATCAGGTCTTTCATCCGCTCCGAACGAAACCGATTGATGGAGCGGAAGTCCGGCTTTTGAAATCCACTTAGCCACATGAGGGGAAGGTGGACTTCGAGCTGCCGTGCAATCTCACGGCCATGATACATTTTTTGGGTGTAAGCGTAAAGGAGAATTTTGGTCATCATTTTCGGATGATAGGCGGAGGTGCCCCCTCCTTTGTAGTAAGGAAGAAACGTCTCCATCGGGATGCGTTCAACCATCTCATGAACCACGTGGGCCATGTTATCCCGCGGAATGAGATCGGCGATGTTGCTTGGCAAAGAGAGGTTGTCCATGGTATACTCTTTAAAGGAAATATGATCATGTTTCATAAAAGAATCGCCCTTCTTTCGGTGGTAGTGGTTTCGGTGACTCTATTCTACCAGAAAAAAGGGCGATTCTTCTATATTTGGGGCAAAAAAGTGGGGGCTGATCCCAAAACGCATTCGCGTTTTGGGTCAGCCCCC
>NZ_MQMG01000114.1 GCF_001908025.1 Geobacillus proteiniphilus
TGTATCTACAACAAATTATAAAATAAGAACGTATTGATTTTCTATATTTTTTCCTCAAAAAACGGAATATATGATTATTTTACGCAAAAAATTATTCAAAAGTGCTTGATCAAACTTATTTTTTCCTCAAAAAGTGATCACAAAGACGGTTCATCTGTTCCTAGTCCCCTCGTTCCATGCACCAGACAAGATCATAGACGGGGCAAAAGCGGCCCGTTTTGTGAAGAAGACAAGCCTGTATATCGTCGTGAATATTCAGTTCATGTAAAATCTTCGGCAACGGCTGATGCAAGAGAACATCAAAAAGCGAGCAACCCCCCATTAAAAACAAGCTCGCCTTGTCCTGCTCATATCCGAATAGATCACCGGGCAACTTACAAGCTTTCCCTCTTGAAGGACAGCGTCACAATCTCTTGATACAGATGGGCATGCAGATCGTATAATTTCTGCAGCGCCAATACAGAAATCCACTTTTTCAGCTCATTGATGACTAATAACATGATCGCATGACGGATCGACTTGATTTTTGGCCGATGAGACACAATCATCGAATTCGCCAATTTCAATAGGAGATAAGTAAGTGAGAGATCGCGCTCAATCATTCCGGCAATTTCTCCGTAAAGTTGACAAAGCACGGCTTCCCATTGGTCAACTTCTCAATTCCAATGTTCATGAAGCTGTTAATCAGCACTTCTAGTGTGGCATGATCTCCATTCAAACCATCATAGAAATTGCGCTTGCCGCTTCGATAAAACACTTCATATCCAACGGCATCTCGTTCGACATCGAATATCGGCTGTCTCGCCAGTTTTTCATCGAGTTCCTCTTGGTCTTCGTCAACCGGTTGTGAAGAAGCCGGAGACGATGCCTCCGTTGCGGTTTGCCCGCTGGAAGCCGGAACTGCGGCGTCATTGGCCGCTATGGCTTGTCCGCTCGGAGCGTCAGATGCCGCTGTGGTTTCTGTCGGTTGAGAAGCGGACGGCTCGCCCGTTGGCGACGAATCGGCAGGCTCTGGCGAGGTTTGCGCGCCCGTTGCCGGTTCCGCTTCACTTAACGCTTGAATGCGAGCCGTCACCTTGTCTAGCTGCTCCTCAATTTAGCTTACTTTATTGTACCATAATTTCCTTCGCGAGGAAGTAAGATGAAACGACGATTTTCGACCTTTGAACCATTTCATATATGTCTCAAACATTCCTGGTTCACAATTAAATCCCTAGTTGAAGCTCGTGTACAGTATGTAACCACTTCAACTTCTTGCATGCTTCTTAAGAACTGCGGTAATTGCCTCAATCGTTTCTTTGGCGGCATCCGTCAACGCTTCAAATTTAAAGGCAATCGACTGGGCGTTTGGATTGATGGATGGTCCTTCGTTTTGATCTCTGCGAAACGCAGTGATCGCCTCCAAGTCTTGTTTGAGGCCATCCGGAAGCAACGCTCGTTCGAACCTCCAACTGACAATGCAGGGCTCTTTCGCTGTGTAATCGTTGGATCCTTCATATTGTATAGCCCCGATGCGCTTCTTCCCTTTCTCGGAAGCTGTATCATTCATAAACAACTGCACTGTTTGCTTTGCATGGCCATCACATAAATGCAAGCCTGCTTCCATCGATTTGCTTGCAATGAAATGAAAAATGGGTGCAATGGCAAAGCGGTACTCGAGCACCTTCATCTTTTCT
>NZ_MQMG01000115.1 GCF_001908025.1 Geobacillus proteiniphilus
CTGTCGAATGGTCTCCTTGCAGCTGGGGTCATGAGGTCGTGGTATCTATGGTACGGAAAAGTCCGAAGGATAGACGGACCCCAGCAGCCTGGTGCACCACGGAATGTCGCTCCCTTTTGGGAAGCACGCAGGATAGAATGCTTGAACAAAGGCTGCTGCACCAGCTGTTTTGGAGAATGAAGCAGGGAGGGAGACCGATGCGCGTCTTGTATGAACGCTGTTGCGGATTGGACGTGCATAAGAAATCGATCACGGCTTGTGTCCTAACCCCTGAAGGCAAAGAGATCCGCACGTTTGGCACGATGACCGACGATCTCGAGGAGTTGGTGGAGTGGCTGAAAGAAAAACAGGTGACGCACGTGGCCATGGAGTCGACGGGCGTATATTGGAAGCCAGTGTATCATCTCCTCGAAGGAGAGTCGATCGAAGTGCTGGTCGTCAATGCCCAACATATCAAAGCGGTTCCCGGACGAAAGACCGATGTCAAAGATGCCGAATGGATCGCGGACTTGCTTCGCCACGGACTGCTCCGAGGGAGTTACATTCCGGATCGAGCTCAGCGAGAGCTTCGGGAACTGGTTCGGTATCGGCGCAGTTTGATCGAGGAACGGGCACGGGAGCTCAACCGCATCCAAAAAGTGCTGGAAGGAGCCAACATCAAACTGGCTTCGGTTGTATCGGACATCAACGGGGTGTCGGCTCAGCGGATCCTTCGAGCCCTGATCGAAGGAACGGACGATCCGGCGGTATTGGCGCAACTCGCCAAAGGGCGGCTGAAGCAAAAAATCGGAGAGCTCCGGCGCGCCTTGAAAGGAATCATGGGGCCGCATCAACGCATGATGCTTTCGGAACAATGCCGGCATATTGAATATTTAGACGAAGCGATTGCCCGGTTGAGTCGAGAGATCGAGGAGAGAACGCGCCCTTTTCATGAAGCGCTGGAGCTCATGGAGACCATTCCGGGAGTAGGGCGGCAAAGCGCAGAACAAATTATAGCGGAAATCGGGACGGATATGAGCCGGTTCCCTACGGCCGCACACTTGGCCTCATGGGCGGGAATGGCCCCCGGGAATCATGAGAGTGCGGGGAAACGGTTGTCAGGCCGAACGAGGAAAGGGAACAAGAAACTGAGGGCGTGTCTGGTGGAATGCGCCCGTGCCGCCGCCCGAACGAAGAACACGTACCTATCGGCCAAGTATCATCGGATCGCCAAACGAAGAGGAGCGAATCGAGCGAGTGTCGCGGTCGGGAGAACCATCTTGGAAATCATCTATTCGGTCTTAACGCGAAAGGAACCGTATCGAGAGTTGGGAGCCGACTACTGGGATCAGCAACGGGAGGCCGCCATCGTGCGCCAAACGGTGAAACGGCTAGAGGGGTTAGGGTACGAAGTGAAACTGGAGAAGACCAGTGCGTAGCATGAAGAAACCATATATATACTGAAATACCTTCCTTTGGAATCTAATTCCAAAGGCTAGGTGGGGATCGTTTTTTGTTAATTGGTG
>NZ_MQMG01000116.1 GCF_001908025.1 Geobacillus proteiniphilus
AACTCACATTTCGCACCCTAACAAGGTCAAAACAAAGGATTTTTTATTTAGTTTTTCAGAATAACTTTTTGACCAACACAACGAGCGATGGCAATCCTTTTTTTACCATCGCTGGTCGTTCCGTATCACGTTACACGTAGATGCTCTCATCCATGCCCAATCCCTGCAGAATCCTTCGCTGATCAGGGGTAAGGGAGCGATCCAGTGAGCGTTGGATGCGCCCATCCGGCAGCTTGAACAGGACGACGTTCACATATTGAAACAGCTGAAAAATCGCCTGTCCCGTCGGCCGGGTCAGCTTGCGGCCTCCAGGACCCTTCAACGGGTGTTCTGGAGTAATAAACTGACGCACTCGGCGCTGAAAAACGCGGTAAATAGCCAAGGCCAACAGAAACAAATAGCCTAATACTGCGACCCGTTCTGGTTTTTTGACGTAAATCTCATCCGTGAAAAACGGATCTTTCAAAAAAGCGAAGTTCATTTCCACCGAGATCTGCCCTTTATACAGCTTCAAGATCTCTTGGGCATCCATGGGTTGGCCCTTCCATTCCTTCGGAACGGTCGTGACAAGGACAAACCGGGACGCTTTCCGTCTCGCCTGTTCCCACGCGTCTTGGTCGAATTCGACGTCAAGGTGCAAGAAATACAGCGTCTCCACCTCGGGTTCCGCCCCTTTTTTCGGCCGTCCGCGCCGTTTTTTCAGGCGTACGATCTCTTCGACCGCGGCCTCAACCCGATGAAACCGGGGGCGAAGGGACGCCTTGAGGGACGCCAAGGCTTGTTCGGCATCTTCCCGGCAGGAGAAGGGGTGACGCTCCCAACGGGCTTGTTCCTCGCGAAGAAGCTCCGCTTCTTTGGTTCGTTCTTTTTCAAGCGTCTTTCCTTTTCGCTGGTCGAGCGCGCTCGATTCAACAACGATCAGCCGAACGGGGTGGCCTTCATACGTCGAGGCCGTTTCCCATACCCGGTACGTGGCGCCGTTTCTCTCCGCCAACGTAAAGGGATCGCTCCACGTCGTGTCCTCAGCATCCGCTTCGGCCAGCGCGGTTTTCACGATCCGGAGCGACGAAGGGCCTCTGGTGATCAAAAAGGCGTTGGCCGCTTTGGTTTGCGCCAGGGTCTCTTTCGTCATCGCGGCGGAATCGGCCACGTAAATCCATTCGTCTTCGATTTTGGCCTGCTTCAGCTGTTCATGGACACGAGACAGCACCTCGGGATTCCATGTTTTATCGGGCAGGTTGCCATCGTGCACATCGCCGTAAAACGGGATGCCGTCCTCGTTGCCGACCAGTCCGAAACCGATCTGTTTTTGCCAACGATGATGGCGGTTGTAGCCATGTGTGATTTGTAAGGCCTCTAACGAGGCCGATTCATACGCGCCGTAAACGGTCTTGTCCGTCGTATCGGCGTGGAAGGCTCGGAGGGAAAGGCCTTCTTTG
>NZ_MQMG01000117.1 GCF_001908025.1 Geobacillus proteiniphilus
AAAGGAGCATTCCCGTTAGGAGCTTTTCCGGGGACTTGATCAAAAAAAGCCCTCTTGGTATGATGCAGGGGTGTCAACCACATCACTCACCATACCAAGGAGGACTTCAGATGAATTGTACACAAAACTATAAAATTGATCAAGTAACCGAACAAACGCTTGTCGTGGGTATTGATATCGCGAAACGAACCCACTACGCCTGCTTCGTGGATGACCGGGGGCGCGTGCTTCGCAAATCGTTCCCGATCTTCCAGTCGAAAGAGGGGTTTCAACAGCTGTATAAAGCGATTCAGGGGGCGATGCAAGCGTTCGGGAAGTCAGAGGTGATCGTCGCCGTGGAGCCGACCGGGCACTACTGGTTGAACCTGGCCTACTTCCTCGAGGAGCACGGGATCCCGTTGGTCATGGTCAACCCGGCGCATGTGTGCCGGTCGAAAGAACTTGATGACAACCTGCCGACGAAACACGACGCCAAAGACGCCCTGGTCATTGCCAGACTGGCAAAAGACGGACGATTCCTCGTTCCCCGGCTGCTGCACGAGATTGAAGCCGATTTGCGCGTGGGGAGCACGCTCAAAGAGAAGCTCCGCAAGGAACAGACGGCGGTGAAAAACGCGATCGTCCGCTGGACGGATCGGTATTTTCCAGAGTTTTGGACCGTGTTTCGTGACTTGGGGAAAACGGCGCTTTCGGTGTTGGAGTGGACGCCGCTTCCGGCTGATATGGCCGGCCGGACGGTGGAGGAGCTTCTTGAGGTGTACCGGCAAAGCGAAGGGATGAAATGCCCGCAGAAGGCCAAAATTCAGGCGTTGATCAACACCGCGAAGGACTCGATTGGGGTGACGGAAGGGACAGCGATGGCCCGGTTTGAGATCGCCGCGCTCGTCCGCCGATACCGCCAATTGGAGGCGGAGATCGCTGCACTGGACGCCGAGTTGAAGGCATTGGTTCAAACGACGATGGAGTACCAATGGTTGAAAACGGTCGACGGGTTGGGAGACGCCACGATCATCGATCTGCTGGCGGAGATCGGCAGCTTCGCCCATTATCGGGACCCGCGCCAATTGGTGAAGTTGGCGGGCCTGACGCTCAAGGAGAACTCCTCCGGCCAGCGCAAAGGGCAAAAGCACATCTCCAAACGGGGACGGAAACGGTTGCGCTCGGTGCTGTTTCGGGCGATGATTCCGCTGATTCGGCATAACGAGGCGTTTCGCGAGCTGCATGAGTATTATACGACCCGATCCGTCAATCCGCTGACCGGAAAGCAGTCCATCGTCGCCTTGTGCCGGAAGCTGTTGAATGTGCTGTTTGCGATTTGTACGAAGAAACAAGCGTTTGACGCGGAGCGAATGAAACAGGACGTCTTGTCCCAGGTGCAACGGGCGGCCTAAGGCCTCCCCCCTGCGAACGGAAGAATCGTTGGACAACGAG
>NZ_MQMG01000118.1 GCF_001908025.1 Geobacillus proteiniphilus
GTAACTATTCAGCCCGTACATAGAAAAAATTTACGAGAGCCGGTTTGTTCGTACCTTCCTTGTCTATACTAATTACCATCATAGACATGGGAGGTGAACACAATGGCAAATGTTGCTTTTGGCTTCCAAGAAGCGGTCTTCACACTCGAAAGCATGGTGGCAAACATCGAACGTCAAGCACAGACCATCGAAAAACTCATCAACGAAAATAAACAGTTAAGACAAGAAAACCAGCAATTGAAAGCACGTATTGCAGAATTAGAAGCCCGTACGAAAAAAAACAGTACGAATAGTCATTTACCGCCGTCCTCTGACCGGTTTGGGGCGAAATCTCCTTCTCGCCAACCGTCGGAGAAACGGCCGGGAGGACAGCCAGGGCACCAAGGAACGACGCTCCGCCAAGCACCGAATCCTGACCATCGAGTCCTTCACCGTGTGACCCAATGCAAAGGATGTGGTCACTCTTTAGAACATGTCGATCCACTTCAAGTAGACATTCGCCAAGTGTTCGACCTCCCAGTGGTTCGCATGGAAGTCACTCAACATGAGCGGGAAATCAAGCGTTGTCCGGAATGCCGACTTGTCCAGCAGGCGGAGTTCCCTTTCTATGTCACCAATCATGTACAATATGGACCGGTCATCACTTCACTCCTGTTATACTGGAATCACGCGCAGTTGATTCCGTGCGAACGGATTACGGAGATGGTGAAAACATTATTTCATCATCCCATTAGTGCCGGAACGGTCGTGAACATGACGAGACGGTGGCAGCCTGTGTTAGAAGCAGCGATCGAAGAAATCGAAGCCGCGCTGCTCACCTCGAGCACGCTGCACGTCGATGAAACGAGCCTGCGTGTGAAGGGAACGAAACAATGGGTGCACGTCGCTTCCACTTCCAAGGAAACCCGATACGGGATTCATCGCTCGCGTGGCAAACAAGCGACGGATGACATCGGGATTTTGCCACGGTACAAAGGAACGATGGTACATGATGCGTATTCCGTATACCCGATGTATACGCAGGCGAGCCATGCCCTTTGCCACGCCCATCATCTCCGGGAGCTTCGGGAATATACCGAACTTTACCAGCACTCTTGGTCGAACAAGATGGCCGAAGCACTGTTGGAGATGAAACAGGCAGTGGAGAAAGCGGGCGGAGCCTTGCCGGAAGAGAAAGTCCGGTATTGGGAAGCGGTGTACGACGAGCTTCTTTCGAATGGACGCCGGGAACTCGATGAACGTTGCCGACAAGGCAGCCATCTAGGTGTCCGCAAAGCGGAAAATTTCATCCGGCGCCTAGAAAAGCGCAAGCAAGAAGCGCTTCTCTTCCTGCGAAAGAAAGAAGTGCCGTTTGACAATAACCAAGCCGAACGCGATTTACGGATGGTGAAAGTCAAACAAAAAATCTCTGGAACGTTTCG
>NZ_MQMG01000119.1 GCF_001908025.1 Geobacillus proteiniphilus
CCAAACTCCTGCACATGCTCCCACATACGATCCCATCCTTTCCATCTCAAGTCATAAACCGAGCCTTTTTCTCATACATATCGAAAAAGAGAGTTCCGGTAAACATAAACTGGGAGGGGGGACAATGCATGAACATCGGCGTCATCGGCACGGGGAATATGGGCACCATCTTAATCGAAGCGTTCCTCGACTCCGGCGCCGTGAAAGCGGATCAGCTCGTCATAACGAACCGTACGCTTGCGAAAGCGTTCGCGATACAACGCGCGCATCCCGGCATTGCAGTGGTTGCCGATGCGGCTGAAGTCGTCAAACAATCCAGCATCGTCTTTTTATGCGTCAAACCGTTCGACATCCACTCATTATTGCAGCAACTGACCCCGTACTGGACAAACGAACACTGCCTCGTATCGATCACAAGCCCGATCAGCGTCGAACAGCTCGAAGCGGCCATCCCTTGCCAAGTCGTGCGCGCCATTCCGAGCATTACGAACCGGGCGCTCTCCGGTAGCATCCTCGTCACTTTTGGGTCACGCTGTTCGACCATCTGTCGGCAAACGATCGATGATCTTCTCCGGCGCATCGCCTCGCCGGTGTACATCGACGAGGCCATCACCCGCGTCGCTTCCGACATCTCAAGCTGCGGTCCGGCGTTTTTCAGCTATTTGCTTCAGCGCTTCATCGACGCCGCGACGGCAAAAACCGCCATCACGAAGAAACAGGCGACGATGCTGGCGACCGATATGATCATCGGCCTTGGGGAACTGCTCAAGCGGAATCTGTACACATTGCCAACGTTGCAGGAAAAAGTATGCGTCAAAGGCGGCATTACCGGGGAAGGAATCGCTGTGCTGGAACAACGAATGAACGGCGTCTTTGAAGAAGTGCTGGCGAAAACACATGAGAAGTTTAAAGAAGATGTGGAGAAGGTGAAGCAACAGTTTTCGTAAAAGTTAATTCGACAGCAAGTGGCAAATTCCTGCTTTACTCGGTAAAATTTCAATCCTCACCCGGCTTGGTAGCCGGGTGCAACTGCCTGGCGATCATTGCTTTAATCCGCTTCGCTTCGTTTCAATCCTCACCCGGCTTGGTAGCCGGGTGCAACCATATGCGCCGACAACAGCTTGGACGTTCGCATTTTGTTTCAATCCTCACCCGGCTTGGTAGCCGGGTGCAACTGCCTGGCGATCATTGCTTTAATCCGCTTCGCTTCGTTTCAATCCTCACCCGGCTTGGTAGCCGGGTGCAACCATATGCGCCGACAACAGCTTGGACGTTCGCATTTTGTTTCAATCCTCACCCGGCTTGGTAGCCGGGTGCAACTAGAA
>NZ_MQMG01000120.1 GCF_001908025.1 Geobacillus proteiniphilus
CGAAACCACAAAATCAGCCGTCAAATCGTCCGTTTTGCCCTCGCCAACGGTGTTGGCGTGATTCGGATGGAAGAGTTGACAGGGATTCGGAAACGGGCAACATCGGCCAAAGAAGCAGGACGAAGCCTTCATTCTTGGGCATTTCACCAACTGCAAACGATGATTGCCTATAAAGCGGAAATGGCGGGCATTCGGGTGGAGTGGGTGAAGCCGACCTACACGAGCCAAACGTGTAAATGTGGACATCGAGAGAAAGCGAACCGAAACGGCATCCGCTTCCGATGCCAAAAGTGCGGATACACTCTCCATGCTGACTTGAATGGCGCGATCAACATCGCCAAAGCGATTTCGGGCTTCGCCGCCTAACCTAGCGCACTGGTCACAGGTGCGCCGCCCATTGGGGTACATCTTAACCCGATGGGACGGGGTGATGACACACCCCCGAACTTGGGCGTTGTCCGAACCAGAAATGGATGAGGGCGCAAACGACCCAAGAATCCCACGCCCTTTAGGCGTGTGGAGTGTCAACTTTCGAAAAACAAGGAAATATACGAACAAGAAAAGCGATGTGGGCGGCCGCCAAGCCTGCGGGCAAAGCGCATGAGCGCGAAACGATGGTGAAGAAAGTGGAAGTCGTCGTCAAGAAGAAGACGGAACAAAAGGAAACAGAGGCGAAGAAAAAACAGGAATCGTCCAAGCAGCAAAAAATGCTTGCGCAAAAGTTGGCGCAGTTAAATAAAAAAGTAAGCCAAATTGAAGAGCGGCTAAACAAAGTGACCGCTCGCATTCAAGCATTGAGCGAAGCGGAACCGGCAACGGACACGCAAACGAAGCCTGCCGATTCGGCGTCAACGGGCGAACAGTCCACTTCTCAACCGACAGAAGCCACAGCGGCAACTGACGCTCCGAGCGGACAAGCCATAGCGGCTAATGACGCTGCAGCTCCGGCGTCCAGCGGGCAAACCGCAACGGAGGCATCGTCTCCGACTTCTCAACAACCCGTTGATGAAGACCAAGAGGAACTCGATGAAGAAAAACAAGCGCAAATTGATGGCCTCATCGGCCAGCTCATTGCCCTGTCCAACCAGCTGCGGGCGGTGACGAATGAAATTCGCGCCCTTGAAAAGAAAGTCGGCGGCGACAACGCAGATATTCAGAAGTTAAAAGAAAAAGTCAATGCGTTGATCGAACAAGTGCAAGCGAACAAGAAAGCATTGCTTCAGTTGCTGTAGAAATCAAAGGAGAAGGTGTCCCAAAACGGCGGGACACCTTTTTTC
>NZ_MQMG01000121.1 GCF_001908025.1 Geobacillus proteiniphilus
ATATTCGCTCAATTCCTTTTTCTGTTTTCGATAGAGCCATTCCCGCATTTTAAACATGACAGTGGAGCTGATCAATAAGGCAATCAACGTTCCATACAGGTGGCACTGAAAGCGAGCCCCTTTCATCGGTTTGAATCGATGAATGTGAAACAGGGATTTCCATGTCTTAAATACCACTTCAATTTGCCAGCGAAGAGAATACAGCGTATGAATTTCGTGCAAAGAGGTATAAATCGCTGGAATATTGGTGATATATACATATATTGAGTGGGGGCGTCGCGTCACGTACGCGGCCCCTTTTCGTTTCGCCTTCTGTTTCCATTGTCCTTCCTTCTGTCGCTCCTGTTCTTCGGTCAGCCGATACACAATGAGCCGCGGTTGATGAACTTTCTTTCCACTGACATACGCATGTTCCAGTTCCATGGTTTCTCCGGGTTGTAACACCGCAAGGAAATCCTCTGGTTCCCATTTTCGAAATCGGTCTCCTTCTTTTTGGTAAATCCCTACATTGTGTTTGAGCCGGGAAATATAAAAGGCTCCGGCGTCATGAATGGCTTGCAATCCCTCAAGCGAAAAATAGCCTAAGTCTTTCAAACAAAGGTCTCCCTCTTGGATGGTCGATAGAAGGGACGCTCCGTAGGCGGCGTCGTGATGACGGGCATCTTCGACATCCGCATGGAGAAACTTCCCTTCTAGCCATTCATATTCTAGCTGAATTTTCACCCCAGGCCCCGTACATCCCTCGTAAATCCCCCGGATTTCAGGAGGCAGTTGAAACGACGTGGAATCGAGAATGCGAATCCGGCGAAACAGCGAATGTCTTTGACATAAGTGACGGGCTTCCTGAGTCTGATGAATGAGCAGTTTTTCAAACACCGCTTTGAGGAAACTCACCGCTTTTTCATTAAACCGTTGATTGAGCCCTTCCGCACTCAGAAAGGTGTTTTGCTTGAGAGCTAGAGCACTGCAAAGCTGCACCAATGATTTTTGACCGCCTCCTTCCTGGAGAAATGTGCAAAGTGCCACAAAATCATGGGCGCGTAATTTCCCCTTTCGTTGAATAAATTGATGATCTCGGGCCATATGTTCAAGTTCTTCGCACGATAACACGCTTCTTAATCCGTCTAAAAAACAATGCCATTCTTCTCGGAGAGATAAGGACGTCTTCAAAAAAACCACCCTTTCTAAGACATTATGAGGTCTTCAAAAGGATGGTCAAATCAGGCATATATTTATTCCTGTTTTCTTAACTTGATGGCTAT
>NZ_MQMG01000122.1 GCF_001908025.1 Geobacillus proteiniphilus
CGCGGTGGGAAATCTCATCTTGAGGGGGGCTTCACGCTTAGATGCTTTCAGCGCTTATCCCGTCCGCACATAGCTACCCAGCGGTGCCCCTGGCGGGACAACTGGTACACCAGCGGTGCGTCCATCCCGGTCCTCTCGTACTAAGGACAGCTCCTCTCAAATTTCCTGCGCCCGCGACGGATAGGGACCGAACTGTCTCACGACGTTCTGAACCCAGCTCGCGTACCGCTTTAATGGGCGAACAGCCCAACCCTTGGGACCGACTACAGCCCCAGGATGCGATGAGCCGACATCGAGGTGCCAAACCTCCCCGTCGATGTGGACTCTTGGGGGAGATCAGCCTGTTATCCCCGGGGTAGCTTTTATCCGTTGAGCGATGGCCCTTCCATGCGGAACCACCGGATCACTAAGCCCGACTTTCGTCCCTGCTCGACCTGTCCGTCTCGCAGTCAAGCTCCCTTGTGCCTTTGCACTCTCCGAATGATTTCCAACCATTCTGAGGGAACCTTTGGGCGCCTCCGTTACCTTTTGGGAGGCGACCGCCCCAGTCAAACTGCCCACCTGACACTGTCTCCCACCCCGATAAGGGGTGCGGGTTAGAATTTCAATACCGCCAGGGTGGTATCCCACCGACGCCTCCACCGAAGCTGGCGCTCCGGCTTCCCAGGCTCCCACCTATCCTGTACAAGCGATACCAAAATTCCATATCAGGCTGCAGTAAAGCTCCACGGGGTCTTTCCGTCCTGTCGCGGGTAACCTGCATCTTCACAGGTAGTATAATTTCACCGGGTCTCTCGTTGAGACAGCGCCCAAGTCGTTACACCTTTCGTGCGGGTCGGAACTTACCCGACAAGGAATTTCGCTACCTTAGGACCGTTATAGTTACGGCCGCCGTTTACTGGGGCTTCGGTTCGCACCTTCGCTTCCGCTAAGCGCTCCCCTTAACCTTCCAGCACCGGGCAGGTGTCAGCCCCTATACGTCGCCTTTCGGCTTCGCAGAGACCTGTGTTTTTGATAAACAGTCGCTTGGGCCTTTTCACTGCGGCTCTTCAGGGCTCTTCACCCCAAAGAGCACCCCTTCTCCCGAAGTTACGGGGTCATTTTGCCGAGTTCCTTAACGAGAGTTCTCCCGCGCGCCTTAGGATTCTCTCCTCGCCTACCTGTGTCGGTTTGCGGTACGGGCACCTCTTCCCTCGCTAGAGGCTTTTCTTGGCAGTGTGAAATCGGGGACTTCCGGA
>NZ_MQMG01000123.1 GCF_001908025.1 Geobacillus proteiniphilus
TCACACGCCCTGTTCAGACTCGCTTTCGCTGCGGCTCCGCCTCTTCGGCTTAACCTCGCACGCCATCGTCACTCGCCGGTTCATTCTACAAAAGGCACGCCATCACCCATCAACGGGCTCTGACTACTTGTAGGCACACGGTTTCAGGTTCTCTTTCACTCCCCTCCCGGGGTGCTTTTCACCTTTCCCTCACGGTACTGGTGCACTATCGGTCACTAGGGAGTATTTAGCCTTGGGAGATGGTCCTCCCTGCTTCCGACGGGATTCCTCGTGTCCCGCCGTACTCAGGATCCGCTCGGGAGGGAACGAAGTTTCGACTACAGGGCTCTCACCTTCTCTGGCCGGCCGTTCCAGACCGGTTCGTCTACCCCGTCCCTTTCTCACTCCCATCGTGAGCGGTCCTACAACCCCAAGAGGACATGCCTCTTGGTTTGGGCTGTTCCCGTTTCGCTCGCCGCTACTCAGGGAATCGCGGTTGCTTTCTTCTCCTCCGGGTACTAAGATGTTTCAGTTCCCCGGGTGTGCCTTCCATGCCCTATGGATTCAGGCATGGATACTGCCCCATTACGGACAGTGGGTTCCCCCATTCGGACATCTCCGGATCAACGCTTGCTTACAGCTCCCCGAAGCGTTTCGGCGTTTGCCCCGTCCTTCATCGGCTCCTAGTGCCAAGGCATCCACCGTGCGCCCTTTCCAGCTTAACCTATTGCGCTCTCGGCTTCTTCCTTACTGTCTAGCTTCGGCTCGCCGCCGCTCGGGGTCAAATAACCTTCGCCTTCGGGATGTAAACATCCCTCTAGGCGAAGAACATTTGCCCATCGCGGCGAAACGCTCGCCTCCGCTTTTCCGGTTATCTAGTTTTCAAGGAACGAAGTTGGTTCTTGAGAGAACATGACTCGTTCCCTCAAAACTGAACGAAGCGACTGCCTTGAGTCTGCTTCTTTGCAGCTTTGCGCCGAGGAATCCATCTTCCTTGAACCTGCTGGAAGACGAAGGCGCAAAACACTTGAAGGAATCCTCATTCCTTCAAAACTGAACGAAACAGAAGCGCGGTTGTGCACCGAATCACGACTAATGTCTAGCTCCAGCGCCTGGCTCTCTTCTGCCAAATAACCTTCCCCCTCGGGGTGCAAGCACCCCTGCGGGTGAAGAACATTTGGCTTCGAGAGCCAATCGCGGCGCTTCCGCTTTTC
>NZ_MQMG01000124.1 GCF_001908025.1 Geobacillus proteiniphilus
ACATGTACGAACGGATGACAGAAGTGAATACAGCGTTTGCGAATTGGCTGTTGAATCATCCCGAGCTGAATCAAGCGACGAGCAAAATTTTTAAAGAGTTTTCGTCGCAGCGGTTTCCTTCCGCCGTCGTGAATCAGACGATTCGAGAAGTGAAGTCCCGAAAGAAAAATCAGAAAACAAGGAAGTTTCGAACATTATGGTGTTGCTTTAACAATCAAAACGTAAAGGTGGAAAAGAAAGGAGAGTTCTACACGGTTTCATTCCCCACGCTGGAGAAGCGAATTGGCGTGCCTGTCGTCACGCGCCCCTGTCAAGAAGCATGGCTGAATCGGCTGCTTCATGGAACCGCCAAACAAGGGGCAGCCAAGCTCTACAAAAAGAGAAAGAAATGGTACTTGGCTATCGCGATCACCTTTGAAGTGGAGCCGCGACACGAAACAAAGGTGATGGGGGTTGACCTTGGGCTTCGCTATATCGCCGTTGCCAGCGTGGGAACGAAATCGTTGTTTTTCAAGGGCAGCCAATGCGCTTTTGTGCGCCGACGATATGCGGCTTTGCGGCGAACGTTGGGCAAAGCCAAGAAGCTCCATATGATTCGCAAAATCGGCCGTAAAGAGTCCCGCTGGATGAAGGATAGGAACCACAAAATCAGCCGTCAAATCGTTCGTTTTGCCCTCGCCAACGGTGTTGGCGTGATTCGAATGGAAGAGTTGACGGGGATTCGCAAGCGGGCAACATCGGCCAAAGAAGCGGGACGAAGCCTTCACTCTTGGGCGTTTCATCAACTGCAAATGATGATTGCCTATAAAGCCGAAATGGCGGGCATTCGGGTCGAGTGGGTGAAGCCGACCTACACGAGCCAAACGTGTAAATGTGGACATCGGGAAAAGGGAAATCGCAATGGCATCCACTTTCAGTGTAAAAAATGCGGATACACCCTCCACGCCGACTTAAATGGCGCCATCAACATCGCCAAAGCGATTTCGGGCTTCGCCGCCTAACCTAGCGCACTGGTCACAGGTGCGCCGCCCATTGGGGTACATCTTAACCCGATGGGACGGGGTGATGGCACACCCCTGAACTTGGGCGTTGTCCGAACCAGAAATGGATGAGGG
>NZ_MQMG01000125.1 GCF_001908025.1 Geobacillus proteiniphilus
TGGCTCGATCGCGGCGTTGCTCGGCGCTTCGCCAGGCGCATCGACGGCGGTTCATGTGATGTTAGAAGTGATTGAGAAATGCTTCCCGGAACGGATGAAAGAATGGGAGCCGAAAGTGAAAGAAATGATTCCGTCCTACGGCGAATCACTGATGAAAAACGAACCGCTTTTGCGGCAAGTGCAAGCGTCCACAGCCGAAGCGCTCGGGTTGAATGGCCACTTTGCGCTGCAGTTGGCGTAGGCCCATGCCAATTGCGGCCTGCTGGGGATAGCTTGGCCGTCTGTGAGAAACAGCTGCCTGAAGACGAAGGGCAGCTGTTTTTATTTGCTGTCTTGTGTCTCCAAGGTTATATCCACAGACGAAATGATCTCACTGTAAATTTCCTCTAAAAAAATCAGGAAACGTTAATGACTCAATTGCTTTTTTATGAACGGTTATCATACAATTGTCTCATACACTTTTGAGTTGGATAGGCAAAGGAGTTAATTCCATGATAGCAACTTTGTTTTCTATGGTCTGATCTGAGAGGGGGGTAAGGCTTGGATTCAGGATATTTCCAAAAAGATTATCATTTTGGGAGGGGGTGTTCATGTGAATACCAATTTGTCTTTCAATCACTGTAGATGAGCATTTTTCATTACAATAATTTCCATGCTTTAAGAGACAAACAGGGTCCCCCTTAGGCGACATGGAGCTGTTTTTTGATCACATCAATGGGAATATCTTGCTTTGCGGCGTCATAAATGAACTCTATGACGCTATGGCCTTTCCGCGATCGAAGAAGCTCCAATCCGGCGGAGAGGTCTTGCTGGGATTCGGCGATGCTATACACGCAGGAGAGCAGCACCACCGCCCAATACCGTTTCACCGCCCGAATGTGGCGAACTCGGTATCCATCCAGCTTCAGTTGATCTTTCGCCTGCCGGAAAAAGCACTCGATCGTCCAGCGCTGGGCGTAGTAACGCAAGATGTCTTCGTCCCCGAGTTCCCGGTCGGTGCTCAAGATGCAATGAAGATGTTCCGGCGCCATCGGCTGATCCGCCTTCCAAGCCAGCAGCACCACCGCGTCATCGAGGCCATGGATGGCCCCCTCATAGCGATACACGCGA
>NZ_MQMG01000126.1 GCF_001908025.1 Geobacillus proteiniphilus
AAACATAAAGAACAGGTAATGCCAGCGCCCTTTGACGCGAATATACGTCTCGTCCCCGCAAAACGAACCGGACAGCTCATACGGGAACCGGTCGACAAAGGGCTTGATCCAAAGCGCGACGCTGTTGGCGTAGTTGAGCACCGTCTGATGGGAGATCGAGACGCCATGGATGTCCTTCATGGCGGCGGCGGTCTCCCTCGAGGACATCCCAAAGTTGACGTAGTACGTCAACACGAGCCCCAACACGTGCGGCGACGCAGCCAGCCGGGACAAATCGACCTTCGGCTTGATGGGCGACGAGGAAGCCAACGGGAGAAAGTCAAACAAGAACTCTCGAAACAAATACCGCACCTTGAAGGCTTGAGGATCCTGTTGAAACTGTTGGCGCTCCTTCTTCGTCATCCGGCGAAGGTTGGCCTGGTAAAACGGGCAATCGTTGTTCTTGCACTTATAGATGTTGTATTCTTTGCGTTCCTTGATTTTTTCCAGCGTCTTTTTGCAGTGCGGGCAGCGAAAGACCGCTTGCTTGGTGAACCGATTTCGGTGGTTGAACCGGCACTGGCACACTTTGCATTGGTATTGCCCGTTTCCGCCGTTATTGGCGTACAGGTAAGAAGAGGGAGCCTGGCAGCGAGGGCAGGTCAACGAATCCGGAACACGGTGTTTCGCCTTCGCGCGGCGCTGGATGGGCCGTAAAGGACGTCCGTGCTGGGCTTCGTAGTCCGCCAACAGCTTCCGGTAATCAAGGGTTTCCGGCACATCGATGATCGGAAGGTCATCGACCTGAAGTTTCCGGTACGGCTTTTGGATGGGTTCGTCCAAGTCCTCGAGATTCAAGGATTTTCCCAATATCACACCCATCAAATACACAATGATTTGATATTGGGTCTTGATTATTTCGAGCAAATAGGCTAATAATTGAGGTAACAAAGCTTGTCACTCCTTTGTTTTGGCTGTTGAGTGTGTGGTTACCTCAATGATGGCCGAAAACAACGGGGGTGGCAAGCTTTTTTTCTTCCAACCGTTGAAACTCAAGAGAAAACCGTGAGTGTGGAGGATAAACTTTTGACAATACCA
>NZ_MQMG01000127.1 GCF_001908025.1 Geobacillus proteiniphilus
GGTATTGTCAAAAGTTTATCCTCCACACTCACGGTTTTCTCTTGAGTTTCAACGGTTGGAAGAAAAAAAGCTTGCCACCCCCGTTGTTTTCGGCCATCATTGAGGTAACCACACACTCAACAGCCAAAACAAAGGAGTGACAAGCTTTGTTACCTCAATTATTAGCCTATTTGCTTCAAATCATCAAGACCCAATATCAAATCATTGTGTATCTCATGGGTGTGATCGTGGGAAAATCCCTGAATCGTAAGGACTTGGACGAACCCGTCCAAAAACCGTACCGAAAACTTCAGATCGATGACCTTCCGATCATCGATGTACCGGAAACCCTTGATTACCGGAAGTTGTTGGCGGACTACGAAGCCCAACACGGACGTCCTTTGCGGCCCATCCAGCGCCGCGCGAAGGCGAAACACCGTGTTCCAGATTCCTTGACTTGCCCTCGCTGCCAGGCTCCCTCTTCTTACCTGTACGCCAATAACGGCGGAAACGGGCAATACCAATGCAAAGTGTGCCAGTGCCGGTTCAACCACCGGAACCGGTTCACCAAGCAAGCGGTCTTTCGCTGCCCGCACTGCAAAAAGACGCTGGAAAAAATCAAGGAACGCAAAGAATACCACATCTATAAGTGCAAGAACAACGATTGCCCGTTTTACCAGGCCAACCTTCGCCGGATGACCAAGAAGGAGCGCCAACAGTTTCAACAGGATCCTCAAGCCTTCAAGGTGCGGTATTTGTTTCGAGAGTCCTTGTTTGACTTTCTCCCGTTGGCTTCCTCGTCGCCCATCAAGCCGAAGGTCGATTTGTCCCGGCTGGCTGTGTCACCACACGTGTTGGGGCTCGTGTTGACGTACTGCGTCAACTTTGGGATGTCCTCGAGGAAAACCGCCGCCGCCATGAAGGACATCCATGGTGTCTCGATCTCCCATCAGACGGTGCTCAACTACGCCAACAGCGTCGCGCTTTGGATCAAGCCCTTTGTCGACCGGTTCCCGTATGAGCTGTCCGGTTCGTTTTGCGGGGACGAGACGTATATTCGCGTCAAAGGGCGCTGGCATTACCTGTTCTTTATGTTC
>NZ_MQMG01000128.1 GCF_001908025.1 Geobacillus proteiniphilus
CGAGCTGGCAAGGAGGTGAAACCGAAAGAGCGGTTCTCGATCATTCAGGAGTTATCCAACACCTATCCGATTGCCTGGCTATGCCAACTGGCCGGTGTGTCAAGAAGTGGATACTATCGATGGATGAACCAGCAGGGAATCGTCACAGAGAAGCAAAAGGAAAATGAACAAATCAAACAAATGATCCTCGAATGCCATCAAAAGGTCAATGGGATCTATGGATACTACCGCGTGAAAGCATGGATAAAACGAAATTATGGGAAGACCGTGAATCATAAGCGAGTGTACCGACTGATGAAAGAGTTGGGGGTTCAGGCCAAAATCCGTCGAAAAAAGCCGAAGTATAAAGCGGGAAAGGAGAATATCGTAGCGTCGAACGTGTTAAACCGTGATTTTGTGGCCACTGCAGCCAACCAAAAATGGGTGACGGATATTACCTATGTGCCATTTCAAGGAACCTATTTGTATCTGTCTGCTATTAAAGATCTGTACAACAATGAAATCATTGCGTATCGCATCAGTCGTTCGAATGACTTAAAATTGGTGATCGAAACTGTCAAGGATGCCATCAAAAAACGGGATGCGCGAGGAGTCCTTCTCCATAGCGATCAAGGCTCCCAGTACACATCCCGCCAGTACCATCAACTGCTGAAGGCTCATCATATCATTCCTAGTATGTCCAGAAGAGGAAACTGTTTAGACAATGCCTGCATGGAAAATTTTTTCGGGCATTTGAAATCGGAAATGGTGGACCTTCCCACCTTTGAAACGGAAGAGGAAATGATCGAGGCGATCGATCAGTACATGTATTTTTATAATTATGAACGGTGCCAGAAAAAACTAGACTACCTCAGCCCAGTGGAATACCGAATTGCCTAAGCAGCCTAGCAGACGAACGGCTGAGAATGTCTCCTTCTTCAGCTTGCCAACGATGAAGTGGAATGAAGGAAACGTTGTCAAGTGCTTTCCTTGACAACGTTTCCTCATTCCACTATCCTAACAAGCAGCTGAAGAAGGTGGGTATTTTTCACACTGTCTACTTGACAGGGATATGTTCACTCTGGGCAGGGGCTGC
>NZ_MQMG01000130.1 GCF_001908025.1 Geobacillus proteiniphilus
TTACTCCGTCGCCGTCACCGCTTGGCCTTTGCGATCCGCGGATTTGCCTGCGGATCAGCCTCACGGCTTGGACAGGCTCTTCCAGCCGCCTGCTCGCCCTATCCTCCTGCGTCCCCCCATCGCTCAAACGGGAAGGAGGTGGTACAGGAATCTCCACCTGTTGTCCATCACCTACGCCTTTCGGCCTCGGCTTAGGTCCCGACTAACCCTGAGCGGACGAACCTTCCTCAGGAACCCTTAGGCTTTCGGCGCAGAGGATTCTCACCTCTGTTTTCGCTACTCATACCGGCATTCTCACTTCTAAGCGCTCCACCAGTCCTTCCGGTCTGGCTTCTCTGCCCTTAGAACGCTCCCCTACCGATGACCAACGGTCATCCCGCAGCTTCGGCGGCACGTTTAGCCCCGGTACATTTTCGGCGCAGAGTCACTCGACCAGTGAGCTATTACGCACTCTTTAAATGGTGGCTGCTTCTAAGCCAACATCCTGGTTGTCTCGGCAACTCCACATCCTTTTCCACTGAACGTGCACTTCGGGGCCTTAGCTGGCGGTCTGGGCTGTTCCCCTCTCGACCACGGATCTTATCACTCGCAGTCTGACTCCCGGGCATAAGTCGTTGGCATTCGGAGTTTGACTGGGTTCGGTAACCCGTTGAGGGCCCCTAGCCCAATCAGTGCTCTACCTCCAACACTCTTAAACCCGAGGCTAGCCCTAAAGCTATTTCGGGGAGAACCAGCTATCTCCAAGTTCGATTGGCATTTCACCCCTACCCACACCTCATCCCCGCACTTTTCAACGTGCGTGGGTTCGGGCCTCCAGCCGGTGTTACCCGGCCTTCACCCTGGACATGGGTAGATCACCTGGTTTCGGGTCGACGACGACGTAC
>NZ_MQMG01000131.1 GCF_001908025.1 Geobacillus proteiniphilus
CAGGCGTGTTGATTATCCAATAAAATCCAAAGGGTATAGAAAAAAGAGCACCTTTCCTGTAGAATGTGAGTAACGACACAAACAAACCCAGGAGGTGCTCTCTATGAACAAGCATACCACACTCCCGAATTTGATGCAAAAACTTGTTTCGGATGAAGAGATTCAACTGATTGCCGAAGCGGTTGGGTATCGTGATTCGTCTCGAACCTTTACGTTGCGCGAGTTGATTCACTTCTTCCTGCTGGCCGCCATGCATCAATGGAAAAGCTTTCGCCATGGAGCTGACGTGGGGCCTCTGTATGGATTGCCGCGATTCCATTATTCCACAGTATCCAAGAAAGCGAAAGAAGTTCCCTATGACATCATGAAACGCTTGTTGGCGTTGATCATTTCCAAGTGCAACCGCCAAACCCGCCGCTCGCTTCGGTTTCCCAAACCGCTTCGGGTGGTGGATTCGACGACCGTCACGGTCGGGAAAAACCGCCTCCCATGGGCTCCGTATCACGGCGAACGCGCCGGAGTGAAGCTGCACGTCGCGTATTCGCCGGAATCCTCGCTGCCGGCAGACGTGGTGGAAACGACCGGACTGCGTCACGATGGCCCAGTGGGAGAACAGTTGACGAACGCTCAACAAGTGCTCGTGGAAGACCGGGCGTATTTCAAAATCGAACGCCTCGATCGATTTGTGGAGCAGCATCAGCTCTTTGTCATTCGAATGAAGGACAACATCGAACTTCATCAGAAAAAAAGCTTGAAACGCCTTTCCAGCACATCTTCATCGGTTCAAGCCGACTTCACGTGCCAGTTGGGGACGAAACAATGCCGATCGACCAAGCGTCACCGGGTAGTGATCTTTCGAGATGCAAATGGCCGCGACATTC
>NZ_MQMG01000132.1 GCF_001908025.1 Geobacillus proteiniphilus
TAACGCTCCTGACCCACCGTGACGAGGCGGGTGTCTTGGGGCTCGACATAGCGGGCAAACTGCTTGGCTTGGACCGCGACGCCTTTCGGGTAGAGAATCCGGTTCGTCTTGAGCATCGCGATGACATGGAATCCCTGTTTCAGACAGGCTTCGATGAGCGTTTTGGACGGATACCAAGAGTCCATCAACACATACACCGGCTGAGTCAGCTTCACCTTGATCGAGGAAAGCATCTCGATCGCCAGGTCGATTTTGCTTCTTCCCGCCTTCTTGTCATACAAGCGGAACGCGAACGGAAACGCTTGCGTGAAGGTGTGCACCATCAGCCAAACGAGCGAATGCCCCCAAACCAATTGATGATCTTTATGCGAGTAGTGCCAATCACACCCTTGAATGGCGTGTGCAGCCCGTGACGAAGGCTTCGTTTTTTGGCAAATCGTATCATCAATTGAAACAAAAAGGGGTTGATTTTTCCGTTTGGCCAGTCGTTCGACCTGGGAAAGGATCCACTCTTGAAGCTTCCCAAGCAGCCTTTCCTCGTTCCAAGGGCTTTTCGTGAAAAAGTGACTGAGCGTCGTTCGATGATTCGGATGAAAGCTCCAGTGATGAATATCAGTCAATGTTCCCGAGAATCCCTTGGTGGTCAAGGCATCGACGATATGAATGAGATGCTTGATGACCGGTTTGGAAAGCTGCAGCGTCAACCCCAACGTGAAGAAAAACTTGTGGATTCCTTGGTGATGTGCTAATCTATTCATGAGACATGAACCTCCTTGTGGGTAGTTGTGAGCACATCTATTTTACCCAAGGAGTCGGGTTCATGTCTCCTTTTTTGTTTGATTGTCAATTTATGTTAGTGAATTTGCTCATCTACA
>NZ_MQMG01000133.1 GCF_001908025.1 Geobacillus proteiniphilus
TAGCGTCAAAAGTTCTATGAAAACTCCACACAGATCATCCCATTGAGCATCGTGGGGCATGCGGAGGGCCGGATTCGCCCTTGACCAACACCCGCCAAAGGTGCGGAAGAGTCATCAAGGGCGACGGGGACAAAAAAGAAGGCAATAAGAAAGCCGCCCTTGCCATGACCGAATTTTACCTTTGGCGGTGTTCGGTTGGTCAAGGGTTCGCTTCGCCGAATCCGGCAGGAGTTCTGTTCAACGGGCTCCGGAGGACAAAAAAGTCAGGCCGCCTCTTGTTGGAGAAACGCTTGTGCCATGGCGATCAGCTTCGTCCACCGGGCCGGCATATGCGGAAGATCCGCCAGTTCCGGGATGACGACCGGCACCCGGCCTTCGAGCGCGCTGTGTGGGCGCAGAAAGTTGAAATACGCCACAAACAGCGTCACAAAGGACACCGAGCCTTCTTCCGCACCAAACCCATGGGTCGGGCGGTAGTTGCCTTTAAAGGTCCGGTTGAATCGCTCGATGATCTGCTTGAGAGGGCGAAACGCTTCCGAGACCGGATCCTCATTGGTCAGCCCGATCACTTGGCGGACGTCAAATGAAATCCCGTGTTGGGCGAAGAAGTGTTGCGCCAGCAGGTAAATCGGGTTGCCATCCACGACAAACGACAAGTCGTCTGGGAGGGACGGCAGCTTCCGCAGGACATCATCGATGGCCTGAATGGCCGAGAGCGTGTCTCGATGGGGCGAGACGCGATACGACAGCACGATCTTTTTGACGGCATC
>NZ_MQMG01000134.1 GCF_001908025.1 Geobacillus proteiniphilus
TAACCCGCAAGGGAGCCAGCCGCCGAAGGTGGGGCAAGTGATTGGGGTGAAGTCGTAACAAGGTAGCCGTACCGGAAGGTGCGGCTGGATCACCTCCTTTCTAAGGAGAAAAGCGGAAGCGCCGTAATTTCGCCTAAAGACAGCCCGCGTCCTGCGGGCAACGGCGAAATATCGCCATCCTGGCGATCTCGAAGCCAAATGTTCTTCACCCGCAGGGGTGCTTGCACCCCGAGGGGGAAGGTTATTTGGCAGAAGAGAGCCAGGCGCTGGAGCTAGACATTAGTCGTGATTCGGTGCACAACCGCGCTTCTGTTTCGTTCAGTTTTGAAGGAATGAGGATTCCTTCAAGTGTTTTGCGCCTTCGTCTTCCAGCAGGTTCAAGGAAGATGGATTCCTCGGCGCAAAGCTGCAAAGAAGCAGACTCAAGGCAGTCGCTTCGTTCAGTTTTGAGGGAACGAGTCATGTTCTCTCAAGAACCAACTTCGTTCCTTGAAAACTAGATAACCGGAAAGAAAAGCGGAGGCGAGCGTTTCGCCGCGATGGGCAAATGTTCTTCGCCTAGAGGGATGTTTACATCCCGAAGGCGAAGGTTATTTGACCCCGAGCGGCGGCGAGCCGAAGCTAGACAGTAAGGAAGAAGCCGAGAGCGCGATAGGTTAAGCTAGAAAGGGCGCACGGTGGATGCCTTGGCACTAGGAGCCGATGAAGGACGGGGCAAACGCCGAAACGCTTCGGGGAGCTGTAAGCAAGCGTTGATCCGGAGAT
>NZ_MQMG01000135.1 GCF_001908025.1 Geobacillus proteiniphilus
TAGTCGTGATTCGGTGCACAACCGCGCTTTCGTTTCGTTCGGTTTTGAAGGAATGAGCAATTCCTTCAGTTGCTTTGCATCTGTGCCTGCGTCTGCTAGCAGGTTCAGGGAAGCAAGATTCCTCGGCACAAGACTGCAGAGAAGCAAATTCAAGAAGCATTCTCGTTTGCGTCTGCGTCTACAAGCGGATTCGGAGAAGCCGAATTCCTCGACGCAAACCAGCGAAGAAGCGAATTCAAAGGAGCTACTTCGTTCCTTGAAAACTAGATAACCGGAAAAGCGGAGGCTCGTTATTTCGCCTAAAAGCGGCCCGCGTCCTGCGGGCAACGGCGAAATATCGCCATCCTGGCGATCGCGATGGGCAAATGTTCTTCGCCTAGAGGGATGTTTACATCCCGAAGGCGAAGGTTATTTGCCCCCGAGCGGCGGCGAGCCGAAGCTAGACAGTAAGGAAGAAGCCGAGAGCGCAATAGGTTAAGCTGGAAAGGGCGCACGGTGGATGCCTTGGCACTAGGAGCCGATGAAGGACGGGGCAAACGCCGAAACGCTTCGGGGAGCTGTAAGCAAGCGTTGATCCGGAGATGTCCGAATGGGGGAACCCACTGTCCGTAATGGGGCAGTATCCATGTCTGAATCCATAGGGCATGGAGGGCACACCCGGGGAACTGAAACATCTTAGTACCCGGAGGAGAAGAAAGCAACCGCGATTCCCTGAGTAGCGGCGAGCGAAACGGGAACAGCCCAAACCAAGAGGCG
>NZ_MQMG01000136.1 GCF_001908025.1 Geobacillus proteiniphilus
AGATCAAGACAATTCGTTGATTATTCAACAAATTGTATGAAATTATCGATGATCGATTCGATGTTTTCTTTTCCAACATCGTCATCCTCGCAAAGGAACAAACCCTACCAAAGATTCCCGATCATGAGGTCATATCGAAAACAACATCCGCCCGTTTAATCGGCTCTTCGGTTTCCAAATAATAGTCTTCTGCTTTCCAATACCGGTTGATGAACTTTTGGATGTTTTGTTTCACTTGATCGTTTTCACGGGCAAAGCGAATCTCCCGCGGACAATCCAAATAGACGACGAAATCAAAGAACGGCCTCCATTCTTTCCTTTGCAGAAAAACACCTTCAATCATGATCATGTCCGAATCAGAGAGATAAACCGTTCGCTTGGAGTGCGTATCGGTCTCATGATCATAAAACGGGAGGGTCAGCTGGTGGGATGCTTTGAGTTGACGGAACAACTGATGCGTTAGCCACTCCACATCCCACTGTAAATAATAATATTCAAACCATTCCTCGTTTCCCGTATGATAACGTTTGGCTCGCTCGACAATATGATCATCCATGTGAAAAACGCACACGGAGATGCCTTGCTCCCGCAACGTTTGACTCAGCTGATTGGCTAATGTCGTTTTGCCCGATCGGCTTAGCCCATCAATCCCGAGGACCAATCGGCCCGCTGTTTTTATCGCCAAAATGGTCTTGCATAAGAAGTCGATGCGATCACGCAACTCCATCCCCCCTCATGTATTTTTAGGAT
>NZ_MQMG01000137.1 GCF_001908025.1 Geobacillus proteiniphilus
GGATCGTGACGAATCTCTTCCATGCGTCTGCGGAAACCATTGCCGACATGTACCAACAACGTTGGACCGTTGAAGTCTTTTTCCGCTGGGTAAAGCAATATCTGAATGTCCCAACCTTGTTTGGCACGACGGAAAATGCGGTATACAATCAGCTGTTTGGGGCGTTCATTGCGTATGTGTTGCTGCGATGGCTGTATGATCAAACCAAAAAACGGACGAACGTCTCTCTTTCCTTCATTTCGTTTGTTCGCCGTTTTTTCTCTGGGCAGCTTCCTCTCGATTGGAAATCCGGGATGGCCGCTGCTTTGTTTGAGTATGCCCAAATTTATGGAAGACGTATGTCTAATTTTGGATAATCAACACTCGTGATATATATATATAAAATTGGCTCTTCACCAAAAAGTTGTACTTGATTTTTTCTGAACATACCCTATTTACGCTTGTGAGGAAAAACCAGAAAATCAGTGATTTTGACATATCCTTGTGCAGGAAACCGCCTGCTTGTCAAGCACATGTTGTAGTAAAGAACCATGAAATGATATTTATTACATAAAAAATTATTTTGAAAAGAGGTGGTTTTTTTGAGGAAAATTTTTGTGATCCTGTCGTTTGTTTTAGTATTTTCCACATTATCTTTTGGCTTTTCCGAAACATCTGT
>NZ_MQMG01000138.1 GCF_001908025.1 Geobacillus proteiniphilus
GGTACATAGCCGAGTTCGTCCAAAATCAACAGCTCGCATGTGTCGATTTGCCGTTTGAGCCGTCCGAGGGTGCCGTCTTTTAACGCCTCTTCGAGCTGGGCGACAAGATCGGCGACACGGAAAAACCGAACTTCATGGCCCCGTTCACACGCTTTTAATCCTAATGCGGTGGCGAGATGGGTTTTTCCTGTTCCCGGCGAACCTAAAAGCAGGACGTTCTGTTTTTGCTCCAAAAAGCGAAGGTCGCAAAGTTCTTCCTTCGAGGTCGTGGTCGGCCAATGAATCTGATCCGACCATTCGTAATCTTTGAGCCATTTCAACTCCCGGAACTTCGCCTTCTTGATCAATCGAGCCTGTTTTGCTTTCTGACGGAACGACAGCTCCAACGCCAACACATCACGCAAAAACTGTTCCTTGGTCTCGTAGGCCACCTCCTCGAATCGATCCGCGATGTACGCCAAATGCAGGGCTTTACAAATCTCTTTTAAATCCATCTTCATGCCCGGCTTCCCCCTTCCCTTGACGGACAAAGACGTTGATCATACACATGTAAATCGGTTTCATAGTCGACTAAAACGGAAGGGGTATAGGCTTCTTCCCATTTCGCGGGATACTCCGAACGCTTCGCCTCCATCAACACCCCGATCTCATGGGGCG
>NZ_MQMG01000139.1 GCF_001908025.1 Geobacillus proteiniphilus
GAGGGCTGACTCCAAAAGTCCGCTTTTTGGCGGACTTTTGGGTCAGCCCCATGAAAGCGAGCATTTTTCTTTGAATGATTCTAAAAAAATGGTACCCTGTAATCGCCACAAGGAGGTGAATCCATGCCGACGATCACACTAAGGCTGGAACTGCACAAACCAACGAAAGTCAAACAAGAAATGTACGAACGGATGACAGAAGTGAATACAGCGTTTGCGAATTGGCTGTTGGATCATCCCAAACTGAATCAAGCGACAAGTAAAATGTTTAAAGAGTTTTCGTCGCAGCGGTTTCCTTCCGCCGTCGTGAATCAGACGATTCGAGAAGTGAAGTCCCAAAAGAAAAACCAGAAAACAAAGAAGTTTCGAACATTATGGTGTTGCTTCAACAATCAAAACGTAAAGGTTGAAAAGAAAGGAGAGTTCTACACCGTTTCATTTCCCACACTGGAGAAGCGAATTGGCGTGCCTGTGGTCACGCGTCCCGATCAAGAAGCATGGCTGAATCGATTGTTGGACGGAACCGCCAAACAAGGGGCAGCCAAGCTCTACAAAAAGAGAAAGAAATGGTACTTGGCTGTTGCGATCACAGTTGAAGTCCAACAACGGGAAGAAACCAAGGCAATGGGCGTTGACCTAGGACTTCGCTATATT
>NZ_MQMG01000140.1 GCF_001908025.1 Geobacillus proteiniphilus
ATACCACTAGGATTGCCAGAATTTAAAGTGATTAAACAAGAACTTCTTTCCTATGGTTATGCGATTCATGTAGAGAAAACAGAGACACAGGAACGTTGCCCTCATTGTGGGTTTGCCACTTCCTCTGTCCACGACAGACGGACAAGAAAAGTACGGGATTTGGCGATTTTCCATCAACCGGTGTACTTGTTCGTAAAGGTAAAGCGCTATCGGTGCTGGAATTGTTCCCAAGTGTTTTCCGCCTCTTTGGAATCGATTCAACCCAATCAACACTACACCAATCGATTTTGTGAGTACTTGTATGAACTTTGTGAAGGCTCCACCATTCAAGAGGTTAGCCGAAAGCACCGCATCCCATATACGACATTGGAACGCATCTATTACTCCATCGCATCGAAAAAAGCAAAAGAGCGTCAAACAGCGATAGAAGCATCTTCTCAAGAAGAGATGGTGCTTAGCTTAGATGAAATCGCTGTAAAAAAGGGACATCAGTATGAAACCGTATTGATGGATGCCAAAGCTGGATCGGTCATGGGAATGCATGCCGATCGCCAATGTGACTCCGCCATCCACTTGTTGAGCCAAAATGTCCTGTCGAAAGAAAGGGTCCAAACGGTGATTCTTGACATGTGGGAACCTTATCATAAGGCGG
>NZ_MQMG01000141.1 GCF_001908025.1 Geobacillus proteiniphilus
TTGCTTAAGCGCTCTCTTCTTCCGCTATCGGTATGATAGTTGGTAGAATGGAACCCGTCAAGGAAAGCACTTGACTGTTTCCATTCTACCAACTTCATGGTCTGTATGCGAAAGAAGGATCTTGACTGATGAACTCATTTCATCCAGCTAACATGTTTCTGGGATTGAGTGGAAATCACAGAAAATGGTGAAGACCCTGATTTTTTTAGTCACTGAACAGTGTAACTTTAGGTGTACATATTGTTATGAAAATTTTGAGAAAGGAAAAATGTCGGATGATGTTATTGAAGGTGTAATAAAATATGTTGAGAAAAGAGGGCCTCAACTAAAAAATTTGAATGTCCATTGGTTTGGAGGAGAACCTCTTCTCGCATTAGATGTTATTGAAAAATTATCAAATCAATTCCTTTTATTAAGTGAAAAGTACAATTTCAAGTTTCGTGCTGGTATTACTACTAATGGATTCCTTTTAAACAGTGATACGGCGACAAAATTATTAAAGCTAGGTGTTGACAATTTCCAGATAACTATAGACGGCCCTGAACATATTCATGATCAAACACGTAAGTTAGTGGGAGGACAAGGAACTTTCAAAAGAATATTTAATAATTTGAAAAATTTGAGTTATTTGGAATATGATTTTCAGGTT
>NZ_MQMG01000142.1 GCF_001908025.1 Geobacillus proteiniphilus
AGTTGGGCACTCTAGAGGGACTGCCGGCGACAAGTCGGAGGAAGGTGGGGATGACGTCAAATCATCATGCCCCTTATGACCTGGGCTACACACGTGCTACAATGGGCGGTACAAAGGGCTGCGAACCCGCGAGGGGGAGCGAATCCCAAAAAGCCGCTCTCAGTTCGGATTGCAGGCTGCAACTCGCCTGCATGAAGCCGGAATCGCTAGTAATCGCGGATCAGCATGCCGCGGTGAATACGTTCCCGGGCCTTGTACACACCGCCCGTCACACCACGAGAGCTTGCAACACCCGAAGTCGGTGAGGTAACCCGCAAGGGAGCCAGCCGCCGAAGGTGGGGCAAGTGATTGGGGTGAAGTCGTAACAAGGTAGCCGTACCGGAAGGTGCGGCTGGATCACCTCCTTTCTAAGGAGAAAAGCGGAAGCGCCGCGATTGGCTCTCGAAGCCAAATGTTCTTCACCCGCAGGGGTGCTTGCACCCCGAGGGGGAAGGTTATTTGGCAGAAGAGAGCCAGGCGCTGGAGTTAGACATTAGTCGTGATTCGATGCACAACCGCGCTTCTGTTTCGTTCAGTTTTGAAGGAATGAGGATTCCTTCAAGTGTTTTGCGCCTTCGTCTTCCAGCAGGTTCAAGGAAGATGG
>NZ_MQMG01000143.1 GCF_001908025.1 Geobacillus proteiniphilus
TCGTCGCTCATGCCGCCGTCAACGGCAATATATGTGCGGACGTTGGGCACCTCTTTGCGCGAACCGATCGTATAAATCGTCGTCCCGGCATCACCCACGAGCGACCGGCCCGGCTCGATCCAAATTTCCGGCAGCGGCAAGCGGCAAGCTTCGGCCTGCCTTTTCACCTCTTCCACGATGCAGTCGACGTACGCTGTCACCGGAATCGGATCGTCTTCCTCCGTATAGCGGATGCCAAAGCCGCCGCCAAGATTGACAACCGCTGGGACAAATCCGTGCGCCTTGTTCCACTCGGCCAGCTTGGCAAACACTTTTTGCGCCGCGAGCACAAACCCAGCTGTTTCAAAAATTTGCGAGCCGATATGGCAATGAACGCCGAGCTAGCTGAAACGCGGCCGACGCCATGACACGGCGAAACGCCTCGTCCGCCTGACCGTTGTTTAAGTCAAAGCCGAACTTTGAATCTTCTTGCCCGGTTAAAATGTAATCGTGCGTATGCGCCTCGACCCCCGGCGTGACGTGTCAAAGACTTGCCGGGGGTGCGCTACCATATCATCCGTGGGGCGTTGGATGCCGCAGGCGTAGCGAAATCGGATGCAAGGTCGTTCGAA
>NZ_MQMG01000144.1 GCF_001908025.1 Geobacillus proteiniphilus
CCTGACTACCTGTAGTGTTCCCTGTACACTCCAGAAATACACGCAAACGAAACCGTTCTAGATTTCGATAGCCATATGCCCGGCGTTTGATGTTTTTGATCTTGTGATTCGTCCCCTCGATTCGGGCATTGGTATATGGGCACAAAAAGTAGGAAAGAATAGGCTCCTTCCACCTTTCAAGCGTGTTGGCTGCTTCCTGAAAAGAAGCAAAAGGGCTCTGTTTGGCTAACTGAATCCATTCTTCCAAGCGTTCCTTTGCTTCGTTATATCCATCGGTTCGGTAAAAATCCCGAAACAACTCTTTCAGATAATAGGCAATGGAAAGTACCGGATACTCCTCCAAGATATCGTCTAATCGACGCCGTTGGTCCTTACGAAGCTTTTCACAGCCTTTTAAGAGAAGATATCGAGCCTTTTTCAATGGAGAAAATTCCTTTCTTGCTTGATCCAAGGCTTGTGTCACTTTTTGAACCACATGGTACTTATCGATGACAATCGAAGCAGATGGAAACAGGGCACGAA
>NZ_MQMG01000145.1 GCF_001908025.1 Geobacillus proteiniphilus
AAAATCTAGCGGGGCGGCATCCATCAACCGACAATAGCTCTCCTTTTTCCTGCATGATGCCTCTTCACACGACAGCAGCCACAACGCGCAACCCAGTCGAACCATCCAGCTACGGCCGACATACCACCATCGCTTCTCTAACCGATGTCCGAATGGATAAGCCGTCCCCATGAAGAAACACGCAGAAGCGCCAAAATGCGCTCCGTGCTCCAACGGGAGACGGTGTCCTTTGTCGCGCTGGAACCATTCAATGACGCGCATTCCATTGGGAAAACGGTGAATGAACAAGCACCAAAGTGTTTCAAAAAATTCCAAAATATTATAAATACTTCATACCCTCTATTTTTTTGGGTAAAACGTCCGTCTCGCCACTGCTTGTTCGTTGTAAGACAGCGATTCATCCAAAAATTCGCTGCACCATTTGCGACAGCTCATATTTTTGGCCAAAAAAGCGGCGCTGGCGCACCTGTTTGATTTCATGATTCTGCTGTTTGTTCATGCAGCACTTCTTATACTTTTT
>NZ_MQMG01000146.1 GCF_001908025.1 Geobacillus proteiniphilus
CGGCCAAAAAGTCAAGTCGATCCGTCATGCGATCATGTTATTAGTCATCAATGAGCTGAAAAAGTGGATTTCTGTATTGGCGCTGCAGAAATTATACGATCTGCATGCCCATCTGTATCAAGAGATTGTGACGCTGTCCTTCAAGAGGGAAAGCTTGTAAGTTGCCCGGTGATCTATTCGGATATGAGCAGGACAAGGCGAGCTTGTTTTTAATGGGGGGTTGCTCGCTTTTTGATGTTCTCTTGCATCAGCCGTTGCCGAAGATTTTACATGAACTGAATATTCACGACGATATACAGGCTTGTCTTCTTCACAAAACGGGCCGCTTTTGCCCCGTCTATGATCTTGTCTGGTGCATGGAACGAGGGGACTAGGAACAGATGAACCGTCTTTGTGATCACTTTTTGAGGAAAAAAAGTAAGTTTGATCAAGCACTTTTGAATAATTTTTTGGCGTAAAATAATCATATATTCCGTTTTTTCGAGGAAAAAAGTATAGAAAATCATACGTTCTT
>NZ_MQMG01000147.1 GCF_001908025.1 Geobacillus proteiniphilus
CTGTAGATGAGCATTTTTCATTACAATAATTTCCATGCTTTAAGAGACAAACAGGGTCCCCCTTAGGCGACATGGAGCTGTTTTTTGATCACATCAATGGGAATATCTTGCTTTGCGGCGTCATAAATGAACTCTATGACGCTATGGCCTTTCCGCGATCGAAGAAGCTCCAATCCGGCGGAGAGGTCTTGCTGGGATTCGGCGATGCTATACACGCAGGAGAGCAGCACCACCGCCCAATACCGTTTCACCGCCCGAATGTGGCGAACTCGGTATCCATCCAGCTTCAGTTGATCTTTCGCCTGCCGGAAAAAGCACTCGATCGTCCAACGCTGAGCATAGTAACGCAAGATGTCTTCGTCCCCGAGCTCCCGGTCAGTGCTCAAGACACAATGGAGATGTTCCGGCGTCATCGGCTGATCCGCCTTCCAAGCGAGCAGCACCACGGCGTCATCGAGGCCATGGATGGCCCCCTCATAGCGATACACGCGG
>NZ_MQMG01000148.1 GCF_001908025.1 Geobacillus proteiniphilus
GCGTCTCGGCTTCTTCCTGTCTAGCTTCGGCGCCTGGCTCTCTTCTGCCAAATAACCTTCCCCCTCGGGGTGCAAGCACCCCAGCGGGTGAAGAACATTTGGCCTCGAGATCGCCAGGATGGCGATATTTCGCCGTTGCCCGCAGGACGCGGGCCGCTTTTAGGCGAAATAACGAGCCTCCGCTTTTCTTTCCGGTTATCTAGTTTTCAAGGAACGATTTTCATTGGAGGAAACATCGATATGGTGGAGCCTATCGGGATCGAACCGATGACCTCCTGCTTGCAAAGCAGGCGCTCTCCCAGCTGAGCTAAGGCCCCATCCGATGGGCCTAAGTGGACTTGAACCACCGACCTCACGCTTATCAGGCGTGCGCTCTGACCAGCTGAGCTATAGGCCCATATACACATTGCAAGGAACGATAAGTTCCCTCAAAACTAAACAAAACAGCAAGCGTCATTATAATCAAACCATTCGATTTTGTCAATAACA
>NZ_MQMG01000149.1 GCF_001908025.1 Geobacillus proteiniphilus
AGATAAATATGAATCAAGCAAGTGCTGATGACGTTGTGAATGCCAGCCTCATACAGGCGATCGAGATGACGGGCCAACGCATCGTCGTTCAACCAGGAAGGATGGAGATCGGGACGGATGAGTTTCTCACAATCGACCTCCTGAGCCCAATGTTCCAAGTGAACAAGGGCTTGCCGGCCGTCAAACACATTGTAGAGGATGGCCTGAACGGCATCGCTGACTCGCGTTTGGCACTGCGGATCGACGGGCACGAGATGGTCAATCAATTGAGGCAGACCCAGTTTCTTGAATAGGGCACTTATTATATTCAAATAAGAATTGCGATAGACCTTTTTGACTTGAACGTTCATAAGAGAAAAACTCCTTTACGTTCCTTGTGTGTCAAGGATTCATTCGACATCGGAACGAAAAAATCCTCCCGATTTTCGTCGAGAGGGTGCGAAATGTGAG
>NZ_MQMG01000150.1 GCF_001908025.1 Geobacillus proteiniphilus
TCATCCGGCTTCAACATGGCCGACGGCGGTTTTCTATTCGTCTATTCACCTTTCGATCAGTCTTTTGCGTGCAACACAACGTTGCCCAGTATAGAAAGCCGGTGATTTAACGAAAAAACGCATTAAACGGCGACAACGCTGCTCCCAAATCGCGCAAGAGCTGGATGCGCGCTTTCGTGATGTACGCCGCTTCGCCAACGGCGTCCACATACACCAAACCGTGGTAGCTCGGGTCTGGCTCGGTGAACTCCGGAAAACTTGCCGCTCCCTTTTCAGTCAAACTTGCCGCTGTCAACAATCACACCGCCGATCGAATTGCCGTGCCCGCCGATGAACTTCGTCGCTGAGTGGACGACGATATCGGCGCCGAATTCAATGGGCCGCAATAAGTATGGGCTGGCCACCGTGTTGTCGACAATGAGCGG
>NZ_MQMG01000151.1 GCF_001908025.1 Geobacillus proteiniphilus
GGTAGACGATGACGCTGGCCGTCAGCGATTTGCCGATCACTTTTTCATTGCGCCGCGTTCTCGAGCGCTTTTAAAATGTCATCGCGCACGTCCATAAACGCATCCCATTTCGCCAGCAGCGCTTCTTCGCCGTCGATCGCGATCGGCTCCGGCATATCGGTGAGCTGGACGCTTTCGACGTTTTCTCTTCGATTCGGGATATGCTCCCACACTTCATCGGCGGTATGCGGCAAAATCGGCGCGATGAGCTTCGCCAACGCGACGACCGTTTCATACAGCACCGTCTGCACGGCGCGGCGGGGCGCGGGAGTCAGCCGCTTCGATGTACAAAATTGTCTTTCGCCATATCCAAGTAAAACGCGCTCAGCTCGACGGTGCAGAAATGGTTCATCTCATGGTAAACCGCGGCGAAATCATAGCTGTCG
>NZ_MQMG01000152.1 GCF_001908025.1 Geobacillus proteiniphilus
TTCACGCCCTATTCAGACTCGCTTTCGCTGCGGCTCCGCCTCTTCGGCTTAACCTCGCACGCCATCGTCACTCGCCGGTTCATTCTACAAAAGGCACGCCATCACCCATCAACGGGCTCTGACTACTTGTAGGCACACGGTTTCAGGTTCTCTTTCACTCCCCTCCCGGGGTGCTTTTCACCTTTCCCTCACGGTACTGGTGCACTATCGGTCACTAGGGAGTATTTAGCCTTGGGAGATGGTCCTCCCTGCTTCCGACGGGATTTCCCGTGTCCCGCCGTACTCAGGATCCGCTCGGGAGGGAACGAAGTTTCGACTACAGGGCTCTCACCTTCTCCGGCCGGCCGTTCCAGACCGGTTCGTCTACCCCGTTCCTTTCTCACTCCCACAGTGAGCGGTCCTACAACCCCAAGAGGACA
>NZ_MQMG01000153.1 GCF_001908025.1 Geobacillus proteiniphilus
GCGGCGCCCTTCTTTCGCTCCGTCCAAATCGACCATATGAATCCACTCCGCCCCTTGGGCGGCGAATTGCTCGGCCATCGCGACCGGCGAATCGCCGTACACCGTTTCTTTGTTGTAATCGCCTTGCAGCAGGCGGACGCATCGGCCGCCGCGCATATCGATCGCCGGATAAATCGTAAACGCCGCCATCAGCCGTTCCCCCTTCCCGTGACGATGCCGACATAATTGTTCAAGATGCTCATGCCGACCGCGCCGCTTTTTTCCGGATGAAACTGTGTGCCAAACACATAGCCGCGCCCGACGACCGCCGGAACATCAACGTCATATTCACTGCTCGCGAGCACGACGTCCTCATCCCCCGGAACGACATAATACGAATGGACAAAATAGACATG
>NZ_MQMG01000154.1 GCF_001908025.1 Geobacillus proteiniphilus
GGGTCGTGACGAATCTCTTCCATGCGTCTGCGGAAACCATTGCCGACATGTACCAACAACGTTGGACCGTTGAAGTCTTTTTCCGCTGGGTAAAGCAATATCTGAATGTCCCAACCTTGTTTGGCACGACGGAAAATGCGGTATACAATCAGCTGTTTGGGGCGTTCATTGCGTATGTGTTGCTGCGATGGCTGTATGATCAAACCAAAAAACGGACGAACGTCTCTCTTTCCTTCATTTCGTTTGTTCGCCGTTTTTTCTCTGGGCAGCTTCCTCTCGATTGGAAATCCGGGATGGCCGCTGCTTTGTTTGAGTATGCCCAAATTTATGGAAGACGTATGTCTAATTTTGGATAATCAACACTCGTG
>NZ_MQMG01000155.1 GCF_001908025.1 Geobacillus proteiniphilus
GCGAGGTGCCGGCGTTGCTTTATGTCGAGGGCAAACCGGTGATGGAAGTGCCGTTTTTCGTCGGCGATGGCCGCTATGGCGTTCTCGCCGTTCATATAAAGAAAGAAAGGGAAGCGAAAGAGGCGGAAGTGTATATGACGGCGCTGGCCGCGATTGGTGCGATGATGATTAGCGGCAAGGCTCACGGTGGGAATGATGGGACGGTCAATATCGACATGCTGTCCGAGCAGTTGACAGCCCGGGAGATGGATGTATTGGAGCTGCTCATTCAAGGCTGCAGCAATCGCGAAATTTCAGAACGGCTGTTCATTAGCGTCCATACCGTGAAAAATCATATTACGAACATTTTTCAAAAAATT
>NZ_MQMG01000156.1 GCF_001908025.1 Geobacillus proteiniphilus
AAAGCACTGATTATTCTGATGAGGGTATACCAATAATTCGAATATCCGATTTAAATGGTATGGAAACAACTCCCGAAACCGCTGTTAGGGTTCCTAGGAGAGCTCTACAATGAAAAGTTTTTGGTGCGCAAAGGCGACTTATTAATCGCAATGTCTGGGGCTACTACTGGGAAAATAGGTATATATAATTCGGACGAAATCGCTATGCAAAACCAACGCGTTGGAAATATCAAAACGATTAATGATAACATTTTATATGCAGCGTATAGAAATTATTTTGTGATTAGTTCCTCGACAGAAATTTCGAAATTGGCGTATGGTGGAGCACAGCCAAATATAAGTGGTGCTCTCATTG
>NZ_MQMG01000157.1 GCF_001908025.1 Geobacillus proteiniphilus
ATTCACATCATAGACAAGGAAAGAAGAAAATATTCAGCTCACTTTATGATGTGGCTGAATAGTTACTCGTATGTTAAAATAAAATAGGAATCTTTCACTAAAAGCGAAAAAATGATTAGAACCTGTAGATGAGCAAATTCACTAACATAAATTGACAATCAAACAAAAAGGAGACATGAACCCGACTCCTTGGGTAAAATAGATGTGCTCACAACTACCCACAAGGAGGTTCATGTCTCATGAATAGATTAGCACATCACCAAGGAATCCACAAGTTTTTCTTCACGTTGGGGTTGACGCTGCAGCTTTCCTAAACCGGTCATCAAGCATCTCATTCATATCGTCGATG
>NZ_MQMG01000158.1 GCF_001908025.1 Geobacillus proteiniphilus
ATGACACCGGAGAAGCTGGCGTGATTTCATCCATTCGACCTTGAGTCCCTAAAGGAGCTTGGCCGGCCTCCGCCTGATGACGAGACCGAACGAGGGAATGTTGGCGCGAAGACGCCCGGAGACATGGGAGGGTTCGTCCTCATCAGCGACGCGGAGATCCAAAGGGTGCATCGAATATGCTTCCCCCCCGCGGCAGGAAAATATAACCAGCCGTGGCCGCGAAGCGCACCCTAGGTCTGTAAGATATCCACAAAACTGAAAAAGGATGTAAGGGATTTTGTCGAAAAATATTTTTTGGACACCCCTGAGAGGCCGAAAAGCCTTGATAGATCAACATTTCTAGAGGGAGG
>NZ_MQMG01000159.1 GCF_001908025.1 Geobacillus proteiniphilus
TGGAGCAATTCGAGGCGGTCATTTCCGGTGATAAACCAACGATCATCAAGTTTTACACAACTTGGTGTCCGGACTGCGTGCGCCTCAATATGTTCATCGATGACATCGTTCGCGACTATAGACAATATGATTTGGGGCCAAATGGATCATTTTCGCCCCGGCGTCTTGATGCTGCCCTTTGCCGGCGATGGCGATCGACAGCGTCAAGCCGCGCGCCCCTTCGCCTTTTAAGATGACGGCCGGGTATTTCATCGTCAATTTCGAGCCGATGTTGCCGTCGATCCATTCCATCGTCGCATTTTCTTCGCAGACGGCGCGCTTCGTCACCAAGTTGAAGACGTTGTTT
>NZ_MQMG01000160.1 GCF_001908025.1 Geobacillus proteiniphilus
GGGCTTCTCGTGGAGCTGAACAGCACGGTCGGCACGTTGGAGGACGAAGCGAAAGAACAACAGCTGGCTGCCATGATCCGCCGGATCGAGTCGATGCCGGGATGCATCCAGGACGATCGGGAGTGGCTGTCCGAGCAAGGGGTGGAGACGACCGGCATGCGTCCGATGGGCCACGCCGAGAGCGTGATGAGCCGGTTGGCGCATCGGGTGAAATCCCGCCGCAGCTGGAAAGACCAAGGGCTTCGGGCGTTTCTAAAACGCGATGGTGGCCCGAATCGACGGGATCGGGTGGAGAAAGGGGTCAGTGGAGGAGGAAGAGCCCCGGAGGGCAGCCTCGGCCT
>NZ_MQMG01000161.1 GCF_001908025.1 Geobacillus proteiniphilus
GCAGCCGTTTGTGGTATATACGTGGGAAGAGACGCGCGTGTTTGACTATTTACACGCGCCGTTTCCGCATAAAGACGTGCTCCATTTTTCCTTCTTTTTGCAAGACAAAGAAAACTACCGCCATGCTACAATTTATATGACCGACCATGTCGTTGATGGATTTCGCGCCCAAGGGGTCGATGTTTCTAGCCATGTGCGCAAAGTGAAAACGTATCGTTCCAGTTTGCTTGCCGATCCGGTGTATGGGACGATTACGCTGTACGAATGGGTCGATGGAGCAGGGTGGGGTGATGGCCAGTGAACGACCGGCTGAAAGAAAAGCTGGCCGTGCTGCCGGAAC
>NZ_MQMG01000162.1 GCF_001908025.1 Geobacillus proteiniphilus
TTTTTTGCCCCAAATATAGAAGAATCGCCCTTTTTTCTGGTAGAATAGAGTCACCGAAACCACTACCACCGAAAGAAGGGCGATTCTTTTATGAAACATGATCATATTTCCTTTAAAGAGTATACCATGGACAACCTCTCTTTGCCAAGCAACATCGCCGATCTCATTCCGCGGGATAACATGGCCCACGTGGTTCATGAGATGGTTGAACGCATCCCGATGGAGACGTTTCTTCCTTACTACAAAGGAGGGGGCACCTCCGCCTATCATCCGAAAATGATGACCAAAATTGACTCCTTTACGCTTACACCCAAAAAATGTATCATGGCCGTGA
>NZ_MQMG01000163.1 GCF_001908025.1 Geobacillus proteiniphilus
CGCGTGCGTTGATTCCTTCTCCCCTCTGCGACGAAGACGGGAAAAAACCCTACAAATGTAGGGATTTTATTTTATTTGAATTATTTTAATATTTAATTAAATCTATATTTAAAGCGCTTTCAATTTATGTGAAGGGGAGGAGAATGTTCATGAATATGGCCAGCCAATCACTGATTGTAGGAGGGCACACGGCGAAAAAACCGTTGCTTCTCGCCTTGCTCGGAGGATTTTTTGCCCTCACTCTTATGTTGTCCGCCTTCGGGCTGACAGGCGTCGCCTATGCCGTACCAATCAGCGGGGTCGGCGAATTCAC
>NZ_MQMG01000164.1 GCF_001908025.1 Geobacillus proteiniphilus
AATGCCCTATGATTAACAATGATCCTAGTGAACCGAAAAAAAGGTTCTCCACAAAGTCTTGACTGACTCATGCGGCATTTTCGAGTTGACAAAAGTTTTTATTGGTCTTATAGTTAATAACGTAATGATTATTTTTTGGGTTTTTGGGTGATGGGGGGATGTTGTTAACTGAACGTCGAAAGCAATTTCTTTAGAAGTTGATCGGATCGACTTATACCAAAAAACAAATGTGCCTGTTCATTATGAAACATTTGCGAAAAGCACTAGTGTCAGCAAATGGACGGAATACGACAGGCTGAAAGAACTTGAAAAAC
>NZ_MQMG01000165.1 GCF_001908025.1 Geobacillus proteiniphilus
CATCAAAAATATATATTTGAAAGATTTTATCGCGTTGATCCATCGCGTTCGCAAAGACAACAAGGATATGGGATTGGTCTTTCGATCGCCAAATGGATTGTTGATGCCCATGGCGGAACGATTAATGTACAAAGTGAAGAAAAACGAGGAAGCCGATTCATTGTGACGCTTCCGCAACCAACCATTATTGAAAGCGAGGGGTAAACAATGAAAAAATGGATGGTGGCATTAAGCATTTCAATTGCATATTTGTTAATTTGGTTTTGCGGCGGTGCAAGTCAATCGTGTGTTTGCAGATGATGGACGAG
>NZ_MQMG01000166.1 GCF_001908025.1 Geobacillus proteiniphilus
GGTTGGGCACTCTAGAGGGACTGCCGGCGACAAGTCGGAGGAAGGTGGGGATGACGTCAAATCATCATGCCCCTTATGACCTGGGCTACACACGTGCTACAATGGGCGGTACAAAGGGCTGCGAACCCGCGAGGGGGAGCGAATCCCAAAAAGCCGCTCTCAGTTCGGATTGCAGGCTGCAACTCGCCTGCATGAAGCCGGAATCGCTAGTAATCGCGGATCAGCATGCCGCGGTGAATACGTTCCCGGGCCTTGTACACACCGCCCGTCACACCACGAGAGCTTGCAACACCCGAAGTCGGTGAGG
>NZ_MQMG01000167.1 GCF_001908025.1 Geobacillus proteiniphilus
TTTTCTGCCAAGAGGCGTTCAATGAAATTGAAGCCCATGCGAAAGAAACGCTCGTCGCCGTCGAACAAGGAGACACGCTGCGGATGATGCTCGCCGCTCTCCGACGGCTGACGCGCCATACGCCGATCAACGTGATCGCGAAAAAACGCGAAGCGGCCGCCGCGCTCATTGAAGCCGAACGGTATATTGTGTGATAATGGGAAGTGCCAGGCGTTTGCCTGGTGCTTCTTATTTGTTTGCCACACAGCGGAAATGAAAGGGAGGAGTGAAGATGGCGCTCACGCTCTATTGGTATCC
>NZ_MQMG01000168.1 GCF_001908025.1 Geobacillus proteiniphilus
GAAAAGCGAAGGCGAGCGTTTCGCCGCGATGGGCAAATGTTCTTCGCCTGGAGGGATGTTCACATCCCGAAGGCGAAGGTTATTTGACCCCGAGCGGCGGCGAGCCGGAGCTAGACAGGGAGAAAAGCGGAAGCGCCGTAATTTCGCCTAAAGGCAGCCCGCGTCCTGCGGGCAACGGCGAAATATCGCCATCCTGGCGATCTCGAAGCCAAATGTTCTTCACCCGCAGGGGTGCTTGCACCCCGAGGGGGAAGGTTATTTGGCAGAAGAGAGCCAGGCGCTGGAGCTAGACAT
>NZ_MQMG01000169.1 GCF_001908025.1 Geobacillus proteiniphilus
GGAGGTGGCCTCCATAGCCATCAAGTGAAGCCTTGGAGCGAGTAGCTCCAAGGCTTCACTTTTCATCTTTGGAGGCTGTGACCGTGAGAATATATAAAGATAGGCATGCCAAATACACCTTCCCTATAGAAGGTTTTTTTCATGGTATATGAGGCGGGAATTTCTTATGACACCGGCATGATGACCAAACTCTCGATAATGTCTAAAGCGCTCTTTTTTGTATAACGCCTTGATTTTTTTCCGTGTTGAGCGATGATGTCACACAGTTTTAAAAGGAGTTGGACAACTAACG
>NZ_MQMG01000170.1 GCF_001908025.1 Geobacillus proteiniphilus
GAGATGGTGATGAAACGCGAGACGTTCAGCCCAAGCGAAATGCAGGCGATTGTCGAAGAGCTCGGAAGCCTGCGCAAAAAATAACGTTCCCATCTGCTGCTAGGCAGGCAATGCAGCTGTTTCGCATAAAAACAATTCCTATCGAAAAACTATGATTGACATTATCGTCAATTGTGCTAAAATTTTAATCAATTAAATGACATGCGTTGCATACGTTGCTCGGGAGTGAGGGAGGAATTGGCTCAATGAACTCCGACAACCTGCCACCTATAGCAAAGTGCCAATT
>NZ_MQMG01000171.1 GCF_001908025.1 Geobacillus proteiniphilus
CTATCTTCCTCGAGCTTGCTTGCAGACACAGGCGCAAATGACTTGAGAGAACATGACTCGTTCCCTCAAAACCGAACGAAACGAAAGCGCGGTTGTGCACCGAATCACGACTAATGTCTAGCTCCAGCGCCTGGCTCTCTTCTGCCAAATAACCTTCCCCCTCGGGGTGCAAGCACCCCTGCGGGTGAAGAACATTTGGCTTCGAGATCGCCAGGATGGCGATATTTCGCCGTTGCCCGCAGGACGCGGGCTGTCTTTAGGCGAAATTACGGCGCTTCCGCTTTTC
>NZ_MQMG01000172.1 GCF_001908025.1 Geobacillus proteiniphilus
CCCACGATGCCACCTACCTCTATCTCTTCCTCAATCCATTTTATTTTAGCACGAAAACAGGAAAATGACTTTGTTTTCTGAAAGAAAAAACCCCATCAGCTGTGCTTGATGAGGCAAAAGGTGACTTTCGTTATTTTTTCGCGATTCGAATCGTAATTTGATAGTAGTCATCGAATTCTTCTTCTTCAGATTGGACGGACACCCCGCTGCTTTTCGACCATGGAAAGCGACTGGCGGATCGTGTTGACGGCGATGCGCATATCGCGGCTGAACGCCTTT
>NZ_MQMG01000173.1 GCF_001908025.1 Geobacillus proteiniphilus
ATAGCCATCAAGTGAAGCCTTGGAGCGAGTAGCTCCAAGGCTTCACTTTTCATCTTTGGAGGCTGTGACCGTGAGAATATATAAAGATAGGCATGCCAAATACACCTTCCCTATAGAAGGTTTTTTTCATGGTATATGAGGCGGGAATTTCTTATGACACCGGCATGATGACCAAACTCTCGATAATGTCTAAAGCGCTCTTTTTTGTATAACGCCTTGATTTTTTTCCGTGTTGAGCGATGATGTCACACAGTTTTAAAAGGAGTTGGACAACTAACT
>NZ_MQMG01000174.1 GCF_001908025.1 Geobacillus proteiniphilus
AGGCAGTGAAAGCAGAGGAGCTCGGCGCTGATGCGGTGATGGTCGTCGGTCAGGAAGGGGGCGGGCATCTCGGCAAATACGATACTGGCACGTTCGTCCTCATTCCGAAAGTCGTTGACTCCGTATCGATCCCGGTCATCGCCTCGGGCGGCATCGCCGATGGACGCGGGTTGATGGCGGCATTGGCGCTTGGAGCGGAAGGGATTGAGATGGGAACGCGGTTTATCGCCACGAAAGAATGCGTTCATGCTCACCCCGCGGTATAAAGAAATGATTC
>NZ_MQMG01000175.1 GCF_001908025.1 Geobacillus proteiniphilus
CGAATCCGCTTGTCAAAAAGGAGAAAAAGCTGCGCCGCTTGGACGCTTGACGAATACGACTTAACTGAAGAAGACTTAAAGCGAATTCCGGTCGCGTTTCTTTGCCCGCACGCTCCGGCGCATGTCAAAAACGGCTGGGACGCCATCTTGCATTTGCGCAAAATTTACACGGACAAAATCGCGTTCGAATTCTCGCAAGTACATAATCTCGAAGAGAGGAACTGGCTCATTCAGCAAATCGAGTCCGGAGCGTATTACCCGAGCTTGGC
>NZ_MQMG01000176.1 GCF_001908025.1 Geobacillus proteiniphilus
CTTCGATCAGCCCGCAGACGCCGCATTGGACGCGGTAGCTCGGGCCGCGGTATGGGAGATGGAACGGTTCGAGCGCTTCGTTTGTGTATTCGTGCTCAATGTCGCCGGTGTGCGGATCGAGCTTGACCGCACGCGGGATGCTGCTCAATGAGATGAAACCGCGTCCGATTCGTTTTGCAGTTTGGGCATAGCATCGGTTCCAATCGAAGCCACCTCCATCTTTATCATTTGAAAACATGGCGGCCATTATGTATCGGCAGGTCCT
>NZ_MQMG01000177.1 GCF_001908025.1 Geobacillus proteiniphilus
TAGCGAGCGGCACTTGTTTGACCGCTGTTTTTTTCGTTTTCACCGGCAGCTCTTCCGCCACCCCTTCGGCGAACGCTTGGCAGTAGGCTTGCACCGGACAAAGAAGGCACGACGGGCGGCGTGGCGTGCAAACAAGGGCGCCGAGCTCAATCAGCGCCTCGTTAAACGCTCCCGGGTTTTCGTACGCCATATTTCGCGGACGATTTGTTCAAATCGTTTTCGCGTCGACGGTTTGGCAATATCGTC
>NZ_MQMG01000178.1 GCF_001908025.1 Geobacillus proteiniphilus
GAACCCGACCGTCACTCGCCCGCCAAGCTGCGCCGCCTGATAAGGTGGGCGATATGCCTTGGTTTAGCCCTAAAAACAATTCCGTATTGGGCTGGGGCCAACGACTTGACAATGTACATCCAAGACAGCTTTGGCGGTGCCGCATTGGCAGTGTTCTACGCGGCGGCTGCGGTGTTTGTCTGTGGGAAATCCAATTGGAAACCTGTCTGGCGGTGGTGGCAGGATGCCGGGAAAA
>NZ_MQMG01000179.1 GCF_001908025.1 Geobacillus proteiniphilus
TACCGCCAGCGAAATCACCCATCCGTTGCAACGGGGACGCTGGCGAAGCCAAAAGCGGGTGGGCCGGTGGGTTCAGCCAAGCTTGGCACACGCCTTGCAGCGTGAAGTGTTGGTGCAAATCCAACCACCCCAACCATCAAAAAATTTTTAAGAGGAGATGATCAACGATGGCACGCAACAATAACAACAACCAACTGTTAGTCGCTGGTGCTCAACAAGCCATTGATCAAA
>NZ_MQMG01000180.1 GCF_001908025.1 Geobacillus proteiniphilus
GCCTAGCAGCGACCTACTCTTGCAGGGGCGCTGGCCCCAACTACCATCGGCGCTGGAGGGCTTAACTTCCGTGTTCGGGATGGGAACGGGTGTTTCCCCTCCGCCATAGCCACTAGGCAAGCGTTTGGATTTTGACATCATTTATTATACTTGAAAAATAAACAATGTCAAGAAGGAAATTCATTCCTTCAAAACTAGATAACCGTCGGAAGAAGCCGCTCATAGGTCAAG
>NZ_MQMG01000181.1 GCF_001908025.1 Geobacillus proteiniphilus
CCCTGGCACAACGGCACCGACATTTCATGTCCGTTGCCGAACGACGACGATTCCGTATTTTGATGAATCGGAGTACACAAAAGGCTAGAAACGACAGTCGATGAATGGGTTGGTGGATTCGATTTCGTATGAAGAGTGGCTAAGTTCTATTCATCAAAAGAATAATAAATTTTATGTACCAGAATCAGAAACGAGCTTCAAATCGTCAATTACCGT
>NZ_MQMG01000182.1 GCF_001908025.1 Geobacillus proteiniphilus
TATCTATTCAGCCCAGTACTAGCGAGATTTTCAGAATCCAGCACCAATAGGGCATTCCCAGTATCGAAAATGCCCTAGGAGGAATGGAGAATCGTTTGAAGAGGCTCTCCGCTTAGAAGTCTTTGCAACGATTCCCACACCGGCTTTCCGTGTTTTTGCAGGGTGGAAACGACGCTGCGGATGACACAGAAAGCCTCGGCATCGTCTTCCTGC
>NZ_MQMG01000183.1 GCF_001908025.1 Geobacillus proteiniphilus
TATCTATTCAGCCCAGTACTAGCGAGATTTTCAGAATCCAGCACCAATAGGGCATTCCCAGTATCGAAAATGCCCTAGGAGGAATGGAGAATCGTTTGAAGAGGCTCTCCGCTTAGAAGTCTTTGCAACGATTCCCACACCGGCTTTCCGTGTTTTTGCAGGGTGGAAACGACGCTGCGGATGACACAGAAAGCCTCGGCATCGTCTTCCTGA
>NZ_MQMG01000184.1 GCF_001908025.1 Geobacillus proteiniphilus
ATCTGTGGTTTTGAAGTCTGGAGCATCACGGTCATTCCGAAATTGAAGTGCCATTGCGGTTTGTATGCTTTACACGAAGAAGAGGAGGGGCAAGCATGATTAGATTGGATGTGTACACATGCAGTGTTTGTGGAGAAGGTTTTACTGTTGAAGAGGACAAGCAGCCTATTTCTTGTCCTCTTTGTGGATCAGCGAATTTTGAGTTTT
>NZ_MQMG01000185.1 GCF_001908025.1 Geobacillus proteiniphilus
TATGGCCTTGACCACTATTTGATCCAGCAAGTGCTGTTGTCCAAAGAACAGCGCATGCAAGAACTGCGTGAATTCGTCCCGACAGCGAAAAGTGAAGAGTGGGACATCATCGTCGCTGGTCAGCGCGTGCAAGTGATTAAAGACACCGAATCCGGCGGCAAGGGGACGCTGCAATTCGGCACGGAAGTCGTCCATGCGGCAAA
>NZ_MQMG01000186.1 GCF_001908025.1 Geobacillus proteiniphilus
TATCCCCTGTGTGCCTTGCGGATATAATGTTTCAAAATCCCATTTTCTTCAATTGTTCCTAAATATTGATGCCCTGTGCTTTCCGCCCATGCTTTGATATCGGCTTTGGACCCCTTATCCGTCGCCTGCACTTCCAACACTTGGCCCGGCTCCAATTCGTTGATTCGCCTTTTTCGTGCGGACGATCGGCATCGGGCAGGAC